>CACXUY010000012.1 GCA_902770965.1 uncultured Lachnospiraceae bacterium | reverse complement strand
CACGCACCCCTCGCGGGGTGCGACATCTGGAGCCGCTCGACTTGCTTGTCAACGTGGCAATTTCAATCCACGCACCCCTCGCGGGGTGCGACCCAATAGGAGGATGATATTATGGTCACTAAACAATTTCAATCCACGCACCCCTCGCGGGGTGCGACTGCTCGATCGGGTTTGATGACTGGGAATATGACGCCATTTCAATCCACGCACCCCTCGCGGGGTGCGACCGCAGGAAGATATAGACAGGTTCTTCGGAGGGTATTTCAATCCACGCACCCCTCGCGGGGTGCGACAAAACATTGACACGGCAACCGCCGCAACGTCCCTATTTCAATCCACGCACCCCTCGCGGGGTGCGACGCGCTCAAGCTCCTCCTGCTGCGGCGCACGGAATATTTCAATCCACGCACCCCTCGCGGGGTGCGACTAATAGCGATCTTTGTCGTCTTATGGAACAAGTGCATTTCAATCCACGCACCCCTCGCGGGGTGCGACCGCAAAAATTTGACGTATTGTGTCAAATAATTGCACCATAATAGTTTATCATTTTATAAATCCACTATATTTCCATATATTTCAGTATCTCTTCATTGTTCGATACCTCCATTCTATTATAATCCCCTTCTTTCCTACCCAGACTTCAGTGCGAACCTGCCAGACTTTTCATGATAGCTTATGCTTCGCACTAAGCCATTATTAATTATCAGAACTCTTCCAGCTGCCTGAACAGACTTCTACGCTGACTCTCAATCTACGGTTAA
Organism: uncultured Lachnospiraceae bacterium; assembly: GCA_902770965.1. Classification (GTDB taxonomy): domain Bacteria; phylum Bacillota; class Clostridia; order Lachnospirales; family Lachnospiraceae; genus RUG11623. The sequence goes on along the minus strand of CACXUY010000012.1, from coordinate 45,635 downwards.
GCGTTTGATAACTAGATTTTCTGGACACAATTTAGTTTACACAGGTCATGTTCAAACCATCAGAACCCCCTTGGGGTCATACCCTGTTTTTACGCCATACGATTCGATCCTAGAACTATAATTATTCCCCAGATTATAGAATCTCAGGCTGTCCTTTTCCAGATCAGCTATCTCAAGTAGCCTGTCCTTCAGCATACAAAGCTGCCCGGCATCCAGGCTGCACTCAAACACTGAATTCTGTACCCTCTGTCCATGCTTCACGCATTCTTTTGCAATGCGATTTAGTCTTTTCTGGCCAGAGCTGTTGGACGTATTCACATCATAGGTCACCAGCACCAACATCCCAAACCTCCGCTGAACCCACAAACCAACATATATCTTTCATTTATACAAGAAAGGCGGATACGCATCGATGTCGCCACGCAAATATCTTGCCAACAGCAGCGCCTGAACATGCGGCACCAGCCCCCACTGTATTTTCTCTTTAAGGAATGGATGTGTAATCTCTACCTGTTTCTTCGTCTGCCATTCCTTCAAGAACCTCTTCCTCGCGTCATCCTTCAGCTCTACAGCACCGCTTTGCTGCTTAATGAAATCATCAGCCTGAACAACACGGTCATTTATCAATTTTAAAACAAAGCGGTCTGCCATACATGGCCGTAATTCCTCCATAAGATCCAGAGCCAATGATTTCCTTCCAGACCTATCCTGATGAAATACACCCACGTAAGCATCAAGACCGACATTCTCCAACGCGGATGCACATTCTCCTGCTAGCAGCACATAGGCAAATGAAAGCATGGCATTGACATTATCTTTAGGCGGACGCCGATTCCTTTCATGGAAGTAGAAATTGTCCTTGTCCCTTAATATCATATCATCCAGCCGTCTAAAATATATGCTGCTGGCCGCGCCTTCAAAACCTCTCAACGAATCCAGGCTGTCCGCATCCAATATCAAACCCAATGCATCACGCATCTGATGAATAGCCGTAATAAAAGCCTCATCATCGATTCTTTCAGCATGATCTCGTCTCATCCTGGATAGGATATTTTTCGCATTGTTAACCTTGCCGAAGATAAACGATCTTGCAATCTTAGTGCTCTGGCTCTCATCATCCGCTACCCTATATTGTGTCCTGCGCAGCAATACATTCCCTTTGCTTTCCCCAATAGTCCTTGCAAGAAATTTGCCATTTGGTGTCAGAAATGTAAGGTTAATACCTCGTTTCGCGCATTCTCCCATAAGCGCGGGCGAAGCGCCGCTATAGGTAAAAAGACAGATTCCTTCCAGAATATGAAGAGGATATCTTGCTATCATATCATCCTCAACACGCAAAACGACATTTTCCTTATCAAGTGACGCATAGGCATTCTCAGTGGTCACGAACAAAGTATTTAAAAGCTGTTTCAATCCTCATCTCCTCGAAGTGACTGCTTCATGTATTCTATCGCTGACTGTTCTTTCATAAGACTGGGCAAACACCGATTCTTTAGCGAGCATGCATAACATCCCTTTTTAGGCTTGACTTTTGGTGTTGAACCACGATCATATATTTGATGCATCTCATTGATTGCGAAGCGCACTGTCTCTCGGAGCTCATCCGTGAAAATCACCTTATGTCTTCTCTGGTTTTCACCATAAAAAAGAGCCCCTTCTCCAATCTCACAGCATAGCATTTCCTCCAGGCACATTGCCTGTCCGCATAGTTGGGCTTCATCGTAAGGACCTTCCTTGACCGTTCCGCGCTTGTATTCTACCGGATAAGGCAACCATTTCCCTTCCTCTCCGTGAAGCATGACTCCATTCTCATCCTTGTGAAACTCTACGACATCACACTCTCCCGAGACTCCCAGTTTCGCGGACTGAATTCTCAGCCCGCGAACTGTGAGGATATCGCCTCTCTTCTCCCTGATACCAGCATCATGGGCACGCTTATGCATTATTTCTCCCTGAATGGTTTTCACATTGTCTTCCCATTGATTCTCGATATATGCAAGTGCCCACTGACGCCGACAAAAAAGAAAATGCTGGATTCCTGAAAGCAGAATGTACTCTTCTTCTTTATATTCTTTCAATAATTACCTCCTCTGATTCAGGAAAGACATCACCTGTCAATTTACAATAAACGCTGACAACTTACTCCTTGAGGGAGTTTATCTATTTCAACCTCGATTGTATAATCTGAATATGCTCGGGGTGCAGTGATATCTTCTTTTTTCTGCACCTTAACAAGATTAAAAAGCTTATAGGCAGGAGCATTTCCCAACTCACTGTCATGCTTAAACACAATAAGTTCACGTACTGCCATCTTCCCACGAGCTGCAGAGTGATCGCTTTCAAACATATTGATGATAGCATCCCATAAAAGTGCGAGATCCTCTTCTGAGAAGCCAGTTGTCTTCCGTGCAAGATTTGCGGAAATATAACCTTCACACCGATAAAGGGCATATGGAATAATATATTTCCGTCCCATCTCAGTACCCTTTTTTTCGGCATCTGCCTCAGTTGTGATTGCAGTACGTGTTATTGTTACCTCCTGAGGCAAAATAGGGTCTATGCTACGAGAAAAGCCCAGTTGCACCGGACCACGCACCTGACCACAATTTAGTGCTCCTTTTACCGCTGTCGTTATCACTGCCCCAAATGTACGGATATCAAAGAAATTGCTGCAAAGATAATTAAGGACGGCACGGTCCACGTCCACACCTTGCTTTTTCTTTTCCTTTACTTCTTTCTGTAAATCCACAGATTTCTTAGCAGAAGCATCGCCAATACCTACATCGGCAAATGCTTCACTATCACTGCGATTCAGAGGAACTCCGCTCTTAATATAGATTCTATATCCTGTACTATCTTCCTTTACCATTTCTACATAATTACGGATTTTTCTCTTGATACAGACGTCAGTGACAAGACCATATCCAGACTCTGGATCGATCCTCGGCATATTGCCCGCATCTGGATCCCCGTTAGGATTTCCATTTTCAACATCAAATAAAACAACAAACTCATAGCGATTCTTAATAGCTTCCATTATTATTTATCCTCCTTCTTCTCATAACGCTTCTGCGTCTGATGATAATATCCAAGATTAAATGAGCCCTGCTGCGGCAAGCTTAACCGTGAAGGGTATGCCTCTCCGAATACCTCCGCCAACTTCCTGATCTGCTGTTCATACCATATACGCTTTGATGTATTTATCTTGCGTAAATGTTTCTGGCAGAGATTATCCAGAAAAGGAAAAATCGTAGCCGGAGTGGATGCCGCTGAATTAAAATACTTGTCTTTGATGGTTGCATTGATGCCAGGATTCGCATCTTCCTGCACTGCTTCATAGAGAGAAAACAATCTTCCCAGAGTGTATGCAGGATTTGTACTTGCTTCATTTAACGCCACTGTCAATACCTCCTTCGGACAATCATTATGTTGATTTCTTAAAAAGTACGCCTTAATTATTGCAGCTTTACCACGGTTTACATTATGTTCTGCTCGAATACGAAGCATAGTTTGCTCGAGCAACGCGGCCGGATACATACTTCCAGTAAATATTGCTCTGGCTGTAGCTCCTGCCATTACCGGACTTGCATTCTTTTCTTTGGAATTAGGATTAACCGTTTCATTTAGCATTGCCCATAGAGGAATAGTGTTGAATCGGTCATAAGCAGGACGCACGATCTCCATTCTTTTATGATGACTATTGACATTCTTCATCAAATTGCCAAAAGTATCCCGATAAAAGAATCTCACAGAAAGTCTTGCTGAATTTGGAGACAGTCCAAGGATATAAAACGGACGGCTTGCTTCCAATCCTCGTTCTGGCACAGGCTTGCCATCAGCTAGTTTAGCCAAAGCATCTCTTATATCATCTTCAGTAAGTCCTTCCTCTTCTTGTCCAAAAAGTGCCGCATAAGTGAATTCTTGATACTGAGGTTCCGCACCTTCTGCCCAACAAACAATGGAAGTGTCGCCGATTTTCTGAACATTTTTGCGATCAGACAACAAATGATTAAGAGCTGAAGTATATGCAAAAGCTGCATACTTACTAACAGGAGCATTGTAGCTCTGATCCTGCCCATAAGAACAGAACGCAGATGCGTTGAAGGAAACCATTGCCGCCCCTGTAGATTGAGCCCCATCTACTCCCTTAATTGCAGGGTGAACCGCTGCAATTACACTTTCTTTGCCCGTGACCAAACATTGACGCATGTCACCTTCGATATGGTCATAATAGTCCTGCCATGCGCTCCTAACATCATTATTATCATGAACAAATTCCCCATTAACGCGAAACAACAAATTCGCGCCACCGATTATTGCATCATATTCATCCTTTAATACAGGGCAATTATCAGCATTCGATGGTTCCCAATGATCAAAGAAATTCAATACTCCTCTTATTACATCATTATCCTTCCCATCAAGTAGAGTATGATGCAGCTCCTTGCAAACCTTAAAACATTTCATGCTCCTCTCAGGGTTTTTCTTGGCATCAATTCCAAGCAAATATGTAGAGTTATCCCAGAGAAAATTGGATGCAATCCCCATAGTTCTTTTAACAGGAGCTGGCAGATTGAACTGTTGCGGCTGCGGCTTCTTTCCGCCAGTTTCCTCTATTAATGGAATAATCTGTTTTAGTTCACCCTCAGTGTCTATGCACAAAGCATAACTGATTTTCGCTTTTGCCCAACCGGGGCGAGCTATTTGATCTTTTTCTACAAGATCCTCATAATACTGTGTTAATGCCTGTAGAATCATCCAGTCACCCCCTCACTTGAAGGATCAGGTACCGTAATAACTCCATCCCGCATTACCGCACGAAAGAAAATAGGACGAATATCTGCCGGGTCAGAGTAATCCATGTCTAATAACATCCAGCCCAAATCTTTTTCCCCTAACAGCTCCTCAGGACAATCAAGCTTTTCTTCGCACATGCGAAAATATGCGGGAAATTCACGCACTCCAAAACAAGGCTGATGATAAAACTGCCCTTTACTGATGCGCCTTTTTGTCATCTCATGAAACTTAGCCTCGCTGTCACTTGGCGATGCCTTGTCTGTCATCTCGAAATGAGCATCAATTACATACCTAACATCCTTAAGAATCATAGCCGCACGCTGCTGAATACTGTCAGATGTGGCTATATATAGTTTTCCCTCCCCTCTATCCATCGCTGTTTTTACGGTACGAGCAGATATTACATCTTTTACTTCATTTCTCCGAATGTTGGTAAAACGTATAGGGCTGCATACTTGTATGCGATCTATACACCACCGCATACCTGGATGCCACATTATCGCTTCAATCAGCCCTCGAGCTGCCGATGGCGTGATAACGTCGTAACTCACACGTTCGACCTTCATTTCGGGACGGGAAAAACAAGCATAATCTCCCCATACCTCCAATGAAATCGACAATCCAGATCACTCCTTTCTAAAGATTATATCCATATTTCATAATTATCTTGAATCATATGAGGTTCAGTTTATTAAGCATCCATTAGATACATCGTTGACATCCAATCCCACCGTATTATCATACAACTGCGTATTTTTTAATATGGCACTATTGTCATCTATGTGTGTCAATGCATTTATCCCCATTAGCATGTAAAACTGATTCTCATATACATTCACACAATATTGACCTAATTCACGGAAAAGTTCGCGTGAATGTTCTCCTTCACTTAATCGCTGAACTAATCGTTCCCCTTTTTCAAGCGGAATATATATGGTTTTCGTATTATCATTAATCAAATGAAACTTTTCTGCTACTGAGCAGAAAGGCAACATCCGTCCTTGTATACCGTTCTCAAAAGAAGAAATAACTTCAGCTCTGTCCAATCTTGTTCCAGCCAGCGAACGATACGCTTTGAAATATTTTTCTATAGTTTCCGGTGACGTCGCGTCAACCTCCGAACCTATGACCTCCCTTGCTGCCCCGATATTAACCTTTAATAATTGCGGTGTATTCGATACTCCTTCAAAAACCGTTACTATACTGCTTTCCGCAGGATGTTTGCCCTCACGATTACATCTTCCTGCAGCCTGAAGGATAGAGTCTAGCCCAGTCATCTCCCTAAACACTGCCGGAAAGTCAACATCCACTCCGGCTTCAATCAGAGATGTTGATATTACGCGACACGGCTTGCCTTCCTTTAATCTCAACCTTATCTCCGATAATACCGACCTTCTATGTGCCGGATACATTAATGTAGACAAATGAAAGCTTCCTTCTTCAGACAGTCTGTCAAATATCTCTTGAGCGGGTTTCCTGCTGTTCACTATACATAAGACTTGCGGCAATTCTTCTAAACGTATTACTAATTCAGCGATATCAATGTTACCTATATTAATAATGCTTACACGCTTAAAAGCAGCATACATATCCATCATTTTGGGGCACAGTTCCTTTATAGTATACTGCTGCGATATGTACTGCATAAAAAGATCATTCAATACTGGCTGAGTCGCGGTACAGAGCACCGCGGTTGAACCAAACAATTCTACCAACTTTGCAATTGCTGCCACACACGGACGCAAATGATCTGTTGGGAGCATCTGGGCTTCATCAAATACGATAACACTATTGGCGATATTGTGGAGCTTCCTGCACTTTGAAGAGCGGTTCGCGTAGATTGACTCAAAAAACTGCACCGCAGTCGTGACAATAATTGGAGCGTCCCAGTTTTCAATCGCCCTGCTCGGTTTATACTGCGCTGTCGATCCATTTTCCTTGATCTCATACCCAGCATTCGAATGGTGCTCGATCACATTCTCTTTCCCAAAAACATTGCGGAAAATAGCTGCTGTCTGTTCTATGATAGAAGTATAAGGAATAACATATATTACTCTATCCATCGCATTCTCTTTAGCATGGACCAATGAAAATGCCATCGAAGCAATTGTTTTTCCACCTCCGGTGGGTACTGTGAGGGTGTATACTCCTTTTCCTTGCGTCCCTTCTTCTATACATGCCCTTAAGATCTCACAACGTTTTTTATTTAACTCATTTGTCGGATTCCACCATGGTTCGATATAACGCTTTAGCTTCTCGCAAAGAACTGGAATAGATTCCGCAGCAGACTCACGATGGCTCCCATTTGACATGAACTGTTCCGTGTCCAGATAATCTGCATCTACCAGACACGAATAAAGCATACGGATAATATATGAATTTGTCAGATTATCTTTTCCATAATGATTCGGATTAGGTGCTTTAGATAACGCCACCGGAGATATATAAGAAGGTATCTTCCCGCTAATTCCTCTTTTTAATCGCCCAAACAAGGTTGCGTCTTCATCCGTGTCATTCTTGAGGTTGCCAAAATCCGGCAATCCTCCATGATGTCCAGCTACACACCCGGCAGCCCAAATCGCATTCTGCTTGGCACACTCAACTGCTCCTGCCGTGGCGTGATCAACTATATGCCCTCCGCTCAAGCGTTTCTGAAAAGCATCTGAGCATTTTCCAATATCATGGGCTTTGCCAATCAAGCGTCCTTGTTCCTCTGCTCCAAATGCCTTCGCAAAGCCTGCGCACAATTCTGCTGTATTCTCCAGATGCTCAAGTACTGTCTGTGTATGACCATCTTCTGATATATGTGCCAAATACTCCATGCCTACTCCTATAACTTTATTTCCTATAGGCTTTTTCGATAAATAATCTTCTTGCAGTCTTTATCATTAGCCACTATGATAATGATGTCTTGGCAACCTTCTACAAGAAGCCGCCATGAGGATTGAAAAATAATAGTGAGCATTAAAGGGAAAAGTGTCACCTTTTAGGTGATGCTTTTTTCTGTATTTACGGTAATATGATAACTCGATATAGTTTATAAGTCAACATTTTTTAATACTCACTATTATGAATTATGACCATTTCACTCCGCATTAAATCTCACCCTTCCTTCTTCCACACCCATTCGCCATCCTCGATCACATTCCCACTGACGCTGTATCCCATCCACAAGCCGCGCATTTCTTTTGTGTCAGGGTAAAGGATCATCTGAAATGTGCCTTGAGTGCGATTTGTCTGAATCGGGTGATACCAGAAGCCGGTCAGATATCTGTTATCGAGCAGCTCGGCCTTTAACCTCAGCGGTCTGTCATTCATATGCTCTTTCAGATCTTCGTAATTTCTTTCATCAGGCTCGATATAGCCGTATACCCTGCCGAAACTGCTTTTGAGCCTTATGATCTCGTTATACGATACTTCAGATTCTTCTCTCTCATCTTTTCTGATCGTAAATATCGCCCTCCATATTCCGTTCAGGTTGACTCTGGGCTTGATCCCGATCTTCATCATAAGGGATCCGACAAATGACAGAATTTGCTCGCTTAGGATCACTGAGATGATAGATGATATGAGGATGCCTAATATGGTCAAAATGATTGATTCAGTATTCATTCTACTTGTTCCCTAAAAAATCTATCTCTTCCAGATTGCAGACAGTTTTAAACACCTATAGGTCTTCGTATTACTTACAGATATCATACATAAAATATGCTCAACATTCCAAACAGACGTAAAATTGTAAATATATGTGTTGATATGATACAAGTGCTTTTTCTTTTTTCATATTTTATGCCAAATTATAGCTAATTTCAAGCGGTCAGCAGAAAGAAAAAGACGAAAAAACGAAAGCGAAAGGACAAAACAAAAGAATGAAGCGAAAGAATGAATACAAGCGCAGAATAAAACGGCTTCTGTATGGTCCGATTCCTACATACTTGCGCTCATGCAATTCGCTTTCCCAGGCAGCCATGAAATAAAGCTTTCATGCTTTCCGACTTACTTTTTTTGCTGTCCCCTGTAACAAATCCGCTAAAAAGAGCATATACTAATGACAATACAAAACTGGCACACAAAAACCACTTGATTCATGAAAGAAACTTGAAAGAAACTTGGTCCATAAATATCTCTTGGTACACGAAGCATATGGGGATCATGAATTATGCTTCACACACGAATACTACTGAAGGAGGTCACCACCATGAATAACCTTCCCTGTGAAATGATACAAGACCTGCTCCCGCTATACGTTGACGGCGTTGTAGGGGAAGAGGCGAAGCAGGCGGTCGAAGACCACGTCAAAAACTGCGCTGCATGCCGTCAGATGCTTGCCGACATGAGTGATACCGGCATTGAAGAAATGGCGGATGCCTCGGTCAGCGATACTGCTTCCGACCCGCAAAAGAAAATCGACTTTATGAAGAAGAACCGCCTCATGATGAAACGCATCCGGCTTGCGTCATCCCTCTGTGCGATTGCCTTCATGACCATCGCCATAGGCTCCATGCTGGTTCTAGGGATACTGCAATAAACCGGTCCATTATTATCGCAACCGAAAAACATGGCCGCCTGCACAATTATTCATCGCTATAGGTAAGACGATTACCTAAACCGTAAATCCACCGCTATACCTACCCAACGGCTCAACTAAAGGAGTGCCGCTATGAACGAGATTATCGGAAAAGACAAATTACAGACAGCACATACAACTATATCTATAGATAACGAACCGCCTTTTGGCCGCCTCAGCCTCTCCCTCGTCATCATGACGCTCACTGCCTACGGCATGAGGTTCGCCGCAGCCCGCATCGCCGAAACCGCCCTGAGAATCCCATGCTTTGACGCCGGCATCTTCGGCGGCTCACTGGTACAGCTCCTGCCCCAAGCAGGCTTCCCCATACTCACTCTCTGCGGAATTGTCGGCTCGATCGTCGGCATCCTCCTGCTCCGGCGCATGCCGTCCGCCCCCATCCCCAAGCGTCCCGCCGACTACTCTTTCCTGCTGAACAGCCTGTTCTGCTGCGCCCCGCTGGCTCTATGGGGCATTATCCTGGGAATCTCTGCCGCAAATCTCCTCGTGCAGCCGATAAGGCTTCTGGGCTTCACAGCCTCTGTGCAAGCCTCCGCCATGGAAACCGGAGCAAATTCTGTCAATGTCCTGCAGACCATGAACTCCCCCTTAGCACTTCTTATCACCATCATCGTGACGCCGATCATTGACGAATACATTTTTCGCCGCTTGCTGATCGACCGTTCACGTCAATATGGCGAAAAAACAGCCATGGAATACTCCGCCATTGCTTATGCGCTCTGTTCCGGCAGCTTGTTAAGTTTCTTTTACGCCTGGTTTATCGGACGCATCTTGGCATGCGTGTACCTTCGTACCGGCAGACTCCGCTGGCCTGTCATCATGCAGATGATCCGCTCTGCCTTCACTGCCATGCTGCTTGCAGCCACCTCGCTCTTCGACAGCCATACGATAACCCTCCTGCGCGATTACTCCATCGGCTTCGTAGACATGGCCGAATTCCGCTCGGTGCTCCCGCGCGTACTGCTCGGCATTCTCTGTATTGCTTTTTCTGTAGTAATACAGATTATCGGGCATTTCGTCCTGTTTTCCACGAGGACGACCCGCACAGTCCGCACAGTCCACACAGTCCACTCAGTCCCAGTTCAGAATGGACAGTCTCGTGCTGCCGCCCGAAAAGCTGACACTGCATATTTGTGGTCATGCAAGCCACCTGCACAGGCTGGCAGGAAAGCTGTTCTTTCATATTTAGCAAATGCCGGCAGCGTGCTGCTCATCATCCTGTTCCTCGCCCAGACAATCTGTGTGCTGTTTTTGACAGGGAGGTGAGCGTATGATGTTATCTATGGACGAAATCTACCAGCGATACGCACAGTCCGTATATCGGTACCTGCTTTCAAGAACGGGCAATGCTGACCTCTCCGAAGAACTCACTCAGGAAACGTTCTATCAGGCTGTCAGAAGCATCCAAAGCTATGATGGGAGCTGCAAGATCACGACCTGGCTTTTTGGCATTGCCCACAACGTCCTCTTAACGGACCGGCGCAAGCGTCCCCCGCTTGAAAATATTGACGACCAGATAATACCTACCCAATCCGCGGAAGAAGAAGCCTTATCCGCCGTGTCGCACATGGACATCCTGATATCGCTCCACCGCCTCCCGGAGCCGCAGCGCGAAATCCTTTATCTTCGCCTCTTCGGCGGCCTTTCATTCCGGGAAATCGGAGTAATCTTTGATAAAAATGAGAACTGGGCGAGGGTGAATTATTACCGCGGAAAAGAAAGACTTCGCAAGGAGGTGAACGAAGATGACAAATAAAAATAATGAACAAAACGCAGTCTCCTGCGGGATCGTTCGTGATCTTCTGCCTTCCTATGCAGATGGCCTGACAAGCGCTGTCACAAGCGGCATTATTGAAGAACACCTCTCGACATGCGCAAGCTGCCGCAAATATCTGGAACAGGTCTTATCCGAACCTTTGACAGAAGAAAGAGCCAATGAGGATTTGTCGCGCTCTGATGACGCGGAGCTAGATTTCCTTCGGAAAGAGTATGAGCGCAACCGCAATAATCTGGTCATAAGCATTTTTTCGGCATTCGGACTGATCGCCTTCGTATCGATCTTGGTCATTGTCGCTTATATACTCACCTATCCGATCCGCCCCGACTGCGGCAACCTCGTCACAAAGTTAAATGCCCAAACCGTTAATGGAGTTAGCAGTAACAACGAGACCACGGTCTGCGACCAAACTGACATCGGCCGCTTCCGTTATATTCTCTGTCAGCGCGGCCGCCAATTCTTCCTCGCGACCCTTCGCTCCAACCTGATCGGCCGCTTCAAGATACAGTCCGTCACCGAGCTTAACGAGGATTTCCACATCAAGGTCGTGGGCACCGACACGCTTCGTTACCTGATTTTCTTCGGAAAGAATGAAGACCTTGCCATCAGACAGGCTGACGTCAGCTTCTATGAAATCACTTATTCCTTCGATGTATCAGACAAACCGCTGTTCCTGATGCAGACACAGATTGACCCCTCAATCGGCGAGAATCCGTATGCGCACTTAGGAGATTTAGCACCGGAAAATGTATATGAAGCAACACCCGTATATCGCTTCCTTGACAAGGACGGCAACAACATTACTTCCAGTTATTTTGATTTGCCAGAAGGAAAGTATACCATTAGGGCTGATCTCTCCAACTTTCCGGAATGCGCAGCGCATTGGCACATAGATTGGGACATGGGAAACAAAGGGCAGGAAACGGCAGATATACCGCTCCCCGATGTGGAAATCTGTGCCTCCCTTCGCTTCAAAAACTTTCTGTTATATCTTGTCCGTTTCGTTCCGGAACAGGATGGTACAGACCCTGACGATAGCTATTGGGAACCATACAAGGACAAGATTTATTATGTCCAGATGGGACAGCGGATCGATGGCTCATATACTATCTTAAACCATGCCAATGTGCAGGCCTATCCAGATATGATTAACTATGACATCAATATGATCGAAGACAGGGATTGTTACTGGCTGATATACTTCAGCTCCGGAAGACCAGATTGGTCAAAATCCATCAGGTTTGTCCTCAAACCCACCGGAAACGAGTACACGGTTCCTGACGACTCCACTTCAAACATGTGCCTTGGCGTAATCAAGATCAGCCAGGATGACCGATTCTCAGATGTATATATAAGGGAGTTCCTGCCTTGAGCATGATTCTGATGGCTATTTGCTGTATAAGTCCTTGAGGCAAGCTGTCAGTAGACGAAAGCTCGCTTTCAGCCTACTGACAGCTTGCCGAAAGACAACAGGTAGAGCTAAGGGCCTGCGAAGCAGGCATAAAGTGCGAATACCTGTCGGCGGGGCGGGAGTGCGAAGCACGAAGCCCCGCCGAGACTTATACAGTTGGTGGTGCCAATCTTGGCATGCAGGTTTACTGGCCTTACAGACCCAGTTCTTCAAGAAACGCCTTTACATACCCCTCATACTTCTCCGGTGCGACAAGAATCGACTCGGCATGGCCGGCTTCTGGTATCAGACGAACCTCACTGTAGCCCTTCGTCCTCTCAGCCATATCTTCTGAATTCTTCGGCGAGATGACGCCATCCTCCGCGCCATGGATGAACAATATTGGGATAATGTTGAGATCATAGGATGACGCAGTTAAAACCAAGATCCATGTACATCTGCGTGTATTTCAACGAGCCCATTCTGTTATCCGTGTGATCATGTGACAAACGCGGCAACAATGACGCATATCACTGCTACGATCAGGATCTTAACCACTTTGACTATTATTTTCTTAATAATTCACCTTTCACTTCTCTTGTTTTGTCTTCGCTAAATCTACATTCATTTCACGCTGCATGAGCCGCCGCGCTTGTAGCTGCCATCCGGCTCTCTTCCCCGGTCACGGCGTTTCATATGCGGATCCGATTGTCACTTAAAATGTTTCTCCACCATGAAGGCCACCTCGCTGACGACAGCCGCAGCCAGCATGAGCGTCAAGGACGACAGATGACTTCCCGACAAATTGGCTGCTGTCACACACGTCAGCGATACCGCCAGAATCCCAATGCTCAAAGACCTTTTCTTCATTTTCCTTATCATTTTGATCGCTGCGTCAATGATAAGTATGCCCACTGCCAGCTTGATGCCATGAAACGCGCTCGCAGCCCATCTTATTTCGAGGAATCTCTCCAGAAACCTTGAAATCATGTATATGATAACAAAAGACGGAAACGTCACGCCCAGGGTCGCCATCACCGCCCCGGGCAGGCCTCCCTTCTTATAGCCGATATATGTCGCGCAGTTTATGGCTATCGGGCCCGGCGTGGATTCTGCGATGACCACGACGTTCATCAGCTCATCGTGGGTTATCCACTTCTTGTTTTCCACGCAAATGTTCTCGATGACAGAGATCATCGCGTAGCCTCCGCCAAAGGTGAACAGCCCGATCCTTGCGAAAGTCAAAAACAGCTCCGTTAATCCGGTCACTTGAAAGACCCCTTCCTTAAATACATGAGTGCCTTTCACACTCCATATACCGCCGCGCCCGCGGCCGCAGCTATACATATCAAGCCTATAGGGGATATGCCTCTCTTCAAGAGCTTCCTTGAACCGAAGTAGACAGCTCCCAGGACAAATGTGAGCAGCACCGCCCTGATGTCTATCCCCAACCCGGCAAGCGATTCTGACACACCCTCCGCCGCGAGCCCTGCCGTCGTGCCTTCCGCTCCGGCTGCTGCCATCCGGCTCACCTCGCTCTCAGCTCCGGTCCCGGTTTTCGCCGCGCAGTTCTGCCATACCATGCAAATGCCTGTCGCCAGGATTATCCCGATTATGCACGGCTTCAGCCCTCCGAGCGCCGCCTGCACATAGCTGTTTTTGACCAAATTCGAGGCAAGCCTTACGATGATCACGATCAGGATAAATGCCGGAAATACGACAGCTGCCGTTGCTGTCACAGCCCCGAGTATCCCCGCCTTCGCGCTCCCTACATAAGTTGCCAGATTCACCATTATCGGTCCTGGCGTGCTCTCGCTGACCGCTATCATATAAGTCAGCATCTCATCATCGAGCCATCCGTGTGCCGTCACGACATCTCGGATCAGAGGGATCGCCGCGTAGCCGCCGCCAAAGGAGAACAGCCCCACCTCAAGAAATCCTATCAACAGATCTATGTATATCATGTTATGCCCTCTCACCCAGCCATGCTCATCCAGGAATATCACGGATGAGCTTTCTGCGCTATGTCATTAGTTCTGCGGAAGCCCTTCCCTTGCCATCGGTACGATTCATCGATAAGGATGCCTACAAATCCCACATTAATATATGTAAGTACTATTTCATGAACAGGATTCCATGGATACCATTTTACTACAGATCATGCTTTTATTCAGCAAGTATTTTCCTTGCGTTTTCCTTGATTAATCCAAATAAAAGTTATGATTTGTCTACAAATTAATAAAAACCCACTTGTCATTAATGTGAATTTATTCTAATATGTCATATGAGTCATTGGGTCTGGTTCACTGTCTCGTTTTAGGGGGGAGACATGGGAATGCACTCCAAGTCTCATTTGTATTATGTGTATAGATCTGCGATCATTATACAAAAAGGAGCCATACCATGAAAAAAGTATCAAGGATCATTAGAACCGTAAAAAGACGGCTCAGATTTCATCTATTTATCATACTGCTTATGACTGCCTTGGCTCTGTCTGCCTGCTCGACCAAGGCCTCCGGAAGGAAGTCGGAGATTATTTTCAGGGAATATCCGGAATTCACCACCGAGGACTCTTCCGAGACCAATGGCGAGACCCTCTCTCTGAAAGAGTATTTGGCCAGCATCGGAATTACCATGGCGGACGAACCCGAAGACAGCTCCGAACCCAGCTCTGAAGACATTTCCGCCGCCGAAGGCGAGTCCGGTTCTGAGAACACAGGCGATGCCCAGCCCGGTGACGGATCTGTTTCATCCGGAACATCTGATTCCGAGACAAAAGAGTTCAAGGTTTATTTTATCGATGTGGGACAAGGCGATTCATCACTGATCATCTGCGACGGACACTCGATGCTGATCGACGGCGGACCGAGCAGCCAGGCAGGGACTGTAACCGAATTTCTGTTGAGCAGGGGCATAACGCACCTTGATTATATCGTAGCGACTCATCCCGATGAAGACCACATAGGCGGACTTGCCGCAGCGGTCAGCAGCACAACCGTTGACAAGGTGCTTTCAGCTGTCAGTTCGGATAACAGGGAGTCCTTTAAAGCTTTTGCGGCGTCTCTCTCTCAGCAAGATGTCAGCATTACCGTTCCGTCTGCCGGCGACGTATTCTCCCTTGGCAGCGCGAGCGTGACCGTTTTAGGTCCGGTGCATACCGGGAGCAATGATAACAACAATTCGCTCGTATTACGGATAGTGCATGGCGAGAACAGCCTGCTGTTTGCTGCCGATGCCGAGCAGCTTGAAGAGAAAGATATCCTTGAATCCGGGGCAACTGTTAAGAGCACCGTCCTTAAGGTCGGGAATCATGGCGCGTCCTCTTCAAACAGCAGCGATTGGCTGAAGGCCGTCCAGCCGTCTGTTGCCGTCATTTCATGCGGCGCGGACAATGAATACGGTCATCCTACAGCCTCCGTATTGGACTACATGAAGAGCAACAACGTCAAATTATACCGCACCGATTTACAGGGCTTCCTGAAAGTAACAGAAGAAGACGGCAAGCTCATGTATCGTATAGCGAAAAACGCGTCCATAGATGTCTTCGTCCCGGGCGTGTCGTTGTCGTTAAGGCCGGAAGGCTCCAACTGACAGTCACATATTGTTCCAAACCTCCTTCCATCCGATTACGCGCGGCATTCGCCAATAACGTTCCATGTGATCGTAAACCCGTAATGATGTCAGAAAGGCCGGTTTATCAAAGGGTCAACACAAACGGCAGGATTAAATAAAGGATAGAGTCCTGATAAAGATAACCATGCAGGACAAGATCATCCGTTCCGCAAAAGTGCTAAAACGATGATTTTGCCCTGTATACTCTTCTGTTTTACTTTTATCTTATTTAATTTTCTGCTAATAAAAAAACCTCTTGCTATTATCCCGGATTTATCCTAATATGACATCATCAGATACCGATTCACCTCAATTATTCAAAAGGAATATCTACCATGAAAAATGTATCAAGAAGCAAAAACACCTCTAAAAAGGTAAGCAAACTACCTCTTGTCGTTCTTTTGCTTGTAGTCGTCGCGGTTCTGTACATGTTCGGTTCGTCCATGTCTTCAGGAAAGAAAAATAATGTCCTTTCCGATGACCAGACCGCGAGTGCCTCAGAGAACGATACCGCGTCAGAGGGTGAGAACACGGCCGATACCGGATCAGCAGCCGGGGATGAATCCTCAGCCGAAGCCGAACCTGGTTCTGAACCTCTTACTTTCTCGTTCGATCCGCCTGCGGATGCCGAGACCGCAGCGCAGGGTGACAGCAAAGATGATACCGAAAAGACCGGAGACAACCAGCCCGGGACTCAGCCCGCCTCGGCGGAGAAAGAATTCAAGGTCTACTTCCTCAATGTTGGGCAGGGAGATTCCTCTCTGATCGTATGCGATGGGCATTATATGTTGATAGACGGCGGACCGGGCAGCCAGTCAGACACGGTATACAGCTTCCTTAGCAGCCGTCAGATCAATCATCTTGACTACATCGTAGCTACGCACCCCGATGAAGACCATATCGGAGGCCTTTCCGGCGCACTGAATGCCGTGACTGTCGATAAAGCTCTATCCTCTGTCGAGGAAGATGACAGCGAATCCTTTAAGTCCTTTGTAAAATATCTCGACAGCCAAAAAGTAAGCATTGCCGTTCCTTCTGCCGGCGATACCTTTTCTCTTGGGAGCGCCAGCGTGACCGTCCTCGGACCTGTTAAGCCGGGGGACAATGACAACAATAATTCCTTGGTTTTAAGGGTTGTTCACGGCAAGAACAGCTTCCTCTTCACGGGAGATGCTGAAGCGGCCGAAGAAAACGGCATCATGAAATCCGATGCCGAGATCCAGAGCACCGTCCTCAAGGTCGGCCATCATGGCAGCTCCGCCTCAAACGATGCCGAGTGGCTCAAGGCAGTCAGCCCGTCCGTTGCGGTCATTTCATGCGGCAAGGACAACGAGTACGGGCATCCTGCGGCGGATGTCCTGGAAAATCTTAAAAAGAGCGGCGTCACAGTATATAGGACCGACCTCCAGGGATTCCTGAAGGTCAACGAAGAAGAAGACGGCCATCTTTCCTTCCGTGTCGAGAAGAATTCGAAAGCCGATGTATTTGTCCCGGGCGTAGAAAAGACAGCGGAATAAGAAGCTGCTAATAAGCGTTCCGACAGCGATTCAAACATGTTACATCCCCTCCGAGCGGATGCCTCAAGCTCCGCTCAGAGGGGATTTTGTTTTATTAAAAAAACAAGTTCTGAGGCGTAACGTTTTGCTTTCTATACATACTAATATATAGAACACGTGAAGGGGGGGCAAACTACCAACTCCGACACATTGAGGGAATATCGGTTATGTACAGGGGCATAACCGACATTGTAGCTGTTCAGTGCCACATCTTTCGCCCATTCAAGGTACAAAGCGCTGAATGGTTACAAAGCACTTAACGTTAATATCATCAAGAAAGGAGCAACGTATGAAAGACAAAAAACAATTATTAGCTGTTCTTCTGTCTATGGCTATGATCCTGTCAAGCTATTTGCCTGTACATGCCTCTGAAGAAAAGGCTGTACCGATAACAGAAGCTGCCCCAACTAACGAATACGAACATGTTGACGCAGATGAGACTTAGCCAGAGGCTTCTTCCTGAGCGAAGAGTATATAAACCGGAACAGGAGCGATGCCCAGTACCTCACCGACCTGTACCACGCCCTCTTCGGCCGCGAGCCTGATCTTGCCGGTTACATGGCATGGATGAATATCCTGTCGGACAATATGAGCAGCCATGACAAACGCTTTGTCCTCAATGGCTTCATCAACTCTCAGGAGTTCGCCAATCTATGCGCAAGCTACGGCGTCAATCCTTAAGACATTTACAATTCATCTTATAGACAGCAGTTAAGAAGGAAGGGCTGCCGTACTGTGCCACACAGCACGGCGGCCTTTTCTGTATGGTGTAACGCTTTACCATATTCTTACACTAATATATGGTAATATGTAATCATTCAGCATAATGAGGGCTGCGCTGCATCCCGAGTCTGGAATGCTGAATATCTACGATAATAACTATGAACGCATCTGTGCCTGTTAATAATTCTTGTTTTTGACGCAATTCCTGTTTTTCAGGAGAGTGGGAGGAGATTATTATGAAATACCCGAAGCTTTTTACCTCGCTCATCGCTGCCGCTGTTCTCTGCACGCCGGGTTTCACCGTGCCAGCGGCAATGCCTGCTTCTGCAAACAGTATTGATCCTGCATCCCTGCAATATGCATCGGAATTCTATGCTATCCCAGAGGGAATGCTCCTTTCCATGCCACCTGAGAAATCTGAAGCCTTGCTGACACTGACAAACCTCGAGTTAAAAAGAAAGAGACGGTGGTCAAGGATAGACGATAACCTGTCAGAAACATATTACATTGAATTTCTCAGGGATTCCCAGGGCTATCTGTTTGCCTCCCAGAAGGAAGAGGCGGACTATATGACAATGAAAGCCGCAGAGGATGAATCCGCGGGCGCTGACAGTTCATCTTCTTCCGGCTGGCTTCAAGTCACGATGGCTATAGCGGATATAGATCTGCTGTACGAACAGCTCAGCTTCTCGTGCAAGTGGCTGGCAAAACCTGATATATGCGATTTTGAGGAATCCATCACCTTCTCATGGGAAAACGGCTACTTCACAGCGGATTCTACAGATGACGTATATAGCACTTACGGTTACAACGAGGATGATGAATGGCACATCGATGAATTCCCATTCCTTGAGGATTTTTATGCGCTGGATGACATTAGGACTGTTAGCTTCTCACGGGAATCCACTAAAAAGAACATCAGACGCGGCGAAGAGACCATGTTCGCTGCCGTTAAAGTACGTAAGAACTATTTGGCGGAGCTGGAACAGCTATCCTTTAATTATGAGATCCTTCCCAAAGGCACTCTCCTTAATCTCCGAACAAGCGTATCCCGATCACAGACTCCGCTGCGTACCCTCGGGCAGCAGATAAAAACTCTTTTCGGCTCCAAGAAGAAAGACGAGGCAGCATCATGGAACGGAATAATTAAAAGGAACTATACCAACGGCAGGTCAGAATCTTATGAAGAATCTAGGAGGGAAAAATTCATATATAACACTTATAAGATTATCCTTGACCGCGAGCCTGAAATAGAAGATTTGACTAATCTTTCTATGAAAATTAAAACTGCGACAATGGGCTTTACAGACATGCGAAGATACGAAAGAACAGAGAAATATGGAGCTAAGATGACTACTGCCGAATTCATCACCATGCTATTTACCAGCGATGAATTTCACCGGCGTTCCTTAAGCACGGAAGCTCTTATAGCTACGATATTAGCCGCGACGGGGCAGAGTGGATATGGCGTGTTCTCAAAAGACGAATGGCTATCCAAGTTTAAAGATGGCATGACGGTCCAGGACGCTCTTTCCATATGCTATGACACTTATGATTATATGATTTATTGCGGTCGTTGGGACGTCTTCTGCCCCCGATAAGATATTTCAGCATCAGAAATTAAAAGTGATACATTCTTTTTAAGGAGATACAGACTATGTACGATATACCATGCGATGTAGTTCAGGATCTTCTCCCTGCATATATTGACGGAAAGACCCACAACGTTACGCAAAGCGCTATTGAAGAGCATATAAATCGCTGCCCTGCATGCCGCAAAATACTTCACGATATGGACTATGATATCGATAGGGTTTTCAATAAACAAGACGATATAAAAAAGCATACCGATAACAGCCCTGGCACAGAAAAAAACGTGGATTATCTTAAAAAAAACCGATCGATGATGGCAACAGCGGCAATCATTATAGCTTTGATAACATTGGCAGTGATCGCTCTCATCGTACTGATATATATTTGATGCATCGTCAATGCGATTATCATAAAGGAGGTAAGCGCTTTGCAGATTACAGACGAAATATATCAGAATTACGTCGCCAAAGTGAACCGTTACCTGTTGTCGCTCACCCATGACAGCGACCTTGCGGAAGAGCTTACACAAGAGACGTTTTATCAGGCGATTCGTTCTATAGAACGCTTCGAGGGCAAAAGCTCCCTTTACACCTGGCTTTGTGGAATAGCCAAAAACTGTTTCAACGCTTATAGAAAAAAGCATCCTCAAACAGTTAACCTAAATGAACCGCTGTCTGTTACCTTTTCCGCCTCCCCTGAGGAAGAAGCCCTGTCCGCTGAAAAGCGCCTGGAGCTTATAAAAAGCCTTCATGGGATTCCGGAGCCACAGCGCGAGATCATTTATCTTCATGTGTTTTGTGAACTGTCTTTCAGCGAAATCGGGGAAATATTCGGGAAAACAGATAACTGGGCGCGAGTCAATTTCTTCCGGGGAAAAAACAAATTAAAAAAGGAGGCAAATAAAGATGCATGACATGCCATGTGAGATAATACGTGACCTCCTGCCATATTACGCGGATGACCTTGTGAGCGACGTCAGCCGCAATATAATAGATGAGCACCTCGCCTTCTGCCAGGAATGCCGCCTTTTATTAGAAAGTATAGAGCGAGAAAAAAACAGACGGCTTAACAGCATGGCAGAAACAGACAAAAAAGAATTTGCCCATCTTAAGCAGCAGAAAAAGAACAATATTCAGATGTTTGCCTTATGCATAACCATATCCGCGGTCATTGTCGCCTTGTTCTGGATCTTTCTTCACTGGACGGCATATCCCATCCGCCCGGATTGCCAAAATCTTGAGAAATACATCGGACTGACCACTATATCTGATGATTACGGCTTCGGATATGCCTCGGTTCCTGTAACCGTCCATGAAACTGTCAAGGTCAATGACAAGTATTGCTATGCGCTTTTTGAGAAGAATGGCCGGCTTGCCTGCGGACGGCTGGAATCCGATTTCACTGGCTGGTACAAAAAACCATATGGCTCATTCGTCGGAGATACTGTCAATCCATATTTCACGGTAAAACTCATAGGGACGAGCCAGGAGAAATATCTGCTATTCGCAGGAAGGAATCCTGAACTGAACCTGACACATGCCAAAATTGAGGTGGAAGGCTTATCTTATGTGGTAGATGTCCCATGCCAGACGACTTTTATGACAATAGTACCGGCAGACAATAGCCTGGGTTATTCATCACGCTATGACACATCCCATGACATGTCAGAAGAAACAACCGCCTCTGCCGACCTGGCATACAGAGATGATGCCTTTCATGAATGGAAAATGGCAGGAACTCCCATGATACAGGTCTTTGATGCCTCTGGCAAAGACCTCACTTCAGACTATATCAAGATCGATGAAACTATATACAATATCGATCCTGATCTAAGCAATTTAAAGACCTGTGTGGACAGCTATTATGAAAATCTGCCCAGCCTGGGCAATGCTGAGGCCGTACGACGTATAGTGTGCGTTAAAAAATTCGGAAGCTACTACTATGTGTTAACAGAGATGAATGAATGGATTAACATCTTGCGTCTGTCCCGGTCTGTTACCGGCAGGTACTGCATAGACCACCTGTCTCAAGGTAACCCCGATATTTTCAAGTATGAAATAGATTGGATGAATTACAAGGGCAAATCATATGTCATCTTCGGCTGCATGGACTGCCCCGGCTATGCCCGGAGCGTTCGCTTCAACATATATGACAGGCTGGATAAAAAACTGGATGTCTTTGAAATTGAGCTGCCCGAAGACAGACCGGACGGTTACTGCATAGCGATCTCCGAAACTGACAAGACATTCGGTGAGGCAGCTGTGCCCAGAGAGGTCATCTTTCTGCCCTGATATGATTTATGATCTCGTCCGCGGATGTTCGCGTAACCCGGAACTGCCTTGTCCGCAGTTTTGTTTCCTCAACCATAAACTGCCTTGTCCGCAGTTTTGATTCCTCAACCATAATCTGTACGCAGCTAAATTTACAAGGACCCCGGCTTTATCGCATCTCGTGAAAAGCCGGGGTTCTCTGTCATACTGAATAGCCATATAAAATATACCTGTATGTCCGATAAAAGCAGTAAATACAGCTTGTACAGGTGTGTGTCAAACAACAGTCACTTTCTGCCTTAGCGGGCAGTCAGGGATTTCGTCGCAGACGCTCAGATGTGAATTATAATATCTTTCATCGCCCGTCACGTCCTCCCCATACCACTCAGGGACACGGAACGCGGCGGCAGCTGTTTCATCCGGGAACTCTACCTCCAGCATAACCAGCCCGTCCAGCGCGTCCTCAAACACGTCAAGCTCTGCCTTAAGCTCAGGATATCCCTCTATAGGGAGCTCGTATCGGGTTTTCCTGATAACCCTCCCATCGCATTTTGACAGCAGATGGTTAAAGGCCTCCTCGCTGCCAAGGTCAAAGCTGTCCTCTGTGTGCGACAGCATGCCTTTCCCTTTTATGGTGAGGCGGTAGCGGCCTCTGCTTGACCTCACCCTTATGGCAGGCTGCTCGGACAGATAGCCCTGTATGATCCGCCTGTGCGGATACTCCTCAAGCCTCTCCGGCAAATACAACGGAAGAAATTTCCTCTCTATCTCCTGCATCTCGCTTCTCCCTCATAGCTCCATCTGCACCTTGTAGCTGTCACTGCCCGCAGCAGGCAGCCCCAAGCCCTCATCTGCACCGTAATCGCAGCCAGTGTTTTCACATATCCTTGATATGGTGAAGCGTCCGGTTCATTTCCTTCTTTGCCTTCAAAAACAGCTCATACACCTTCTCTACAAGGATTCCAAGATAACGCAGCGTCGGCTCCGAGACAATAGCGAAAACCGCTAAGAGCATGGCGCACCTCAGGGAAATGCTGGTTATAGCGAAGAGCCCTTTCATCATCTTCAGGCAGAACAGCAGCCCTCCGACCATCGCCGCCAGCAGCACCGTGTGGTATCTGTTCATAGGCTTCATGATGCGGTACAGGATCATGATGCCCACAGTCGACATCAGCAGCGTGGCCGCTGTGGAAGCGTCCGCGGCATCGACCCCGAAGGTATCGGCGAAGATCACCATAGCGCCGACCACGAAAAAATCCGTGAGGCCGGCGGGAAGGGCTTTAAGCAGGACATTCGTAGTGAAATGCCCGCTGACCCTGTTGTGGTTCGGCTCAAGCGAAAGGAAGAACGCCGGCACGCCGATGGTAAACATCGAGATAAGCGAGATCTGGGACGGCTGCAGCGGATAGTTATAGAGGGCAAACACCGTAAAGACAGACATCAGCAGCGAGAAGATGTTCTTCACCAGGAAGAGGCTCGCGCTTCGCTCTATATTGTTGATCACCCTTCGCCCTTCGGCAACCACGTCGGGCATCCTGGAAAAATCCGATTCCAGGAGGACGAGCTGTGACACATGGGCTGCCGCGTCGCTGCCCGAGGCCATCGCTACGCTGCAGTCAGCCTCCTTGAGGGCGAGCACGTCGTTCACGCCGTCACCCGTCATGGCAACCGTCTTGCCCAGCTCCCTGAGCGCGCGGACCATGTCGCGCTTCTGGCTGGGGACGACCCTTCCAAAGACCGTGTACTTCTCCACGGCGCCGCGGATGTCCGTGTAGGACTTCAGCGTGGACGCGTCGATATAGCGTCCCGCATGGGGTATACCAGCCTCTGTCGCGACCGCCGACACAGTAATGGGATTATCGCCTGAAATGACCTTGATATCGACGCCCTGCCTCCTGAAGTAGGCGAATGTCTCAGGCGCGTTCTCCCTGATCGAATTCGCCAGCGTGACGAGGGCGAAGGGACGCACAAGACCCACAAGAGGTTTTCCTGCTGTCACTGTATTGCTGCTCACGGCAAAGACGATGACTCGCCTGCCCTGTTTCGCGAAGCCCTCCACCTGCTCCTTATATGGTGCCATCTGATCCCTCAGCACGAATTCAGGAGCACCGTACACATACCATATGCCTCCGATAGAGGCCGCGCTGTACTTCGTGGCTGACGAAAAAGGAATGACAGAATCAGCGGGGATCATTTCCTCTGTGGCGAAACGATCCTGGAGTGCCGTTAAAGTATCGTTGTCCCTCGGAAATACCTGGACTATCTGCGATATCAGGGCATCCGCGTCAAGCCCCTCCACCAGAGGCACGCACTCCTGAACGGACATGCGGTTCTCCGTGACAGTGCCCGTCTTGTCCACGCACAGCGTGTCCACCCTGGCCAAGGTCTCGATGCATTTCATGTCGTGCACCAGAACCTTTTTCTGGCCAAGCCTCACTGTGCTGACCGCCAGAGCAACGCTGGTGAGCAGGTACAGTCCCTCAGGGATCATGCCGATGACGGCCGCGACCATCGAGGTGATGCTCTGACGGAACGTCGCGCCGCCTGAATATGACTGTACGAACAGGATGATCCCGATGGGTATGATGATAATGCCGATGAACCGCAGCAGGTTGTTAAGCGAGCGTATCATCTCCGACTGCTCCGTGCCGTTCGCTGTCTTGGCTTCGGCAGTCAGCTTATAAATGTACGAATCCTTTCCGACCGCCGTAAGCTGCGCCAGGCACTGCCCTGACGTCACGAAGCTCCCCGACATGAGCATATCACCCGAAGTCTTAAGCAGCTCGTCTGACTCGCCGGTGAGCAGCGATTCATTCACTCTTATCTCGCCGCGGATGACCCTCGCGTCCGCGCATATCTGCTTACCCGCGCGGAAGATGACTATGTCGTCCAGCACCATCTGGTCAGACGAAACGAGGCGGCTCTTGCCCTCACGCACGACTATGCCCTTCGGCGCGTGCAGTATCGTCAGCTTGTCCAAGGTCTTCTTCGCGTTGATCTCCTGCACTATGCCTATGACCGTATTCGATATTATGACCGGGAGGAATGTCAAGTCTCTGAAGGAACCCGCGATAATGAGCAGAATCGCTATGATAAGAAAGATCAGATTGAAGTATGTAAATACATTATCCCTGACTATCTGCCCCACCGTCTTCGACGGCTGCTCCGCAGATTCGTTGAAAAGGCCTTCTGCCATCCGCTGCCTTACCTGAGCCTCGTTCAGGCCTTCGTCCGGCAATGGCGAAAAGCGTGTGATATTAGCTGGATAACTCGTAGTATACTGCATATTTTTCCAGAGGCGCACAAAGCCCGGTCGGAGAGCACAGGGCAATCCGCGGGCTTTTGTGCGTGATGTTGATATTTACGGCAATATGCCGCTCTCATTGCAGAGAATTATAAATTCTGCGGAAGAAGTGAAATTAGATACTAACGTACTGCGCGGATTTCCGGCAAGAAGGAAGGACTTCCATACTCTCAGTCCTTCCGCGTCAGCTTCCCTGTCGAATACGGCGCGGTACAGGCATTTGATGAATTCTTCATTGCTCAGGTTCTTACCCATGAACTCTTCGCTGTAGAAGAACGATTCGACCAGCTGCGATCCTGTGATCTGCCTGGTGGCAAGAGCATTCACCCACTGGGTGAGTCCGTTCGTATCCCACTTACGTCCCAGACAGTTCCTGTAAAGGCTGTCTATAAAGTACGTTGTCCTCGTGTTGAGGTCGCGTACGTCGGTCATGATAAAGTTGCCGACCTCTATGCGTATCGTGCGGCATAGATTTATGAATTCTACTGACTTCGCGAAACCGGAGATCACCTTGTCACGGCTGCATCCGTGCTCGAGCACGTTGACCCATGCATTCAGGCCGTCGTTGTCAGGCTTGCGTCCGAAGATTGCGGAGTAAAGAGCCCTGACATATTCTGTATCGGAGAGATTGCGGTTCTTGAACTCATCACTGTATATGAAACCGCGCATGATCTGTACGCCGGTCGCTCCACGCCTTATCTGTGACAGCCAGGACTGCATGCCTCCTTCTTCAGGCGCTCTGCCCAGGCATGTCTCGTACAGGTGCGTTATGAAATACTTACGAAGGTCTTCCATCGATCCGGCGCTTTCGATACGAAAAGTCTGGTTGGCATCTGACTGCCACCTGGTAGTCACCAGGCGGTTGCTCTTATCTGAGGAAAGAAAGAAGCTGCTGTTCTTGTTGATGATGCGGTAGCTGCCGTCCTGATCACTGTATATCATCCAGTACTGGCCTTCCTTGCCTGTCCACTCCTCAAGAGCGCAGGCCTTGCCGTTCTCTGCTACCTGCCCGAACTCCCATACTCCGGAATCGGACATCACGACACATTCACGGTTTGTATCTGTCAGGTACAGCCCGGTCGCCACCTGCTTTATCGCGTAATATCCATTGCTCTGCTTCTCAAAAACATATGGCTTGGCGCTGTAGCTCATCGTATCCGACACATAAGGATAGACGTCCTTGTATCCCGCGTAACCCGCGTTGTTGTGCAAAGTCACATATGAATTTGTGAAGCTCACCACCCTGTTCCCATATATATAATCGATGAAAGCTTTGCGGCGGATCATCCAGTTCTTCATTCTGGACGTATTCTCAACACTGTTGGCCCTCTTGGCAAAATCCGAGTCCCTCTGCGACCAGAAAACGGCATCGGCTGAGATGGCGGCTGAGATGGCGGCTGACTTAGAATCTACGGAAAAAATGAGCGAATTGATCGCGTCTGAAACCGTTGATTTATATATCTCCTCCACCCTCTGCCTGAACTGAGGCATATCGAGGAGCTTTGTTATCAGCTTGCTGGTTATGGGCGGAAGGTTATAGCGGTCATTGTAGACCCAGAGCTGGTAGGCATCGCCGTAGAACTCCCCAAGCCCGCAGAACGCCAGGTCATAGTCCCAGACAGGTCCCGCATGTATCACGTCAGAATAGCCGTCACGATACATGTAAAAACTGGCGTGGTTGGCATCCTGATTGGCAACAAACTCGTTGAGCAGATAGTACTTGGCAAATGAGTCAATGTCTATATCCTTGACTATCTCACTCCAATTGCCCGCGTAAACATCTCTCTCAAATTTATTATACAGCTTCTCGAACTCCTCAAAGGACTCGGTCGCGTATGCCTTATCCCCGCTGTCCTTGAGCCAGATGAGACTGTTCTCCGTCGCGGAGCGGAAGGTGGGGTCGTTGCCGTTCACATGAACAGTGTCGTTCTCCACAACGACGCCATAGCTGCTGTCCAGATCTATGGCGGCCTCGTTGATCTCCAGCTTCGCCGTGAGGTAATAAAGGCCTCTGTAATTACCATCGACGTATAGATCCAGATAAACGCCCTTCGACGAATATTCGAGATCGATCAGGTTGCCGAGCGAGAAAGCAAGGTCATTGCGGAGATGGGAGGCATCCAGATAGTTGGCAAGCAGAACCCATTTCTTAGCCTTGCCCAGGCCGAAGAGATCCTGCTTATTGGAGAACTTGATCTGATAAGGCTTCTTGGGACTGCCCCAGGTGGTATTGCCTCGTCCTTTTATCTCCACATCTGTCTGGGTCATGACCACATTGCCGTTGCTTACTATATCGACCATATTTCCAGGATACTTGATCGTCTTATCGTTTGAATCAATGATCTCCTGAGTGGTGCCGTTCAGCCATATAGACATGATGGGAACGCCATGATCCGCGTACTTGATATCATCCCTGGAGACAAGGCTCGCCGTGCCTGCTTCCTCGCTGACGGCGTCCTCTGACGAAAACTCCGGGTTTTCTCCTTCAGTCACGGCAGACATAGGCTCGGAAGATGCTGTCTGTACATTTGCGCTGGCAGCCTGTTCAGCTACAGCCATGCCGCCGGATGATGCGGCATCTGAAGAAGCGGCTCCGGCATAACCGTTCCACATACTTATCAGAGCGTTCACGCCGTTATCTGATGAAACCGTCGTGGCAACAGCAGCGGCGTCGTCCGATGAATCCGTCATCGTGGCCGAAGCTTCACCGGCCGCAGTATCCTTTAGTTCGTTCACATCGATTGAAAACAGCCTCATATCATCGGATGCCGACTTCTCTGCGGCTGCCTCAGCAGTAGTTTCCAAAGGTATGATCTCATCCGCAAATCCGGAGGGCAACAGATACGACAAAGCAGCGTTCCTGACAGGAGCAGCAGCTATGGCCGATATATTGTGTCCGGACGGGACATCAGAAGCTGAAAGCGGCCCGGCAGATACGCTCATGGGCCCGAAGCAGCAAAAAATAGAGGCGAGGCTTAACGAAATAAGCACGCCAGGATAGTTGCTGCGTAAAGAGTTATATTTAATCGTTTTTGACGAATATATCATTTTGGCGACTACCTCCGATTGTCATTATAGAGGATAATCACAATTTTATCAAGCTTAAGCCGACAAACTATTATTGTGCAACAATGTTATTTTTATGTTGGAAACTCAGCGTTTTTTGATATAATCACTTGTTTTTCTACAATAATATGTACCATATACGCAGCGCAAGATTATATATTGAATGTGATGGGATAATATATGAATTGTGACACACAAAAAGCAATTACGGATTTTCCCCTCTGTACTCCGCTATATATTTCTTCAATATCTCTGACGGGTGGTATGAAAGCTTCGATTTCCTCAGCCCATCATCGCCGCTGTCATCCTCGCGGTTAATATACCTGACCCCATTGACTGCGTAAGCTCTGGCAAATTCACGGACGATCATCTGATACGCGCCGCGATAGCTCCTGTCTGCCTTCTCAATATGTACATGCAGTGTGTCTCCCACGACTTCACCCATCGCGTATGCGACCACCTTCTCCCCTACGATGAGGCACAGCCCACAGAAGCCATATGCGTCAAAATGCTCCAGCACCTCTTCATCGCCGGATATTTCATCCACGAACAGCGGCGAGTCCTTCGATATCTCCCTGCGGTACTTGTCAAGCAGCTCCTTGACCCTTGGCAGATTGCTCTCATCGATCCTCTCCGTCCTATAATCCGGCCACGTCCTGACGAAATAATTAATATGGTTGCGCTGGCCGGCAAGCCCTCTTCCCTTCAGCGTAGCAAGCTGCTCCGCTGGGTAGAGGTAGTCTCCCCAGTGCTCCGTCTCCTCTATCCTCCACAATTCAGGATTCGGCAGCCACCCGAGATCTGCTTCCGAAAGGACACATAGACGAACAGGCACTCCCTCCTTCGCGCACCATAGCCTTACCTGCTCCAAGGCTTCCAGCGGATTCTCGCCGATGGGCGGGACGAAAAAAATATTATCGTTGATATA
This sequence comes from uncultured Lachnospiraceae bacterium, assembly GCA_902770965.1. Lineage (GTDB taxonomy): Bacteria > Bacillota > Clostridia > Lachnospirales > Lachnospiraceae > RUG11623. Next base: position 16,031 of record CACXUY010000012.1, on the reverse strand, counting down.
CGACTGCCGCATTATCAACGTTTCCTTGTATATGGCAAAGTATATATTGAAGGTATCCCGCCACATGACAGTCCCCCCAATGCTGTAATCACATAGGCGGTTCTTGGCATACCGAAAAAATGGCCTTACGGTCTCTATGTCCTCAAGCTCCATTTTTTTGAAAATCAGCATATTTACTCCTTCAAACGCGAACACCTACCTGGCCCGGCGTCCTTCCAAAAACGCATCTATGAGCCCGCATGCCTCTTCAAAGCTATCCCCCGACATGTCAATCCAGTTCAGTTTCTCGTTCCTCTTGAACCATTTCATCTGCCGTCTGGCGAACTGCTTTATCGCGCGGGACAGAGCTTCCGAGAACTCTTCAAGCGATGCGTATCTGCCCTCGACATACCACGCGATATGCTTGTACTCAAGCCCAAGGCCGTACAACACCTCCGGGTCACCCCCACCATCAAGATAGCTGCTGATTTCTTCGACCATGCCCTGCTCCAGCCTCGTTGCCAGCCTCTCGTCTATCCTCTCATGCAGCTGCTCCTTCGGCCATGTCACGCCTATCTGGAGCGCGTCGAACATAGGCTCGCTCTTTGTCTGAAGGGGGCTGTCGCATCTCTCCTTCTCGACAACCCTTATCAACCTACGTTTGTTGTTGTAATCAGAATTATTCTCCTTCAGGTACTCCCGGGCATCCTCCGACAGCATGGCCTGAAGCTCTTCCGTGGTCTTTTTGTCGAGTTCGCGGCGAAAAGCAGGATCGATCTTTTCATCCGTGAAATTATAGCCCTTCACAACCGCATCGATATAGAGCCCCGTCCCGCCCACAATAAAGGGAAGGCGGCCTCGCGCGGCGATCTGAGGTATCAGTTCATACACCCTTTTCTGGTAATCTGACACCGAATAAGGCGTGCCCGCCTCACAGATATCCAGCATATGGTGCGGCACTATAGCCCTCTCCTCTTCGGTCACCTTGCCGCAGCAAAGGTCGAAACCCTTGAATATCTGCCGTGAATCAGCGGAAATGATCTCTCCGTTATATTTTTTTGCAAGTTCTATCCCCAGCGAACTCTTGCCGGACGCGTTCGTCCCGGCAACCACTATCAGGGGAATCTTGTCGTGAGTGCCTGTCATATCTTTTCTCCATGTCCTTATTTACAGCTCTTCAATATCCAGAAAATCATCAGTGTCCGCGCCCGCTCCGGTACCGGAATAGTCATCCTCAAACGGAAAGCGCTCTATATCCTGGTAGTCTTCATCTTCGGGGCTTTTATCCCCGTCCGCATCTTCTTGGGAATCATCCCCGGCCTTATCATCGTCGAAATATCCCACAAAGATGCCGCTTCCCTCTCTGTCCTGTTCAAGGTCATCTGCCCCGTGACCCGTCTTCATCTCATCCGCGTCGTCATAACCTGCTTCGGGGTCGTCAGCATCATACGTGTCCTGCCCGGGCTTATCTGCGGACGCAAATGCCGATAGCCCTTCATCCTGAGCCTGACCAGCGGTTTTCTCTTCAAGCGAAGAGTCTGTCTGGACACCGTACACCAGCCCCGCGCTCGCCGCAGCCCTTTCAATAGTGTCAGCCACCGCGATGGATGTCTCCAGCCAATATTTAGCCCTGGTGAGGTTCCTCTGCCTCCACGTCTCGTCAAAATCAAGCAGCTCGTGTATCATGCGGTGCTCATATCTGTTCAGACGGAACACTCCTGAACGGCCGCTGATGTTCATCTCCAGCTTCGGGGCACTGTTCGGAGTACCGTCAAGCTTCACATAACCTTTGTCTCCCTGGACGATCAGGTAGCCCGGGCTTGTCGAATCCTTCGCGCCCGTGCACACCGCGTGGAAGTAAGGATACTGCAGTATTACCGTTCCTGACAGATCTATCCCATTATAACCCAGATTCGCGTAGTATCCCACATCATCCGGCGCACCGAAGAGATCTACCACAAAATTGATATTGTATACATTGATATCGTGCAAGGCACCGCCAAAATGCTCCGGGGAAAAAGCCGGAGCCACCAGCCCTGACCAATACCTGTCGTAGCGGCTCGATCTCTGCGAGAAGTTGCACAGCACCATCCGGATGGAGCCTAATTGCTTTACCATGTCGCGAAGCGACCTGTAATTCTGAGTGTGCAGCGTAGTTACTGCTTCAAATAGAAAGAGCTCCCTCTCCCAGGCCATGTCCGCAAGGAGCTTTACCTCCTTAGCCGTAGGGCACATCGGCTTCTCCACTATGACGTTCAGACCATGTTCGAGTGCCTCCTTAGCATACTCAAAATGCGCGTCATTCACAAGGGCGATATACACAAAATCGGCCTTCGCCATCCTGACCATCCTGCTGTAATCACTGTACACCTCTCTGATGCCATAGCGCTCGGCCAACTCCCTCGCGGCATCGGGATCCGGGCTATGATGATATATCGCCGTGACCTCGACATCCTCTGTCTGCTGAACCGCAAGAAGAAGATCCTGCGCCAAAGAACCCGTTCCTGCCAATGCAAGTCTCATATCGTCATTTCTCCTTTTATGTTGTGCGGATCTTTTTCCCGGCTTCCTCCTGAAAAACTGCTGACAGGATTGTTCCGCGCTTCGTGTCTCTGACCGTCCACAACGTAGGATGCGCAGCATCCCGAGTCTGGGGACTGGATAGTTACCACTATATTATATATCTTTAGGTAAAAAAAGTATACAAATAGTGTACAAATGAAAAATAAAATGGACGATGTCAAACCACTTCCCACATTCTGCGATTGACAGACCAATCCTGTCACTAGTATAATTTCATTATCGGGCTATCGTTTCTGTCCTTAAGGATCAAGCCACATTCCTGCTCTTAAGGCATTCCGACACGGTCTGACGATTTACCGGATCCAATATTCACCCACGATATAATCTAACTGCAAAGGGAGAACACAACATGATTGCAAAGGTCACTTATGTCCATCAGAGTTCATTCTTGGTTGAGACCGGTTCAGCCAGCCTTCTTTTCGATTTTGCCGGAGGCATCATGCCTATTTTTTCAGAGGGCAAAGAGATTTATGTCATAGTCACACACGATCATGCGGAACACTACTCCAAGGCCATATTCAGCCTGGCAGATCAGTATCCTAATGTCAGATACCTTCTTTCTTCCGATGTTCCGCTGGAAGATGTCCCTGAACTCGTCCAGGAGAAGACCGTCTTTCTTGCTCCTAACACCACTTGGAAAGACAGCTGCGTACAGGTCGAGACTTATGGGGCAAATGATGAGGGCATAGCCCTTTGGTGCCACGTCGATGGAGTGGACATCTATCATTCAGGTGACCTCAACAACTGGTACTGGGGCAAGGGTCAAGAAGATCCCGAAGCGGAGAAGGCCTATTACGCTGTCCTCGACAAGCTTGCGGGGCACTGCTTCGACATCGCCTTCATACCGGTCGACCCTCGCCTTGGCGATGATTACTACCGCGGCCTGGACGACTTCATGAAGAAGGCCGATGCACGCCACATCTATCCCATGCATTTCTGGTATGATTACTCAATCATCGAGAAGGTCAAGGCCCTGCCCTGCACCGAGGCCTATCGCGACAGGATAGCCAACATAGTTTCTGAAGATGATTTCTTCGTATTCTGACAAGGAAGCCTCTGCTATGATTTCCGGCGCGATTTTTGACATGGACGGCACTATGTTTGACACCGAACGCCTCTCCATGGAAGGGTGGTTCAGCGGATGCCACAGTCTTGGCATCCCGCTTACCCGCGAGCAGTTCCTTCTTTTCCGGGGACACAGCGTGGCTGAGAATGACAGGCTTTTTCACGGATGGTTCGGAGCCGACGCGCCTTACTATGAGGTTCGTGCTCTGAGGGACAGATATATCCGCGACTACATTTCCACTCATGGGATACCGATCAAGCCCGGCCTCTTCGAGCTTCTCGATGCCCTGAAAGACCTTGGCATCAGGTGCTGCATAGCTACGGGAACAGCGAGAAAAGCCGCCGAAGTCTACTGGGAGAAAAGCGGCGTCCTTCCGTGGTTTGAGGCCGCCATCTGTGGGGATGAGGTAGTCAACTGCAAGCCAGACCCTGAGATCTTCCTGAGAGCCGCCGGGAAGCTCGGCCTCCAACCTGAGGAGTGCGTCATTTTCGAGGACAGTCCCAACGGCATTCAGGCCGCGGCGGCGAGCGGGAGCCGGCTGATCGTAATACCCGACCTCGATGAGCCTGACGAGGACATGAGGGACGCCTGCGATGCCATTTGTCCCACACTTGCCGATGCCATAGAAATCGTTAAGAAACTAAGAACGGCAGGGCTTTCTGACGAAGAGCCCATATAAACAGACAAGCAAACATATACAGCACGCCTGTGCTGCCACAACGTATGAAAGCTGTGGCAGCATACAGGGGATGTATGATTAATTCGTGTCAGATCTTGCGGTCATAGCACAACCTGAGCCGACATGGCTCTCCTTGATTAAAAAGACCGTCTGCGGTTCACCTCATAGGTCACTGCGGGCGGTTTTCTTTTTATCCTGTCCTACCACAACTCAAGGAGTTCCCTGTCCAAGGCCTCTTCTGCGACACTGTTTTTCACTGGCTTTGGCTGAGTCAATATATCTCCGCGGCAGACGACCATGTACAAATCCCTGAGCGCGTCAAGACCTATGAGCGGGTCGCGCTCCGTCACGATCATATCTGCTGATTTTCCGGGTTCTATACTGCCGACCATATCTTCCATTCCAAGTATAGCGGCATTTCCCGCAGTCGCCATATATAAAGCAGTCTCCCGCGTCACCCCCGCGAATCTCCTTAAGTACTCCAGCTCCCTCCACATGTCATAATGAGTGGCATAAGGCATCCCGGGATCCGTGCCTACTCCTGCCGTGATCCCATTTTCCATAACCTTGCGAAGGGCAATGGCAGCTTTGTCAAGCTCTTCTTTTGCCATACCCACCCTATCAGCCCTTGTTTTTTCAGACATAGCATTGCATATCGCGGCTATTATCGGCGTGAACGGGCAAATATAAGCTGTGCCCCTTTTTTTCATCAGCTCCAACAGCTCCTGGCTCAATCCGCGGGCCGTTGTTTCTAAGATCAGGTCGGCTCCTTGCTTCACCGCGAAAAAAATGCCCTCCTCGCCTTCACATTCCGCAGAAACCTTAAGTCCTGATTTACGAGCCTCTTCAAAGGCCAGCCGCACCATTTCCTCTGACTGCTCCTCACGCGAGGATATCCTGAGTGATATCCAATCCGCCTTTCCGGCAGCCATTCTTGACGCAAGATCCGCGCAATCCTCAGGATCTCTTGCCACGCATACGACCCTGTCAGATACCATGTCCGACGAAGTGGCGATTTCCATATTCGATATTACCAGCCTGGGGCCGATGAGATTCTTTTTTTCTATCGAAGCCTTGATCCTGGCATCGATATTTCCCATGCTGCCCGGCGACCGAAGCGTAGTGACGCCGGAAAGCATCTGAGTCCTGGCATATGCGGCGCATCTGTTGTATGCTATCGTCTGCCCGAAGCGCGTGCGCATCAGCTTCCTGGCTTCCTTGATAGGATTCCTATGATTCCTTCCGGGAAAACCGGATTCGTACAGCCTTGCATGTATGTTTATCAATCCGGGCAAAATATATTTCCCATCCAGGTCTGTCTCTTCATACCCATAAGGCACCGCCAGCCTGCGCCCCACTTCAGCTATCACGCCGTCCTCAATGATAACCGTCATCTCGTCTTCAGGCTCCATCCCATGAACGCCTCCGAGCAACGTCCCATGGGTAAGAGCCATCCTTTTTTTCGATTGAGCCATCATAACCTCTCCCTGTCGCCGCCGGTTTCACGTCAGGCAGCTGCCCCGACTGGTCGTTATCTTCTATCCGGCAGCCGGCTTGCCTCCTGCCGTCATCACCTGACATACAGCCGGTCTCATTCCAGACAGCTGTCCAGCTCTTCTTCTATTTTTTTCTGATCCATATTTCTCCCGATAAATACGAGCTGTATCATCCTGTCCCCGCATTCATCGTCCCAGAGCTCTGTCAATCCAGGGTTTTCCTCAAGAACCGACCTCACGGCAGCTTCATCTGCGGCAGCTATCCACCATCCGCCCTGTATCTCATCGATCTGTCTGCCCGCCTGCTCAAACTGCACAGACATATCCGGGTCATCGCTGTACCATAGGAAGCCCTTGCATCGAATGATCGTTGCGGGCCATCTTTTCTGATATTCCAGGAACTTTCTTCTGTCAAATGGCCTGCGCCGATAGTATACGAACGTTCCTATGCCGTATTCGTATGCCTCAGTCTCAGATTCTTCAGGATTCTCAAGTGCCTGTATCCAGCCTGCCGACTGCCTTGCCTTATCCAGATCAAAGCCACCGGTATCCACAAGCTTTACAATGTCAACCTCTCCCCGCACAGCAGGTATCACTTCAGCCCCGGGAGCAAGAGCCCTTATGGCTTCCTCTATGATCAATGATTCCTCACGACTCACGCAGTCTATTTTGTTTAGAACTACCGTGCTGCAGAATTCCAGCTGCTCCGCAAGAAGGACAGCTATATCCTCAGGCTCTGCCTCCTCTGCTCCGAGGAGCGCCTCTCCGCACCCGAATTCATCCGCCAGACGTTTTGCGTCCGCCACAGCTATCACGGCATCCAGCTTCACCTTCATCATGGTATGCTCCGCGCAAATTGCGTCACAGACCTCTGTAATAGCCTGCGCTATGGGTATCGGTTCACATATGCCGGAAGCCTCTACCACGATATGGTCATAATCACCTGACAAGACGAGAGACCGAAGCGTGGCCTCCAAGTCATCACGCAGGGTGCAGCAGATGCATCCGTTCGTCAGCGCCACGACTCCCCTGTCAGCTCCATCTGCCATACCCTCTGCCGCGCCTTTGATCAGCCTGGCATCGACATTTACCTCCCCGATGTCATTGACTATGACTGCCGCTCGAATCCCCTCCGCGTTCGCAAGAATATGGTTTACAAGCGTCGTCTTTCCTGCTCCCAGGTATCCTGTCAGAAGGATTACCGAGATCTCCACAGCATTCTTCTTATTCGAGTTAATTCTCTTCTCATCCGCGTTTTTCCCCTGCCCGTACATGGTCTTCCTCTGCTCACCCAAAAAATTTACGGCTGCGCGTATCCTGTCTCCCCGCCCCATATCTACAGTCCTCTCTTTATTTTAGAAGTCGGCCCCCTGCGAAGCAAACCCGTGTTCACAGCTTCCCTTCGTCTTCGAGCTTCTTGATCTCCTCGGCCAGCCTTTTCTGCCTGAGCTCCTCCATGAACTCCGCCGCGTCGTCCGGCACGTCGTCCATGTCATCGTCCAGCTCTATATTCATAGGTTTTTTCTTGTAGAAGATATCATACATGACCGGAACCACTATAAGCGTCATCAGCGTCGCGTACAAGAGACCCGCGGCGATGACGATAGCCATGCCTCTGCTGAGCTGCGTGCTCATTGAGTCGCCAAATATCAGCTGTGACATGGCGAGTATAGTCGTCATGGCCGTCATGAGGATAGGGCGCATTCTGGTCTTGCCTGTAGCTACAAGCGCATCCAATCGCTCCATGCCGCCTATACGCAGCTGGTTGGCGTAGTCAACGAATACTATGCCGTTGTTGACGACCGTTCCCATCAGGATCAGGAAGCCCATGAGCGAGAGCATCGACAGCTGCTCTCCCGCCGCTATCAGACCGAGCATGCCGCCGGTAAAAGCGAGCGGTATAGTGAAGATGATGATGAACGGCGACAGCAGGCTCTGGAACTGAGCCACCATGACCATGTATATGAACAAAAAGGCAAGTATTATCGCCAATGTCATATCCCTGATCATGCGGTTTATCTCTGTCATCTCGCCGCCGATCTCAACTGAATATCCGTTCGGGAGGCTTCTGTTCAGCTCCTCTATCTGTCCCTGGATTTTTCTGCTGACAAGCGCAGTGTTGTAGCCTTCAGCGGTTGACGCGCTTACAGTGATAAAGTGGCTCTGATTTTGCCTGTTTATCATAGACGGTGATGTCGTCTCCTCCAGATAGGCAAATTCTGAGAGCTTATGTATGCCCTCGTCCTCCGTTTCTGAAGAGGCCGCATCAGCAGAATCTGAATCCGAAGAACCGCCTTCCGCTCCTTCCACCAGCTCCCCTTCCTTCGTCTCAGGACCATCAGATGAACCTGTGCCGAAAAGAGAAGCAAGACCCGATTCCCCGGAAGCTCCGCCTGACGAGCCCATGAATGCCTCCGCCATGGATGACAGGCTTCCGCCTGACGAGCCGGAAAATGCTCCCATCATGGAGGAAAGCCCTCCTCCGGATGACGAGCCCATTCCGCCCATGGAGGCTCCCATGCCGCTCATCGCGGACGACGCAGTACCCGATGTGTCGAACTCTATGTCCAGAACATTTTCCCTCGTCAGAGGATTGGTGTTATCCCTGATCGTCACATCCATAATGACCCCGTCCTGGGTTATAGTGGTGGATTTTACGTCCGTCGTCATCCTGGATGAGACGGCAGAGTAGATCTGCGCCACCGTCAGGCCGTAAGACATCGCCTTATCTTTGTCTATGACCAGATGCAGCGCCTTGTCATCGTTTTCGGAGCCGTCCGATACATTTTCAAGACCCTCCACAGGTTCAAGGATGCCGACTACCTTCTGCCCGATCTCCCTGAGCATATCGAGATCATGACCCTTTACATTTATGCTGAGTCCCGATGACATCAGGGCTGTCATATCGCTCATTCCGCCCGAAGCCACGGTCACCTTCGCCTTCAGTCCGACGGTCGCATCGGTGATCCTCTCGCTCAGCTCCCTGATCTCAGAGCTTGTGGCATCCTCTTCGGGTTCCACATAGCAAATATATGTGCCGTAAGTATCTGAATCTCCGCCTGCCGAAGTGAAGAATCCGACCGTGCTGCCCCGATCCATGATGCCGACCGTGCGCACGCCTTCGATGTCCATGATGATCTCCACCACTTCCTCGACGTCTTTATAAGATTCCTCCCTGCTCTCACCCTCGGGTGTGACGATCGTTATCTCGATGTCATCCGAGGTTATATCGGGCAGGACGACGATTCCCATCGTCACCAACCTGATGATACAGATAACAAGCAGAATAACGGCGACCGCGAGCGTCGCAAGCTTATGCTTTAGGCAATTGTAAAGAAATCTGCCGTACACATCCAGCAGCCTGTCAAATGCTCCGATCTTCTTAGGTCGCACCCTGCGGAACAGAGTGCTGGCTGAAGCAGGTATCACCGTCATCGCCACTATGAGGGACGCGACCAGGCAGTAAGAGATCGACAGCGACATAGGCACCAGCAGCTCCCTCACCGTGCCGCTCGTGAACATCATAGGGAGAAATACGCTCACCGTCGTCAATGTGGAAGCTATTATAGCGCCGGACACCTGCTTCGCTCCCTGTACCGAAGCCCTGGCGGGTGTCAGCCCTCTCTGCCTCAGCCTTATGATATTCTCCATCACGACGATGGAGTTATCGACAAGCATGCCTATGCCCAAGGATAATCCTGACAGCGTCATTATATTCAGTGACAGACCGGTAAAATACATCAGCAGTATCGTAAATATGACTGACAGCGGTATGCTGATGCCTACCATTATCGTCGGCCTGATGTCCCAGAGAAAGAGCGCGAGAACAAAGATCGCGAGGAGCGCGCCAAGGCCCATGCTCTTCAATATGTCGCCGACTATCATGGTGATATATTCACCCTGATCCATGAGCTTAGTAAAATGCAGCCCCTCGTTGTCCTCCTCGAGCTGGTCTATTGCTTCCCAGACATTTCTGGAGACCTCATTCGTGCCGGTCGCGGAGTTCTTAAATATAGAAAAAACTATGGCCGACTCGCCATTGACTCTGGTGTAGCTCATGTCCGCGTTATCAATGACCGTTATGTTCGCCACGTCGGACAGGCGGATAGTGCCTATATCATCGATGTCGGCTAACAAGGATTCCGATATATCTGCGTAGTTTTCGTATTCATCCCCTATCTTGAGCAGCCATGAATTGTCATTCCCGTCGTCAATATATCCTGCGGGCATAGAGAAATTCTGCGCGTAAATGAGACCTGACAGAGTGCTCGCCGATACCAACGCATCCAGATTCGCGTTCTTCAATGCCGCGCTTCTGGCGTTCTCATACTGTGTGGTCGCTGTCTCAAGCTGCGTCTGGGCATCTGACAGCTGTCGCCCTGCCTGGGAAAATCCCAGCGCGGCATCCAGCTGACCCTGAGTGAGCTGCGAAAATGCGCCCTCTGCCATAGTGAGCAATGCGGGGAGCTGATCAGCGTATCCCGAAACGGTTCCGAGGGCTGCCCTTACATTATCCAAAGGCGCAGTGAGTTCTCCGGCGAGATCCATCTGGGACAGCCCGTCGATGATCGCCCGAACCTCGGCACCGGCGGCAACGACCTTTGATATGGCAGAAGCAAGACTGGAGAAGGTGCCCCCGTCAAGTACCTCTGATGCCTCGCGCAGAGTGTGGATGATGTTCGTTATGCGGTTCTGTATGTCCCCGGTGGCGACATATTCACGCAGTCTCCTTGCGGCAGCGACTCTGTCTCTGGTTCTTTGCAGAGCCTCATACACCTGTGCCTGACGCTCTGAGAAGGAAGAATCCTGCTGCCCGCCTTCCTCGGAAGCGGCTGTTTCAGCCCCGGCTGACGATGTTTCGCCGCCGGCTGCCTCTTCTGCCGCGTCTGCACTGCCGGTTCGCTCAACATCATTCACATAACCAACACCGCTTACGCCATTTGCCCGCACTCCATTATCGACAGCAGCCGTACTGTTGGTTGCGATAGACGTACTGTTTGCGGCATCCGCGCTGTCATTTGCGGCATCCGTGCTGTTTGCGGCATCCGAGCTGTTGATTCTGCCCATTCTGTTATTATTGTCAGCATTGTCGGCGCTGTTGACACTGCTTTCTACAGCGTCGGCATTAACAATGTTTTCCGAATCGCCTGCCGCGCTGCCGTTATTGCTTGCCGCGCTGCCGTTATTGCTTGCCGCGCTGCCATTATTACTTGCCGCGCTGCCGCTGCCATTATTGCCTGCCGCGCCGCTGTTATTACTTGCTGCGCTGCCGCTGCCATCGCTGCCGTTATTGCCTGCCGCGCCGTCTGCGCCAGCACTGCCATTTCCGGCACTGCTCCCTCCATCCTGGCCTTCAGCCCCATTACCCGGCTGCGTCCCGGCGATAGCGTCACTAATGCCTTCTGCTATCCCCGATATCTCTGACCTGGCATCACCGATTGCTCCGCCTATGACCGATACGTCATGGCTTCCTTCAGCATAAGCGTCCCCGATATCCCCGAGCGCCCCGCTGACATTCCCTGTGATATTACCGGTTATCTCCGAATCGCCAAGACTGCCCGCCTGAGCCTCCAAGCCTTCCAGCCTTCCTATCAGTCCGTTGATTCCACCCTTAAGCGCGTCGCGGAGCTGGTCAGCAGAACCGCCAAGCTGTCCGAAAAGCCCTGAAGCCAGCATTTCTCCGAATCCGGCTTCTTGTTTCTCCAGCTCCGTCTGCCCTTGAGATACCAGTGCCTTCGCGTCATCCAGCTTTTTCTTCGCGTCGTCCAAGGCTTTGTTTGTCTTAGCTAGAATCCTGTCATTCAGATCCTGTATCTTCGCCGCATTCAAGTCCACCTGTATGCTTCTCTCAACAAGACCGATAGACGAAATACTGGCGACTCCATCCTGCCTCGCCAGATACGGCTTCACCCTGTTCTCTACGAAATCAGACAATTCAAATATGTCATAACCATCGCGGCTCACCGCCAAATACATAGTGGCCACCATGTTCATGCTTATTTCCATTATTGACGGGGTTCCACAGCCCGCTGGCAGCGTAGGCGAAATCTGTTGAATCTGTCCGGACACCTTCACCATGGCGCTGTCCATGTCAGTCCCATCCTCGAATTCCAGCTGAGTCATGCTGTAATTCTCTGAGCTTGATGAGTTGATATTTTTTACATGGGAGACCGTCCCTAAGGCGTTCTCCATCATCTCGGTGACCTCCGCCTCGACCTTCTCCGGGCTTGCGCCGGGATACGGAGTGATGACGATCATATACGGCAAGCTCATCTCTGGGAGCAGATCCGTAGGCATGTCCCTTATCGATACTATGCCCAGAACCACCACTATTATTACGGCGACAAACACTGTAAATGGTTTCTTAACGCTGTATTTTTCCATAAATCTTAGTTTTCTCCGGATTCTGTTATTCCGCAACAGTTGAGTTTTTCACTTCACACAATAACTAATGCCATTCTCTTAATGTCGTACAAAAAAATGCAGGTCTGATTTATATAGACAGCTATCTAGACATTATCGTGGTTTCGCGCGTCACGCTCCCGCACCTTGGGAATTAGCCATGACGAACCAGACAGATATGATTCTATTACATATTTTCGTTTTTTTAAAGTGCTTCCTAAGCCGCAATGACCACAACCGAAATATTTTATGCTATATTAATACTTAGGAAATAAAAAGAGTAGATTTTCCATATTTTCACAGCTGCCCTGAAACTGAAGTAAACCTACATGCCAAGTTTGGCACAACCATACTTTATAAGTCCCCGCGTGGCTCCGTGCTTCGCACTCCCGCCACGCTAACCGGTATTCGCACTTTCCGCCCGCTTCGCGGGGGCCGACTTTCAAAGAAAACCTATAAATCATGAGACCTACCGAAAATAAAAACATAAATATTATATTATTTTAACAAAATGCCCATTGAATTAAAATATTAAATATTGTATAATTTAATACGTTAATGTCTTAACGAATCCGACAAAAATCGTTGGATGGCATTCGGCTTTGAGCCGATTTATATATGCCTATTATTATTACCCCCAAAAGGAGAGCCACGCCGAAGGCGTGGCTCTTTATTATTATTATCGTAACTATTCAGCACCCCAGACTCGGGATGCTGCGCATCCCTCGTTGTGTGGCGGCGGGGGTGCTGGATAATTACTTATTATCATCATTATATAAATCAAATGTCAAAAATACTTGCAGGATAGCTTCGCGATCTCACGGCCATTTCCCCGCTTAACAAATGGAATGGCGTCTTCACTCACAGATCATATTCTTCACAGCTCAACACTGGACAGGCCATGGCTTGAAACCGATATTTCAAGATTCCCATTCCTGCATCGAAGCTCATCGATCATAGCTTTCTCATCCGCGGCACTCTTCAGCGTGATATCGTATGTCAGCCTGAACATGCTTCCCATGTTAGTGGTCTTGACCTTAACCAGCTCGCAAGCCTTCGTCCTTCTTGTAAAAATATCAGAAAATATGTCCGTATAATCCAGATTCTCAGGGATAGTGACCATGAGAGTCTTGTTGAGCGATCCCCTGCTTCCTCCAAAATCAACAGCCGTATATATCATGCCTGCCCCGCCAATAAGGAGCGTAAAGATCGCAGCGTAAGCAAGGTATCCCATACCCGCTACAAGTCCCGCTCCCATGGCAAGGAATATCGCGCCTATCTCCCTGGCGGTACCCGGCGCCGAACGGAAACGCACCAGGCTAAACGCACCCGCGACAGCCACGCCCGTCCCTATATTGCCGTTGACCATCATAATAACAACACAGACGACTGCGGGAAGCAGCGCAAGAGTCGCGACGAAGCTTTTCGTATATCTGGAGCGGAACATAAACATAAAAGCAAGCACAAATCCGATCGCCAATGAGCATCCGACACAGAGCAGGAAATCCTGTATCGATATTACATTCGTAAATCCCGCATCAAAAATCCCGCTGAATATCGAATTAAGCATAGATAGCCCCTCCATTGAACACAGACTCTTCATATGTATTCTGTCCGTACATATTTTTCCAATATAAATCTTCCGTGTAATCCATCTGCATGACCGTATTATGCCCGCTCATCCCGGGATAGATTACCGTCTCATAGACTTTTCCGTACTTTGAAAATGAAGTCTTGTATAAACGTTGTTCCGTGAGGAGTTTTACAAACCACATCGGGTATCCAACGCCTGTCTTCACCTCTACCAACGTCATATCATCTCCCATGACCTTGGCTCCATAAGCTTCGGAATCAAGAGTAAGCTCATTGGTTCTTCCCCGGATATTCTCATCGAGCGTGATCCTGAGATCCCCTCCATCTAAAGAAAGATAGGCCTCTCTGTCATACGAAATAAAAGCTGCCGGACGGAGATTCTCATAGAAGTTATTAAAATAATCTATCTCTCGAGATATCTGCGTATTATTCGGAAGAGGTTTTTTCTCATCCAGACAAGACATAGCTTCCCTCTGAGATATTGTGAGACGCCTTTTATATACCACAGAGTCATATTTTTTCTTAAGCTCCACGAAAACCATGTCCTGTTCACCAGCGCGAGCGTAACTCCTCAGCCTCAGCTTCTCCTTGTAGACCGGTCTCATAAGAGATGTCCGTATCAGCTGGTAGCTATCTGTGTCATAGTATATGTTCCTGATCGTCGTCCTTCCATATTGATCGAGCTGCATATGACCGGCCATAGCCTTTAACAAAGCTTGCTTCTGCTGAGGGTTAAGCATATATTTTAATTCATATCTTCTGAACACCTGCTGATATTGCATATCTACGGTCTCCTTTCATGCGCCGTATTGTTAATCCGCACAGCCAATCTTCTATCAGCTGATGCCTCTTTCTGCACAGCGCATCCTGTCTGGCTGCATTTTCTTTTCAGGCACATCCGTTCTTCACTTTGAAAGTCGGCCCTCGCGAAGCGGGTGGCCATATAGGGCAGCATACATACATCGCCTGTATGCTGCCATAACTTTCATACGTTGTGGCAGCACGGGCGTGCTATTGATGTTCACTTTCTGATTCGGGCGCGTTCTCACCCTATCCGCGCCAGCAGATACATTCTAACAGAGAAACCTTAAATGAACCTGAAAATATTGTAACTATTCCGCCCCAGATTCCTGATGCTGCGCATCCCTCGTTGTGCTGAATAATTACAAAGCATTATTATGATTTAGCTACTAAACAGCAGCAGCTTATAGTAATCGCCGGGCACAGCTATATGCTCCTGTCCAAATACAGAAAAGCCCGATTTTTCTATTATAGCAGATAAATCAGATTCAGCTATATCTTTGTTTCGATTAAACACAAATAATAAGCAAAAATCGCAAGATAAAAATGGGCTGTCGCACTAAGCAAATGTAGTGCGACAGTCCTTTTATCCAAATACACAAAAATCAGGGTAACTATTCAGCACCCCGGACTCGGGATGCCGAATAATTACAAATCAGGAATTATAATACTACAGATCAAATGTGCTATTAGATAAAGATAGTCGAAGACTTACTGAAAATGTAGTCCTTATCGGCTGCGAAGCTCCGTTCATTAATCAGAACTCCTTCTTCCACAGGCCGTGCAGATTGCAGTATGCGTAGGCGACAACAGGCTCATCATCTGCGGTAAGCGCGAACTCGACGCAGGGTTCGTCGCCCGGCGCAAATTCCTTGCGCTGTGCGCCCTTCTTAGTCTCAAGAGCAACCCATCCGATGAAATGCTCAGGAATCATGGGATGATTGACCTCTCCTACCTTTACGACGACCTTACCATCGGCATACTCAACTACGGGAACATGCTTCTCCTGCGCAGCGTCAGTGCTGTTTGCGACCATCTCTACCATAGGCTCGCCGCAGCATACCGCAGTACATGCGCCCTTCTTGATATATCCGACCATATTTCCACATTTCTTGCACTCATAAAACAGCATCTTCTTGTCCTCCTGTAAAATACTTATAAGCATGCGTATCATTGTCTTGATAAAATACCATGCCTATATCCTTTGATTGATACCGCGACTGTATCCCCTGACCTGATATCAAGTTCATATCCTTTGATTGGATATTTTGCAGTATACCACATCCAGGCTTTTTAAGCAAACCTATCTGCTGCCTATAGCACATTATTCCATTTGGCTATTTACCAACTCATGGTTGATATTTATAAATTCCCGAAGCTTTTTATGCTCCGGTCTTTTAATGGCATTAGCCTGATGCCTCTACCTGATCTA
>CACXUY010000011.1 GCA_902770965.1 uncultured Lachnospiraceae bacterium | reverse complement strand
GAACCATCTCCCAGTTAATCATCTTACGGAGCTTCACCCACCTGTTATCTTCTTTCAGGTGTCCGCCAAAGGGGAGGATAAAATCATAGATGTCCAGCTGGTCGTTGTTAAGATTTCGGTACATTTACGACTCCTCAAATGCAAGGTTTTTGGGCGGTAAGGCAATAATACCCTGCATTTATTATAACACAGGCTAGTCGATTTGCGGGTAGCAAGATTACTTGTTGTGGGTCAAATCATTAGCTTTTTGCTATCTTACATAGCAGTCATGCACAATATATGGTATTTTTGAATGGATCATGCAACTATATGTGCGTACATGTGCCACATAGTAGTTATGATTCACGTGTAACATCATGCTGGACAACCCTCTGTTCAGCATACCCGAATTTAATTTCTTGCAAAACTCATACCCCGACAGATTTCTCTCCGAGTGATATAATATAGGAAAACTAATTGAAAGGAGGGGAAGAGATGTCTCAGAAGAATCTTGTAGTTTTTGGAAAGAATGGCAGGAGACTTGGTGGAGGTGCGGCGCAGCTAAAACGAATTAAAGAGAATGGTGGATGGGATGCCCATCATCGTCAAGTTATTGCATCTGCGGTAGAAGTTGCATATCAGGCCTTTGAAGAGGGGGAAAGACGAGTAAGACTTAGACTCGTCAAGTGATTGTTGTTGAACGTTAGTTTAGCAAAAAATAGATTTGCTTGATTGTCTCCGAATTGCTCTTTATAATGACAACGATCACTATAAAGAAAGAGGTCCCGGGGATCCTTCCTTGCAAGATCGCATCCCCGAGACCAATGGTAAAAACCATGGTTATTTTATCAGATTGCGATCTTGTTTACAACAAAAAACTTGTTTTTCGTTGAGAGTAATGGGGAGGAACCTGTCTGCCCGGTATGCGGCGCAAGGCTTAAATACCGCGACCAGGTTTCCCGCATCATGAGAGGCTATAACGGCAAAAAGGCTCATGTTATGATCGAACGCCGGAAATGCCAGAACCCAGACTGCAAAAAGCTGCATCGCTGCCTGCCTTCACAGCTTACCCGGTTCAAACATTTTCTGACTGAAATCATAGAGAATGCTGTGGATGGAATCATTATTCCCGAGGATCCCGATGATCCAACTGCGGAGCTGGAAGGTACAACCATCGAAAGCCCTTCCCTGCGTACCGCTGCCAGATGGAAGGCATGGGTAGAATTTAATGCGCCAAATATCAACGGTTATCTGAAAGAATAATACGTAAGTTCTCAAAGTAACATCCACAGTGACCTCCACTGTGGACGTTACTTTGAGAACTTACTAAAAGGAGAATATAACGTAAAAACACACACTGCCTCTTGCATTCTGTCTGCGGAAGTGCTAATATATCTAAAGTTACATATTTATAACGCATCAGTGAAGAGTGGACCGCGCGTCCACTCTTCGTTGTTGTAAAAAGAGCGGCGCAGACCGGGAGAGATTGCTTTGAGTAAGAGAGAACAGTACGAACAAAGGACCGAGAAGATCCTCGCCCCTATCATGGAGGCGGAGGGCTTTGAACTGGTAGACACTGAGTTTGTCAAGGAGGGCGGCAGCTATTATCTGCGAGCATACATAGACAAACCAGGCGGCATAACCATCGATGACTGCGAGAAGGTGAGCCGTCAGCTGTCTGACAGGTTGGATGAGGAGGATTTCGTGGAGGAATCCTACATACTGGAGGTCAGCTCCCCGGGACTCGGGAGAAAGCTGAAGAAGGACAAGGATCTGCAAAGAAGCCTCGGAGAGGCGGTCGAGCTGCGTTTTTACAAGCCTGTAAATGGCATCAGGGAGGCTTCTGGCATCCTCAAAGCGTGGGATGCAGATACCGTGACGATAGGCGATGAAGACGAAGAGATAAAGATCAACAGGGCGGACATTGCTCTGATACGGCTTGCAATAGATTTTTGAGAAGGCGTGAAGCACGGAACCCGGCACAGTCGATGAAGCATACAGCATTTAACATATGCAGTCGATGAGGCACATAGTCGATAACGAACGAATGCGGTTGATTACCTAAGCTTGCAGTCGATGGGGCGTACAGTCGATAAGGTATTCAGTCGACAGCGTATGCAGTCGATAACGTATGCAGGCAGCGGAGCCGGGCGTGCTGGCGTTAGGATCAGACGGAGGAAACTTAAGATGAAGAGCGAATTGATGGAAGCGATGGAAGCGCTTGCAAAAGAGAAGGATATAAGCAAAGATATCCTTCTGAATGCCGTAGAGCTGTCGCTTCTTACCGCATGCAAGAATCATTTCGGCAAAGCAGATAATGTTAAGGTCGAGATGAACCGCGATACCGGCGAGTACCGCCTATATCAGGAGTTGAAGGTTGTAGAAGAAGTGACAGATCCTGTCATGGAGATCAGCCTTGACGAAGCCAGAAAGAAATATGGCATTTCCAGAGAAGTAGGCGATATCGTCCAGAGAGACGTGCGGTCGAAGGACTTTGGAAGGATTGCGGCGCAGAACGCGAAAAGCGTGATTCTCCAGAAGATTCGTGAGGAGGAGCGAAAGTCGGTGCTTGACCGCTACAGCGCCAAGGAGAGGGAAATCGTCACAGGAACTGTTCAGCGTTTCCTCAGCAACGGCGGCGTAAGCATCAACCTCGGTAAATCCGATGCGACCTTGTCAGAAGCCGAGCAGGTCAAGACAGAGCGTTATAATATCGGGGACAGGATCAAGGTATTCATGCTCGAGGTCAAGGACGCGGCCAGAGGTCCGAGGATCCTTGTTTCGAGGACCCATCCCGATCTAGTGAAGAGATTGTTTGAGATGGAAGTCTCCGAGATTCAGGACGGCACTGTGGAGATCAAAGCCATAGCCCGTGAGGCAGGTTCGAGGACGAAGATGGCCGTGTGGTCGAATGACCCCAATGTCGATCCCATCGGTGCTTGCGTAGGAGTCGGAGGAAAGAGGGTAAACGCGGTAGTCGATGAGCTCCATGGCGAGAAGATCGATATCATCAACTGGAGCGACAGCTCAGCAGAGCTGATAGAGAACGCGTTAAGTCCCGCCCAGGTCATCTGTGTTCTCGCTGACGACGATGAGAAGACTGCGATAGTCGTTGTTCCCGACAACATGCTTTCACTCGCGATAGGAAAGGTCGGCCAGAACGCGAGGCTTGCCGCGAAGCTCACAGGCTACAAGATCGATATAAAGAACGAGACTCAGGCCAGAGAGAGCGGACTCTTCGAAGAGATCGGATACATCGATGACTATTTTGATTCAGAGACAGTTGACGGTTCCGGCGAGTTCGAGATCGGAGGCGAGTACGATAATGAGTATGACGATTTCGGCGGTGAAGCTGCGGAATATACAGATGAGTCTGCTGAAGAAGGCATTGCCGGGCATGAAGCTGCTGATTACGAAGCTGCGGATTATGAAGCCGGCGAAGCCGGTATGATGCATGGAGAGGCTGCCGGATATGAAGAAGGCGGTTCCAGGGATATAGATGATTCCGACGAGGATTCGGAGGAGGAGCCTGAAGAATAACCCTGAGATAAGAGGCTTGAGATAAGAGGCTTGAGATAAGAGGCTTGAGATAAAAACCTTGAGATAATAACCTTAAGATGTGCCGGAATGGTGGGACGAAAAGGACGCTGTGAGGACGGCATATCGGTGTTTGCAGATCACAAGTCGGGATATTTTGTTATCAGCGGCATTACATTTATTGGCCGCACGAGGTGATATATGACAGCAGCCAGAAAACAACCGCAGAGAACCTGCATAGGCTGCGGGCAGATAAAAGATAAACGGATGCTCATACGCATAGTTCGTTCCCCGGACGGCGATTATGCTGTGGATTCCACGGGCAAGAAAAACGGAAGAGGCGCGTATCTGTGCCCTTCACCCGAATGCCTTGAACGCGCGTGGAAGACGAAGGGGTTGGACAGGTCTTTCACAAGATCGGTTCCGAGAGCCGTTTATGATAAATTGAGAGAGGAGCTGACCGAGCTTGCGAGATAAGATATTTTCATTGTTAGGCATCGCAGCAAAGGCCGGAAGGCTCGTCTGCGGAAGCTTCGCCGTAGAAAAAGCGGTGAAGGCGGGGAAAGCCCGTTATGTGATAGTCACGGAGGATGCCTCGGATAACACAAAAAAGGATTTTCGCGATATGTGCGCCTGGTACCATGTGCCGATGCTGCTTCGCGGCAGCAGAGGGGAGCTTGGGCACGCATTGGGTAAAGGTGAGCGTGTCGTAGCAGCAATAACTGATTCAGGACTTGCGGAGGCTGTTGATAGACAGTTGTCGGCTGAGGTACAGGATGGAGGGTTTGATTATGGAAAATGAACAAAATAAAGAGAAAAATATAGGAACCGGTGGCGCCGGGGCGAGTGAGCAGCCTAAGAAAAAGAAGATGTCCGTAGTCTTCCACCGTCAGAACAGTCAGCACAACAGCCTGAAGACAAGACCTGCGGGGACGAAGAAACAGGGACAGAGCGTGAAGCCTATAGGAAAAGCAGCGGATAAACCGGCTGCTCAGGGCGGCAAGGATGCCGGAGCTGCCAGACCCGCAGGTTCTAAGAAGCCCTTGCAGGATCAGGGACAGAAAGCAGGAACGCAGGGCGCGGTGAAGACTGCCGGCTCAAAAGACGGAAACGCTTCCAGAAACACGGTACAGGCTGCTGCTTCAGCGAAGAATGCTGCTGCTCAGAAGGCATCAGGCGATGCTAAGCCGGCCGCAAAACCGGTGACAGATACCAGACAGGCCGCGAAAGCCGCGGCAGATGTGAAGGCTGCTCCTGTCAGGCAGTCTGAGAAGGCTGTATCTCAGGATGCGGCCAAGGATGTGAAAGTTCTCGAAAAGCAGCAGAAGAATGCTCCTCAGGCGGCTGCAGCTGAGTCTTCCGGACAGAAAGCTTCGGAGAAGCCTGCCGAGGTTAAGGCAGACACAAAGAATGATCAGTCTGCCGCAAAGCAGGCGGAAGCATCTGCACCCAAAGCTGCTCCTGCAGCACAGGATAAACCAGCGGCACCTGTTCAGCCCGAACCCGAGGCACCTCGCTTTGTCGACATGAGCCTTGTGCGAGCGGCTGACAGAGCAGCATCGCGCGCCGCGGCTAATCGCGCCGCCGGCAGCAGGAACCGTGACGGCAGACAGGGCGGCGGCTCCCGCCATGGTCAGGGAAGCCGCGACGGCAGACAGGGCGGCGGTTTCCGTCAGGGTCAGGGTCAAGGCGGCCAGGGAGGCCGCGACGGCAGACAGGGCGGCGGTCCTCGCCAGGGTCAGGGTCAAGGCGGCCAGGGAGGCCGCGACGGCAGACAGGGCGGCGGTTTCCGCCAGGGTGCCCCTGGCAGTGCCGGCCAAAAATCCGCTCAGGGCGGAAAGTTCGGCGGCCAGGGTTCTGGACGCGGAGCTGCCGTAGGCTTCGCGGATGTTTCTATGTCCTCAAAGCCTTCGTCCAAAAACTCCAAGTCAAGCTCCCACAATCGTTACGACAGCAAGAAGAACTATGGGGACGATCTCAGGCATCCCGGCGTGAAGGTATCAAATAAGGATCTCTTAAGACCTGCGAAGCCTGCCGTAAAACAGCCCGAGACTCCTCAGATCAAAGAAATCGTGCTTCCTGAGTCATTGACTATCCGTGAGCTGGCGGACAAGATGAAGCTTCAGCCTTCTGTCATAGTGAAGAAGCTCTTCATGGCCGGCAAGGCAGTCACTGTCAATCAGGAGATAGATTATGAGACTGCGGCGGAGATAGCTCTTGAGTATGACGTCCTCACCGAAAAGGAAGTCAAGGTCAACGTAATAGAGGAGCTGCTGAAGGATAACACTATTGATCCGCCTGAATCCCTGAAGCCTCGTCCGCCCGTCGTCTGCGTCATGGGCCATGTTGACCACGGCAAGACTTCCTTGCTGGACGCGATCAGGAAGACGAATGTCACCACAGGTGAGGCAGGAGGGATAACTCAGGCCATCGGCGCGTCTGTCGTTGATATCAACGGCAGGAAGATCACCTTCCTCGATACTCCCGGTCATGAGGCCTTTACCGCTATGCGTATGCGAGGCGCCCAGTCTACGGATATAGCTGTGCTGGTCGTCGCCGCTGACGACGGCGTCATGCCTCAGACCATAGAGGCAATTAACCATGCCAAGGCTGCCGGCGTTGAGATCATGGTCGCCATCAACAAGATCGATAAGCCCGGCGCGAACGTAGATAAGGTCAAGCAGGAGCTCACCGAGTACCAGATCGTCTCTGAAGAATGGGGCGGAAAGAATATATTTGTCCCTGTCTCCGCGAAGACCGGGGAGGGCATCGATGACCTGCTTGAGTCCATCCTTCTCGTTGCCGAGATGCTTGAACTCAAGGCAAATCCTGACCGTAAAGCCCGCGGTCTGGTCATAGAAGCAAGGCTTGATAAGGGCAAAGGACCAGTCGCGTCCATACTTGTGCAGAAGGGCACCCTCCATGTCGGCGATTTCGTCGCCTCAGGTCCTTGCTATGGCAAGATCCGCGCTATGATAGACGATAAGGGACGCCGTGTCAGAGAGGTCGGTCCTGGATTCCCTGCGGAGATTCAGGGTCTCACGGATATTCCTATCGGAGGAGAGATACTCATCTCTACCGATACGGAAAAGAGCGCGAAGAGCTATTCCGAGGCGTTCATAGTTGAGGGCAAGAAGACGCTCATAAATGATACCAAGAGCAGGATGTCTCTCGAGGATCTGTATTCACAGATCAAGGCCGGCAAGCTGAAGGAGTTTAATATCGTGCTCAAGGCTGACGTCCAGGGATCGGTGGAAGCCATGAGGCAGAGCCTCGAAAAGCTGTCCAATGACGAAGTCGTGGTCAAGATCATCCACGGCGGCGTCGGTGCCATCAACGAGTCCGATGTCACTCTGGCATCTGTCTCCAACGCCATCATCATCGGCTTCAATGTCCGTCTTGACCCCGTGGCTAAGAACCTGTCCGAGGAGGAGAAGGTTGATGTCCGTCTTTACAAGGTCATTTATCAGGCGCTTGAGGATATCGAGGCTGCGCTTAAGGGCATGCTCGAACCTGTATTCGAGGAGCGTGTGGTGGGACATGCGGTCGTCCGCCAGACATTCAAGGCCTCCGGCGTCGGCGTGATCGCGGGCTCCTATGTCACAGACGGCAAGATCACAAGGAACAGCAAGTGCAGGCTTTCACGCAGCGGCGAGCAGCTTTTTGACGGCGCGATCGCCTCTCTGAAGCGTTTCAAGGACGATGTCAAGGAAGTTTCTTCCGGATACGAGTTCGGCCTTGTCCTTGACGGCTTCAATGACCTCCGGGAGGACGATGTCATAGAGGCATACGAGATGGTCGAGGTCTCAAGGGCATAAATCATCGCTCATGGCCGCCTGCGAAACCGGCTTGCATGACCGTAAACATGAAGCCGCACCGAGACGTGAACTGCAGGGATGCCGGTTCTGGCGCCTGCATTTATGAAAGGAAGATATGCGTAAAAACAGCATTAAAAATGTCAGGATCAACGCTGAAGTACAGAGGGCTTTGTCTGAGATCATCCGCGATGATGTCAAGGATCCGAGGATATCCCCTCTGTTCAGCGTGACCAAGGTATATGTCGCGCCAGATCTTAAAAGCTGCAAGGCATACATCAGCGTTATCGGCAGCAGCGAGGAGCTGGACGCGACTATTCAGGGCCTAAAAAGCGCGGATGGGTTCATCAGGATGAAGCTTGCGAGGACTGTGAATCTGCGCAATACACCTGAGCTTCGGTTCATAAGAGACGAATCGATCGCTTATGGCGTTGAGATGTCGAAGAAGATCGATGATCTCGCCAAGGCGGGAGGAATGGGAGGATATGAGACCGAAGAGGAAGGCATAACTGAAAATGACTATTGATGAGATGTTAAGCGGTGCGCTGACAGTCGGTATTGCAGGTCATGTCCATCCGGACGGCGACTGCATCGGCTCAAGCCTCGCCCTGAAAAACTATATCGGTGCCGTGCGCCCGGATATCAAGGTGACAGTCTGGCTAGAGGAATTCAGCAATTCTTTTGATTTCCTTAAAGGTGCCGGAAGCGCTGATCATGATATGGACATTGAACAGGTCTGTGACCTGTTCTTTGTCGTTGATTGCGGAGATATCGAAAGGCTGGGTGCGGCGGCGAAATATTTCCGGACAGCAAAAAAAACCGTGTGTATAGATCACCATATGACAAATGGCGGCTTTGCGGACGTGAATATCATCCAGCCGAAAGCAAGCTCGACCTGTGAGATGCTTTACTATCTCATGGACGCGGATAAGCTCGACTATGCTACTGCCGAGTGCCTGTACATTGGCATCGCTTTTGACACCGGAGTGTTCCGCCATACAAACTGTTCCTTGAGGACGATGAATGCTGTGGGCAGCCTGATCGAAAAGGGGCTGGATACCGAGGAGCTTCTTGACCGCACTTTTTTCCGCAAGACCTTTGCGCAGAACCGAGTGTTGGGACTCGTGCTGGAGAGGGCGAAGCTCACTGATGACGGTCAGCTCATCTTCGGAGTTCTTACCCAAGAAGACCGGGAGGCGTGCGGAGTCTCCATCAAGGATCTCGACGGCATCGTAGACCAGCTCCGGGTGACAGAAGGCGTGGAGGCGGCGGTTTTCATCTACGAGACCATGCAGCCTGGCGAATACAAGGTGAGCATGAGGGGAAATCAGAAGCTCAATGTGGCAGCTGTCGCGGTCAGCTTCGGCGGCGGAGGGCATATAAAGGCTGCCGGCTGCACTATCAAGGGAGAGCCTGAGGATATCATTGAAAAGCTCAGGGAACGCTTTTTTGATCAGTTAATGTGATCAAGGTTTAGAGGGGATATGGTGCGACGATATGGATGGGATCCTGAATGTATTTAAGGAAGAGGGGTATACCTCTCATGATGTAGTGGCCAGGCTCAGAGGGATCCTTCATCAGAAGAAGATAGGCCATACCGGGACTCTCGACCCGGCCGCTGTCGGTGTGCTTCCGGTCTGTCTGGGCAATGCCACAAAGGCCGCCGGTATGCTCACGGATACGGACAAGACGTACAGGGTCGTGATGCGGCTGGGGGTGGAGACCGATACTCAGGATATGACAGGGACAGTGCTGGATACCTGTGAGGTCACTGTCAGCGAGGAAGAGATCGAGGCCGTCGTGCGTCTGATGGAGGGGGACATTTACCAGATTCCGCCGATGTATTCAGCGGTTAAGGTGAACGGAAGGCGGCTCTACAGCCTTGCCAGAGAGGGAAAAGAGGTAGAACGCAAACCCAGGCTCATCCACATCAGCGGTATCACCATAAACAGCATCAGTCTTCCGCTGGTGGACATGACTGTGAACTGTTCAAAGGGAACATATATACGAACGATCTGCCATGATATAGGCATGAAGCTTGGCTGTAAGGCGGCTATGGAGAAGCTCATGCGGATAAGGTCCGGTATGTTCTTCTATTCCGGCAGCTTCACGCTCGGTCAGATAGAGCGGGCGGCGAGTGACGGGAGCATAGCGGACATGCTGATTCCTGTTGAAGCCGTCTTCGCGTCATATCCGGCATATCTTTGTTCCGAAGAGAAAGAGCAGCTGCTGAGGAATGGAGGGACGCTCGGGATAGAAGACCTGACGCTGGCAGAAGATGTACCAGATCCTTGCATGTCAGCAAATATGGGACTGTTTTTATCGGCCGATGTATCGGCAGATCATTTGCCCGGTGCGGAATCAGCCGGGGATTCTGTCACGGAGAGTGGGCAGCACGGCCATGATATGATACGAGTAAAGGATTCGAAAGGCAGATTCATAGCCATTTATGCTTTCGATGTAGCGAAAGGACGTTATAAACCGGTAAAAATGTTTCTCACTTCATGAGCAAATATACAGGGTACTGAATAGTTATGATTTATTTTTTAAAAAAGTCTTTTATGTTTCTACGTTTCTACGTTTCTGTGTTTCCAATTTATATTTACCAACTGTTGTAATAAAAAATCGCATAGTCCCGCACGAGCTGCCACAGCGTGTAAGAGTCATGGCAGCTTACGTGGGTGTATGCGTGTATCCCTTTATGGCCTTACCGCTTCGCTGGAGCCGGCTTTTAAAGGCAAGCTTGCACTGTCCTCAAGTATATAGCATATTGAAAAAGGACAGGCTGTAGGTATTTTATTTAATAAAAGAAAGGAGATCAATAACATGATCGAAAAAATCGGGACAGATGCGGCCAAATTCTTATCTACGCCTTGTTATGAGGTGAAGGATTACCTTGGAAGGCTGCTAAAAAACAACCCTTCTCCGTTAAATGTTGCTGAGATTGGGGTTGGATATGGCGCAACGTCAATCGAGATCGTAAAAATGTTGCGGGAGGAGGATACGTTCTATTTCTATTCTTTCCAAGACGAGGTAGATGAATTAAACGAGGATTTATCTAAACAGGATTATTGCAAGTGTAAGCTTGTTCCGTTGGGAAATTCACATACCTTATATGATTCGTTTTGTTGGAATCTGGGAAAACAAGTCATTGACCCGAATAATAAAAACGGATTATTTGATCTGGTTTTTCTTGACGGGGCACACTCTTTCCTTTTTACCGGTCTTGCCTGCGTGCTTTCAAAAAAGCTGATTCGTAAAAATGGTTATTTGATTTTGGATGATCTTCAGTGGTCCTATGGAAACTCATATAACCTCAATCCGCAGGTCTATCCTCAGATTTTGGAGCAATATACACAAGAACAGGTTGACACTCTTCAAGTTCAAATGGCCGTAGATGCTTTCCTGGAGAATGATATAAATTGGAAATGCCTGAAAAATAATAAACGAAGGGCCGTCTATAAAAAAGTCTCGACTGCAAATGCCATGTTATCCGTCTTCCTTTCCCGAATTGGATTACTGAAAGAACAGACAACAGAATAAACTAATAGTTTCAACAGTAACATCGCTTCCGATATAATCCTATTGGGATGTATCGGGGGCGTTTATGTTTAACAGAAGCCATGCTTTTAGCAAGACTGCCGGCTGTTCGGCTTAAGTATTGGAGGCGGCGGAGCAATACTGCGGAGAAACGCGCAGTATTCTGAGTCTGGAGTGCTGAATAATTACACTAAGATGTTTATTCTTCTTAAGCAAATGTGATTGTTATATGGTATAATAACATGCAGTGTCTCGCTAATGCTCAGGTGTTTCGTTATAGTTATCTTGAGGCGTTAATGATCACGCATGAGTTATTGGCGGCAAGGGAACGGCAAAGCCGTAGCTGATAGACGAGGAAAAGAACGATGCTGTACATACATGACACGACGGATATCAGGATAGATGAACCGACTGCCGTTTCTATCGGAAAATACGACGGCTTTCACAGAGGACATCGTTATCTGATATCCAATCTCAGGAAGGCCGCTGATAAACATGGGCTTAGAACCTTGATCTTTACCTTCGGAACGTCTCCGGCGCATTTTATTTCCGGCAAGGCGGAGAAGCTTCTGTGCACTAAAAGGGAGAGGCAGACCCTGTCCCGGAGCTGCGGGGCAGATTACTATATAGAATATCCGTTCACTGAAGAAGTCCGAAAGATTCCCCCCGGATCATTTCTCAAGGAAGTACTGCATGACAGGCTGATGGTGAGGCACATCGTGGCAGGACCTGACTGCCGCTTCGGCTACAAGGGCGAGGGAGATGTGGAATTCCTCATGGAGTACGCGCCGAAGCTGGACATAGGAGTGACCATCATATCTAAGGAAAAATTTCACGATGAGGTCATAAGCTCGACACGTATCCGGCATTGCCTCATCGAGGGACAGATAGAGCAGGCGAACCGTATGCTGGGCTATAATTACGGTATGACCGGTAAGGTCGTACATGGGAACGGCATTGGCGGCGTTGAATTTGGCTTCCCGACTATAAATCAGGAGGCGCCTGCCTGTAAGCGTCTTCCGATGTCGGGGGTCTATCTTGCGAGGATCGTGCTTGGAGAAGGCGTGTACTATGGCATGTCGAACGTCGGACGCAAGCCGACCATAGCCAGCGGTCTGCCAGTTGGGGTGGAGACTTATGTGTTCGGATATTCGGGTGATCTTTATGAACAGAGGGTCAGGGTGGAATTCCTTAAGTTTATCCGTCCTGAACTTCATTTTGATACACATGAGGAGCTGCGAAGACAGATCGTGAAGGACAAGGAGACTGTGGAGCAGCTTATCAGGGATAAATCGTTCACAGAATATCATGTGGATGAATACTTCATCGACGAGGGATGAGCCGTGTGAGATTCAGATCTGATCTTGTGAATAAACCGGTTTTTCAACACAGTTATTCCGGAAGATATGTTTTGAAAGTGCCCTTTTATGATGCCTTGGTCAACGGCAGATCGGGGATATTAGGGTGAAGCAAGCGGAGAAGGGAGATCGGCTTGAGGAAGTTATATGAAGTCGTTATTAAACATAGGAAGAAAGTCATAGCCCTTTTTATTCTGGCGGCCATAATCAGCGTGTTTGAGTTGCAGATGGTGGCCGTTGACTATGATATGAATGACTATCTTCCTGCTGAGTCGCCGTCTACCATCGCCATAGACGTGATGGAGCAGGAGTTTACGGGCGGCATTCCGAACGCGCGGGTGATGGTTCGCGGGGTTACGATTCCCCAGGCGCTGGAGCTGAAGGCCGAGATCGCTGCAGCTAAGGGAGTCACCGGCGTGACTTGGCTTGATGACAGCGTAGATATTACGATGCCGGCCTCTGTGCTTGACCGGTCGGTGCTGGATAATTATTATAGGGAAGACACTGCCGTCTTTTCAGTGACTATAGATGACAAGCTTCGCGTGGAGGCCTGTGACGAGATACGTGAGATAATAGGTGAAGATGGAGCTATGACCGGCGCCGCCGTTTCTACGGCCGTTGCCACGGTGAGCACCATCAATGAAACTATATTGACGACTGTGATTGCTGTCATTTTCGTATTCTTCGTTCTCACCCTCACTCTTGATTCATGGACCGACCCTTTTGTGGTACTCGGAGGCCTGGGTGTCGCTATCCTCATCAATGGAGGAACGAATATAATATTCGGGACGATATCCTTTGTGACAAACGCCGCCGGAAACATTCTTCAGCTGGCCGTATCGCTTGACTATTCGGTCTTCCTTATCCACAGATATGAGGAATGCAGGCTTAAGATAAAAGACGACAAAAAAGCCATGGTGGAAGCGCTTGACAGATCTACCACATCCATTTTGTCGAGCGGCCTCACTACTGTCATAGGTTTTCTGGCGCTCTGCCTCATGCGTTTCCGCATAGGCCCTGACCTGGGGCTTGCCCTTGCAAAGGGCGTGGTGCTGAGCTTGATAACGGTCTTTTTCTTCATGCCCTGCGTCATACTCACGGTTCAGCCTTTGTCGGACAGATTCAGGCATAAGCATTTCCTGCCGTCCTTCGATGGTTTCGGCCGTTTTATCCGCTCGATCATGATACCTATGGTGTGTGTTTTCTTGCTGATCATCGTTCCTGCCTACCTTGCGTCGAACTCAAACAGCTATTATTTCGGAGCCAGCCATATGTTCGGCCCGGACACTCAGCTTGGGGCGGATACTGACAAGATAGAAGAGGTTTTTGGCAAGAGCGACACTTATGTGCTGCTCGTACCGAAGGGAAACAAGCCAGTAGAGCTTGCCTTGTCAGACGAGCTGCATTCGGTGCATCAGGTCACCGATGTCATCTCCTACGTGGACAGCGTCGGCGCGTCGGTACCGAAGAGCTACCTTGATGAGGACACGCTGAACCTCCTGGAATCCGATCATTACAGCCGCATGGTCATATCGGTGAGGTCTGATTATGAGGGGGAGGAAGCCTTTGCCCTGGTGAAGCAGGTCCGCGACATCGCGGAGAAATACTATCCGGGACAGTGGCAGCTCGCCGGGCAGGGCGTCAGCACATATGACCTCATGGATACGATCACTGCCGACATGCTGAAGGCCAACCTGGTAGCCATCGCAGCTGTATTTCTTATCATGGTAGTGCTGATGAAGGACATCGTGCTGCCCGTGATACTGGTGGTGAGCATCGAGACGGCTATCTGGATAAATGTAGCCATACCGTATTTTCAGGGAAACAGGGTGTTCTACATAGCTTATCTGATCATAAGCACCATACAGCTCGGAGCCACTGTTGACTACGCGATACTGCTCAGCGACCGCTACCGCGAGATGCGCGCCGGGTACGACCGCAAGGAGGCGGTGGTCAGGACGCTGTCGGCGGTCACCGTATCGATCATGACATCAGGCAGCGCGTTGATCGTGGTGGGCATGCTTCTTGGCAAATTCACCTCGAATCTGCTGCTGTCTCAATTGGGTTATTTTATCGGGAAGGGCGGCATTTTCTCAGTGATAATAGTATTGTTCGTGCTTCCGGGGCTTTTGTACCTGCTTGACGGTCTTTTTATAAAAGAAGGACATGGCATCATACCGCATCATGGGAAGGAGATTGTAGAATGAAGAAAAAATCGATGATATCCGTAGCTCTGGCCGCAACGATGGTTATCTGCGATTCGCCTCTGATCCTGGCGGCTGATAAGAATACTCCGAAGGAGGAGGTCATCTACATCAATCTTACGCCTGAGGGCAAGGTTGATAATGTCACTGCGGTCAATGCCTTCAATCTCGCTAAGGCAGGGGACATCATAGATTATGGTAAATATGTCTCCGTCAGAAATATGACCACTCAGGACGAGATCAGCTATGAGGCAGGTACCGTCCGTCTTTTAGCCGATGCAGGACGTATATATTATGAAGGGACTATGGAAAAGGTAGAGATACCTTGGACTATAGACATACATTATACGTTGGATGGGAAGCCCGTGACTGCCGGTGAGCTTTCGGGACAAAACGGTTTTCTGCGCATTCATCTGACAGTAAAACCGAACGCGAACTGCGCTGAGGTCTTTTATAAGCACTATGCGCTCCAGATTTCGCTGACGCTGAACACTGATATCTGCGCGAACATTTCCGCGAGCGGAGCCACGTCGGCAAATGTCGGCAGCGACAGGCAGCTTACATACACTGTTCTTCCGAACAAAGAGGCCGATATACTTGTGTCCGCTGACGTGACGGACTTTCGCATGGATCCGATAGCTATCAATGGAATCCTGCTGGATATAGATCTTGGAGAGGTGGATGTCAATTCCGGCAAAGCGGGGGACGTGCTCGATGAGCTGGCTGACGGCGCGAAGAAGCTGGACGACGGTGTGTCAGAGCTGCTTGACGGGACAGATGCTCTTCGTTCAGGAGCCAGGGAGCTCACATCCGGAAGCAGCAGCCTCCGCGATGGTGTCGTCGATTTCAGGAGTGGCGCTTCGAAGCTGAAGAACGGGGTTTCTTCAGTGCGTGATGCCGCATCTCAGGTAAGCAGCGGCGCATCGTCTTTGAAGAGCGGAGCAAATGAGCTTACCGTCGGTGTTGATGGCATCTCAGGAGGAGCATCCGATCTCTCGGATGGCATCAGTGAGCTTGACAAGGGCGCGAATGCCGTTGCACAGGGAGCGGCAGAGGTGGCTTCGGGCGCGAGTGAGCTGTCTTCAGGCGCAAACGATATCTCTGTGGGGGCAGAGGACGCGGCCTCCGGCGCCAAGGCTCTTGACGAAGGCGTGAAGGCTCTCGGCGAGGGAGCAGGCGCGTTGACCATGGGCATCACGGCAGTTAAGGACGCCGCTGAAGAACTGGGCAGGGGAGCGTCTGAGCTTTCCCAAGGAGCGGCCAGCATACGTGACGGAGCCTCCGCTCTTCAAAGCGGGGCAGGTGAGCTATCGGAAGGCATCGCCCAGGCAGGGACTGGGGCCGTAAGGCTAAGAGATGGCGCGGCTGAGCTTGCCGAAGGCGCGGGCAGCTTGACGGAGGGGGCAAAGAACCTGAGCGGAGGCATCTCCGAGGTGATTTCCGGTGTCGGAGTGCTTTCCGGCGGACTGAGTGAGCTTGCTTCAATGAATGATCAGCTGACCGATGGCGCGTACGCCGCCTTTGAAGGTATCTGCAAGTCAGCGGAGTCAGTCATAAATGTCAAGCTTGCCGATTACGGTCTGGGAACGGTTACTCTTTCCCCCGAAAGCTACAATAAGGTATTGAATGGGCTTCTTGAGCAGCTGGATGCCGATGCTCTTTACGATGAGGCTTACAGCAGAGCCAGGTCAGAGGTCGTCTCTCAGGTGAACGACCGCGCTGACGAGCTTTATGAAGGCTATATCAGGCAGAACGCTGATATGGTCATAGATGCATTTTTCGATCTTCAGAAGGAAGATGTATATGACCAGGCTGTGACTGAGATGATAATACAGAAATTGCGCAGGCTCGGTGTGAGGGAAGAAAGTGCCAGAATGCTGGTAGAGACAAGGCTTGGCCAGGCTTTTTTGGACAAGACTCTTCGTGAGTTGACGGAAGAGGAGCAGGCGCAGATAATCGCAGCCGTGAAAGCAAACCTTACCGATGATGAGAAGGAACAGATTCTCGAAGGGGCTGTCGCTCAGCTATCTGATGAGGAGAGGGAGCAGATCCGTGAAGGCTATATAGAGGAAATGATGGTTTCCGATGAGATTCTATCGCAGATACGCGACGCGGTGAGCGAAGCGGGCGACGCGGCATCTCAGATAGCCGGTCTCAAGGGCCAGCTTGACAGCTTCAGAGTGTTTTATGACGGTTTGGTATCCTACACAGAAGGGGTGGCATCCGCGGCAAAAGGCGCGGCAACTCTCAAGGACAGGCTTCCAGAGCTGTCCTCAGGAGCGGAAGAACTCTTAGGAGGAGCTGCCAGTGTTTCTGCCGGAGCGGATGAGCTGGCTGCCGGGGCTTCCGAGCTTATCGGAGGCGTGGAGGATCTGTCAGCCGGAGCCGACAGGCTTCTTGGCGGAGCGAAGGATCTTTCTGAGGGAGCAGATGCTTTCTATCAGGGAGTAGGAAGGTTCACGGACGGAGCCGGTGAGGCGGCTGCGGGAGTCACTGAGCTTGAGAGCGGTGCCGCCGCGTTATCAGGCGGTATAAATGAACTGGCTCAAGGCAGCGGCAGCCTGGCCGAGGGCACTCAGAAATTAGCGACAGGCGCCAAGAATCTGTCCGACGGAGCGGGAGCAGTGGCTGCCGGAGCGGGTCAGGTCGCTGAGGGCGCGAATCAGGTTTCGTCCGGGACAGGCGCGCTTTTGAGCGGTGCCGCAGAACTCAGGAAGGGAACAGAAGCCCTGCATGACGGCTTCAGGAGGTTTACGGTCGGCGTATCTGATCTTGCTTCAGGAACTAAAGCACTGTACAGTGGCTCCGGGGAGCTTTATGCCGGAGCGGATGAGCTCTATGGCGGCACCACTGAGCTTTATGACGGCGCGAGGAGCCTTTATGACGGCTTATTGGAGCTTTATGACGGCACATCTGAGCTTTATTCGGGCGTGACAGAGCTGAAAGACGGAACAGGTACTCTGCGCAGCAGGACAGAGAATATGGATTCAGAGATAGCCGGAATATTTGATGACATTACAGATGAGATATTCGGCGGTGATTTCGAGACAGTATCCTTCGTTTCCGAACAGAATACGCAGGTCAATTCCGTGCAGTTTGTCATTAAGCTTCCCGGTGTGGAGGCTAAGGAAGCCAAGGAGCCTGAGGCTGTTCCTGAGCAGAAGTTAAGCTTCTGGCAGAAGCTGCTTCGCCTGTTCAAGCTTGCCTGACGGCGGACGGATAGCAGCAATGGCTGCAGAAAATTGAGGACAGGCTTGATCGGAGGTCTGTATGTCTGTCGTGTTTGTTCAAGCCTGCGTAAGAATGGAGTTTACAAGTCTTTTGGGATATGCTATACTGGCTGATGCCGCTTTTGCGGTATAATAAAGCAAGCGCCTGGGCCATGCCGCAGGAGTCTCCGCCCTCGGCATAGCTTATGGTGAGTAGAAAAAAGGAGGAACATAAAGATGATTTCAAAGGAAAAGAAGGCAGCGATTATCGCAGAGTACGGACGCACTCCTGAGGACACCGGTTCAACCGAAGTCCAGATTGCTATCCTCACCGAGAGGATCAGGGAGCTGACCGAGCACCTGAAGGTCAACAAGAAGGACCATCATTCACGTCGCGGACTGCTGAAGATGGTCGGTCAGCGCAGGGGCATGCTTGATTATCTTATGAAGAAGGACATCGAGGGCTACCGCAGCCTTATCGCTCGTCTTGGTATCCGCAAGTAATCAATACGCTTCTATCAGGGCTGCTGAAGAAAACTTTGGCAGCCCTGATATTTTCGAGCGAAAGTAGTTCGTTATTGCTGTTTGTAACTATTCAGCACCCCAAGACAACTGGTGTAATACAGGACGAATTGCTTGCGGTTCGGACGTTTTTTAACAGTTCAGGTGTGCTGAGTCATTTGTGCTATATTAGCATCAAAAGCAGCCGGTACTTCGAGACCACTGAAAAGCGCAGCCGGACAAGGTAATATTTGGCCTGATGCTTTTTTCAGTAGTTTCGAACACAGGCTGCCA
The DNA here is from genome assembly GCA_902770965.1 of uncultured Lachnospiraceae bacterium. GTDB lineage: Bacteria > Bacillota > Clostridia > Lachnospirales > Lachnospiraceae > RUG11623. Next base: position 65,766 of record CACXUY010000011.1, on the reverse strand, counting down.
ACAAGAAAAGGAGTAGATTATGTACAAGTCATTTTCCATGGAGCTTGCCGGCAGGACGCTCACGGTTGATATCGACCGCGTCGCCGCACAGGCTAACGGAGCAGCGCTCATGCATTATGGCGACACTGTCGTGCTTTCCACCGCGACTGCGTCTGAAAGCCCCCGCGAGGGTATCGATTTCTTCCCCTTGAGCGTGGAGTACGAAGAGAAGATGTATTCTATCGGTAAGATTCCGGGAGGATTCAATAAGAGAGAGGGCAAACCCAGCGAACATGCCATCTTGATCTCACGTGTTATTGACCGTCCCATGCGTCCTCTTTTCCCGAAGGATTACCGCAACGATGTCACTCTCAGTAACCTCGTCATGAGCGTAGACCCTGAGTGCGATCCCGATGTCCTCGCCATGCTCGGCTCATCTATAGCCGCTACGATTTCTGACATACCTTTTGACGGCCCGGTCGCCGCTACTGTCGTTGGCATGATCAATGGGGAGTTCATCTTTAACCCTTCGATGGCTCAGAAGGCGGCATCAGATCTGACGCTCACTGTTGCTTCAACCCGTGACAAGATCATCATGATCGAAGCCGGAGCCAATATGATCCCTGATGATGTCATGCTGGATGCTATTTTCTCCGCACATGATATGAACAAGAAGGTCATCGAGTTTATCGACACCATCGTTGCTGAGTGCGGCAAGCAGAAGCATGATTATGAGCATTATACGATCCCGGAGGAGATGTGGGAGGATATGCTTGAGGCAGTCCCCACAGACCGCATGGAAGAAGCTGTCTTCACTGACGACAAGCAGGTCCGCGATGCCAATATCAAGGAGATAAAGGAGGAGCTGTCCGAGCGTTATGCCATCGATCATCCTGATTGGATCGATTTTATAGCTGATGCGATCTATAAGTATCAGAAGATCACCGTCAGGAAGATGATCCTGAAGGATCACAAGCGCCCTGATGGCCGTAAGCTCACACAGATTCGCCCTCTGGCTGCCGAGATCGACATGCTGCCCAGAGTACATGGATCAGCTATGTTCACCAGAGGACAGACCCAGATCCTTAACGCCTGCACGTTGGCTCCCATGTCCGATGCGCAGCGCGTGGAAGGACTTGATCCCAATGTGACTTCCAAGAGATATATGCACAATTACAATTTCCCTTCGTGGTCGGTCGGAGAGACGAAGCCCTCCAGAGGTCCCGGACGCAGGGAGATAGGCCACGGCGCTCTTGCCGAGAAGGCTCTTGTTCCTGTGCTTCCCAGCGTAGAGGAGTTCCCTTACGCTATCCGCACTGTGTCTGAGACCCTTGAGAGCAATGGCTCAACCTCTCAGGCAAGCGTCTGCGCGTCCTGTATGTCTCTCATGGCTGCCGGCGTCCCGATCAAATCAATGGTTGCGGGCATTTCTGTCGGACTTGTGACCGGCGAGACCGATGACGATTATGTCATCCTCACCGATATCCAGGGCATCGAGGATTTCTTCGGCGATATGGACTTCAAGGTTGCAGGAACCCGCGATGGCATCACGGCCATCCAGATGGATATCAAGATCCATGGCCTCACGGAGCAGATCATCCGCGAAGCTATCGCCCGCACTCATGAGGCGAGGCTTTTCATCATGGACAATGTGATGGCTCCTGTTATTGCCGAGCCTCGCAAGGAAGTCAGCAAGTACGCGCCTAAGATCAGGCAGATCATGATCAACCCTGAGAAGATCGGTGATGTCATAGGCAAGCAGGGCAAGGTCATCAACCAGATCATCGATGAGACAGGAGTCCAGATCGACATCGAGGATGACGGAAGCTGCGCGGTCTGCGGCACTGATCTTGACATGATCATGAAGGCTATCCGCATCATCGAGACTATAGTGAACGACGTGGAACCCGGTCAGGTATTCACGGGCAAGGTCGTTCGCATCATCAATATCGGAGCTTTTGTTGAGCTTGCTCCCGGCAAGGACGGCATGGTCCACATATCCAAGCTCTCCCAGAAGCGTGTCGCGAGGGTAGAGGATGTCGTCAATGTCGGTGATATCGTGAACGTAAAGGTTCTCGAGATCGACCGCATGGGCAGGATCAATCTCTCCATGAAGGACTGCGAGCAGCCTTGAATGAGTGTTCTGCTTCGGGACGATTTCTTGCACGGACCGTGCGTAAAAAAAGAGCGGCAGGGACAATAACCTGCTGCTCTTTTTTTCATTGAAAGTCGGTCCTCGCGAAGCGGGTGGTCAAATAGGGATGCATACATCGCCTGTATGCTGCCACAACGTTCATACATTGTGGCAGCGCAGGAGTGCTATGGATGTTTGCTGCGTCTGCCTTTTTTTATCAGTCGCGTCCGGCGATAGTTATCTGCTGTGTCTCGCGGTTCCACTCATAAACCGCGTCCGCCAGCCATTCATTCTCGCTGACTGCGAAGGAATTTATATCCTGAACCATTCGCTGGAAGTAGCTGAGGCGATCCTCGTCCTTGCAGATAAGGATGACCTCGTGTATGCTTGAGGGCAGGATGTAAAGGTCTGAGCCGATGCGGTCAGAAAAAAGCTTCAGCTGCTCCTTATCCAGGATCGAAGACGCGCCATAGTGATGGATGCGATTGGTCATTACGTACATAGGGATGCAGTCGGGGGTCTTCTTGCTTTCATCTTCACAGCGACGGCTGGAAGAGTCCGAGCCGTTGATGCATCTTGGGCTATAGGTATAGCTGCGATTGCCGGTACAGGCAGAGCTGTTTTTATCGCGGGAGTTTTTCGCGGAGGCAGCATCGGACTCACTGTATGAATGGAAGGTGCTTTCCGTATTTACAGCCCCCGCATTCACAGCATCCATATTCATGGTGTCCGCATGGGGAGCGTCAGGTCGGCTGGTATCGGGTCGATAAGCTTCCTGTCGGGGTGAATCCTCACAGGCGCTCTTTGAAACAGCGGTACGGCAGTTTTTATCTGAGCTGTAAGGGATACCGTCATCCAGGGTGGTTTCGGGATATTTGACCTCTACTTCGGGATTCTGCCGTGCGCTTTCCTGCGCCGACAGGGTGCTGATCATGTCCTCGATAGGTACGATGATGGGCGAGAGAAGACGCTGCTGATTGGCTATGGTATCGTCCATGAGCGTCTCCTCCGGGATTCCCCAGTTGTCCAGAAGCCGTCTGCCGACTATGGACATGGTCATGGACTTGCCTTCGCCGATGAAGAATACCGCGCTGACTATCGCCAGATCCAGCAGCTGCCTGTGAGGGGTGGTCTGCAGGAGTTCACGGTTGCGGAGCGGGTTCAGCAGGATAGGGTACAGATGTTCCTTGGCCTCTGAGTAACTCTTCAGATGTGACTCCGGCAGGCTGCGGGTATTAGTGGATACGTCATATATGTCAACGATCTCCCTCAGCAGGGTTTCTGGGGTAGCCTCCTCCGCGTAATATCGGTTCCAGTAGTCCTTCACGCAGATCGCGGGCGAGATCATCTGCCCGCTGCGCACCACGCGCAGGACATCGACGGAATCCCTGTTTATCTGAGGAATCTTCAGGAAGGAAACCTCAGCTCCTTCAGGCAGGGAACGGCGGACGCCATCCATGAAATAGGATATCAGTTCGTTATAAGTCATACTTAACCTCCGGCTAAAATGTTATGCTGTAAAACAGCTTTTTCGCCAGAGGGTGATGCGTCAAAATGTTTATGGGCATAATGACACAAGAGTACAGTGACAGCGAAAAATAATACCCGATGATTATATTATCTGTGTCTATATATTTCAAGGGAAATTACGGATGTAACGGAAAATGTAACAAAATGAAACATAATAATGCGTTGAAGCCTTAAATTGATCGATATGATACCTCAATAGTAACAAGCTAAAGAGTATTTGTTACTATAGAAAGGATTCTTTTTTCCGTTGACTTAATTATAGCTTTTTATTATAATGGCTGTAAATGTTTTTAGAGGCTCGCTCAAGCCGCCTCTGTGTTCTGCGTCATTAGCTCATTTGGATAGAGTACCAGACTCCGACTCTGGGGGTGGCAGGTTCGAATCCTGTATGACGCATTTGCATTATGAAGTAGGGACGCTGCGGTGGGGTGCATGATTGTACGAAGCTGTGGCGTTTCTTTGTTCAAATATCAGGATCATCCGGCGCGGCGTCTCTGGCCGCCCCGCAGCGAGGAATGCACAGCATCCCGAATACGGAATGCTGAATTGATCTGTATTAATATAAGGAGAATGAATGGAAAATAACAACGGCAGCAACAATAACAACAATAACAGAAAGGACGACGGCAGGAAAACCCAGAACTATATGACGATGGCAACGCTCATCCTCATCACCTTGTTCTGTGTCTCCATGCTGTCGAGGATGATGACGAATGTGCGGTCGGAGGAAGTGCCTTATACGAAGTTCACGGAGCTTCTTCAGACTGAGAACGTCAAGGACGTGACGATAGACGAGATTTACAATAAGGCAACTATGACCGTCAAGACCGCGTCGGGAGAGAAGAGCTACTATACTGCGCTTATCACCGGCAACAGCAAGGAGATCCTGGTCAATTATCTCAACCAGAAGGGAATAGAGTACAAGGGCGAGATAGTACAGAAAAACTCCTGGCTGGTCGAGCTGCTTGTGTATCTGATCCCTATGGCAATGGTCCTTATCGCCTTCAATTTCATTATGAGAAGAGGCGGTGGCGGCATTATGGGAGTCGGAAAGAGCACAGCGAAGATTTATATGCAAAAATCCACCGGAGTGACCTTTGACGATGTCGCCGGAGTGGATGAGGCTGAGGAATCCTTGCATGAGATAGTCGATTTCCTCCACAACCCCGGTAAGTACACCGCTATCGGCGCGAAGCTTCCGAAGGGAGCCCTTCTCGTGGGACCTCCCGGAACAGGCAAGACCCTTCTTGCCAAAGCAGTCGCGGGCGAGGCGAAGGTTCCGTTTTTCTCGCTGGCAGGTTCGGATTTCGTTGAGATGTTCGTCGGAGTCGGCGCCTCAAGGGTGCGCGACCTGTTCAAGCAGGCGCAGCAGCAGGCTCCCTGCATCATATTTATCGATGAGATAGACGCCATAGGCAAGAGCCGCGACAACCGCCTTGGCAGCAATGACGAGAGGGAGCAGACCCTGAATCAGCTGCTTGCGGAGATGGACGGCTTTGATTCCAGCAAGGGCGTTTTCATGCTCGCGGCCACAAACAGGCCGGAGGTTCTGGATCCCGCCCTCCTTCGTCCCGGCCGTCTGGACCGCAGGATCATCGTCGACAAGCCAGACCTTAAGGGGAGGATTGCGATCCTGAAGGTTCATTCCAAGGATGTCCGCATGGATGAGACCGTTGATCTTGAGGCGATCGCCATGGCGACACCAGGCGCCGTCGGTTCGGATCTTGCGAATATGATAAATGAAGCCGCCATCCTTGCGGTTAAGAACCACAGGAAGGCAGTCAGCCAGGCTGATCTTTTTGAGTCGGTGGAAGTCGTTATAGCCGGCAAAGAGAAGAAGGACAGGGTGCTGAATGACAAAGAAAAACGTATGGTCGCCTATCATGAAGTCGGCCATGCTTTGGTTGCCGCCCTTCAGAAGAACACTGAGCCTGTGCAGAAGATCACGATAGTGCCCAGAACCATGGGCGCGTTGGGCTATGTGCTGCAGACTCCTGACGAAGAGAAGTTTATGAATACCAGGGATGAGCTGCTTGCAGAGCTGAACACTCTGCTTGCGGGCCGCGCTTCCGAGGAGATATTCTTTGAGTCTGTGTCTACGGGTGCCGCTAATGACATCGAGAGGGCTACCAGGCTTGCGAGGGATATGGTCACCCGCTTCGGTATGAGCGAGGAGTTCGGACTCATGAGCCTTGAGAGCGTGGAGAACCAGTACCTGACCGGAACCCGCGTCGCGACCTGTGGTGAGCAGACTGCGGCGCAGATCGATGATGTCGTCAAGGCTATGCTGAAGACTGCCTATCAGAACGCTTTGAAGCTGGTCAGGGAGAATATAGAAGCCATGAACCGCATCGCCGCATACCTTATAGAGAAGGAGACCATTACGGGCAAGGAATTCATGGATATCCTGAATCAGGTGAAATCCGCTCAAGATCAGGACATGGACGCGGCGAAGGGAGAGGCTGAGCGTAGGCATCAGTCTGTGGGAAACCATACCGAGACAGCGGAAACCCTGCGTAAAGCCGGGGACTCTGATAAAGATTCGGTAGGTTCCATGCGCCAGGCGGACGCTGTCCAAAAGATTGACGCCAGCCAGGATACATTTTAAAGCTTTATTAGAATAAGATCAGACGGAGTCTGAAGCGGAACACGACACTAGATGACGCATCCTGCCCAAGAACTCCGCCTGATTTATTTTCATTTGATATGGTAATGATTCAGCACTCCAAGGTAACTGTTAATATGCTGGATGAAGTTATATGAGGCCAAGACATGTTTGATCTACAGGAGGAATTAAAAAAGCTCCCTAACAAGCCAGGCGTGTATCTGATGCACGACAAGGATGACCATATAATATATGTAGGAAAGGCGGTCAACCTTAACAGGAGAGTGCACCAATATTTTTCAGGCACCGGAAATAAATCTCCGAAGATCCTCCGTATGGTCAGTCAGATCGCCTGGTTCGAGACCACGATAGTTGACTCCGAGACGGAAGCTTTGGTGCTGGAATGCAATCTTATCAAAGAACATCGTCCGCGCTATAACACCATGCTGACAGATGACAAGACCTATCCTTATATTAAGGTCACAACGCCGGAAGCATTTCCAAGGGCTATTCTCACAAGAAAGGTCAGGCGGGACGGCGCTAACTACTATGGCCCTTTTCCTGACGCGGGCGCGGCGAAGGACAGCCTGAGGCTGGTGCGCAAGCTTTATAAGATAAGAACCTGCAGCAGGAAGCTTCCTGAGGACATAGGCAAGGAAAGACCGTGCCTCAACTATCATATCCATCAGTGCGACGCTCCGTGCAAGGGGTTGGTGACGCCTGAAAAATACGCCGAGCGGATTGCCAAGGTTCAGGATTTCCTGAAGGGAAATTATAAGGAAGTCATACGCTACCTTACGGAGAAGATGAAGGAAGCTGCGGAGGCCATGGATTTTGAGCTTGCGGCGACTTACCGCGACACGATAGCCAACGTCAGGAGGATGGACGAGCAGCAGAAGGTTGTAGACCACCAGCTGGCAAACAGGGATATCATAGCCTGCGCTTCGGAGGAGAGCGATGCTATCGTACAGGTCTTCTTCATCAGGATGGGAAGGATGATCGGGAGAGAGCATTTCCATGTTCAGGTCGCGGAAGGCGATGAGACGAAGGATATACTTAATGACTTCGTCAAACAGTTCTACTCAGGCACTCCTTTTCTTCCCCACGAGATATTGGTTCCGGAGAATCTCGACGACGCTTACGCGATAAATAAATGGCTGAGCGTCAGGGCAGGGCATAAGGTCACGGTGCTTACTCCTCAGAGAGGTGAAAAGCACAGATTGGTGGAGCTTGCCGCAAGGAATGCGGAGCTGATCCTGAAGCAGGATAAGGAGCGGGAACGCAGGGAGGAGCAGAGGACCCGGGGCGCGGTCAGAAAACTGGGAGGCATGATAGGCCACCCGGATATCAGCCGTATAGAAGCCTTCGATATATCAAATACAAGCGGCTTTGAGTCGGTCGGCTCGATGGTAGTTTTCGAGGGAGGGCGGCCGAAGCGCGGCGATTACCGCAAGTTCCGCATTAAGACCGTCGTGGGTTCGGATGATTACGCTTCCATGGACGAGGTATTGTCCAGGCGTTTCGCTCACGGCCTGAGAGAGGCGCGGACGCTTGATGAAGCAGGCGTCGGAGAGATATCTGGGAAATTCAGTTCATTTCCGGACCTGATTCTTATGGACGGCGGAAGGGGACAGGTGAATATAGCAGAGTCTGTTCTCGGTCGCCTGGGGCTGGACATCCCGGTTTGCGGTATGGTAAAGGACGACAATCACCGCACAAGAGGCCTTTTTTGGAGGAATGAGGAGCTTCCGATAGATAAGCACTCCGATGAATTTTCGCTTATCACGCGAATTCAGGATGAGGCGCATAGATTCGCTATCGAATTTCACAGGGACCGCCGCAACAAAGCACAGGTGCATTCGCTGCTTGACGATATAGACGGAATAGGTCCTGTGAGGCGAAAGGCGCTGATGAGGGAGTTCCGCACGAGGGAGGCCCTTGAAGGAGCGGGCCTGAAGGAGCTTGAAGCCGTGCCTGAGATGAATCACACGGCGGCGATCCGGGTTTACGCCTTCTTCCACGATGGCGAGATTCCGTCTGATGCGCAATGATATAAGACTATTGCATTTCAAAGGTTATAGTTATAAAATTGTAACTATTCAGCACCCCAGACTCGAGATGCTGCGCATCCCGCGCAGCGGGCGGAAAGTGCGAATACCGGTCAGCGTGGCGGGAGTGCGAAGCACGGAGCCACGCGGAGGCTTATAAAGTATGGTTGTGCCAAACTTGGCATGTAGGTTTACATATTAAGTATCTGTCTGCGGATTAATTGATGCGAAAACGGATGTCAAGGCAAGTTGTCATTTTATTAACCTGAGGATCTGGATTAACAGGAGAGTCAATATGGAGAAGATGTATGTTGGAAAGATGGCCCAGGAGGCAGGGCTGAACCTGAACAACCCGGAGGTCGAGATCGAAAACAGGGAATTCCTGGGTGAGGACATAAACCGCCCGGCACTTCAGCTGACCGGTTTCTTCGATCATTTTGACGCGAACCGCGTTCAGGTGATAGGAAATGTCGAAAGCGCGTATCTGGAGACGCTTTCCGAGGAGAGGAGAGCAGAGGTTTTCGACAAGCTTTTTTCCTTCAACATTCCGTGTATAGTGTATTGCAGAGGGCATAAGCCGAGTTCTCTTGTCATGGAACAGGCTAACAAGTACGGCATTCCTGTATTTGTGACAGATGTGGGTACTTCGGAGACATCGTCAAGGATACTGCATTATATCCAGGAGAGGACAGCGCCTGAGCTGACTATACATGGGGTGCTCATAGATGTCTTCGGAACCGGTGTTCTTATCACAGGCGAAAGTGGAATAGGCAAGAGCGAGGCGGCGCTTGAACTCATAAAGCGCGGACATCGTCTTGTGGCGGACGATGCAGTCACTTTATGGCGCGTGAGCAATACCTGCATAAAAGGCCGGGCTCCCGAGGTCACGAAGCATTTCATCGAACTGCGCGGCATCGGAATTATCGATGTCAAGACGCTGTTCGGTGTCGAGAGCGTGGAGGACGAGAAGAAGGTCGACATGGTCATTTACCTTGAGGATTGGGACAGGGAGAAGACCTATGATCGTCTTGGCAAGGGCGACCAGTATGTCGAATATCTCGGCAATCGCCTTATCTGTTATTCTATACCCATTCGTCCCGGCCGCAATGTCGCGGTGATCGTAGAGACGGCGGCCATTAACTACAGGCAGAAGCAGATGGGCTATGACGCCACCGAGGAGCTGTATAAAAGAGTACAGAATAACCTCCTTAAGAATATGTAATTATTCAGCACCCCAAGATAACTGTTAGAATACTGGATGATGTGCTTGCGTTTCGGACGTATTATAACAGTTATTTTGGGGCGGACAAGGCGCGCAGCGCCTCTGGACCGCCCCGCGACGAGGGATGCGCAGCATTCCGAGTCAGGGATACTGTGGGGTTCGGTTTTATTGGGTATATGCTGTGCAGAGCGAGATTAAGGATCGGGCGGCTATGAACCGCGGTATAAAGGGGATAGGATTAATGAGTGTAGATTCTATACAGGCTTTGCTGAAGGATGTCTCGGGGGGCAGCGTGAAGCTGGCAGAACCCATGAGCCTTCACACCACCTTCCGCGTAGGAGGTCCGGCGGACTATTTTGTGGAGCCTGCCGGCGCGAAGAATACTATGGATACCATCATCATCTGCCGTCGGCAGAAGCTTCCATACTACGTGATCGGAAGGGGAAGCAACCTTCTTGTAGGAGACCGCGGGATCCGCGGAGTGGTCATACATATCGGTGACAGCGTGTCCAAATGCGTTATAGAGGACGGGAAAATATATGCCGAGGCCGGTATTTCTCTGGCCATGTTGGCTCATAAGGCGCTGGAGGAATCCCTTGAGGGACTGGAATTCGCAGCCGGCATACCGGGGTCGCTTGGTGGAGCCCTTGTTATGAACGCGGGAGCCTATGGAGGCGAGATGAAAGACGTGGTCAAAGCTGTTCAGGTGTTCACCCCTGACGGACTTCTTCGGTGGGTGGATGCTCATGACATGGAGTTCGGATACCGCCACAGCATTCTGCAGAAAGAGGGGGGCATTGCCCTGGCTGCTGAGATAGAGCTGCAAAAGGGTGACAGCAGCGCTATCAAAACTAAGATGGCGGAGCTGAGTGTACGTCGTCGAACTAAGCAGCCCTTGGAGTATCCCAGCGCGGGGAGCACATTCAAACGTCCGGAGGGTTTCTTCGCAGGAAAGCTCATTCAGGACTGCGGGCTTGCCGGTTTTTCAATAGGAGGCGCCGCCGTCTCTCAGAAGCACTGCGGCTTTGTGATCAACAAAGGAGAAGCAACGGCAGCGGATGTCCTTGAGCTGTGTGAGTACATACAGAATAAGGTTAAAGAGAAGTTCGATGTGCGGCTCGAGAAAGAGATCCGCTGCATAGGAGAATTCTGATGACATTTTCTTCTTCCGTGAAGAATGAGCTTTCAGAGATCATAGACAGGGCGCGTCACTGCCAGATAGCGGAGCTTGCCGCTATAATAGGGCAGAACGGCAGCTATATCCTTCGTCCGGGCGGGGCGGTCGTGCTGACTATGACGTCGGAGAACATTTTCCTCATACGAAAGGCCGAACAGCTGCTGCGCCTTGCTTTTTCGATAGTGCCAGAGCTGACGGTGGCGAGAAGCCGCGACTGGAACGGGATATCATGTGCTTTGGTTGTCCGTGACCAGAAAGAAGTGGAAAGGGTGCTTGCCGCAACGAAATATATGCTGGGGAACGGTGTCCTGCTGGAGCTGAGGCTTCCTGTTGACAGGCGCGTTGTGCAGGGCGAGTGCTGCAAGAAGGCATATCTCAGGGGGCTGTTTCTATGTTCCGGTTCTGTCAATAATCCTGCCAGGTCATATCATTTTGAGATATCCTTCGAGGATAAGAAACGGGCGGCGCAGGCGGTTGAACTGATCGGCTCCTTCGGCATCGATGCTAAGATCACTGCTCACAAGAATATGAGCGTCGTCTACATAAAAGAGAGCGACCGTATAGCAGACATTTTCCGGGTGATCGGCGCGTCGCGCAGCCTCATGGAATATGAAAACGCGAGGATATTGCGCTCGATAACAGGGGATGTGAACCGCAAGGTCAACTGCGAGACCGCCAATCTCGCGAAGAGCGTGAATGCAGGCATGGAACAGATCTCAGACATAGAGCTTATCAGCGAAAAGCTGGGACTTGAAAGTCTGCCGGATTCACTTCAGAAGGCGGCATTTGCCCGTATGGAATATCCGGAGGAGTCTTTGGCAGAGCTTGGAAGTAAGATGGATCCGCCGGTGGGCAAATCCGGCATGAACCATCGTTTCCGCAGACTAAAGGCGATAGCGGATAAGCTACGTTGAGTACTGTATATTTGGTATATTTGACAACAATACACGGCTAAAAGCCAGGGATGAAGGTAAGACCCGAAGGTCAGAGCCGAAGACCAGAACCGGGAGTGAGACCCGAAGGTCAGAGCCGAATACCAGAACCGAGAGTGAGACCCGAAGGTCAGAGCCGAAGACCAGAACCGAAGGCAGGAGCTGAAGACTGAAGCGGAAGGAGGAGGAAACCGTGGCATTTACACATCTACATGTCCATACGGAATACAGCCTCCTTGACGGCTCCTGCAAGATAAAAGAACTTGTAAAAAGAGCGGCAGAGCTTGGCATGGACAGCCTGGCGATCACTGACCATGGCGTCATGTACGGAGTCATAGATTTTTATAAAGCGGCAAAGGCCGAGGGCATCAATCCCATAATAGGCTGTGAGGTATATGTCGCCCCGGGATCAAGGCTTGATAAGGAAGCCGGCTCCGGCGCGGACAAATACTACCATCTGGTGCTGCTTGCTGAGAATAATATCGGCTACAGCAACTTGATGAAGATAGTCTCATATGGATTTATAGATGGTTATTACTATAAACCAAGGGTCGATATTGAGATTCTCGAGCGCTATCACGAGGGCATCATAGCTCTTTCGGCCTGCCTTGCCGGTGAAGTCGCCAAAAACCTGACGCACAACATGTACGACATGGCGAAGAAGACGGCTCTTAGATACGAGGCGCTTTTCGGCAAGGGCAACTATTTCCTTGAGATTCAGGATCATGGCTATGCCGACCAACAGGTGGTCAATTCGGGCATACTTCGCCTGCATAAGGACACGGGCATACCGATCGTCGCGACGAATGATGTACACTATATTTGCGAGGAGGACGCGGAACCGCACGACATCCTGCTATGCCTTCAGACGAACAAGAAGCTTTCCGATGAGGATCGCATGCGTTATACGGGCGGGCAGTTCTATCTTAAATCCGAGCAGCAGATGCGAGAGCTTTTCCCGTATGCCTCGCAGGCACTTGACAACACCGCTGCCATCGCTGCCCGCTGCCATGTCGAGATAGAGTTCGGCATCACAAGGCTGCCGCGCTACGATGTACCGGAAGGATATACATCCTGGACATATCTGAATGAGCTTTGCGACAGGGGATTTACAAATCGTTACCTGCGTGATCCATCCGCGGATAAAGCTCCGGACACTATGTCATATTCAAAAGCTCCGGACAACACGACCGACGTACTGAATCCTGCCGATCTTTCTTATAAGACTGTCGATGATCTTCGCGGTCAGCTGGATTACGAGCTTTCCGTCATCCGTGACATGGGCTATGTTGACTATTTCCTCATAGTATGGGATTACATTAATTTTGCCAGGAGCCGCGGCATACCGGTAGGTCCGGGCAGAGGATCTGCAGCGGGCAGCATGGTCTCCTACTGTCTCGGCATCACCAACATAGACCCGGTGAAATACCAGCTCATATTTGAGCGGTTCCTTAACCCGGAACGTGTAAGCATGCCTGATATAGACGTGGATTTCTGCTTTGAAAGAAGGCAGGAGGTCATAGACTATGTCACGGATAAATATGGTCAGGATCAGGTGGTTCAGATAGTGACCTTCGGCACGATGGCGGCCAGAGGCGTGATCAGGGACGTCGGAAGGGTCATGGACCTTCCGTATTCGCTATGCGACCAGATAGCAAAGATGGTTCCTCAGGAGCTGAATATCACAATTGAAAAGGCCATGAAGGTGAGCAATGAACTGAGAGCCGCCTATGAGGGAGACCAACGAGTCAAGAAGCTCATAGACATGGCGCTTCGCCTGGAGGGACTCCCCAGAAATACATCCATGCATGCCGCAGGGGTGGTCATCACCCAGGAGCCTGTCATGGAGTATGTGCCGGTATCAAGGTCGTCGGAAAGCCAGCTGACCACGCAGTTTACGATGACGACGCTTGAGGAGCTTGGATTGCTGAAGATGGATTTCCTGGGTCTGAGGACGCTGACGGTCATCAGGCACTGCATCGAGATGATAGCCCGTTCAACGGGGAAAGAGATAGATATCGATGCCATAGACTATGATGACAAGGAAGTCTTCAGTATGATTAGTACAGGCAGGGATGAGGGCATCTTCCAGCTTGAGAGCGCCGGTATGAAGAGCTTCATGAAAGAATTGAAGCCCGGCAGCATAGAGGACCTGACAGCCGGCATATCGCTTTACAGGCCAGGACCTATGGATTTCATACCGCAATATATAAAAGGCAAGGAGCATCCGGAGCAGGTCACCTACCACTGTCCCGAGCTTGAACCCATACTAAAGGCCACCTATGGCTGCATCGTATATCAGGAGCAGGTCATGCAGATCGTCCGCGATCTCAGCGGCTATTCCTGGGGCAGGAGCGATCTTGTCCGCCGCGCGATGAGCAAGAAAAAGGAAGCCGTGATGCTGAAGGAACGGCACAATTTCGTGTATGGCAATCCCGAAGAGGGCGTGCCGGGCTGTGTGGCACGCGGCATTGCCCCGGAGATTGCTGACAGGATCTTCGACGAGATGGTTGATTTCGCGAAATATGCCTTCAACAAGTCGCATGCCGCGTGTTATGCGGTAGTGGCATATCAGACGGCCTGGCTCAAATATTATTATCCTAAGGAATTCATGGCTTCGCTTATGACGTCCGTCAATGACGTGACTGTGAAGGTTACGGGATATATCCGTGTCTGCCGAAGGATGGGCATCAGGATCCTGCCTCCGGATGTAAATGAAGGAGACAGCGGTTTCTCTGTCTCCGCGGACGGCATAAGATATGGCCTGTCCGCCATCAAGAGCATCGGGCGAAATGTCATAGAGTCCATCATACGTGAGAGGAAGAACTCAGGGAAGTACCGTGACCTGTCGGATTTCATAAAGCGCATGGCAGGAGGGGACGTTAACAGACGAACCATTGAGAACCTTATCAAGGCGGGCGCGCTGGACTGTCTGCCGGGCACGAGAAAGCAGAAGATGCTGGGCTATCCGGGGCTTTTAGAGAGGTCGGTCCGGGAGAAGAAGGATGGGATAAGCGGCCAGATGAATCTCTTCGACCTTCTTTCCCCCGAGGATAAAGAGGAGCTTTCGGACAACCTTCCTCCGGTCGGTGAATACCGAAAAGAAGATTATCTTGCCTTTGAAAAAGAGGTCCTTGGTCTTTATGTCACCGGCCATCCGCTGGATGATGTCGAGTCCAGGTGGAGAAAGAACGTCACCGCCACCGCGCTGGATTTTTACGTTGATGAGGAAGGCGGAAGCGCCGCGGTTTCGGACGGAAGCAGGGCGACTGTGGGAGGTTTGGTGACTGCGGTGACTGTCAAAGCGACCAGATCAGGCGAATCCATGGCTTTTGTTACGATCGAGGACTTGACAGGGACGCTTGAGATATTGTTCTTCCCGAAGCTTTTTGCCAATGTCAGAAGCATGCTCTCCATAGATTCCAGATTTTTCGTGTGGGGCAGGGTGACTGTTGGAGATGACACTCAGGGTAAGCTGATAGCGGATGGGATCATGCCCATCGAGCCATGGCCGATGGAGGTATGGATACGCTTTCCGGACAGAGCCGTATTTGAGGAACATAGAGACGAGCTCCTGGCGATATCAGGCGATAAAGGCTTCACCGTATATTTGGCTAAGGAACGGCAGCGGTTTCAGCGCCGCGGAACCAGCTCCGACGGTATGGATGAGGCTGATATATCCAGACTGCGGCGTTGCTATGGGGCTGACAATGTTAAAGTCACTGAGAAGACATTGGCAGAAATGATCAGGCGATACGAGAGATAAAAGTAAACATTCATAGCACGCATGTGCTGCCACGACGTGTAGAAGTCGTTGCAGCATACATGCGTTTATGAATGCATACCTACATGGCCACCCTGCTTCGCAGGGGGCCGACTTCTAAAGTTTCTATCCATAAAGAAGATCGCGGTTTAATTAGATGGTACAAGGGCTCATGAAAAATCAAGGCAGAAAAAGCTTTAACAGAGGAGGCATTATGAGCGAGAAGAAATTAACGATAGGGCTTCTTACAAGCGGAGGCGATGCACCTGGCATGAATGCCGCAATCCGCGCGGTGGTCAGGACGGCTGATAATTATGGCTGTGAGGTCAAGGGCATCATGAGGGGCTACGCAGGGCTTTTGGAAGAGGATTTCTGTGTGCTTGACACAAAAAGCGTCGCGGATATCATCCAGCGTGGCGGTACTATTCTATATACTGCAAGATCCAGGAGTATGCATCTTCTAGAGACGCAGAAGAAAGCGGCGGAGATATGCCGTAAGAATGGGATCGATGCACTCGTGGTCATAGGGGGCGACGGTTCATACCGCGGCGCTCTTGCCCTGTCAAAACAGGGGATCAACGTGATGGGCGTTCCCGGTACGATAGACCTTGACATCGGCTGCACAGATTATACCATCGGCTTCGACACATCGATCAATACGGTGACAGAGTCCATTGATAAGCTCCGCGATACTTCTGCCTCCCATGAACGCTGCGTCATAGTTGAGGTTATGGGAAGGTCCGCAGGTTATATCGCCCTGTGGTGCGGCATAGCCGGCGGCGCAGAGGAGATAATTCTACCCGAAAAATATGATTACAATGAACAGGCCATAATCGACAGCCTGACGGAACGCAGGAAGCACGGCAAGAACCATCATATCATCGTGAATGCTGAGGGCATAGGCCATTCCGCCAGTCTGGCCGCGCGCATAGAGGCCGCGACCGGAATCGAGACTAGGGCGACTATACTTGGCTACATGCAGCGTGGCGGAAGCCCTACCTGCAAAGACCGCGTATACGCCTCAGCGATGGGTGCCAAAGCAGTCGAGCTTATAGTTGAGGGCAAGAGGAACCGCGCGGTATGTCATATGAACGGAGAGTTCACTGACGAGGATCTTGAGACGGCTATCAACATGACGAAAACCCTTCCGGACGATCTTGTGAGGCTGAGCAAGACCTTGATAAGACAAAGAAATATTTGATCATACGTCGTGGCAGCACAGGCGCGCTATGAATGTCTACTTATTATTAAAGCTGTGAGGCGAGTCTCGAACAGAGAAATCACCAGGGCGCGAAGTCAAATATCAAGACAGGAGGAGAGATCGATATGCTGGATCCGATTTTACCGGATAAATATAATGTGACAGACTGTAGCTTGAGCATCACTCCTGTCGAAAACAGGGAATCACCGGAGGTGCTCAGGGATAATCTATACGAAACCATAAAGCGTCTGAAACCCGGAGCTGACTTGACTAAAGTTAAAGAAGCAGTTGAGCTGGCCATGGACGCACATAAGGACCAGAGGCGAAAGTCCGGAGAACCCTATATCATACATCCGCTTTGCGTCGCCACGATCCTGGCCGAGATGGAGATGGACATGAACTCCATTATCGCCGGCATACTTCATGATGTGGTGGAAGACACGGATATCAGCCTTGATGATGTCAGGGCGAGGTTCGGCGATACAGTGGCCGAGCTGGTCGACGGCGTTACCAAGCTGACTAACCTGACATGGGATGCCGGCAAGGAGGACAAACAGGCGGAAAACCTCCGCAAGATGTTCATTGCGATGGCGAAGGATATCAGGGTGATCATCATCAAGCTGGCGGACCGCACTCACAATATGCGGACTCTTCAGTATATGAAGCCTGAAAAGCAAAGGGAGAAGGCCAGGGAGACTCTGGATATCTACGCTCCCTTGGCGGGGCGTCTTGGCATATCCCGCCTGAAGATAGAGCTTGACAACCTCTCGCTCAGCTATCTTGAGCCTGAGAAATACAAGAAGCTGATAGAGGATATCGACCTCAGGAAACAGCAGCGCGAGGAGTATATTTCGCAGATAGTTGATGAGGTAAAGACAACCATACAGGACGCGGGGATAAAATGCGAGGTTTATGGCCGGGTGAAGCATTATTTCAGCATTTACAAGAAAATGCTTATCCAGAACAAGAACCTTGATCAGATATATGATCTTTTCGCGGTCCGCGTCCTCGTCAACAGCCTCGCGGACTGTTATGCGGTGCTCGGCATCATACACGAGATGTACACTCCTGTACCCGGACGTTTTAAGGATTATATCGCGGTCCCGAAACCGAATCACTACCAGTCTCTTCATTCTACATTGATCGGCAAGACGGGCATACCGTTCGAGATACAGATCAGGACATATGAGATGCACCGTGTCGCCGAATACGGCGTTGCCGCCCACTGGAAATACAAGGAGGGCGGTCCGTCCGGCATGACTAAGGATGAAGAAAAGATGTCATGGCTGCGCCAGATCCTTGAGTGGCAGAAGGATGTTCAGGACAACAGTGAATTCCTGGACACTGTTAAGAGCGATCTGGATATTTTCTCCGAGGAGGTCTATTGCTTCACCCCCAGAGGCGACATCGTCACTCTTCCTAAGGGTTCCACTCCAGTTGATTTTGCCTACATGATACATTCGGCAGTTGGTAACCGTATGGTGGGAGCCAAAGTAAACGACAGGATGGTTCCCTTCGATTATCATATCAAGAGCGGAGACCGTATAGATATCATGACTTCGCTCAACACGAAAGGACCTTCTCGCGACTGGCTGAAGATAGTAAAAAGCACCCAGGCAAGGACGAAGATCAATCAGTGGTTCAGGAATCAGGATAAATCAATAAATATCCAGCGTGGAAAGGAGCTTATCGAACGCTACTGCAAGGCTCATTCCCTGCCTTTAGCTGAGTTGAACAAGCCTGAATATCAAGAGAAGGCTCTGAATAAATATGGCTTCAAGGACTGGGATACGATGCTTGCGGCTGTCGGGCACGGCGGTATCAAGGAGGGTCAGATAGCCAACCGCCTCGCGGAGGAGTGGCGCAAGGACAAGGAAGAAAAACTCACTGATGAGGATGCTCTTCTGAAGCTGGATGAGAGCGCAAGTCAGGAAGTGCCTTCGGGTCACCGCAATACCAGCAAGAGCGGCATAGTCGTCAAGGGCCTGAATGATCTGGCTGTACATTTTTCACACTGCTGCAACCCTATTCCGGGCGATGAGATCGTAGGCTTCGTTACGAGAGGCAGAGGCATATCTGTTCACCGGACGGACTGCGTCAATATAGTGAACCTGCCGGAGTCAGAGAAGGACCGCCTGATCGACGCGGAATGGCAGAGGCTGCCAGACTCGGCATCACAGAGCTACCTGACCGAGATACAGATCTTTGCCATGGATCGTATCGGCCTGCTCGCTGATATCTCGAAGACAATAGCGGAACAGGAGCTGGAGATCGTCTCGCTCGGGACAAGGACCAACCGCAACGGCATCGTCACATGTGTCATCAAATTCAGGACAAAGAACACTGATGATGTCCAGAAGGTAATGGCGAGGCTGCGCCAGATAGATGGCATAAGAGATGTACAAAGACCAAAAGGCTGAGGTCAAAAGGCAGAGCTTAAAAGGCTGATGCCAAAAGGCCGAGGTTAGACGGTCGATAGCGAAAGGCTGAGGTCAAAAGGCTGGCATCAACAGGGCCATATGAGAGTTTTTCGAACAGATCACCAAAGAAAGGGAGCGTAAATGAGAGATAATCTTGAGCTTTCATACCGCGTGCTGGGAAGCATAGGCACTAACGTTTATTTCGTGATAAATAAAACTACCAGGGAGACAATTATAATAGACCCGGCAGATGAAGCCGACTATCTCCTCGAACAGGCGAAGCTGCGCGATTACCGCATATGCGCCGTTCTTTTGACGCATGGTCATTTTGACCATATCATGGCGGCGGATGCTATTCGGAAAGCGACGGGCGTGAAGATCTATGCCTACAAAGACGAGGAGAAGATCCTCACAGATAAGTACCGCAACCGTTCTGCCAACTGGGCGACGCCCACCACTCTTAATGCCGATGAATGGCTCAGCGACGGACAGGAGATCGAGCTTGCCGGATTCCATATCAGGGTCATCCACACACCCGGTCACACCTGCGGGAGCTGCTGCTATTATATGTATGAAGAAGGGGTGCTTTTCTCCGGCGATACCCTTTTCAAAGATTCTTATGGCAGGACGGATCTTCCGACAGGCAGCGAAGATGAGATCATCGCTTCCGTTCAGATGCTGCTGACAAGGCTGCCTGAAGAAACGGATGTATTTCCGGGTCACATGGATCGAACGACCATAGGCTATGAGAGGCGGTATAATCCTCTCTCGATGCCGTGACCATAACAGGTTGTAATTATTCAGATCCACAACGAGGGATGCGCGGCATCCCGAGTATGTGGCGCTGAATAGCTGCAACAGTTTGACGAGGAGACCGAATGATTGGTTTTGTGCTGCCGGGAGGAGAGTTCGAGTATGACGCAAGAGGCTTGCTGATGTCCTTTTTTCCGGGCGAAGAGTTCGTGATGAACCCTTCTGGAAATGATGTCGATCAGACTATAATCCTCCCTGATATCCCTTTTGAGGGAGAGAAAAATCATAGAAAAAATATATTTAAGAGACGTGTGTATGATCAGCTGTCGGAGATGACGGGAAGGACTCTGCCGTGGGGGACGCTCACAGGCATAAGGCCGGTACGCATCGTCTCTGATCTCATTAAAGCAGGGTATTCTCCAGAGCAGGCTGCCGAAGTATTTTCACGTGACTATTATGTGAGTCCTGAGAAGACAGAACTATCAGTTGATATTGCCCTTAGGGAAAGAGCCGCGCTGAAAGGTCTCAACCTGAACTCGGGCTACAGCCTCTATGTGGGAATTCCCTTTTGCCCGACCAGATGCCTGTACTGTTCCTTTACCTCTTACCCGGCAGCCGCATGGTATGGGAGGATGGAAGACTACCTTGACAGTCTGTATAAGGAGATAGATTGGACATGCCGCAGATTCACTTCACCTCCCGATACTATCTATATTGGAGGCGGAACGCCAACAGCGTTATCGTCTGACCTGCTGGATCAGCTGCTTGACCGCCTGTGCTCACGGTTTGATCTGGGAAGAGGACAGGAATTCACCGTTGAGGCGGGACGTCCTGACAGCATAGATGCTGAAAAGCTTGATGTATTAAGAAAATACCCTGTGAACCGCATATCAGTCAACCCTCAGACGATGAGCCAGGCCACACTCGACAGGATAGGGCGTAAGCATACTGTATACGACACCGTGAATGCGTACTATCTGGCGCGTGAAAAGGGCTTCGACAATATCAATATGGATATAATAATAGGTCTTCCGGAGGAAAAGCCGGCTGATGTCGCAAACACGGCAGAGAAGCTGGAAGAGCTTTCGCCGGACAGCCTGACCGTGCATGCCCTCGCGGTAAAGCGAGCGTCAAGGCTGAAGATGGAAGCCGAGGGCACTGTGGTCGCCGGAGGGACACAGAAGGAGCTTGAAGAGATGATGAAGACAGCCGCCGCTGCGGCAGCTTCTATCGGCCTTAAGCCATATTATCTGTACCGGCAGAAAAATATGGCAGGAAATCTGGAGAACGTGGGTTATGCGAAGGACAGTAAGCTCTGTCTTTACAATATTGTCAACATGGAGGAGGTGCAGACAGTCGTGGCTCTGGGCGCCGGTACCGTGACAAAGGCGGTGTGGCCGGACGGCAGGATAGAACGCTGCGACAACGCAAAAGACATATTGCTTTATATGGGAGCGGTTGACGAATATATCGCGAGGAAGGCTAAACTTCTCAGCGGGTTTTAACTCATAAAACCCATATAGCACCGCGCGTGCTGCCACAACGTGAAAAGTCGTACATATAAGTAATATATGTTTCTCAATTGTCAGTAATAACTAGCTGTTGACACTATGAGTTGTAGCATGTTAAAATTAAATCATAATGAAGAAACTAAACAGTCAATTAATTCTTGAAATAGTCATAGTTTTGTTTTGGACATCTGAGTATGCCCATGTGCCTTATTTTACGCCTTATCTGCGTTTTTTGGGAACAGGCGCGACTCTGGTTGGCATGATCGTAGCGGCATATGGATTTACCCAGATGATGCTGAGGATACCCATCGGCATCGCGACTGATGTAACAGGCGCTTACAGGTTTGTGATTATCTCAGGACTGTTTTTTACGACAGTTTCTTCCCTTGGGCTGTTTATTACCACGAACATTGTGTTGATATTTATCTGCAGGGTGCTGGCAGGGGTCGCGTCGTCTACATGGATAGCGTCGACAGTGGCATATATGACATATTATCCTGTATCGGATAGTGTTCATGCCTCAGCCAGACTGAATGCCCTGAACAACGGCGGAAAGCTGCTTGCTTTTGCCGCCGGGGGAGCGGCAGCGGCGGCAGCTGGTTATAGAGCTGCTCTTTTTGTGAGTTTTGCCGCAGGTCTTGTGGGACTGGTGCTGGCTTTCTTTGTAGAAAAGGTCGAGATCCGCAGGGAGCGTCTTTCGATCAGGAAGGTCATACTGGCCATGACTTCGGCAAGGGTTATTATCCCGTCTCTTCTCATGGCTGCGCAGCAGATGGCGCTCCATGCCACGGTTTTTTCTTTTACATCTGATATCGCCAGGCAGGCGGGCGCGTCGTCAGGCATGCTCAGTGTTTTGACAGCTGTATTTACAGCGGTTCAGATACTGTCCGCTGTATTGATATCATCGCCCGGTTTTCTCCGTTTACGGAGGAACAGGGCTTTGGCGGGAGGATATGCCCTTCTTGCTGTATATATGCTGATGCTGGGATATTCCGGTGACGTCCGTGTGATGCTGGTCGGTCAGGCTGCGGCAGCGGTCGGTTCCGCGATCCTCGCTTCACTTCTGCTGTCGGAATGTGTAAGGGATGTACCGGACGGGGAACGGTCAACGGTGGTCGGAACATTTCAGGCTGTATACGGGCTTGGCATGACCGTAGGTCCTATCATGATGGGCTGTCTTATGGAGTCTTTCGGAAGCACTGTCAGCTGTACGGTATTTGCCGGAGCGACAGCGATTCTGGCAGCAGCGGTGCTCTTATTTTGGCGAAGGGATGCCGTATGAGACAGCCGCGCGAAGGCTTCCAATATGGGCTATGTTTTTTGTGTGAGTGTTCAGGATGACATCTACGTAAGGCATAGGGTTGTCATTGTTGATATTGAGAGAAGGATTTCTGGACAGTCACTTTTATGTAATCATCACACATTATTAAAGGAGGTAATTGTTGTGAAAGTTGACATCAACACCAAAATGGTAACCCTTCTTGGGAAGCCTCTCGGACAGTCTTTTGCCGCCCGCATGCAGAATGCCGGTTACGAAGCTGCCGGGCTGAACATGCTGTATTTTTACACTGAGACTGAGAATGAGCACCTCGGAGAAATCGTCAATGGCCTTCGTTACATGAACTTCGCAGGCTTCGCGGTTACCAAACCCAATAAGGTCGAAGTCCTGAAGTATCTTGACGAGCTGGATCCTCTCTGCGAGAAGATGGGAGCTTCCAATACGGTCGTTAAGACTGCGGATGGCAAGCTTGTTGGTTATAACACCGATGGCGTTGGCTTCTATACCTCTTTGATTGAAGAAGGCAAGATTGATGTTCCTAACACCACTTTCTTTAATATCGGTGCCGGCGGCGCGGGACGTGCCATGACCTGTGTTCTTGCTTACTACGGAGCCAAGAAGATATATATCACCGATTACTTCGAGGAGAGCGCGAAGTCTCTGGTCAAGGACATCAACGAGAACTTCAAGGCTGACTGCGCGGAGTTTGTGCCTTTCGGTGATTACACCAAGGTAGCTGATTCTGACGCGATCCTTAACGCTTCAGGAATAGGAATGGGCAAGACTATCGGACAGAATCCCCTTCCCGCGGAGTTCATCGATGGTTCTAAGTTCTACTTTGACGCCTGCTACAATCCCGAGAAGACCCAGTTCCTTCTTGATGCGGAAGCAGCCGGCGGCAGGATCCTCAACGGTCTTGGCATGTCATTGTATCAGGGCGCGAAGCAGGTCGAGCTGTGGTCCGGTCAGTCCGCTCCGGTTGAAGCCATGCGCAAGGAGCTCCTCACGATTCTCGAAGAGAAGAACGCTAAATAATGATCGCATACAGAGCCTTATTGTTTCATCAAGCATTTAAATACACCTGCCCGAAGGCAGGCTCTTCAATGAACAGGAGGAAGTAGTTCATGAAAGTAGTAAAGTGGTTTGATGAGCATTTTGAAGAGACATTGCTTGTCATCTTCCTTATACTCATCGCGTTCGTCAGCCTGCTGCAGATCATTGCCAGGACATTCTTCGGCGGCCTGCCTTGGCCGGAAGAATTTGACCGTTACTGTTGGATCTGGACAGTGTTTCTTTCACTGCCCTATACTATCAGGAAGGGCAACATGCTTCGCGTGAATGTCCTCGTAGACCTTTTCCCTACAAAGGTTCGCAACACCATCAACATTTTGGTCGATGCGATCATCCTTACAGTCATGGCGCTGCTTCTGAGATCGTCCTTCACGGTCATCCAGAACGCTATCAAGAGCCAGCGCAAGTCACCCGCCTTACAGCTTCCCATGTATATCGTGTATCTGTGCCTGGTAATTGGTTTCGGACTTGGTGTGATTCGTTCCATACAGATGCTCCTCATTCACATCAAGCACTTCAACGAGAGAGAGAAGACCACGCTTGAACAGAGTATGGAAGAAGCAAGAGCTGAGACTGCCGCGGCACAGGCAGACCTTACGGAAGGAGGCGATAATTAATGTTAGCGTCATTATCAGTATTTATCGTTTTCTTGATCGGTATAGCGCTTTCAATTCCGATCGCGATATCCATGGCAGTCGGAACGTTCTTCCCTTATTTCTTCCTGGGAGGAAAGGGAGCCCCGCTTGACCAGCTGATCAACTTCGCGGTCTCAGGAGCTGACTCAACTCCTATACTGGCTGTTCCGCTGTTCATCCTTGGCGGCGTAATCATGGCGAAGGGCGGTATCTCACGCAGGCTGTTCAACTTCTTTTCATTCTTTATCGGAAACATTCCCGGTGGTCTTCCCTGCGCAGCCGTTATCACCTGCCTTTTCTACGGAGCCATCTCTGGTTCCGGACCCGCCACGACCGCTGCTGTCGGCGGCATGTGCATTCCTTTCCTGGTGGATCTAGGCTATGACCGTCAGTGGAGCGCGGGTCTTATCGCTGTCGCCGGCGGCCTTGGAGTTATCATCCCGCCTTCGATCCCCTTCGTCCTTTATTCCCTGGCGACGGGCGTTTCTACTGGCAACCTGTTCCTGGGCGGTATTCTTCCGGGCATATTGATAGGCTGCGCCATGATGGCATACGCTGTTTTCTACTGCATCACCAAGGGTGAGGACAAGGAAAAGATTCACGCTAAGATGAAGGAGCTTCGCAGCAACGGCTTCCTGCACCTTCTCGGTGAATCCTGGGCTGCCCTGCTTTGCCCTATAATCGTTCTTGGCGGTATATATTCCGGATTTGTCACCCCTACTGAAGCTGCTACGATTTCTGTTTTCTACGCGGTGCTCGTTTCCCTGCTGCTGTACCGTTCGATCAGCATCAAGGAAGTCTGGGGTTTGCTTACAACCTCTGTCGCTACCTATGGCGGACTTGCTTTCGTTCTGGCGTACGCGACAGCTTTTGGACGCGTGCTTTCACTTACCCGCGCGACAAAGGCTATCGAAGGTTTCATCGTGAGTAATTTCCACAGCCGCATCTCGGTTCTCACAGTGCTGGTCGTTATCTTCCTGATCCTTGGCATGGTCATGGATACGGGTCCCGCGATCATCATCCTGTCTCCTATCCTTCTGCCTGCGGTCAAGCAGCTGGGAGTCAATGAGATCCACTTTGGTGTCGTCCTTGTCTGCTGCTTGTCCATCGGACTTGCGACACCGCCCTTCGGTCTCGACCTGTTCGTCGCCGGAAACCTTGCTGATGAACCTCCTATGGCAGTTGCTAAGAGGGCTATACCTTTTATCATTGCCTTCCTTGTGGCACTTGTCATGATCGTTTATATTCCTGCGATTTCACTTGTGCTTCTTAGAAAACCGTGATAGAATAAAAGTCGTATAAGCCTGTTATTTATCCTGGGTTGGCTGACCGCGTACCAGTCAACCCGGGTTAGATAATTTTTTAGAAAGGTAACACGTTGTATTTTTCTTGTGTTTCTAAAGGAGGAAACTAAAAAGACATGAAAAAATTTGTTGCGCTTGCCATGGCAGCGGCTATGGCGATGAGCATGGTCGCATGCTCAAACACTTCCACCACTACCCCTAACAACAACACCAACACCAACACCGAGACCAAGGCTCCCGAGAAGACTGACGGTGAAGACAAAGCAGACGTTGAGATTGATGCCTCTTCATTTGCTGAGCTTGCTCCCGTAGAACTCAAGGGTGCTGATTCCGCAGGTGTAGGCTCTGCCGGACAGCTTCTTGGCGAAGCGATTGCGAAGAACGTCGAAGAGATCACCGGCGGCAAGATGACGGTCACCTACTTCCCGAACTCTGAGATGGGCGGCGACAACGATATCCAGCAGGGCATGATCGACGGTCTTCTGGACTACATCGTCCTGCAGACTGCTCCTTCAGTCTCCTTCGTCCCCGAAGCTGCTGTTTTTGATCTTCCCATGGTCTTCGCAAAGTATGATGGCGACAAGATCGATGAGGCTCTGAACAGCGAGGATTCTGAGTTCCATAAGACCATTTCCGAGAAGTATGCTGACCACAACTACAAGCTCCTTGGATACCTTCAGAACGCGACCTACCGTCTGACCACTTCCAACGTCAAGCTTGATACCCTGGCTGCTTTTAAGGATCTCAAGATCCGCACCATGGAGAACAAGAACCACATGGCATTCTGGACTGCTCTTGGCGCTAATCCCACTCCTCTTGCATGGCCTGAGGTTTATATCTCCCTGCAGAACGGTACTATCGCCGCTCAGGAGAACGCAGCTGATACCTGCGCCAGCGCAAACTTCCAGGAAGTCCAGAAGTACCTTAACTTCACCAACCACATCCTGTACCTCAATCAGGTCGTTATGAACAACGAGAAGTTTGATAGCCTTGATCCTGCATATCAGCAGGCACTTCTTGAGGCTGTTCAGAAGTCCATCGATGAGGTTCGCCCTGAGCTTGAGAAGCTTGACAAAGACAGCAAAGATAAGCTCGCTGCCGGCGGCATGGAGATGGTTGAGTATGATGATTCCTTCTATGATGAGGTTCTTAATCTTGACGGCGTGAAGGAACTGTATGCTGACATTGATACTGCTGTTGACGGTCTTGGAACCATCCTGCAGAATGAGCTTGCGAAGTAATTAACCCTTTTGGTTAATGAACTCACGATATCTCTACAATTTGAGCCGGCGTTTATCGCCGGCTCTTTTTATCAGTGCATTGGTGGCAGCACAGGCTTGGAAGCTCTTCTTATCAGTGCATTGGTGGCAGCACAGGCTTGGAAGCTCTTCTTATCAGTGCATTGGAGGCGGCACAGGCTTGGAAGCTCTTCTTACCAGTGCATTGGAGGCGGCACAGGCTTTAAAGCTCTTTTTCATGGCGCATCGGTCAATGGCTGATCGGGGGTATACATATGGAATTTTTGAGAAAAGGTAAAGCGTTTTTCCTCTTGGTTTTGACATTTTTTTTGTGGGGGAGCATATATGTTGCCGGCAAACTGGTTAGTGATATTCCTGCGTCTGTTGTGGCGGCATTGAGATGTTTCATAGCATGCTTTCCTCTGCTTGTGATGGCTCGTAAGCATTTTGGTGTTAAGATCGATAAGGATGATATTAAGTATTTTATAGCGGTGGGCGCGCTCGGATATTTTCTGACTGTCTTCATGGTACAGCTAGGCATATCCTATACCGGAGCCTCCATGGCTGCCTTGGTCAACGCAACGACCCCGATAGGCATCACGGTGCTTGCTGTTTTTATTTTGAATGAGCGCATAACCCCGATCAAGGTGATATGCCTGGTCCTCGCGATCGCAGGGACTGCTATCATCACCTTCGGAGCTGATACGCATGGCCAGCTGGTGGGTATAGCGGCAGTTCTCGTCGCGGTTTTGGCATTCAGCGTCGCGTCCTGTTATATGAGAAAACTGACTGCCAAATACCCTTCGATTCTAGTGACGGCCTATGGCATGGTTATAAGCATGGTTTTTTATGTACCTGTGAGCATAATCACTGTCATACGTGAAGGCGGCATACATTTTACGGGAAGTGATTTACTCGTGCTGCTTTATCTGGGATTCATCGGTTCTGGCCTGGCACAGTACACGTGGACGACCGTGCTTGGGCTGCTCCCCGCAAGCACCTGTTCGCTCTTTTATCCGCTTCAGCCGCTTTTTGCGGCGCTGCTAGGCGCAGTCATACTCCATGAGAGCTTCAAACCCACTTTTTTTATCGGGCTGATCCTGATATCCTTTGATGTCGTTCTAAGCGCCTTTGAAGCAAAATCTGCCAGCTCGAACTCTGTCAAGAAAAAGCTGAGTTGATTTTTCTCGCAGTATAGGGGATAATGTATTGGATAAAGTCAGTTTGCAGGAAAAAGGTTTTGAAAGGGAAGGAGAGGATTGTTATGGCTCTTACAAAAAAGCCTGTGAATGGCATGAAGGATATTCTGCCTCGCGAGATGGAGATAAGAGAGTATGTTCTCGGAAAAATACGTGAGGTTTACGGAAGCTTCGGTTTTACCCAGATAGAGACTCCTGTTGTTGAGAGCCTTGCGAATCTCCAGAGCAAGTCGGGAGGCGATAACGAGAAGCTGATCTTTAAGATCATGAAGAGGGGTGAAAAGCTAAGGCTCGAAGACGCCAGAGAAGAGAATGACCTGGCTGACAGCGGCTTGAGATATGACCTAACGGTTCCGCTGGTGAGGTATTATACCAATAATGCCGCTCAGCTTCCAAAGCCCTTCAAGGCACTCCAGATAGGTCCTGTGTTCCGCGCTGACCGCCCACAGAAAGGTCGGTTCCGTGAGTTTTATCAGTGTGATATAGACATTCTGGGGGAAGGTACAAATCTCGCGGAGATGGAACTCATACTTGCTACCACCGCCCTTCTTGGAGAGATCGGTTTTTCAGGCTTCAAAGTTCATATCAATGATCGCCGCATGCTCAAGGCTATGGCCGAATACGCCGGCTTTGCCGCGGAAAGCTGTGACCGGGTGTTTATCATTCTTGATAAGATGGATAAGATCGGTGAAGACGGGGTTCGCCGGGAGCTTGAGGAGAGTGGCTTCGCGAAGGAGAGCGTCAGCAGGTATCTTGCTCTCTTCGAGGAGCTCAAAAAAGAAAATGACGGCATAATGTGGTTGAAGGACAAGCTCAGTGGCTTTCTTCCGTCAGGTACCGCGGAGGGGCTTTATGAGATCATAAACTGCGTCGAGGCTGCTTCAAAGACTGATTTTGACCTGATCTTTGACCCGACTCTGGTCCGCGGCATGTCCTATTATACCGGCACCATATTCGAGATCGAGATCGCCGGACTGAACTGCTCCGCGGGCGGAGGCGGCAGATATGACGGAATGGTGGGCAAGTTCACCGGTCAGCAGGTGCCCGCGTGCGGTTTCTCCATCGGTTTTGAGCGGATCATAACCATACTTCTGGATCAGGGCTATGTCGTCCCCGCCCGTGCGGAAAAGAAAGCATATCTCGTTGAGAAGGGCATGCCTGCCGACAGACTGGCTGATATTTTGAAGGAAGCCGGCGAAGAGAGGGCTGCCGGACACACTATACTGATCGCTGAGATGGCAAAGAATAAAAAATACCAGAAGGATCAGTTGAGACAGGGCGGATATGACAGCTTCAGAGAATTTTTTATCAATCCTTTAGTACTGTAAGCATGTGCGTACATCTGATAAGCGGATATGGTTCAATTTTTGTTTATCAGCAGAATCACCAAAGAGGTAATATGAATTGAAGATAGTAATTATCGGTGCTGGCAAGGTTGGTCATAAACTTGCTCAGCAGCTTGCCAAAGAGGATCATGACATCGTTGTCATCGACATCGATCCAAAAGCCACGTCAGTTCTTGCTAACAGTGAGGACGTGATGTGCATCACAGGAAACGCCGCAGAGTATGACATACAGGTTGAAGCGGGCGTAAAGGAGAGCGACCTGGTTATAGCATGTACGGACAGCGATGAGCTGAACATGCTCTGCTGTCTTTTGTGCAAGAACCATGGCGCGGCCAAGACCATAGCCAGGGTCAGGAGTCCTGAATACATCAAGCAGATGAGATATATCAGTGATGCCATGGGGCTTAGTATGTTCATAAATCCGGAGATGGAGGCGGCATCCGCTATTTCGCGAGTCCTCCTGTTCCCCGCCGCGAACAGTGTGGAGACTTTTGCGAAAGGGAAGGTAGAGCTGGTTGAATTCACGCTTGATGAGACCAATCCTTTAGTGGGTAAGTCTTTGAAGAATATTCACAGAACCTACAGCAACAATGTCCTGCTGTGCGCTGTGCAGCGCGGCGAGGATGTGTTCATCCCCGATGGCGATACTGTCTTGAAGAAAGCAGACCGCATATATGTCGCCTCGTCACGCCAGAACATCCATGACTTTTTCAGCGAGATAGGTATTCTCATGACGCCTGTCCGCAGCGTCATGATAGTGGGAGGAGGCAAGCTAGGATATTATCTTGCTCTCCGCCTCATAAAACGCGGCATAAAAGTGAAGGTCATAGAGCAGAAGCAGACTCGCTGCGATGAACTCTCTGACAAGCTTCCGGAGCTTATTGTTATAAAGGGCGATGGCACCGATCAGGAGCTTCTCGAGGAGGAGCGCATCGCGGGATATGATGCCTTCGTTTCACTTACAGGTATGGATGAGATCAATATCATCCTGTCTCTTTACGCGAAATCGCGCAATGTCGGAAAAGCCATATCCAAAGTCACTCAGATAGATTTTACGGATATGCTGATGGATCTGGGCATCGAATCAGCTATTTCTCCGAAGGATATCACGGCGAATTCGATACTTAGCTACGTCCGGGCTCTGCATAATTCCCGTGATAAGAGCAAGGTAGAATCCCTTAGCTTCCTGGTAGGGGGCAAGGTCGAGGCACTCGAATTCCGGGTCATTGGAAACGATGACTTCCTTAATGTGCCCTTCAAGGAGCTTATAACTACAAAAGGCTGTTTGGTCGCCAGCATTGTCCGCGGAGCAGATATCATTATCCCAGGCGGAAATGACTGCATTAAGAAGGACGATGACATAATCATAGTGACTACGAATTCACAGATCAATTCCCTTCAGGAGATCTTCAAGGTGAAGCCCCAGTGAGTATCGGACGTTTATTTGGAACTATAAAAATCCTTGAAGATGAATAATCAGTGATCGCAGGGATATATCTGGAATCGGAGGTATCTGCAAAATGAATTTCAAGATGATTCGAAACATCATTATGAAGCTGATGATGGCTGAGGGAATCTTGCTGATACTGCCTTTGATCGTGGCTGTTATCTACAACGAAAAGGAATGGAAGGTGTTTGCTGCCATTTCGGCCGTCCTTATAATAGGCGGACTTCTGCTTGGAGACAGGCGCGTCAAAGGGAATACTCGTATTTTTGCCAGAGAAGGCTTTTTCATCGTGGGTATGACCTGGGTGCTGTGGTCATTTTTCGGCTGCCTCGTGTTCTATTTCAGCGGAGTGCTGCCGACGCTGGTGGACTGCTTCTTCGAGATGGTTTCTGGCTTCACGACTACCGGAGCCAGTGTATTTATCACAGTAGCTGACGTCCCTAAAAGCGTGCTTTTCTGGCGCAGCTTTTCCCACTGGGTTGGGGGCATGGGCGTGCTTGTCTTCGTTATGGCTCTTATCCCTTTGGCGAAAAATCGGTCTATGTACATTATGGGCGCTGAGGTTCCGGGTCCTGTGGCTGGGAAGATCCTGCCGAAGGCCGGAGCCACCGCAAAGACACTCTACCTCATGTACTTCGCTATGACAATGGCCTTAGCTGCTATTCTGGCGTTCGGAGGAATGCCGATCTATGACGCGCTCTGCAACGCATTCGGTACGGCCGGAACAGGCGGTTTCGCTGTCAGGGATGGGAGCATAGGCTCATATGGAAATCCTTTTTATGAGATTGTCATAGCCATTTTCATGATGCTCTTCGGTATCAATTTTAACATTTACTACTATCTGATGAATCGCAAGATAAAGGATGCGGTAAAGAATACCGAGATGTGGACATATTTCGCGATAATTGCTTCGGCGATCACATTGATAACCGTTGACATAATCGGGATGTACACTTCATTGGGACATGCGCTTCGCGACGCTTTCTTCACCGTGACCTCCATTATAAGTACTACGGGTTTCGGGACGGCAAACTATGATCTCTGGCCGAATTTTTCGAAGACGATAATCCTTCTCCTCATGATCCTGGGCGGCTGCGCTGGCTCCACCGGAGGCGGTATTAAGATCGCAAGAGTCGTGATCATAGCCAAAGCCATGAGAAGGGAGCTGAAAAAGCTGGTACATCCGCGTCTTGTCCAGGTGATCAAGATAGATGGAAAGAGGGTCGATGACAAAGCGATCAGCGGCGTCTTCGTATACATGCTTTTCTACGTTGTTATCATGTTCGTATCCTGCTTTCTGGTGGCCATTGACGGGAAAGACCTGATGACATCCATATCCGCCGTCATATCTTGTCTAAACAATGTTGGACCTGGCATAGGCGACATTGTAGGTTCTGTGGGGAATTACAGCACCTTGTCTGCATTTTCGAAGATCGTACTGACGATAGACATGCTGATAGGAAGGCTTGAGATCTTCCCTGTCCTGCTCCTGCTGTCTCCGGGCATGTGGAGGCTGAAGGGAGCGGATTGGTAAACAATTATGTATTAAATATATAAAGCCAAAAGCACCAAAAAGATTGATTTCTTAAGATATTTAGTGTAAAGTATTATTTATGAGTTTTTTGAAAGTGGTAAGTGTTCGGGACTTATATGTGGCAGTGCAAATCCTGGCATGTAGATTTACTGCTTAGTAAGCATTCATAGCACGCATGTGCTGCCCATTCATAGCACGCATGTGCTGCCACGACGTGTAGAAGTCGTTGCAGCATACATGCGTGTATGAATGCATACCTATATGGCCACCCGCTTCGCGGGGGCCGACTTTCAATGTAACCAGATTTCAGCATATTGACCGCCGTAGAGAAGGAGGGCAAGCATGGAATTGCAGATTCAAGATCTTGTTTCATCGATCCGGAAGGAAGGTATCGATGCGGCA
Source organism: uncultured Lachnospiraceae bacterium (assembly GCA_902770965.1). Taxonomy (GTDB): domain Bacteria; phylum Bacillota; class Clostridia; order Lachnospirales; family Lachnospiraceae; genus RUG11623. The sequence goes on along the minus strand of CACXUY010000011.1, from coordinate 33,036 downwards.
CAGGCTGAAGCGGCTGTGATAATTGATGAGGCGAAGAAGAAGGCCGAATCGATAGTAGCGCAGGCGACAGCCGAGGCAAAAAGTAAGAAAGAGACAACAGAAAGAGAGATCGGCATCCTCAAGGAGAGCGCTCTTGTAAGCGCTGAGCAGGCCAAGAGAGACGCGGTCTTGTCTTTCAAGGAAGAGGTCCAGGCGGAGTTCAAGAAGCTCCTTTCTGTTGACATCAAGAAAGCACTTTCTACGGATACGCTCGTGAAGCTTATCCAGGCAGCGATCAGCGGTGAGGATCTTTCCGGTCTCAGCGTTGAAGTTGCAGAGGTCACCGATGCCCTGAAGGCAAAGCTGGCCAAGGAGATCAAGGAAGGGCTGGAGATCAGGCCTACCAAAAATGTACAGGCAGGCTTCCGTCTTGCAGCTAAGGATGGTTCAGGTTACTTTGATTGTTCAGACGATGAGATCATGCAGATGCTGATGCCGTACTTCAGAAACCTTAATTTCTGACAGGAGGTGTCCTATGGCTTCTTATTATTATCTGGTATCAAGCCTGCCGACCCTTTCAGCGGATGGAGAGATGCCGTTTGACTATAAGACATTCTTGAATATGTGCGAGTCGAACGTCAGCGAATCGAAGTATGATATCCTCAAGAACCTTACTCTCGCTTCAACTGAAGGTCCCTTGGTGGAAGAGTGGGCTGTCTTTTACAGGCAGCTTATGAAGGAACTGAGCTATCAGAGGAGCATGCGAATGGGAAGACCCTATTCCTCGGCTTTTGACAAGGAACCGGAGTCAGCGGCCGTTGTCTCGGCAGCGCTTGCCGCCAAGAATCCGCTTGAAGCAGAGAAGCTGCTCCTCAACTATGAATTCGAGTATATTGATTCTCTGCAGGGTCTGCATATGTTTGATGATTATCTGCTTTTTGGATATGCTATAAAACTTAAACTATTGGAACGCGTAAGCTGTTTTACTGTCGATCAGGGCAAGGAAGAGTTCAAGCATCTTTTCGAGCAGGCACAGCAGCGGGTTCTGAGCTTATGATGGGAGAATTTCTATGGAAATTGTAACAGGATATGTGACCGGAGTTAACGGAAACATGCTGAATGTCAGTTTCGAAGGCTCCGTTCGTAAAAATGAGGTCGGTTACATCGTGACTGACGGAAAACGCCTCAAGGGAGAGGTGATCCGTATCAATAACGGTGTGGCCAGCATGCAGATTTACGAGATGTCAGAAGGCATAAAAGTCGGTGACCCTGTGGAGTTCACCGGCGAGCTCATGAGCGTTGAGCTGGGGCCTGGCCTTCTTACGCAGGTTTTTGACGGACTTCAGAACCCGCTCCCTGACCTTGCCGAGAAGTGCGGTTTCTTCCTTGAGAGAGGAGTTTATCTTGATCCCATACCGGATCGCGAGTGGGAGTTCACTCCTGCTGTCAAAGCAGGCGACAGCGTGGAAGCAGGTTCCACTGTCGGAACGGTTCCCGAAGGTATCTTCACTCATCAGATCATGGTTCCTTTCACTCTCAGGGGGAAGGACTGGAAGGTCAAGTCCGTCAAGAAGAAAGGAACTTACCATGTGCGCTCGACGGTCGCCGTTATCGAGAACAGCAAGGGCGATGAGAAGGAGCTGTCCATGGTTTTCGCCCAGCCCATCAAGATGCCTATCAAGAATTATACCGAAAGGCTTCGCCCGGATGAGCCGCTGGTAACTAAGATCCGCTGCATAGATGCTTTCCTGCCTGTGGCCAAGGGCGGTACCTTCTGCGTCCCCGGACCTTTTGGAGCCGGCAAGACGGTCCTCCAGCACCTTGAGGCGAAGAACTCAGAGGCGGATATCGTCATCGTTGCCGCCTGCGGAGAGCGTGCCGGTGAGGTCGTCGAGATTCTGAAGGAATTCCCTGAACTGGAAGATCCCAAGACAGGCCGTTCTCTGATGGAGAGAACCATTATCATCTGCAACACCTCTTCGATGCCTGTCGCCGCCAGAGAAGCGTCATGCTATACCGCGGTAACCCTGGCAGAGTATTACAGGCAGATGGGACTTGACGTCCTCCTGCTTGCCGACTCAACCAGCCGCTGGGCTCAGGCCATGCGTGAGATGAGCGGAAGACTTGAAGAGATCCCCGGTGAAGAAGCCTTCCCCGCCTATCTGGAATCTACTATCGCCGCTTTCTACGAGCGTGCCGGCAAGGTTCGCCTTAAGGACGGACGTATCGGTTCCATCACTATAGGAGGAACGGTCTCCCCTGCGGGCGGCAACTTTGAGGAGCCGGTCACGCAGGCTACATTGAAGGTGGTCGGCGCGTTCCACGGATTGTCCAGGGAGCGCTCAGATGCGCGTAAATATCCCGCCATCCATCCTATGGATTCCTGGTCAAAGTATGCAGGCGTCGTGGATATGGAACGTGTGGAGCAGGCTCGCGCCATCCTTATCAGGAGCAACGAGGTCAACCAGATGATGAAGGTCGTCGGTGAAGAGGGAACGTCTTCCGAGGATTACATCGTCTATCAGAAGGGCGAGCTCCTTGATGCCGTATATCTGCAGCAGAACTCCTTTGATCCGATCGACGCAGTCTGTGTTCCTGAGAGACAGAGACAGGAATTTGACAAGCTTTATGACGCATTGATGAAGACATATGATTTGACCGACAAGAAAGAGATCCGCGGTTTCTTCAACCAGCTCAGGCAGGAATTCCTTGACTGGCACGGTACGTTATTCGAGACGCCGGAATTCGATGCTCAGGGCAAGAAGATAACGGACTTTTATATGGCGAAAGCCATTGACTAGGAGGTCTATATGCAGAAAGTATATACAAAGATCGACTCAATTATCGGTAACGTTGTCACCGTCCGCGCGAAGGGCGTAAGAAACGGAGACCTCGCGCTTGTCGGCGACAGCTATGCCACTGTAATTAAGCTTGACCAGGATATCGTCTCGCTTCAGGTTTTTGCCGGCGGTCAGGGCGTATCCACGACAGACCCTGTCCGCTTCCTCGGAAGGCCTATGATGGTCTCCTTCTCCGAGAATCTGCTCGGCCGTGTTTTTGACGGCGCGGGAGTTCCCAGGGACAACGGGCCTGCCCTCACCGAAAACATGATCCCTATCGGCGGTCCTTCGGTCAATCCCGCCAAACGTATTGTTCCGAAGAAGATGATCCGCACCGGTATCCCGATGATCGACGTCTTCAACACCCTTGTTGAGAGCCAGAAGCTTCCTATCTTCTCGGTATCCGGCGAGCCTTACAACGCCCTGCTTTCCAGGATAGCGCTTCAGGCTGAGGTCGATGTCATCATCCTCGGCGGCATGGGCCTGAAATATGATGATTACCTCACCTTCCGTGACACCCTTGAGAAGGGCGGAGCCATGAGCCACACGGTCATGTTCATCCACACTGCGGCGGATCCGATAGTCGAGTGCACGCTGGTCCCGGACATGTCGCTTGCGGTAGCTGAACAGTTTGCGCTGGGCGGCAAGAGAGTCCTTGTCCTCCTCACGGATATGACTAACTTCGCTGACGCGCAGAAAGAAATGGCCATCACCATGGAAAAAGTTCCTTCCAACCGTGGTTACCCGGGCGATCTGTACAGCTGCCTTGCCTATCGCTATGAGAAGGCAGTTGACTTTGAAGGAGCAGGCTCGATAACCATCCTTGGCGTCACTACGATGCCCGGCGACGACGTGACTCATCCGGTCCCCGACAATACCGGATACATCACTGAGGGCCAGTATTACCTTAAGAACGGTCACATCGAACCTTTTGGCTCGCTCTCACGTCTGAAGCAGAATGTCAACAGCTTGACGAGAGACGACCACCGCGCCCTCATGGACGGCATGATACGTATATATGCATCGTACAAGGAGAGCCTTGAGAAGAAATCGATGGGCTTCATGATGACTGAGTGGGATAACAAGCTCCTTCGTTACGGAGAGCTTTTCGAGAGCAAGCTGATGGATCTCTCCGTGAATATTCCGCTTGAAGAGGCGCTTGACCTTGGCTGGGAGATACTGGCAGAATGCTTCGAGCCGAACGAGACGGGACTGAAGACCAGCCTGATAAAGGAGAGATGGCCCAAAAAGGACGTGTTTAATTAAAGGAGCTGTCTATGGCTACGATTAAACTTACCAAAAATGAGCAGAAAGTGCAGAAGGACCATCTCAAACAGTACCGGCGTTACCTTCCCACCCTGCAGCTGAAAAAACAGCAGCTGCAGTCAGTGATAATGAGGATCAACCAGGAGCTGGAGGAAAAAGAGGCCGAGCGCGCGCGGGTGATCGGGGACTTAGATGACTGGGTAGCGGTATTTGCCGAGAACCGTCTCTTTGACGAGGAGCTGAAGCTCGATAACCTGGTGCAGCCGGACCGAGTCGTCACGAAGCAGGAGAATATCGCCGGAGTGCTCATTCCTACATTTCAGGAGCTCACGTTCAAGGACATCTCCTATGATGTGGACGACTACCCTCTCTGGGTCGATACTGCAGTCATCAAGCTGCGGGAGATAGCGCGGCTGGATGCTCTGGCAAAAACCCTTCGTACCCAGGTCGAGCTCCTCGAGAAGGAATTGAGGTCTACATCCCAGAGGGTCAACCTGTTTGAGAAGGTGAAGATACCGGAGGCGATCGAGAACATTCGCATCATAGGCGTGTATCTTGGCGATCAGCAGACAGCAGCTGTTGTCCGCGGCAAGATATCAAAGAAAAAGTTAGTGGAGGCGGGAAGATGATAGAGAAGATGAAGAAGGTCTATATCGTGTCCTCTGTCTCCAAAAAAGATAAGATGCTGGAGTCTTTACGTGATCTTGGCGTTCTGCATCTTGCGGAGAGGAAGAGTCCTGATCGAGTCCTGAGCGAACGCTTCGCGAACCTTTCAAAGGTTGAGATGGCTCTGAAGGACTACGCAAAGAAGGATCAGCCTAGAGCAGAGCTTCTTACCGATGAGGAGTTTGAAGAGCTGTTCAAAAAGACTCAGGAGACGATGGACCAAAAGTCCGTGCTTATTCAGGAGAGAAGCGCCGCTGTGTCGGAGGCGGAGAGGATATTTGACTGGGGGGATTTTTCTCCTTCTCAGATAAAAGAACTAAGAAACCTCGGATTCGACCTCCATTTCTACAAGATCGCGCCAGGCGACCTGGAGGCAGCCCTGCAATCTCCTGATGTGAAGCTGGTCAGGCTGGCATCTGTGGATAATATGGACACGATAGCGGTCTTAGGCAAGCTGCCTGACGACATTCCGGCATCTGAGTTCGTTGTCCCGGAGAAGGGACTGTCGGAGCTTCGCAAGGAGATAGCCGACTGCGACGCCGGAGTGGAAGCATGTGACAGGGAGCTTGAGAAGGCTTCGGCATATGAGTCCAGCTTCCGCCAGCAGATGCTGAAGACACAGAACGATGAAGCTTTCTCCGCAGCCAGCCGCACGGCTGAGGAGGACGAGGATTTTACCTGGCTGACAGGCTATGTGCCTGAGGCGGACTTGGACAGCTTCAAGGAATTCGCGGCGAAAAACCAGCTTGCCTGGGCTGCCGAGGATCCCGCGGAAGACGATGAACTCGTTCCCACCAAGGTCAGGTACAACAAAGTAACAAGATTTATTGAACCGCTGTTTGACATACTGGGCATACTTCCCGGTTATCATGAGCAGGATGTATCGCTGTGGTTTCTGATATTCTTCACGATATTCACCGCGATGATCATAGGCGACGGAGCGTATGGCTGTATCTTCCTGATCGTTGCAATCGCTCTTACCGTCAAATTCAAGAAGGTAAACAACGCGATCTTTCTGGTTTACATCCTCTCGATAGCCACGATAGTGTGGGGCGCGATAACGGGAACATGGTTCGGCACGGAGCTGGCGATGAAGGTTCCGTTCCTCAAAGCTTTGGTCATACCGAACTTCTCCAACTATCCTGAACTTTTCGGGGTGACGGCGACAGAACAGCAGAACACGATCATGAAGTTCGCTTTCACTCTCGGCGTGATACAGATATCATTGGGCTGCCTGCTGAGCATCAAGAAGAAGATCAGTGAGAAGAATCTTAGCTTCGTAGCTGACATAGGATGGCTTATAGCAGTCGTGTCCATGTATCTTTTGTCACTGTACCTGGTCATCGGCCAGAGCATCAACATCGTACCCGTCTTCGCGGCGATAGGCGTGGCTTTCGTCATCGTCGTCCTGTTCGGCGGCATGTCTCCCGACAAGAGCTTCTCACAGGGGCTTAAGGCCGGACTTGGCAACGCCTTCACGGTATTTCTGGATACGATAAGCTGCTTCGGCAATGTCATGAGCTACATACGTCTCTTTGCCGTAGGCATGGCATCTCTGGCCATCGCGCAGAGCTTCAACGATATTGCCGCCGGCCTCAAAGGCCCCATGGTGATCCTGGCTGTAGTGGTGCTCCTGATAGGGCATGGCCTCAATCTTATCATGGGACTGCTGTCTGTGGTCGTGCATGGCGTGCGTCTGAACGTGCTTGAATTCTCCGGTCAGGCAGGCTTGGAGTGGACAGGCATAGCATATGAACCTTTTAAAAAGAACAAAAAGATAAAATAGTAAAAGGAGAAAGAATATGAATTTAGCATTTGTTGGAATGGCAGCTGCTCTCGGTCTGTCCGCTTCTGGTTCTGCATTCGGTACTGGTTTCGCAGGTATGGCTTCGGTTGGCGCATGGAAGAAATGCTATGCCGCGGGCAAGCCCGCTCCCTTTATCATGATCGCCTTCTCGGGCGCTCCTCTGACCCAGACCATCTACGGCTTCCTGCTGATGAATTTCATCCGCGCTGCTGTAGCCGGCGGAGCTGACGCGGGCCTTGCTTTCGGAGTCGGTCTCTTCGGAGGCCTTGCCATTGGTCTTTCAGCCCTGTTCCAGGGCAAGTGCGCCGCCGCCGCGTCCGATGCTCTTGGGGCGACAGGAAAAGGTACGGCGAACTACTTCATCGTCGTCGGTGTTATTGAGACGGTCGCATTGTTCACACTCGTTTTCAGCCTGCTGCTGCTTGGCTGATGAATAGTTAAGCCGTCGATGACGGTATATCTCCAAGAGGCATCCGGACACTCGGCCGGATGCCTCTTGGATTGTATGTGAGCGCATTCATTACTTGCTTAAGGGGCGTGACTGTGATAAACTAAAATGAATGTGGGCTGATGTTTTTATTAAGGGATGCACGCATAAACGCATGTCAGCTGACATGACTTTTACAGGCCGTGGCAGTACATGCGGTGCTATGCGGGCTTTATTGAGAGGGCGGCATGGATCTTTTCGACTATATGAAAGAAAAAAGCAGCAAGACTGATGCCCCGCTTGCTTCGCGCATGCGTCCGGAATCGGTGGACGAGATCGTAGGGCAGGAGCATATCCTGGGAGAGGGGAAGCTGCTGCGCCGTGCCATTCTCGCTGATAAGCTTAATTCACTGATCTTCTATGGCCCTCCAGGAACAGGGAAAACCACTATAGCAAAGGTTATAGCCAATACCACTCATGCCTTGTTCGAGCAGATCAACGCCACGTCCTCCGGAAAGAAGGATATGGAGGAAGTGGTATCAAAGGCTAAAGAATCCCTCACCATGTATGGGAGAAAGACCATTCTTTTCATAGATGAGATCCACAGATTCAACAAAGGACAGCAAGACTATCTGCTCCCCTTTGTTGAGGACGGAACGGTGATCCTTATCGGTGCCACGACAGAGAACCCTTATTTTGAAGTAAATCCCGCGCTGGTGTCCAGGTCGCTCCTCTTCGAGCTTCAGCCCCTGGAGCCGAAGGATGTCGAGAAGCTCTTGCAGAGGGCGGTAGAGGATGAAGAGAAGGGTATGGGGGCTTACGGAGCCGTCCTTGAGGAGGATGCCAGGACTTTTCTTGCGGACATATGCGGCGGCGATGCCAGATCCGCGCTCAACGCCCTGGAGATAGGCGTTTTGTCAACGGCGCCTTCGGCGGATGGACTCATACACATCACTCTTGACGTGGCGGAGGAATGCATACAGAGGAGGAAGCTCCGTTATGATAAGGGCGGGGATAACCACTATGATGTCATCTCAGCGTTTATCAAGAGCATGCGGGGTTCAGATCCTGATGCCGCGGTATATTATCTTGCGCGCATGATCGAGGCGGGTGAGGACCCGAAGTTCATAGCCAGGCGCATCATGATATGCGCCGCGGAGGATGTAGGCATGGCGGATCCCCGCGCTCTGATGGTTGCCGCAGCGGCAGATTTCGCGCTTGAGAGGGTGGGCATGCCCGAAGGACAGATACCTCTTGCGGAGGCCGCGGTCTATGTCGCCACCGCGCCGAAGAGCAATGCCTCATATATGGCTATAGAGAATGCCAGAAACGCAGTGCGGCAGACCCAGATAAAGACAGTCCCGCCACATCTTCAGGACGCGCATTACAAGGGGGCGGCGAAGCTTGGACGGGGGACGGGTTACAAATACGCGCACGACTTCCCCGGACACTACGTCAGGCAGCAGTACCTGCCGGACGAGCTTGCGGGAGCAGTATTTTTTGAACCCGGGGATAACGGATACGAGAAGGAAGTAAAGGAATACATGGAGTGGTGCAAAAGCCTGTAGCCGGCGTATTCCATCCTCGCTGGATCTGTGTTTGAGCCGAAGCTATGAGCTGATGAGATCATAAAATGTCAAGAACGATCGGAATCATTTCAGCCAATGTGACCAGGCCGAAGCTATGAGCTGATGAGAACGGCAAGTCCAAAACGTATCACTCTAATGTAAGCATCCATAGCGCGCCTGTGCTGCCACAAAGTGTGATAGTTGTGGCAGCATACAGGCGATGTATGTATGCATCCCTATATGGCCACCCGCTTCGCGGGGGGCCGACACTCAAAGTAAGCAGGTGGAAAGATTTGAAGGAACGCATAACACGTCTTGCCAGGGGTAAGGTCGATGACAAGAAGCCCCAGGTAGAGATCTTACAACCGAGCATTGAGGCAGTGATCCCTTATGGAGCGTCTTATCAAGGCGAGATCCAGGTAAGAAGCACCAACAGGGTCTCTATTCGCGGGCTTATTTATTCCGGGAGCAGTAATATCAGGCTCAAACAGCAATATTTTGCCGGCGAAGGAGCGATACTTGCATATGAGGTCAAGGGCAAAGCCCTCGAATCCGGCGAGGACATCGAAGGCTTTTTTTCGCTTGTCACCAACGGCGGAGAATTCAAGATTCCTTATCACTTTGTGGCGGGCGAGCCCGGAGGCAAAAAATACGGGGCGCTCACTAAGCTGGAGGATTTCGCGGAGTACGCCAGGACTGACGTGGGCGCTGCCGTGAAGCTGTTTGCGTCAAATGAATTCATAAAGCTTGATTTTATGCAGGAGCTTGGCATTCAGGCTCTTTATGACGGACTTCATCGCAGCCTGGATCAGGCAAAAGCCATGGAGGAGTTCCTGCTTGCGACAAAAGCGAAACCAGAGCAGAAATATTTTGCCGATGTCAGAGAGAAAAGCTTCGTATGTGACGGAAAGGAGCTTTTCGGAGAGGTTACAGTAAGGCGCGAGGGCTGGGGACACACCGCTGTTAAGATATCTGCTGATTCGTCTTTTATTGATCTTCCCAAGAACACGCTGACCGATGATGATTTCAAAGCCAACGGGAGCGTTGCTTCATTTGAATACCGTATAGCGCCTGAGAAGCTTCACGCCGGACGGAATATGGGGTTCATCAAGCTGGAGGGCTTGAGATATAACCAGAGCCTTCCTGTCATGGTAGAGGTCAGCGAGACAGAGGACAAGCGCAAGAAACGTGAGATGCATGCCGAGTATGACCGCAACTATGTGCGCATGATGCGGGCATACCTTGAACTCTCATATATAAAAGCCGGAAGAGAAGCAAGGCTTCAGGACATGAAGGAAGCCTGGGTGAAGATGTCAGAGCTTGCCATCCCTGACGTATATCAGCGCCTGTGGCAGATCGAGATACTGCTTCTTAGCGGCAACAAGCCGAGGGCTGAGAAAGCAGCCGCAGCGATGCACTCCGAGATGACGCGGGTGGCGAAGCGCGACCCGGACGCCTATTGTTTTTATATGTATCTTCAGATGTGCCTGGATGGCAGCGCCGAAGCCAGAAACAGGTTCATACGCATACTCGACAGTTACTCTGACAAAGGTTATTTCAGCCCTACCATAGCCATGCTCAGGATGAGGTCGGCAGATCTTGAAAATGACAAGCCGAAGGATTCCCTGAACAGGCTCCGCGAGTACTACAGACAGGGACTTCGCAGCCCATTCATCTATCTGGAGGGCTGCCTCATATATAATCGTTATCCAAATATTTTGCACAGACTCGGGGATTATGAGCTGCAGGTTCTCTGGTTCGGAGCCCGCCACGGCTGTATAGATAAAGAAGTGGTGCTTCAGGCAGCAGGCCTTGCCGGTGAGGAGACCACATTCCGCCGCATGCTCTATCGCGCGCTCAGCGCGTTCTATGAGAAATGGCACGATAAAAAGATCCTGTCTGCTATCTGCGAGATGCTCATACGCAGCAACGTTCGCTCACCGGAATTTTTCCGCTGGTTTGAGCTGGGAGTCAAACAGGACATTCAGCTCACATGGCTGTACGATTATTATCTTTACAGCCTGCCAGATGGTTTTACAGGCAGTCTGCCGTCAGAACTTCTTTTGTATTTCTCATATAACAGCCACGCGGATTCACATTCGAGAGAGAGGCTGTACTGCCATGTCCTGAAGGAATATCCCGAGAATTCGAAGATGTTTAGGGCTTATCAGGTACAGATACAGTCGTATGCTCTCGAACAGCTTTTCAAAGGCCGGGTGAACGTCGAGCTTGCCGAGATGTACAAGAGGATCCTCAGGCCGGAGGTGGTGGATCGCAGGATCGCGAGAGTCCTGCCGGATATACTTAAGAGCTGCCTCGTCACGGCAAAAGGACCGTACCGTTCGGCCACTGTCTGCTGCGGCGAGCTCATGGGGGAGAAGCTGTATCCTCTCAAGAACGGCAGCACGGTCATACCGCTGTATACTGACAGCTACAAGGTCTTTATGGTCGACAGCATGAATAACCGCTATACCGGCCTTGCCTGCAGGCTGACCCCGTTCTTTACCCCGGAGGAGGCCGCTCCGCTTCTGAACCTCTGTTACGAGTATTACCCCGACATGCCGATGCTGAGGCTTTCCGCCTGTGAAAGCTTCATGCGTTCCGGAAAATATAACGATAAAGCCCTCCGCACGCTAGAGGCTCAGCTTGGAGTCGAGGGTCTGAGGCCTGTATACCAGAGCCGCATAGTGAGAACCCTGATAGAGATATTCTCGGCTTCGGACGGCGAAGGAGAAGAACAGCTTCTTGCCTGTGTCAGGTCCAGGAGCATGAGGACGGCTGACAGGATATACCTGACGGAGACTCTCATCGGGAAGAGATACATGTCAGAGGCGGCGGGACTTGTTCGCCAGTATGGTTTCAACGGCATCGACAGAGAGAGGCTTCGGACTCTTGTGTCAAGCTGGGCGAGAGGCAGGGAAGCCGCCGAACCTGGCAAGGAGGATAAGTTCCTCACTGAGGTCGCCTACAGGCTCTTCGCAGAGGGATATGCCGATGACGCGATCCTTTCGTGGCTGTGCCGGTATTACAACGGCCTTAGCTGCGAGATGCTCGCCATACTGAGAAGCAGCCATGAGGCGCGAGTCAACAGATACGACATAGCGGGCCGTCTCTTAAGCCAGAAAATATTTACCGGAGATATTGACGAGATAGGCTTCGTCTTCAGATGCTATGTCGAGGACGGGCCGGCGAATGAGCTGGTCGTCAGGGCTTATTTTGTCATGAAATGTGCCGACTATATCTTTAAGGACATACCTATTGACGAAGAAGTCATGAGCTACATCCGCGAGAGCGTCCGCGCCGGCAATTCCTTCACCGAGATCCCGGAGATACTGAGGTATGCCGTGCTGAGGAATTATTCTGAGATGGACGAGATGTCGGAACAGGATGTAAAGCTTGCGGAAAAGCTGCTGCAGGATTGCTGCAGGAACGGCAGGCTTTTCTCCTTCTTCCAGCCCCTGGGACGGATGGTGTCTGTGCCCGATGAGATGATCGATAAGACGATCGTTGAGTACAGGGGACAGGCTGAGGACGAGCCTGAGCTGCGCTTCCGCTTCGTACCGAAGGAAGCAGACGGAAGCGACGTCTCGAAAAAGCCTGTGGCTTTGGTTCCGATGATAAGGAGCTATGAGGGCATATTCATGAGGCCTGTCCAGCTCTTTGACGATGAGGTCATGGAATTTGAGATAATCCTCAACCGCGAAGGCACTCCGCTGACAGTATTTAAGGGGAGCGCCCGCAGGGAGGATGGAAAGGCGCGTTTAGTAGTTCAGCTGCAGGGCGAAGGAATGATAAAGGTTGTGAGCGATGACATACGCTCCGACAACAGGTATCATAGGTTCAGACATCTTCTCGGACGCGTCGATTTCTCCGAATCAGAGGAATGGCAGGAGGAGGTCGTGGAGTTCGCCCGCATGGATACGCTGGTGAAGAAGCTGTTTGACCTTATGTGATAGAGAGCGTGTCGCAGCGCAGTGTTTCTTAACAGGCTGTGACAGACTGGTGATAAGACAGGCGCGGCGCTGTGTCCGCGGAATGTCAGACGCAGATGACAGGAGTGGCGCTGTGTCCGCAGAATGTCAGATACAGATAGCAAAAGCGGCACTGTGTCCGCGGGATGTCAGATGCAGATGGCAAGAGCGGCGAATCGCTGCGGGAGGTGAGGATATTGGACGGACTGGTACTTGGCATTGACCTTCGAAACAATTACAGCGAGGTCAGCTGCTGCAGAGAGAATATGGTTATTGATTCTGTGGGAACGGACAATGATTCTCACGGCCTCATTCCGACTGTGATATGTAAGAAGAAGGGGGAGGATTCCTGGTATATAGGAGAGGAAGCCTACCGGCTGGCGCTTTTTGGCGGCGGCACGATGGTGGATCAGCTGCTGAAGCTTTCCGCGAAGAATGGTTTCGCTACCATCGAAGGCGTAAGATACGAAGCCGGTGAGCTCCTGAAGATATATATCAGCTCACTACTGAGCCTTGCCAAAGCAAGATTCGGTTCAGATGAGATCCGCTGCCTCATGTTCACGGTGGCAGAGATGAACGCCGCCTTCATGGATTATCTCGTTGATGTGTCTGAAGAACTGGGAATTCCGCGGGACAGGGTCCATATTCAGAGCCACTGCGAGAGCTTCGTCAGCTATGTGGTCAGGCAGCAGCCGGAGATATGGGCGAACACGGCGTCGCTTTTCGACCTGACGGATGAAGGACTCACTTATTATGAGATGAGGGTCATCCGTGGGCGCAAGCCCCATATCGCGGAGGCGGTCAGGCAGCCGCTTGAGGAGAGCTTCAGCCTCGATGTCATGGATACGCCTCAGGGAAAGAGGCTCGCCGACAGCATCATGACCACCTGTGCCGGTAAGCTTTTTGGGAAGAAGGTCATCTCATCTGTCTTCCTTACCGGCAAAGGCTTCCTGACCTGGGACTGGGCAGAATCCTTCAAGAGAGTAGTCTGCGCCAAGAGAAGATGCTACACAGGACAGCAGCTCTTCTCAGGAGGAGCGGCATACGCGGCCTTTGATATCTCAAAGAACAGGCCGTCTTATCCCTTCATATGTATCTGCGAGGGGAGGATCGCCTGTACTGTCACCTTGAACGCCCTGCTTGACGGAAGGACGGAGCAGGTAGTGCTGGCACTGGCGGGCACTAACTGGTACGAAGCCCGTTCGAATGTTGACCTCATAGTGGATGATATGGATGAGATAGTCCTGTCAGCCTCGTCTGTGGGTTCTCCCTTGCCTCAGAAATTTACGATACCTCTGGGGCAGCTGCCGGCGCGTCCGAACAGGACAACGAGGATCGGACTTAGCCTGGTCTTCTCATCCGAGAAGGACTTTACGGTACGAGTGATAGATAAGGGCTTCGGGGATCTTTTCCCCGCCTCGAACACTGTCATACGCCGCGATTTTTATCTGATGGGGTAAAGCTATGGGACAATTGATCTTATGCCGTGAGCTTCCGGCATCGAATCCGCTGTATATTGAGGAGCTTGACATCAATATTTATACCGCGGAGGAGCTTAGCTTCTATATATTCAATAATCTTGAGCTGATCATGGGCGAGGACTTCGTCAATGAGAAGCTTTTCCGCTTCATTTCCGATGAACTCGGTCGGCCGGTGCTCGCCTCAAAGCTCAGGCGCTGGTCGAAGAACTCAAGCCAAGGGGAGCTTCTGCTGGTTATCCTACAGGATCTCCATTATTACCGCAGTGATGAGCTTTCGGGCTTTCAGGAACGGGTCGCGCATGTGGCAAATGCGTCCGCGCAGGAGCGGCTGAGGCAGAAAGCAGACAATCTTTTCTCCAAGCACCGTTACTATGAGGCAGTCCTGCTCTATGACAGGCTGCTGCCTGAGATGGGAGTGGAGGCGAAGGACAGGGAGCTTTCCGGCCGTCTTTGGTTCAACAGAGGCTCCTCGCTCTGCGGACTTTTCTCATTCGAGCAGGCGATGCAAAGCTATATTGAGGCATACCAGCTGCTCGGCAGCGATGAGGTTCTGAAGAAAATATACATGGTAGGAAGGCTGGACGAGAGTGTAAAGCCTCCGGAGGAGCTCATGAACAGGGTTCCTGAGCTCACTCTTCAGAAATGGAAGAGCGAGTATGACAGCATTCTGTCACAGATTGGTTACGAGGGAAGCGCGCTTGAAGCTGCCAGCCTCAAGGACAAGGACAAGCATCGCCGCTCTTCAGGCATGAAGGAGCTGGTTCTTGGCTGGAAGAAAGAGTACCGGAGGGGACTGTGATGGATATTCGGGTGTCGATAGGACAGGACAGCCATAGGTTCGCGGCTGACGGTACAGCAGGCAGCTGCATCTTAGGAGGGGCAGTATTTGAGGATGCCCCTCCTTTTCTTGCTAACAGCGACGGGGATGTCGTTCTTCACGCGGTCACAAACGCGGTCTCAGGTATCACCTGCCGCAACATACTCGGCGCGAGGGCGGATGCCATGTGCCGCGCGGGCATAACAGATTCCCGCGAATATCTGGAAGTCGCCATGAAGGACCTGGCGAAAGCCGGATTTGAGGCGGTTCATCTCTCCGTAACGATAGAAGGAAAGCGCCCGAAGATTTCCCCGAAAGCAGATGAGATGAGAAGCTCTATAGCGAAGCTCCTTGGAATAGGGGAAGACTGTGTCGGAATCACCGCTACAACAGGAGAAGGACTGACAGCCTTCGGGCGCGGGGAAGGCGTGAGTGTTTTCTGTGTGCTGACGGTAAAAAAAACAGAGAAGGTCGTAAAGCAGACACTTTCTAAGGTGAACCTGACTCTTGATGTAGTGGGTTTACGCCCGGACGGATATCATGACATCCGCACCCTGTTCCAGCCGGTCAGCCTGTCGGACGAGCTCACTGTCAGGAAGGCTGATGAAGCCGGTATAAGCCTGGAGTGCTCTGAGCCGGGACTTGAGGGAGACGACAACATAGTGTGCAGAGCATACCGGCTGATGAAAGAGCGTTTCCCTAAGATCGAAGGCTGCCGTGTGATGCTTAAGAAAAATGTGCCGTCAGGCGCCGGTTTAGGCGGCGGGAGCGGCGACGCGGCGGCCATGCTCGAGGCGCTGAACGAGCTATATGGGCTCCGCCTCCCCGACGATGAACTGATGGCGATGGGAGCAGAGCTGGGAGCGGACGTTCCGGCGCTCATACTGAAGGGCGCGTCTGTCGGTGAGGGCATAGGAGAGCGGCTCGCCCCGGTGAAGACGGGACTCATCTTCCACATGGTATTTGTTAAGCCGATGGCGGCATATCCGACCGGAAAGATGTACAAGGAGCTGGATCTGGTGCTGGGATTTGACAGAAATGGTGAGACAGACGGCAACACAGCCCCTCACGAGGAAAAGGCAGACGGCAACGCGGCCCCTCACGAGGAAAAGACAGACGGCAACACAGCCCCTCACGAGGAAAAGGCAGACGGCAACGCGGCTTCCCACTTGGGTTCAGGAAGCATAAAGATAGACGACCTCACGGATATGGCGGCAGCAGGTCTTGAGAAAGGCGACCTTGATGCGGTCTGTGAGGCAGCCTTCAACGTATTTGAGCTTGCTGTCCCTGATAAGGACGGACTGGCATTAAGGAAGGAACTCCTGATAAAAGCAGGAGCTAAAGCCGCCCTTATGACAGGGTCCGGCTCCTGTGTCTACGGCATCTTCAAGGATCAGGAATCCGCGGCTAAGGCAAAGGCTGAACTTGAAGCCTGCCTGCCTGAAGGAGACCTCGTATATCTGGGGCAGAGCATTAATCAATGGAAGTCATTATCGTAACGAGGAGGTAAAGCTATGCCGCCAGGAATGGGACAGGGAGGCCACGGAGGCCGTGGATATCTGACAGAAGAAGAGCTGGCAAACCGCCCGAAAGTGACGGGCGCCCTGCTCGCGAGGATTTTTTCATATCTAAAGCCGTATTGGAAGCAGCTGGTACTTGTGCTGGTCTGTATTGTTGTGTCCTCATATTTTTCCTTGCTCCCTTCGATCCTGACAGGAAGGATCATCGATGAAGGACTGATCGGCCGTGACCTAGGGCAGCTGATCAAGCTGATCATCCTGTCTCTCGCCGTCACCCTCGGCGCGAACCTGATAGGCGTGGCGGAAAGCTATCTGAACACCTGGATAGCCCAGCATATCACATTTGACATGCGCAACTCGATGTTCAGGCATCTACAGGCCATGTCCCAGCGCTTCTTCACCGCGAATAATCAGGGCGATATAATCACCAGGATGACAAGCGACATCGATGGCGTCAAGACGATCATTACCAATACATTCACCAATATCCTGTCAAATGCTGTCACTCTCATCGTAGCCCTCGTGGCTATGTTCCAGAAAAACAGCATACTTGCGTTTGTGGGACTGCTCGTCGTGCCGCTTTTCACTCTGCCGACGCGCAAGGCGGGAAAGACGCGCTGGACTCTGACCCGCGAGGCGCAGGCCTACAATGATGAGATAAATGGCGTGCTGAACGAGACGCTTTCAGTCAGCGGCCAGATGCTGGTGAAGCTCTTCGGCAAGGAGGATTATGAGTACAAACGCTACGAGGAGCTGAACCGGAAGATGATCGGCCTGAATATCAGGGAGAGCATGGCCGGCCGCTGGTTCAGGGTCGTCATAGTCACATTTTCCAGCATAGGACCGATGCTTTTGTATCTGGTCGGCGGCATACTGATGATCCGTTATGATCAGAGCCTTACGGTAGGAGATATCACAGTCCTGGTAGCTCTTCTCGGACGCATGTACGGACCTGTGAACAACCTGCTTAACATTCAGGTCGATTGGATCCGTTCCATGGCGCTGTTCACCAGAATCTTCGAGTACTACGATATGCCTCTTGAAATCGAGAATCCGCCTGACGCGAAGATCCCGGACGAGGTCACCGGTACGGTTCGGTTCGACCATGTGGATTTCCATTATGAACCCTCGCGCCAGATTCTCAAGGATGTCAGCTTCACCCTGAACGCGGGGGACTGCATCGCTATCGTCGGACCCTCCGGCTCCGGCAAGAGTACCATGATAAACCTTATCCCGCGTCTTTATGATTCCACAGGCGGAACTGTGTTCTTCGATGGGATGGATGTCAAGACGCTCGACCTGAGATGGCTTCGGAAGAACATAGGCATCGTGACTCAGGACACCTATCTTTTCAACGGCACCATAAGGGAGAACCTTCTCTACGCGAAACCTGATGCCACGGAGGAGGATCTGGTTGAGGCCTGCCGAAAGGCAAACATATATGAATTCATCGAGAACCAGCCTGACGGCTTGGATACGATGGTCGGAAATCGCGGCCTGAAGCTCTCAGGCGGTGAGAAGCAGAGACTCTCGATAGCCCGCGTCCTGCTGAAGGATCCGGCTCTCCTTATATTCGACGAAGCGACTTCTGCTCTGGATTCCATTTCCGAGAAGGCCATCCAGGATGCCATCGATCCGCTGATCAAGGCGCGGACGAGCATCCTGATCGCCCACAGGCTCTCAACTATCCTGGCGGCGGATGAGATATTGGTGCTGCAGGACGGGAAGATCGTTGAGAAGGGGCAGCATAATGAGCTGGTTGCGCTGGGAGGTGTCTACACGAGGCTTTATGAGACACAGTTTTCCAAGGCGGCGCAGGTGCCCGCGCGTACACAAAGCTCCGATGAGGAAGCTGTGGAAACCATGACATCTGAGCATGAAGCATGAAGCGTTTTTCGATTGGCGCTGTTGAGCGGCGAACTGCTGAACTGTTGAACAAAAAGAGACAGGGATTGCTGCGATCATTGAGCAGTCCCTGTCTCTTTTCTTCACAGGCTCGTGCAAGAAATAATCCCGGCTCTGCGGGCACGGACCACGCAGCTAGCAGAATCCGGTCGCATCTGCCCTTCATGATTCGAAAATATCGCTGAAACCCGCGCAGATGCCCGGCATCACATATTCGGGATTCGACGCTGCCATGATCTAAGCGGCGGAGAATAATTCTTATGCCCTGACGAAAGCTATAAAATCCTGCACCTCCTCATAAGTGTCGAAGCGCGCGAGGTAGAGGTAACGGCCCATAGCCACCCAGTCGATAGAGGGCAATTCCTCCCAGAGCACGACTTGGCTGCCGTAATGGGCAAGGATATCCTCGCCGGAGTGCGTGTAGCTGTGGCTATCCTTGCGTGCCGCGTAAGCGCAGTAGCGCTCCTTGTCCGCGGCGGGGAAGAGGCGGCGGTCAGTCGAAACCATGTCCGCGTAGATCTGGAAGACATCTACGGAATGAGCAAAATTCATCATGTCCGTGACATGGCCGCCGGCAGGCCGCATGTTGACTTCGAGCGCGACGAAATCTCCTGCCTTGCCAAGCCCGGGCTTCGCTTTTTCAAGACGGAAGTATTCAAGATGCACGAAGCGCTGCTTAACGCCGAAGGCGAGCACCGTCCTGCGTCCGAGGTCGCGCAGCTCCAGGGGCTGGTAAGGGCAGGCGTAAAAAGCGACATCCTGATCGTCCAGAACCGAATCCAGGACAGGAGCATAGGTGCATGTGTTCTCAAAGAGCGGTTCGCCGCGGGAATTGATGATAGCGTCATAGGTCCAGATGTCACCTTCGATGAATTCTTCCATGACATAGGGAACGGAAGGAAGGGCATCGTAAAACGCTTCGAGCGAGGAATCGTCTGTCAGCTTCCATGTGTCGTTGGCGCCGACTCCGATATTCGGCTTGACGATAACGGGATATCCGACTTCGGCAACGAACTTTCGCCCGGCTTCTCTTGTCGTCACTACATGCTGACGGGCTGTGGGGATGCCGGCCTCATGATATACATGCTTCATCAGGGATTTTTCTTTGATGATCGAGATGCGGTCTGAGCGCGTGCCGACCGCGATGTTGAAATCAGTCCGCAGCCTGGCATCCAGCTCAAGCCAGTATTCGTTCATGGACTCAAGCCAGTCTATCTTCCCATACATAAATGAGAAAAATGCTACCGCCCGATATACCTGATTATAATCCTCGAGTGAAGTCACGTAATAGTACTCCGTGAGCGCCGCCTTCAAAAGACCGTCAAGCTCGTCGTAAGGTGTGTCGCCGATACCCAGGACGTTTACGCCGTTATTATGAAGGCGGTCGCAGAAGAAAGTGCCGGTGTGAGGGAAATTCGGGGAGATGAAGATATAATTCACGGCAATGCCTCCTTTTTCGATGGTGATATGCTCATACTATATCCGACTGACCAGAGAATTTCAAGCACATGCTTATCCATGTATTAATCATCAGTATATTTGTGGTCATTTATTACATTTATTTATTATCAGGGACTGGAAAATAATATGGAGATGTGCTATATTAGTTCTAATTCAAACTTACTACGATTCTAAATCCGTCATCATTAATCAGATTAATTCCTTATTATCCATGAACTAATTCCGTCTTTGTACTGATCTTTCAGTGATGGTATCAGAATCTGAAGGACAATATTTGCCAATCTCGAATTTTACCCACATAATATTTTGTTGCAGATAAAGAAAGCTATGGTGAACCTATGGAACGAGACATATTTACGGAACAAAGCTCCGGAGCACAGAACAAAGCCATTTATGATCAGAGCCTTACTAAAACCATGCATTATGACGAATTGACCGGCTTGAAGAGCATGACTGCTTTTTTTGAATCGGGTGACCATCAGAAGGATGCCATCCTAGAGGAAGGCGGCCGGCCGATGCTGCTGTACGTCGATTTCAAAGGCATGAAATTCTTCAATGCGAAATACGGCTTCGCGGAAGGCGATAAGATTCTTCAGGCCTTCGCAGACCTGCTGTCCTCTGCTTTCAGCCACGAGAGATGCTGCCGTATCGGGGCGGACCATTTTGCGGTTATAACGGAAGAAAAAGACCTTGAAGAAAAGCTATACGGTATATTTAATGACTTTAAGGAATTGCACGGCGGAAAAACACCCCCTGTCCATGTAGGCATTTATCCTTACAGGCTTGAAGACGTACATGTCAGCTCAGCATGCGACAAGGCGAAGCTTGCTTCAGTCGCTATAAAAGATGCGTATAATTCCGCGTTCAATTACTTCAGTACTGAACTGAGTGAAGATGCCTTAAAAAGACAATACATAATAGAAAACATAGATACCGCTATTCGTGAGAAATGGATACAGGTTTATATTCAGCCTATCATCCGAACCGTAAATGGAAAAATATGTGATGTGGAGGCGTTGGCAAGATGGATCGACCCGGAGAAAGGAATACTGTCACCGGCCAGCTTTATCCCGGCGTTGGAGGATGCCAGGCTTATTTACAAGCTGGATCTATATATGGTTGACCAGATACTGGAGATCATCAAGACGCAGATAACAGATGGGTTCACCGTCGTCTCTCATTCTATCAATCTCTCACGCTCGGATTTCGATGCCTGTGATATAGTGGAGGAGATACGGAAGAAAGTGGATGCCGCCGGAATTGCCCGTGACAGGATCACTATAGAAATAACGGAGAGCATCATCGGCAGGGATTTTGACTTCATGAAGGAGCAGATCAAGAGATTCCGTTCGCTCGGTTTTCCTGTTTGGATGGATGATTTCGGAAGCGGTTATTCTTCGTTGGATGTTCTGCAAAGCATCAAATTCGACCTGATAAAATTTGACATGAGCTTCATGAGGAAGCTCGATGAAGGCGAAAACGGTAAAATAATACTGACCGAGCTGATGAGGATGGCTACATCTCTGGGAGTAGACACGGTATGTGAAGGAGTGGAAACTGAAGCTCAGGTACGGTTTTTACAGGAGATAGGCTGTTCAAAACTTCAAGGCTATTATTTCAGCAAACCCATGCCGTTTGAAAATATCCTAAAGATGCATCGTGACAAAACGATCATTGAAACCGAGAACGAAGAGGAGTCTGATTATTATCAAAGTATCGGACGGGTGAATCTTTTCGATCTTGGAGTTATAGCCAGCTCGGACTCGGATGCTTTCCAGAACACCTTCAGTACGATTCCAATCGCAATTCTGGAGATAAACGGCAATGTGGTCAGGTACATAAGAAGTAATCGCTCTTACCGGAGCTTCATAAAACGTTTCTTCGATATAGATACATCCATAGAATACAATGATTTCAGAGAATCAAACATAAGCCATGGTACGCAGTTCTTCACTGTGATCGATCAATGCATTAACAGCGAAAACAACATATTTTTCAATGAGAAGATGCCGGATGGGTCGGTCGTCCATTCGTTTGCGAGGCAGGTCAATGTCAACCCGGTCACAGGGACGATAGCCGTTGTTATTGCTGTTCTGTCGGTTGCCGAACCGGATGAAAATACGACTTATGCGGATATCGCGAGGTCACTGGCAGCTGACTACTATAATATTTTTGTGGTCGACCTTGATACCGACAACTATATAGAGTACTCCTCCAAGGTCGGCGGAGAGGAGCTGTCGATAGAACGCCATGGCGCGAGTTTTTTTGAATCAGCAAGATACGATGCTATGACACGCATCTATGATGAGGACAGAGGACCGTTCCTGAAATGGTTTACAAAGGAAAATGTTCTGCATGAACTGGATACGCAGGGTGTTTTCACGACGACATACAGGCTGATCGATACCGGAACACCGACATACGTCAACATGAAGACAACCCGGATGAAGGAAGGAAACCGCATCATTATAGGCGTCAGCATCGTAGACGCGCAGATGAAGCAGCAGGAGGAAGAGAAAAAGCTCAGGCAGGAGAGAATTTCTTTAGGAAGAATAGCCGCATTGTCCCCGTATTACATAGTGCTTTATACGGTTGACATTGAGACAGGAAGCTATACCCAGTATAATCCGTCATATGAATTTGAAAAGTTCGGTCTGGCGCATCAGGGAGAAGATTTTTTCACTGATGTTAAGCGTGATGCCGCGAAAGCAATAGACCCCAAGGATATTGAGACACATCTGCGGGTTCTCACAAAAGAAAACATGATGAGCGAGATACAGGCGCATGGCGTATTCGTACATAATTATCGTCTTATAATGGATGGGAAATCTGTGCCCGTCAGCCTGAAGGCATCTCTGGTTGAAGAAGACGACGGAGAGAAGATCATACTTGGCGTAAGCAAGATTGATACAGCTCAACCTAAATATGAATTAGAAATGCTCCGTATACAGCGCGAGAACGCCATGAATAAGGAAGCTTACGAGCAGGCGCGAAATGACGTCATTATTTATACGCACATAGCGCATGCGCTTGCCCGTGGCTACACGGATCTATATTATGTAAATATGGAGACGAATGAACTCATCGAATACTATACCGACGATGAGAGCGGCGTACTCACCGAGCTTAGAAGAGGAAAGGATTTCTTTGAGGGCTGTGAGAGGGACGCCAAGCTATACGTGCATCATGATGATCAGGCAATTTTTGTCAGAACGATGAACAAGACATTTCTAAGGGATGTTCTGCGCGGGCAGCATACATATGAGTTCGTTTATCGAAGGATAAAAGGATCACGGACGTTTTATGTAAAGATGCAGATCTCGCGGATTGAGGAGGATGAAAATGTCATCGTCATAGCTGTGTCAGATATAGATGAGCTCATGAGGCAGCGCCGCGCGGAGGAAAGGATACAGGAGGAACGCATCATCTACGCCCGGCTTCACGCCCTCACAGGTAATTTTATCTGTGTCTATGTCGTGGATATAGAGACAGACAGCTACCGTGAGTTCAGCGCCACCGATGCTTATGTAGAGAAATTCGCCCAGGCGAAGGAGGGTGGGTCCTTTTTCAGCAGAGTAAGGGAAGTGGCTCATAAATTCAACCACCCTGATGATCTGAAGCGTTTCCTCGCGTCTTTCACGAAAGAGAATGTCCTGGCAGAAATTGAACGCAGAGGCATATTCACATTGGGATATCGCCTGATGATGGAGGAGAGGCCCATCCACGTACAGATGAAGGCGGCCATGGTGGAGGAAAAGGAAGGTCCTCGCTTGATAGTCGGACTTAACGATATCGACGCGCAGGTACGGCAGGAGGAAGAATATATTAGGCAGCTGGCAAAGGCACAGAACGAGGCCAGTATAGATGCTTTGACCGGGGTCAAAAACAAGCATGCGTATTTGGAGGTGGAGGCGCATATGGATCACCAAATTCTGGAGCATCGTCAGTCGCCGTTCGCAATTGTGATGCTGGACATAAACGATCTAAAAAAGGTCAATGATACATATGGTCATCAGGCCGGAGACAAATACCTTCATGATGCGTGTGAGGTGATCTGTGATGTATTCAAGCACAGCCCGGTTTTCCGTGTAGGAGGCGATGAGTTCGCGGTTATTGCGCAGGGAAAGGATTACGCGAGCATCTCGGAACTCATCGGTAAGATGAGCGATCACAATGAACTCGCGACTAAGAACGGAGGGATAGTGATCGCCTGCGGCATGGCGAGATTCGAGAATGATGGCTGCGTGGCATCGGTGTTTGAACGCGCGGACCATATGATGTATAAAAATAAAAACGCGCTGAAGTCAGCCAGGAAGAGATGACAACCGAAAAATACGTACAAAATACGTACGAAGCTAAAGGATGGCAGATGGGTGGGTTGACCGGAAGGAATCCGCAATGTATACTCTGCAATGTATCCTTTTTGAACAGACTGTGTGACAAAGGTATGGAAAACCATATTCGTATAGATGGAGGACGCAGATGTATCAAGCTTTAAGGGTGACCGGCATCCTTCTTGCGGGAGGGTCCGGAAGCCGTTTCGGAGGCGCGGTAAACAAAGTATATCAGGATATGCGAGGAAGGCCTGTGCTGTCCTATAGCCTGGAGGTCATGAGTAAAAGCCGCCTCATAGATGACATAATAATCGTCTGCCGCCAGGGCGAGGAGGATGTACCTCGACGCATATGCGAGAGCCTGGGGCTAGATAAGCCTTACCGCCTTGTCCACGGCGGAGGCACGCGCCAGGAATCGGTATATAACGCGCTGAAGGCCGGCTGCGGGCAGGCGGTAGTTATTCAGGACGGAGCGAGGCCTTTCATCACGGAGGAGTATATAGTCCGCTGCCTGGAAGCGCTTGATGTGGAAGCGCCTGTTGCGGATATGCCTGATATGGAAGCGCCTGATATGGAAGCGCCTGCTGCGGAGGCGTCTGCTGCGGAGGCACCTGCTGTGGAAGCATCTGCTACGGAGGCATCTGCTGTGGAAGCGCTTGATATAAAGGCTATCGTGCAGGGCTCCGCAGCAGCGGTACGCGCTAAGGATACGATCAAGCTTACGGACAGCACAGGATTGGTCGAAGAGACTGTTCCCCGAGAACGCGCCTGGCAGGTGCAGACACCCCAGTGCTTCATGACAGCGCCTCTGCTTGCGGCACATGAACGCTTTCGCTGTACTCCGGGCATCACCGATGACTGCATGCTGATCGAGATGGCGGGCGGAAGAATCCGCCTTGTGGAAGGCGATTACCGCAACATCAAGATAACGACGCCGGAGGACATGCTCCTTGCGGAGAGCTTTATCATACCTTGACTCTGGAAAAATCGATGGCACACTCGCCGTTCGAGATGCCTATAGGTATCTGATCCGAAAAGTCATACTGAACAGGATGGTAGTCCTCCTTCTCAAAGCAGTGTACCGTAACCTTGCGCACCTTCGGATCTACCACCCAATACTCCCTGACTCCTGCCTGCTCATACTTGAAAAGCTTCAAGGTGAGATCTTTTCTCCGCGTGGAAGGGGACAGGATCTCAACAGCAAGGTCAGGCGCTCCCTCGTAACGCTTCATATCGATATCGAAATCATGACAAAATATGACCAGGTCAGGCTGCACCATGGTATAGTTGTCCCTGTCAAGCCTCACATCGAAAGGGGACAGGAAGACATGGCAGGGCATGCCGTGACGGTCAGCGCATTCACGAAAAAGTATATATAGGTCTCCGAGAATGATCTGATGTATAGCGGAAGGTGCTGACATATCATAAAATACGCCGTCGATCAGCTCAACTCGCTGGTCATCCGGAAGGGCATAGTAATCATCCAAGGTATACTTCCGGATCTTCTCAGCCTCCGTATAATTACCCACTGGTTCACATGCTTTGTCTGCCGTCTGACCGGACTGATCGGTATCCCCATAATTCATCGCTGGTTCGCACATCATGCTTGCGGCCGGCTTAAGACCCGAGTCATACGGTTGTGAGGTGTATGAATACCGCCGCTGACCGCTCATGTTGTCTTGTCCGGTATCAGCAGCCTCCAATACCTTCCTTAGCGCATCGACAGTCAGCTTCCGCGGCGCTTTCGTGAGACCGCCCATAATCTTCTGGACGGTACTCAGCGGCACGCCGGAGGCCCGGGAGAGCATCTCGTTCGTGAAACCAAGTTCAATCTTTCTGGTTCTCATCTCTTCAATAGTCATAGTCTTCAACCTCCTTGAAAACGTGAAGCAGTCCTACGCTTCATCATATGTAATTATCCAGCACCCCGACGAGTGACGCGCAGCATCCTGAGTCTGGGGTGCTGAACAGTTACAATTATATCAATCTGCAATCCATAAATCAACCATAAAATATCATAAATTAGTCATATAAATATCCATATGGAAGAAACTGATTCCATATGGATATTTTATGGTGTGTCAAGCATAATATCTGTTCACGGATATTATGCTTGACAAATACCTTCCCATTGACTAAGATAGGTAAAGTCTACTGTTTTAGAGTAACGATGTGCTTGGCATCCAGATACGCGTGATCATTCTGAAGCCCGCGACATGCCGGTATATTTTCCTTATGTATGCCTCCGTTCACTCTAACAGCAGTCAACAATCGATAGGATATAAAGGCTATGACGAAGAGGAGTACGCCGCCGGTCACTGACAGAGAGAACCTTCATCGGCTGAGAGGGGTTTAAGAGAGATGGCAGCAGAAGGTCGCTTCCGAGCCGGAACACTGAACAATTATAACTGAACAAGTACATATAACAGTTTGTACCGATGATACGCATGATGCCGGGCTTCGAGTACTTACAGGTAATATGAACTGATGAGCTATATTCGGTAGGTATTCCCGCCCCGCCCACGTTAAGGGCAGATGAAGTGATAAACGAAGGTGGTACCGCGGTCACCAGCCGCCCTTCGCATCTATAGCGCCTACGTCATAAGTGATGCGCGCAGGATGCGGGCGACGGCTAATGACCGCGTTTTTTAGTGTATAAAAGGAGATTTCATCATGGCAAAAGAACTCAGCAAGACCTACAATCCCACCGAGATAGAGGACAGACTCTATCAGAAATGGCTCAACAAGAAATATTTCGCGGCCAATGTCAACAAGGCGAAGAAGCCTTTCACTATCGTCATGCCTCCGCCAAACATCACGGGCCAGCTGCACATGGGCCACGCCCTTGATAACACCCTGCAGGACATCCTCATCCGCTGGAAGAGGATGCAGGGCTTCGAAGCTCTGTGGCAGCCCGGTACCGACCACGCGAGCATAGCCACCGAAGTCAAGATCACGAACATGCTCAAGGACAAGGGCATCGACAAGGCGGAGCTCGGACGCGAGGGCTTCCTGAAGGAGGCGTGGAAATGGCGCGCCGAGTACGGCAGCCGTATAGTCAGCCAGCTCAAGAAGCTCGGCTCATCCGCCGACTGGGACCGCGAGCGTTTCACCATGGATGAAGGCTGCTCGAAAGCAGTCCGCGAAGTATTCTGCCGCCTCTATGAGAAGGGCTATATCTATCAGGGCAGCCGCATCATCAACTGGTGCCCTGTCTGCCAGACCTCCCTTTCCGATGCCGAGGTCGAGCATGAGGAGCAGCACGGCCATTTCTGGCATATCCTCTATCCTATCGTCGGTCAGGACGGCTTCGTCGAGATCGCGACCACCCGTCCCGAGACGCTGCTCGGCGACACGGCAGTAGCGGTCAATCCTGACGACGAGCGTTACAAGGAGCTTGTCGGCAAGATGCTGAAGCTCCCTCTGACAGACCGCGAGATCCCGGTCATCGCCGATGCTTACGTCGATAAGGAGTTCGGCACCGGCTGCGTCAAGATCACGCCCGCCCATGACCCCAACGATTTTGAGGTTGGCAAGCGTCACAATCTGGAGGAGATCAATATCCTCAACGATGACGGCACGATCAATGAGAACGGCGGGAAATACTGCGGCATGGACCGCTATGAAGCCCGTAAGGTCATGGTCGAGGAGCTCAAAGAGCAGGGCCTGCTTGTCAAGGTAGTTGACCACACCCACAATGTCGGCACGCATGACCGCTGCCATACTACAGTCGAGCCGATGATCAAGAAGCAGTGGTTTGTCCGCATGGACGAGCTCGCGAAGCCCGCCATCGAGGCGATAAAGACCGGCGAATTGAAATTCGTCCCGGAGCATTTTGACAAGACATATCTCCATTGGCTTGAGACCATACACGACTGGTGCATTTCACGCCAGCTCTGGTGGGGTCACCGCATCCCGGCCTGGACTTGCCCGGACTGCGGCGAGCTGATCGTGTCACGAGAGGATCCGACCGTCTGCCCGAAGTGCGGAGGCACCCGTCTCGTTCAGGACGAGGATTCCCTTGACACCTGGTTCTCATCCGCCCTGTGGCCGTTTTCGACACTTGGCTGGCCGGAGAAGACCCCTGAGATGGAATATTTCTTCCCTACAGATGTCCTTGTTACCGGCTACGATATCATTTTCTTCTGGGTCATCCGCATGGTCTTCTCATCCTACGAGCAGACAGGGAAGAGTCCCTTCCACACGGTTCTCATCCACGGCCTGGTCCGCGACGAGCTCGGCCGCAAGATGAGCAAGTCCCTTGGCAACGGCATAGATCCTTTGGAGGTCATCGACAGATACGGCGCGGACGCGCTCCGTCTGACGCTGGTCACCGGCAACGCGCCCGGCAACGACATGCGCTTCTCCTATACCAAGATGGACGCGAGCCGCAATTTCGCGAACAAGGTATGGAATGCCTCCCGTTTCATCATGATGAACATGGAAGGCGTTGACACGGCCAAGGTGACGACGGACATGCTCGCGGACGAGGACAAATGGATCCTTACGAAGGTCAACCATCTTGCAGCCGAGGTCACCGACAACATGGACAACTACGATCTCGGCATCGCGCTTCAAAAGATATATGATTTCATCTGGGACGAGTTCTGTGACTGGTACATCGAGATGGTCAAGCCCCGCATGTATGCCAGGGAGGGTCAGGAGGATGACGCGGCCTTCCTGCAGAGCCGCCGTGCGGCCTGCTGGACGCTCAAGACCGTGCTTATCCAGTCCCTCAAGCTCCTCCACCCCTACATGCCCTTCATCACAGAGGAGATTTTCTGTAATCTTCAGGATGATGAGGAGAGCATCATGGTCTCGGCGTGGCCTGTCGAGAAGCAGGAGTGGAGCTTCGACGATGTCGAGCACAAGGTCGAGATGATGAAGGAAGCCGTTCGCGCCATCCGTCAGGTCCGCACCGACATGAACGTCGCGCCCGGCAAGAAAGCCGCTGTATTTGTGGTGTCGGAAAATGAAGCTGTCCGCAAGGTCTTTGAGGACGGCAAGGCATTCTTCGCTGCCTTGGGTTCGGCCAGCCACGTTGCTATCCAGGCTGACAAGGCCGGCATCCCGGACGATGCTGTCTCCGCCGTGACCGCGAACGCCTCCATGTACATCCCTCTCGCCGAGCTGATTGATATCGACAAGGAGATCGCGCGTCTGGAGAAGGAAGAGAAGCGTCTCAAGGGAGAGCTGGCTCGCAGCGCAGGCATGCTCCGCAACGAGAAGTTCCTCAGCAAGGCTCCTGCGGACAAGATAGCCGAGGAGAAAGCGAAGGAAGCAAAGTACACCCAGCTGATGGAGCAGGTGCAGGCAAGGCTTGCGCAGCTGAAGAAATAAAAGGACAGTAATAATTTAGAACAACGAGGATGCGCGGTATCCCGAGTCTGGGGTGCTGGACAGTTACCTAAGAATCAAAAAACCGCCCCCTGCCTCTTGATGAAGAAGAGAGGCAGGGGGCTAATTTTGTATAACAAGTGGATGCTTGCCGCAGAGGGCAGCGCGGAGCAATTTGTCTTGCCCGCGACACCGAGAGACGGGGCAGATTTACATGCGGTTATGCGCGAAGCTGTCCGTCATTCTGGTACTTCAGAAGCATATTTTTCAGTAATAATACCGTTTTCTGTAAAACGCAGCACCCTGTCGCAGATGGACAGCACGGCCGGCCTGTGAGTCACGGTGATCACAGTCTTGTCGGTAAGCTGTCTCAGGTTTTTAAGCAGCTGCTTCTCTGTATCCACATCGAGGGAGCTGGTGACTTCGTCGAGCAGCAGGATCGGGCAGTCGGAGAAGACAGCCCTCGCTATGGCGAGCCTCTGCGTCTGTCCCTCTGACAGGCCCGTTCCCCTCTCGCCGAGAAGAGTGTCAGCTCCGTTATCCAGCCCATCAACAAAATCATCGGCGCAGGCGATGCGAAGCGCCCTCTGCAGCCGCTCGTCGTCATGCTTTGCCTCCGGTGCGGCGAAGCTGACGATGTCCCTGATAGTACCGCTCATCAGAGCATTCCCCTGGGGGACATAGGCGAAGAGACGGCGGTGCGCCGAAGTAAGCTCGTGCCGGGTTCCTTCCATATTAATATAGTACCTTTCTCCGGCATCAGGGAGGTAGACGCACATCAAGAGCTTCAGCACCGTGGACTTTCCGCAGCCGCTCGTCCCGGTGAAGGCGACATATTCGCCTTTTTTGATCTCAAGCGATATTTGGTTCAGCACCACCGGCATGTTTGCCTTATCGAGCGCGTCCGTTCCCACGGCTGAAGGAAAATAGGCGAACGAGGCGTCACGAAGCCCGATGGAGGCGATGCCGTCTCGGTATAACGAAGCCACCTCTTTGAGAGAGAGGGGCTTGCTATGTGAGTCAGTATCAGGAAAATGCTCCGCGTCCATGAGCCTCTCCGCGCTTGCGAGCATGGAATAATACCTCGGCAAATAGCCGGATATGTTGGCGAAGGGCGACTGTATCTGTGTTATGAGCTGGTTGATGGCGGTCAGCGTGCCAAAGCTGATGGTACCCTTAAGTATGCCATATCCGCACCAGCCGATACCGAACAGGCGCATGCCGGTCATCGCGGCTCCGAACCCAATGTTGCACATGTTGGAGAAATGATTCCTGTGCATCCTCGCGGCCTAATATGCTTCAAGCTTCTCCGCTGTTTCCTCTGAGGTCTGAGCCTCAGCCGCGAAGGAACGGATCATAAGAAGACTCCCGATCCGTTCCTGAAGAAAGATCCTCACCTGCCCGTCCGCTTCCTGTACCTCTTTGTGCAGACGCTTGAGCAATTTGCGGAAAAGCCAGGTGAAAAAAAACATGAGCAGCCCGCCGGGTATCAGGATGGCCGCGAACCGTGGCTCAATAAATATGATCATTATGAGGGCGCTCGCTAGCTTCACCGCCATGCCTGTAAGTCCGGGCAGTATATCCACATAGCCATTCGCGACCACAACGGTATCATTGGTCAGGCGGTTCATCCATTCGCCGGAATGGACGGCATTTACACGAAGGTAATCCTTGCGTAAGAGAGTCTCCGTCAGGCGGCTCTTAAAGATGTTCTCGAAGGTTGCTTTTGAGAGTTCATTCAGCCAGCGGATGACAGCCCTGAGAGCCAGCTGAATAAGCACGAGGATCAGGATGAATGAAATGCCCTCCCAGAAACCGCCGCTGTCTTTTTCCGCGGCGGAGTCAACGATCTTCCGCATAAGCAGGGCATACAAGACCCCCGACCCGCCGTTGACCGCCTGCGCCAGCGTCAGGGCGACGATAAACAGCTTCCTGCGGCCCGGAACGGAAAAGAGCCACCTCACAGTGCCTGCCTGTTCATTCTTGAGATAGGAGATATTTCCGCTATAATTTTCACTAACTATTTTATGATGGAGTGAATTACTGTTAGGTCTTTCCATGTTTTTCTCGTCCGTATTTTATAAACTGTACTTCAAAACCTTATATGCATATGTATCATCATGCCGTCATTGTCATAGATTGTACAGAAAAGAACGAGGAGATTCAAGTTAAAAACAAGATATGACGGATGGTAATGATTGACAGCTCTTCATGATTTTAATAGTTCTTTGAAATCCTTTGCTTTGACACAGACAGGTATAGGTATTTGGTATGAAATAAGCCATTCATGGCCTTCAGTGAACAGGCTTGCACGGACAGAATAAAGAGATCATTAATATAGACAAGGATTAATTAGAAAGAGTAAAAACAAAAAAGTGCCTGAGGAAACATGTTTACTACTCTTCAGGTCTTTTTTCGTTATCGTGTTCTTTTATGCTTCTGCTTGACAGCAGATTCTCCATAAGCTGTACCATCAATTCTTTTTGTGATCCGGGAAGAAGACGGTAGAGTTCGAAAGCTTTGGAATCATCAGGATCGGTGATGATGACGGTGTCCGGATCAGTGTTGAAGAAATCTACGAGCGATATGCCCATTGTATGGCACAGAATCTCAAGCTTATCGATAGGTGGATAATACTGTTTCTGATACCAGGTCGCGATAGTAGGCTGAGGGATGCCGGATAGCTTTGCCAGACGATAGACGGAGAGTCCCTTAGCTTCACGTATCTGAGTCAATCTTCCAAGTACATCAAACATGGGAAAGTATTCCGGTGGCATGGCACGCTCCTTTGTGATTGATTATTGAACTCACGGTTCAATTTTCGATAAACCAGTTTAATTTTATGATTGAGAACGACTTGACGAAAGTACTGTTAGAGCGATATACTATATCGTAATTACGATATAGCTACAATTAAGTCACCTTTGGGAAAATACGTTAGTAACAACATTTCATTCAAGCATAATTAACAAGGAGGAAAAATGAAAAGAATTATTTCGCTGCTTTTATCAGTCTGTTTGTTACTGAGCTGTTTCACGTCCGTAGCCTATGCGGCAGGCGACATAGGTATCTCAGTATCTTCAGCGGAAGGTCAGCCTGGTGATACTGTTACCGTGACTGTAAGTCTTACGGAAAATCCCGGATTTGCTTTTACTAATCTTAAACCAGTATATGATGAGAACGTGCTTGATGCCCCGACAATCAAGGGCATCAATTTAGGAGGAGTGAAGTGGACGATCAAGACAAGTGCGGTCTGGTCTGACGCGGATAATACGTATGATACTGGTGATATTCTCACCCTGACATTTCATATCAAGGAGGATGCGCCAGCCGGGGATACGGTGGTGAGCGTTGAAGCCTTGGAAGCCTTTGATGAGGTCGAAGAAGTAGTTGATGTAGCTATTACTGCCGGCAGCATAACGATTACAGGCGGCTCACATGTACACTCCATGACGGAAGTGCCGTTAAAAGGTGCGACTTGTACTACACCTGGAAACAGCGCATATTGGTATTGCGAAGAGTGTGGGAAATACTTCTCTGATGCCGACGGGGAAAATGAGATTCCGGAGGATTCTTGGGTCATACCTTCAACGGATCATGATCTGTCACATGTTGAGGCGATTCCCGCAACTATAGACAGTGAAGGCAATATAGAAT
>CACXUY010000010.1 GCA_902770965.1 uncultured Lachnospiraceae bacterium | reverse complement strand
CATGAATGGCAAGATTGCCCTTGACATGTTCAATGACAGCGCGGTCGGTCACTTCGACGCCATTCTCATGGACATGCGCATGCCGGTCATGGATGGACTAACCGCTGCCCGTCATATACGTGCCCTTACTAAGGCTGACGCAAAGACCGTGCCCATAATCGCGCTGACTGCGAACGCATTTGAAGAAGATGTTCAGCAGTCACTTGATGCCGGCATGAACGCCCATCTCTCCAAACCGATAGAGCCGGATATTCTCTATGAAACCCTGGCACACCTGACCGCGAAGCAAAAAGCGCGGGAATAGACCGTTCTTTTTCCCTCTGTGAGAGGTCGCCCGCAGGCTGTAATAAATACGGTTCTTTCATACATACGGTCCCTCAGACCCCTATCGTCCTTACGAAGGATGTCAGGGGTTGTTTTAATTGACCTCGCCGCTGTCGATGATCCGCAGCATGAGACCCGCATACTTGGGGTCAAATTGCGTGCCCATGCCCACAGCAATCTCGTTTCTTATAACATCTTCAGAAAGCGGATCGCGATAGCTTCGCCTGGAAGACATGGCATCGTAAGCATCCGCCACGGCGATTATGCGGGCTGTTTCCGGAATGGCATCGCCTCGCAGCCCATCCGGATAACCTCTGCCGTCATACCGCTCATGGTGATACCGTGCCCCTATCCTCAGAGCAGGCGATTGCCTGATGCTTGAGAGGATCTGGTCCCCCAGCACCGGATGAAGCTTCACCTGTTCAAACTCTTCATCGGTAAGCTTACCCGCTTTGTTGATGATTCTGTCCTTGACTCCGATCTTGCCGACATCATGCAGGAGGGCTGCAAAATACACCTTCCTGCATTCGTTGTCGGAAAAACCGGCTTCCATAGCCAGTTTTTTCGAAATTGAAGCGACTCTTGTAGAATGACCATGAGTGTATTTGTCCTTCGCGTCAATAGCATTTGCCAATGCCTCCGCGGTCTGCTCAAAAAGAGCGGCCTCTCTTCTCTCCGCTTCCTTGTACATCTTAATTTCTTTTTCCCTTGCTTCCGTCACGGCATGGTTCAGATCGTTAAGCGCATAGAAATAGAACATTATGATCATAAGCACGATAGTCAGGCTTGTCAGAGACATTCCATAGAAGAAGATCTGTACGAAGGAAAAGATCGTCGGCAGAGCAATCCCGAATGAAAGAGAACAAACATATCCTTTGCTGAGCTGTTTGCTATGCCGATAAATGAAAATTTCATCAAGCATAACGATCAAAACCGGGAAAACATAAGACAGAACATATCTCGGCGCCCTCTGGTAGTTATTGCTTGCGTCAAATGTGTAGTACAGTCCGGTGAACTGCGATACAACGATGAGGGCAGTACCTACCGCAAACAGCAGGTCGCATATTTTCAAAGTGACTGAGAAAATCGTGTATGGGTCGTTTTGCTGATACAGATCCTTAAGATATTGTGTTACGAGGTGGGGTATGAAAATAGACATAAAAAAAACCATTCCGTTGGAAAAACGAACCATGAAATATCCCAGATCGCTTTCATTTCCGCGAAATATATACGACTCACGGTCAAATAAGAGAAGCAGCATGGCCGACAGCTCCATCAGCACGAGAATGCTTTTTCTTCTCCGAGGCAATGATTCGATCATCAGTGTCATAAACGCAAGTATGCAGCAAATACCGCTCATGAACACCATAATGTTGAGCTGGTGTGCTCTTATAAACGCCACAGTATCACCCTCTTTCACTCATACGCCATATTTATTATAATACTACCTTATATCTGCCGCTGTCAATCTGTGTTTATGGTTATAGGTTGATTTGTGGCTGCTCGTGGCTGCTTCTCGTGATATCATGACTCTTAGTCGACCTTCAGCATCCGATATCCTATACCGATGTGGGTCTGGATGTATTTAGGCGAATCTGCCATGGGTTCGATTTTTTTTCTAAGCGTAGTCATAAAAACCCTAAGGGACGCGATGTCGTTTTCCCAGCTCCGTCCCCAGATATTTTGCGTAATAAATGTATGCGTCAGCACCTTCCCGGTATTTTTTGCAAGCAGACAAAGCAGCTTGTATTCCATAGACGTCAGTTTCAGCTCATCTTTATCCAGCCAGGCGATGCCGGCCGAGTAATCGATGGTCAGCTTTCCGTTTGTGTAGACGGAGCGATCCGCGCTGCTATCGCTGCTCATCAAGGCCAGCCGCCGTATGGTGACCCGAAGGCGCGCCAGCAGTTCCTCCACAGAGAAGGGTTTTGTCAGATAATCATCCGCCCCCGCGTCGAGGGCTTCGATCTTGTCTTCATCGTCGCTCCTGGCACTGATGACAATGATCGGCATATTGGACCAGCTACGAACCTGACGTATCACGTCAATGCCGTCCATGTCAGGGAGACCAAGATCCAGAAACAAAACGTCAGGATTGTGGGAGGACGCTATCAGGATAGCCTCGCTTCCGTTTTTCGCCGTCAGATATTTATAATCATGTGTCTTCAAAGTCGTGACGATCAGGTTCCGAATGGGAGCATCATCTTCTATTACCAACACAACAGGATTATTCATGGAAAGATACCTCCTTCATCGGCAGAAAAATGGTAAAGCAGCATCCGGAAGGAACGCTGTCCGTGAGCGTGATCCTTCCATGATGAGATTCCACAATCGATTTACATAATGCCAGACCCAGACCCAGGCCTCTGCGCCCATCGACAACCTTGTTCCGGCCGGTATAAAACATCTCAAACACGTGTGGCTTGGCATCATCCGCTATGCCCGGTCCGTTGTCGCGGACGATCACGACAGCCTCATTACCGGCTTGCCTGCTCTCAACCCGAATCTCCGACCCGGCCGGCGTATACTTTATTGCATTGTTGATCAGATTGATCAGCACCTGCATGATCAGCCTGGCATCCATATCCACAAGAAGGATATCATCCGTGTCCTGAACCGTTATTGAGTGCTCGGATGCGTTCCGGTCCACGTGCCTGAGCGCTTCCTCAATAACGTCGCCCATGATTTCCAGTGAAAGGTGAAGTTCTATCAATCCGTTTTCGATCCGAGAAATGGACAGTAGGTTTTCCACCAGATGGATCAGCCACTCCGAGTCGTCATATATATCAGAGAAAATCTGCTCCCGTGTCGGATCATCCAGCTGGTGGTAATGAGACAAAAGATTGCTTGCGTTCCCGGATATGGAGGTCAGCGGGGTTCGGATGTCGTGTGAGATGGACCGGAGCAGATTGGAACGGAGCTGTTCGTTGCGTACCATAACGGAAGCCCTCTCCTTTTCCTCCGCGTTTCGCAGGTTTTCCAAGGCAAGGGCGCATTCACCCAAAATAGACGTAACAATGCTGTTCTCATAAGGCTCAGGCGAAGTCTGATTTACCCGGATAGCAATCACTCCGCAACAGTATCCGTTCAGGCAGATCGGATGATACTGAGCCTTAGCCCCCTCGTACTGATCAAGATGGAAACCGGCAGACTGTTGATGGGCAAACACCCACGCAGCGATCTCCCTCTCATTGGCATCAGGAATACCAGCTTCCCGGGATGCCCCGGCCATCCCGGTTCTGCCGCCTGTTTTAGCCGCCTTGTCCGTCCCTGACGAGCCGATCGCTTCGGTCATAGCGTCCGTGAAGAGCATAGCGTTCGCAGCGGTCACACTGCTTCCGCCGACCGTTCCGGTACTGCCTTGAGTACCGGAAACGAAGAGCTCCGCTCCCTCCTCAAGACCGCCGTTCTCCGCCCGTGTATAAACCACGACGTCCCGGCTCAGCAAGGTGATGATCTGGCGGGCGGTGGTCTGGATCACCTCTGCCGGATTGTCCGCTTTCTGCAGAAGTTGGTTCGTGTCCAGCAGCACCTTCGTGCGAAACGCCTCGCGGGCAGACTGCCTGGCACTCTGCTTCATTCGGTTTGCCAGGGTTCCCGTGATCAGTGATGATGCCAGCATGATTGCAAATGTCACAGCGTATTCGGTTTCATAGGTGTGAAAGCTAAATTTCGGATCAATAAAAAACCAGTTGAACAGCAGCACGCTCGTAAGCGATCCCACGACACTGTAGATCGGATTGATCGTGATCACAGATATAATAAGTACCCCCAAAATTAAAACCGTGATAATATTTGATTCCGAAAAACCGAACCGTGTGAAAATAAGACCGATCACTGTGGCAGCAACCAAGAGTAAAAAAGTATAAACAGTTTCCTTCAGAGACGGGAGCATACGATCCGCGATACGCGAATTGTCCCTCTGCTGCTTAAAATCTGCCGCAGAGTCCGGGATGATGTAGACATCGACGTCCGGGGCGTTGAGTATGATCTGCTCGGTCAGGGGCGGCTTGCTCCAGAAATGACGCCGCCGGATTCCACTCCTTCCCACAACGATCTTTGTTGTACCGGAAATATGCGCGTATTCCGCAACCTGGGCAGATATGTCGTCACCGATGATCGTCGTGACCGACGCGCCGTTCTGCTCAGCGAACCTGATGTTGTCCCGGAGGCAGATTCGATCCTCCTCCGAAAGGCTCTCATAGTTCGTAGGTTTAACATAGATCGCCGTGAGGGTCGCCTGAAAAGCCTCAGCCATCCTGGCCGCCGCAGCGACAACTTTGGGGTTGGAAGGCGATGGTGAGACACATACAAGGATATGGTCTCCACCTTCGGAATGACCGCCCATATCATCTCCTCCTTCCGCTGCTAAGCCTGCTATGATACTCCTGCATAAAACCTATGGGTTACTCCGTGCTTTGCATTCCCGAAAGGCCGTATCCTGTAAAGTATGGCACAGTTCACATTCCGTATCCTGTAAAGTATAGCACAGTTCACCTTTCCCGTTAAGCTTATCAGAGCATTACATGTGGAAGCATTTCTGGATCGCCCTCCGCTCTCCCAGAACAAACAGCGTCTTGCTGCTGTCCAAAACGGTGTCAGGCGAAACCGCCAGATTCATTTTTCCGTTCTCCTTCACCGCCAGAATATTGATTCCGTATTTCCTGCGAATTTCAAGCTGTCCTATCCTCTTTCCCATCCACTCCGCGGGAATGGATACCTCAAAGATCGCAAAGTCTTCATCCAGCTTTATGAAATCCAGAACGTGATCTGATGCGTATCGGATCGCTGCCCATTCTGCGATCTGCTTTTCCGGATTTATGACCTCATCCGCGCCATTTCGAAGCAGGAACTTCGCCTGCACATCCCGATCCGCCCGTGAAATGACGAGTTTTCCTCCCAGTTCCTTCAGCAAAGATGTCGTTTCCAGTGAACTCTGAAAATCTCCGCCGATGGTGACTATGCACACATCGTAGCTGCTTACGCCCAGCGATCGTAAAAACACTTCGTTGGTGCTGTCGCCGATCTGCGCATCCGTCACATAGGGCAGGACACTGTTGATTCGCTCTTCTTCCTTGTCCACAGCCATGACCTGATGTCCCAGATCATGAAAATTCCTGGCAAGAAGCGATCCTAAGCGGTTTGTCCCTATCAATAGAATCGATTTCATAATCTCACCTTCTCAATCCATAACCTTGAAGCCCGTGTTATGATATGCCATCCCTCCTGTCAGGAATGCCAACTCGCCGGCCCTATACCACTTGGTTTTTTTACTCCAACCGACTCGCGCTCATCCAGACAAGCCGCCGGTCCTATCCAACATTGATTTTCCCCACCGGAAAGCGAGCCGTCTCGACTTTTCCGATATCTGCCGCGGCATACAGCAACGTCAATCCGCCGACTCTGCCGAAGAACATAAGTCCGACCAGAACTGCCCGGGAACCGAGGCTCAATCCCGGAGTCAGGCTCAGGGAGAGACCCACCGTCCCTATGGCAGAAGCTGTTTCAAAAAAACACGACTCAAAGGAAAGCCCCTCGGCAATGCTGATGACAAATGCGCCGGCCAGCCCCAGAAACAGGTAAAGGACCAGAATGGTGGAGGCGCATTTTACGGTGTCATCATCTATCCTGCGGTTGAACAGCCGCGGTGTTTTGGGACGGTGGGCGACAGCCGCTGCATTTGCGAACAGAACGGCCGCCGTTGTAGTCTTCATGCCGCCCGCAGTGGAGCCGGGTGAACCGCCTATAAGCATCAGGATTACCGTCATTGCCCGGCCCGCGCTGGTCAGCTGCCCCAGATCCACTGCGTTAAAACCCGCTGTCCGGGGAGTGACCGCCTGGAACAGAGAAACGCAAAACCTCTCTTTCAGGTCCAGATTCGAAAAATCGTTGAAAAAGAAGACCGCCGTGGGAACAAGAAACAACAGCGCGGTGACGGTGAGAATGACCTTGCTTTGTATGCTATAGCTTCTCAGATGGTATTTATTCCTGGCGATATCGTCCCAGGTAAGAAATCCGATCCCTCCGATCATGATCAGAAGACACAGGGGCAGTATCACGCCAAAACTGTCCGAAAAAAATGTGATGGAGGAGTACTGCCCGGTTCTGCCGCCCATCACGTCAAAACCTGCGTTGCAGAACGCGGATACAGAGTGAAAAAAGCTCATCCATACCCCTGAGAGACCAAAAGCCGCGCAGAAAGACGGCATCAACAACACCGCCCCTGCCAGCTCTGTGACCAACGCCACCTTCCAGATAAGACTTGTCAGCTTCTCGACACCTCCAAGCTGATTAGCGGAAATGCTCTCCTGCAGGGTACTGCGCTGCAGTAAAGAGATCTGCCTCCCGGAAGCGGTGGTTATCAGGGCTGTTATCGTAACGATCCCCAGTCCACCGATTTGTATCAGAAGCATGATAGTGGCTTGTCCAAAAAATGACCAGTATGTCGCGGTGTCCCTTACGACCAGCCCTGTCACGCAGACCGCGGAAACCGCCGTAAATAAAGAATCCGACATGGGCGTCCATTCACCTGTTGCGGAAGATATGGGCAGGGCAAGCAGCATCGATCCCATCAGGATCACGATCATAAAACCCGATATGATGATCTGAAAAGATGTAAATTGCTTTCCGAAAAAACGTCCGCTCATCCTGCCCTCCTTTCACAGCGTATTTCTGGTGCCTGTCACAATAATCTGACTCTATGGCATGGTTCTATAGCACTATTCTGTGATATTGCTTTATGACATGCTTTATGACATGCTTTATGACATGCTTTATGGCTATATTTTATGCCATGTTTTCATAGCCTGATTATCATGCACTGCCCCCATGATAAAGCAACCTACACAAAGATGGTATTAATCAGTTTTCATATACATTAAGACTGTATTAATGAAATCAGAAGGTACTTCCGTATATCATATCGGTTCAACACATACAGACAAACACTTATGCAATAAAAAAGTCCGCCAAAGCTCTCCCCAACAAGAGGCATGGCGGACTTCACCATATTGCCTAATTTGCCAGTGCCAAGCTGGTATATTCTGCAAAAAGCTGTTTTCTATAAGCCTTATCTTCCGTTGCTCTCATTACGTCTTCGTTCCTGCCATTGCGCATAAGATACCTTATCATACCGGCAAACTCGTCATGACCTTCCTCGCGGCCTTCCTCGCGGCCTTCCGCTCGACCTTCTTCTCGGCCTTCTTCTCGGCCTTCCTCCTTTTTCTCATCCATCCAATCCTGTATTCCCTTAAACACGTTTACCGTCTTCTCCTCTCCTCTATCTCGTTTGAATCTTTTGTTCATGAATACTTCCAGCATCTCCGCGTCTTCCCTGCCAAGATTCTCATACGCGTCTTTATGCTCATCGCAAAGACGCTTGATCTCTTCCTTGTCGCTGCCCACAGATAACAGCCTCAGCACCGATCCCAATCCAGTCTGGAATCTCGAAAAGTCCTGGATCTTGCACGGCATCTGTCCGATTTAGTTGTCTGGTTAAGCTGTCTGATCAAGCTTTAAAAAATATCCAGCGCGTCCAGATTCACATGCCTTGTCCGAGTGCCTCTATAATGCCTTCGGGAGTGACCTCCTCCACCAAAAGCTTGAACTCCGCCTCATGAATATTCTCCAGATAATGCGCGTCCGAATCGCAGATGACCTTGCATTTTTCAAGATATGGATTCGCTTTCCTCAGGCGATGGAGATTCTCCATCTTATGCAGCTCAAAGCACTTGAACCTGCTGTCGGGCGGCACGAAGCCCAGGTTCGAGATAAGACTCGTGGACGTCTTGTCCAGATGAGCGGGTATCATGAAGCCATCGAAGCCCTTGAGGAGATCATATACATCATCGAAGCTGATGTCCGTCGCGTTCGGAAGGAAATACGGCTCCTCGCCTATTGGGTCATCGTTCTCGTCGCGGATGATCTGCTCTCCGAAATACTCCTTGCGGTTTGGGACCTTGATGAGGTGCTCATGGACGTACTCATCAAAGGCAAGCGCCTTATCAAGCCTGGCGAAAAGACATACCACATGGACCTCTTCGGAGGTGGTGAGTTCCATGCCGGGAAGGCCTATCAATCCATATGCCTCGCAATGCTTCAGGAAGGCGGGGCAATTCCGGGCTGTGTTGTGGTCGGTCAGGGCGACTGCCTGCAGCCCCTTTATCATAGCCATGCCTGCTATATTTGCCGGAGTCATGTTATCATCTCCGCATGGCGACAGACATGAATGCAGATGAAAATCGTAAAAAAGCTCCGTCATATTATGGTCACCGCAGAGCCTTATTGGATCCGTTCGTGGATCTTTAATCCGGCATCAAAGATCGGCTCGTCAGTTCTAAGGATCGTAAAGCCCTGCTGCCTCGCCTTTGCCATGCCGGGGTCGTCCATACGGGCGCCCTCGGCAAGTATGATGCAGGCCATGTCGGTGAGGCTCATGACGGCCAGCGTATTGATGTTGCCCATGACCGTGACCCATGCCGCGTCGGCGATGCCCTTGCCCATGGCTATGCTAAGAAGGTCGCAGCAGAACACCTTGGAAATATCCCTGTCAGTGTCTGAACCTTCATTGACTACTTCAAACATATCACTGTCTATCAGCTCTTGAACTGTCATATCCACTCCTTAATATAATCGTGACTATTCGGTGCCTCAAAATCGGGACGCTGCACACCCATCGTTGTGCCGGATAATTACATATTAGCTTTTGTCCGCATACCTTATCATATAAGCCTGCGGCTTTAAAGCTTCACCTTCTATTCACTCCTCCGGGTCATCGTCCAGGTACTCCGCGTTGGGATTCTCGGACATGTCATGCATCTCTCCGGAAATCCGCTGGATATACTTTCTTAAGACATAGATGCAGTCCGTCTTCTTCGCCACTCCTCGCACTATGTCCTCCGCAAGGGCGCGGCAGCTCGGAGCGCCGCATGAACCGCAGTCCGTGCCAGGGAACTGCTTCTCCAGCAATTCCACCTTAAACATCATCTGCATGCTCTCGCGTAGATTTGATCCGAGATTGAACACCGGCTCGTATTTGATCTCTCTGGTCCAGTAACCGGCATCCACCGGTATCCCATGCGTGACTGCGACGGGCAGGTATCTGTTAAGGCGCTTAAGCTTAACTCTTGCGACATAGGGGTTCTCAACAGTCAGCACACCACCGACACAGCCGCCCCTGCAAGCATTCAGCTCAATAAACTTCAGGTTCGTGAGCTTCTGGTCTTCAAGATCCTCCAGCACATCTATCACGTTCTCTATGCCGTCCGCCGCCAAATAGCTGTCAGTGAGCAGGCCGCCCGCTTCTCCGCCGCTCTGCCCCCAGCCAAGGCCGATACGGCCTGCCGACGCCAGGTCATCCGGATTGAGCGCCGCTTTTTTCATGAGAGGCAGCAATATTGGATATACATCCTTAATGGCCAGAACCTTGTCCACATCGCACTTGGTGATGCCCAGAGGGCTTCGGCATGCCGAGACCTTCGCGGGACAGGGTGAGATGAAAAAAATACCTATCTTCTCGGAAGGCAGGCCGCTCATGACCAGAGCCTTGCGTCTTGCAAGGGTGGCGGCCAGCTCCACCGGCGCCTCAAGAGGCAGGAGGTGGCTGATGAGATTCGGGAAACGAATGCGGATCAGGCGTGTCACCGAGGGACATGCGGTGCTGATGAGAGGCCACTTGTCGCGATGTGTGGAGACAAACTCCCTCGACATCTGGGAGACGATCTCTGCGGCGGCGCCAACCTCATAAACATCATCGAAGCCCATGTACTTGAGGGCGGTCAGCAGAATATTCGTATCTTCAAGATTGTTGTATTGACCATAAAGCGCTGGGGCAGGAAGAGCGACCTTGTACTCGTAATCATCCATAGAGCTTATGGGATCATAAGTTGCTATCTTTGCATGATGCTCGCAGATGCGTATGCACTCACCGCAGTCAATGCAGTATGATTTTGTGATCTTCGCCTTGCCATTACGCACCCGGATAGCACCGGTAGGACATCGCTTGATGCAGTTGGTACAGCCCATGCATTTTTCTTTGTCGAGTCGCACGGCATTGACAAATTTTTCTTCGGCCATCAGTGTTGTTTCCTTATCTGCTGCTTTATTTTGCAGCTCCACTTTATAGTTTCACCTTCATCGTCACGGTCGTACCGACGCCAAGCTCTGTGGTGATATGGATATCGTCTGTATATTTCTTCATGTTTGGCAGACCCATACCGGCTCCAAAGCCCAGGCTGCGCACATCCTCAGGAGCCGTCGAATAGCCGGGCCGCAGAGCCTTTTCTATGTCGGGAATGCCCGGGCCTCTGTCGGCAAGCTCCATAGTGATCTCATCCATGCTGATCGTGACTTTGATCTTGCCTCCATTGGCATGAATGACCATATTGATCTCGCCCTCGTACATGGCGATCGCCACCTTGCGGATGACATCGGGCGGGACTCCTAACCTCTTCAGTTTCTGTTTACAGTCGCTCGAAGCCTCGCCGGCGCGCGTAAAATCATCGCCAGACACTTCATAGGTAAGCTCAATAGAATCGTTCATAGTCGGCACCTCCGCGTAAACCATGGCTGTAAAGCAGGCCGCAGGCAGTGAACATCCTGTGACCTGTGGTCATGACTACTATCCCGCCTTCCTTGGCGAGCTCGATCATCTCCGGCGTAGGCTTTTTGCTGCGTACAAATACAAGACAAAGGATGTCCATCATCTCCGCAGTCCGTATGACCTGAGGGTTGCAAAGACCCGTAAGAAGAACGGACTGATCCTTGACGAACGCGAGCACATCGCTCATGAGATCAGAACCGCAAGCCATATGAACCTCTCTGTCAAGGTGATCCTCGCCGCACAGCACCTCTCCGTGGATATATTCTTTTACATCTGCAATAGTCATTTTTTTGTCCTCCATTTACTGATTATTTCAAGTATATCATCCGCACTAAAATGAA
Organism: uncultured Lachnospiraceae bacterium; assembly: GCA_902770965.1. Taxonomy (GTDB): domain Bacteria; phylum Bacillota; class Clostridia; order Lachnospirales; family Lachnospiraceae; genus RUG11623. Next base: position 47,040 of record CACXUY010000010.1, on the reverse strand, counting down.
TCAATGGGTCATTAAAATGAAAAAACGGCTCGGCCTGTGTTGAAACAGATCGTGCCGTTTTGAATTCGGGATATTATAACAGTTATTTTGGGGCGGACAAGGCGCGCAGCGCCTCTGGCCGCCCCAAAACGATGGATGCGCGGCATCCGAAGCCTGGGGTGCTTAATAGTTGCATTTATATCAGGTATTATAATGTCACGCCGTCCTTAAAGATCGCGATCTCTCTGGCGTCCCTGTCCTCCGAGTGGGTGCGTTTTCCGCTGGCTATCTCAAGGACAAAGTCGAGGAGACGGTCTCCCGCATCGTCAAGTGGTTCGCCTTCTGCCACTGTTCCGGCATTGAAATCTATCCAGTTTTTCTTCTTCTCGTAAAGAGCGGTATTCGTGGATATCTTCACCGTAGGAACCGGGGCTCCGAAGGGAGTACCGCGCCCTGTAGTGAAAAGGATGAGGTTCGCTCCCGCAGCGGTCAGGTCCGTCGCCGACACGAGGTCATTGCCGGGACCAGACAGCAGGTTCAAACCTTTCTTCGTGACAGGCTCGGCGTACTCAAGCACATCCACTATCTGGGCACTGCCGCCTTTTTGGACACAGCCGCAGGATTTGTCCTCAAGGGTCGTTATGCCGCCCGCCTTGTTGCCGGGGCTGGGATTCTCATATACGACCTGACCGTGGCTGACGAAGTAATCCTTAAAATTATTGACCATGGATACGGCTTTGCCGAAGACGGCATCGTTCTCGCAGCGCGAGAACAATATGTTCTCAGCCCCGAACATCTCCGGAACTTCCGTCAAAACCGTGCTGCCGCCAAGGGCGACCAGCCTGTCAGAGAATCTGCCGACCGTGGGGTTGGCCGTGATCCCGGATAGTCCGTCGGAACCGCCGCACTTCATGCCGACGACCAGCTCTGAGGCGGGAATTTCCTCCCTCTTGAAGCCTCCTGCATACACGGCAAGCTCACTGAGAAGCTTCGCGCCTTCCTCGTACTCATCCTCGAAGTCCTGACACACCAGAAATTTCACCCTGCGGTCATCCCACTCTCCTAACTCTGCCTTGAACTGATCCTGCGTCAGGTTCTCGCAGCCAAGGCTCAGCACGAGCACTCCTCCCGCGTTCGGATGGCGCACCAAGGCAGCCAATAGCTTTCTGGTCTGTTCATGATCCGTTCCCATCTGGCTGCATCCATAAGGATGAACAAAGGTGTGAAGCCCATCGATGCTTCCGGTGACCAGATGCTGGTTGTTCCGGACGAGAGTATTCGCGATGCTATTGACACAGCCGACTGTGGGAACGATCCACAGCTCGTTGCGGATAGCAGCCCTTCCATCTTCCCTGCGATAACCCATGAAGGTTCTGGGCTTCACATCGGGTTTGGGATAGACCATATGCCTGTATTCGTATTCTGCCGTCTCAGACAGGCCGGTCTTCACGTTGTGCACGTGGACCCATCTTCCGGCTGCTATGTCCTCTCTGGCTATGCCGATCGGATTGCCATACTTTACGACCGGCTGTCCCTCGCCGATTTCACGCAGCGCGATTTTATGTCCCCGGACAACGTCATCCGCCGCTGTCAGGCTGACTCCGGCAACTGATACCTCTTCGCCCTTTTTTATGTCCGACAGGGCAACGGCCACATTGTCGTCAGGATGAATCTGTATTAACTTCATAGCAGTCTCCGTTTAATAATGGTCTATGTGTCTGTTACAGTTCAAAATACCTCTCGGCGTTCGTGTAGCAGATTCCCTCGACGATCCTCTTGAGATTCTCCTCGATGTTCGGATACTCGCCGTTCTCCACCCAGCTGCCGATCAGGTTGCAGAGGATCCTGCGGAAATAATCATGGCGGGCGTAAGACAGGAAGGAACGGGAATCAGTGAGCATGCCGACGAAGTTGCCGAGCAGACCCAGGTTGGCGAGAGACTTCATCTGCGCCTCCATGCCGGACTTCGTGTCGTTGAACCACCATGCCGATCCATGCTGGATCTTACCGGGCATCTCGTCTGTCTGCAGACAGCCGAGCATGGTACCGATGAGCTCGTTATCTATCGGATTAAGAGAATAAATGATGGTCTTCGGGCACTCATTTTTCTCATCGAGCGCTGCAAGAAGCTTCGCGATGCTCTCTCCGCAGCTGTTCTGAGCGATCATGTCGAAGCCGGTATCAGGTCCTAATACCCTGTACAGGCGTGTATTGACATTCCTGTAGCACGAATAATGGAGCTGCATCGCTATGTGAAGCCTGTGGTAACACCTTCCCAGATGCATCAGTATCGCGGTCTGATATTTCTCAGCTTCCTCTGTGGTCACGCATCCGCCCGCCATCGCCTTCGCGAAAACGGCGTCAACCTCTTCATCCGACGCGGGGCGATAAGGGATGTAGTCGAGGCCATGGTCGCTGGCGCGGCAGCCGACCTTCGCGAAGAACTCAAGCCTCTCCTCAAGAGCCGCCTTAACTTCAGCGACATTTTTCAGCTCAGTCTTGCCGACGCTCGCGGCGAGCCTGGCGATGTAGTCAACGAAACCATCCTTGTTGATGTTAATGGCCTTGTCGGGTCTATATGAAGGGCAGACCTTGACCTTGATAGCAGGGTCGGCGGCGATCTTTTCATGCCACTCAAGGCTGTCGACAGGATCATCGGTAGTACCGATGAAAGCTACATTTGCCTTACTGATTATGCCCCTTACGGTGAGGTCGGGATCATTTTGAAGCTTGTAGCTGCAGGTATCCCAGATCTCCTTTGCCGTGTCGGGAGTAAGGGGTTTGTCGATGCCGAAGAACTGCCTCAGCTCAAGGTTGCACCAATGAAGCATGGGATTGCCGATAGCAAGCTGTAGGGCTTCGACAAACTTGAGGTAACGCTCATAGGGAGGCTTGTCTCCGGTGACATACTCCTCAGGAGTCGCGTTCGAGCGCATCACGCGCCATTTGTAATGGTCTCCGAAATAGCTCCCGTCGGGATTCTTCCCGCCAAGCCAGACCTCGGTGAGGTTCTCAAAACGGCGGTCTTCATATATCTCACGGGGTGAAATGTGGCAGTGATAGTCAACCAAAGGCTGATTCTTCGCGTAATCATGGAAGAGATGCCTTGCAGTCTCCGTCTCAAGAAGGAAGTCTTTATCCATAAAAGGTTTCATGTGATGTTTCCTCTCAACGTTTGATATCATAATTCATATTCATCAGGCTGCGGATGCTGTCAGCGTCATCTGTGATATTTCCGTCGCCGCGAATGGTGTGTTTTATGACGCTGCTGGCAACAGCAAAATTGATCATGTCCATCGGCTTGTAGCCTTTCATCATAGCGTAGATCAGTCCGCTGGCGAATGCGTCTCCGCCGCCGACCCGGTCAAGTATGTTGAAGGTAAAAAGCCTGCTCTCGAAGGTATGATCCTCGTACCACATATATGCCATCAGGCTGTTCTCACTGCCCGTGTGGGCATAACGGACGTGGCGGGCCATGCACTTGATGTTAGGATAACGAGCGGCAAATGCCTGGAACACCTCATCCTGCTGCTCATAGCGTGGCTGCATAGGAATGCCGTCTTTGACATCGCCCTTGCTGTGGTCGTTCTCGTCTCTCCACAGATGATAAGGTTCGATCCCAAGAAGCACATCGACATAAGGAAGGCATTTTGTGCAAAACTCCCTGGCCTCCTCCCAGGTCCAGAGGGTGGATCGGAAGTTTCCGTCGAAGCTTACGGTTATCCCCTTCTCCTTTGCCTTTTGCAGGCATTTCAGCATGAAATCCGCGCAGCTTACAGAAAGTGCCGGAGTGATGCCGCTAAGATGAAGCCACGTAAACCCATCGAGAAGCTCGTCAAGATCAACCTTGCTGAAATCATACTCCGTGATGGCGCTGTATTTTCGGTCGTATGTAACCTTACTGGGCCGGATACCGTATCCCGTCTCGAGATAATAGGTCCCGAGGCGATGAGTCGGTGTCTCTTCCGGAGTTGAGAGGATGATCGGTGAGCAGTGTACATCATTGCTCCTTAGCATCCTGACCGCGCTCTTTCCCAAACTGTTATTCGGTACTACAGTGAAAAACGAGCTGTCTATACCCAGATTTGCAAGAGCGAGGGCTACATTCGCCTCACTGCCGCCGTAACTCGCCTCGAAGCTGGCCGTCATGCGGATCTTTTCATAGTTCGGAGGAGTCAGGCGAAGCATGATCTCCCCAAATGTTATAAACCTCTGTGAACAGCCTTCCTCCGCGATATTGTTATGCAAGACCTCTCGCCTCCTTGACGATCTCCCTGGACTTCTTGCAAAGCTCAATGATCTCATCCCACTTCTGGTTGTCGATCAGATCCGCAGTCACCATGTAAGAGCCGCCGCAGGCAGCAATAATGGGGCTGGAAAGATAATCCTTCAGGTTCTTCAGGCTGACGCCGCCGGTGGGCATGACCTTGAACATCGGGAACGGAGCGGCGAGGGCTTTGATCTTCGCAAGGCCGCCGGACTGCTCCGCGGGGAAGAATTTGATGAGTTCAAGACCAAACTTCAGTGCCTGATGGTATTCGGAGGCAGTGGTGCAGCCGGGGTAAATGGGGATGTTCTTCTCCTGCGCATATGCCACTAGCTCAGGGTCGAAACCGGGAGATACTATAAAAGCTCCGCCGGCCTCAATGACAGCATCTATCTGCGCAGTGGTGGTAACTGTGCCGGCGCCTGCGATCATCTCAGGGCAGGTCTCCCTCATGATCCTTATGGCCTTGTCCGCGCCAGCCGCACGGAATGTAACCTCAGCGACAGGAACTCCTCCCTCGCACAGAGCCTTGGCAAGGGGAGCCGCGTCCCTCTCGGGATTGTTGAGCTTGATCACGGGCACAACGCCGATATCGGATATCTTCTGATTGAGTTCGTTCATTTTAGTTCTCCTCTCTTAAATAATTGCTCGGTGTGTACTCATCTCAGGCAGCAACCGAGCGGTTCACTGTAAAATCCATATCACTGATAATATCAAGGCTGCTTGCCGATATAGGCGAGGATGCCGCCATCGACATACAGGACATGGCCGTTCACGAAATCAGACGCGTCAGACGCAAGGAAGACAGCAGGTCCCATGAGATCTTCAGGAGTGCCCCAGCGGGCAGCGGGAGTCTTCGCGATGATAAACTGGTCAAAAGGATGGCGGCTTCCGTCAGGCTGACGCTCCCTTAACGGAGCGGTCTGAGGCGTAGCGATGTATCCAGGACCAATGCCGTTGCACTGGATGTTGTGCTCGCCATACTCTGAGCATATATTACGGGTGAGCATCTTCAGTCCGCCCTTGGCCGCGGCATAAGCAGATACGGTCTCACGACCAAGCTCGCTCATCATGGAGCAGATGTTTATGATCTTCCCATGTCCCTTCTCTATCATGCCGGGGATGACCGCCTTGGCGCAAATGAAGGGACCCACCAGATCGATGTCAACGACCTTGCGGAAGTCCTCGGAACTCATCTCGACCATGGGGATACGCTTGATGATGCCGGCGTTGTTTACAAGGATATCTACTCCGCCGAGATCCTCCTTAATCTTCTGCACGAGCTCCTGAACCTGCTCCTCGCAGGTGACGTCCGCAACATAGCCATGGGCTTTAATGCCCTTGGCTTCATAATTCGCCAGTCCCTTCTCAAGGTCAGCTTCAGAGAGGCAGTTGAACGCAACTGTCGCCCCGGCGCCTGCCATAGCCTCGGCGATGGCGAAGCCGATTCCATAGATAGCGCCTGTGATGAGAGCTACCTTTCCTTCAAGCGAAAAGCTTTTCATGATATCCATTGGTATGAGCCTCCTTTTTTATCTTAATTCAGCTGTTGGAATATTATCCATGTCGTCAAATTCCTGGTTCTCTCCGCCCATAGCCCAGATGAAGGTATAGCTGGAGGTGCCGACGCCTGCGTGTATGGACCACGAAGGAGAAATGACCGCCTGCTCGCTGCGCATCACTATATGCCTCGTCTCCTTGCCCTGGCCCATCATATGGAACACGACCTGGTCATCCGGAACATCAAAATACATATACACTTCCATGCGGCGCTCATGGGTATGTGCCGGCATGGTATTCCAGACACTGCCGCTCTCAAGGACCGTCAGTCCCATGGAAAGCTGGCAGGTGGGAAGAACATCCGGATGTATGAACTGGTTGATCGTGCGCCTGTTTGCGGTCGCGGCTTCGCCGCAGACCCTCTTGTTGGCATCCGCGAACTTCAGAAGCCTCGTCTCGAAGCTGCGGTGTGCCGGGGCAGAGACCATGTAGAACTTCGCGGGTTTTGCCTGATCATCTGAAGCAAAGCAGACTTCCTTCGCGCCCTTTGTTATATACAGGCAGTCCTCAAAGCCCAGCTCATATACCTTGCCGTCAACTGTTATGGTACCCGGACCGCCGATATTGAAGATGCCTATCTCCCTTCGCTCAAGAAAATATTTGGTTCCGAAATTTGACCAAACGTCTATTCCCTTATCGATGGAGACCTTCTCCGCGACAGGCATGCAGCCCATGGTGACCATGCGGTCCACATGGCTGTACACAGCGACAACACTGTCAGGAACATACAGGTTCTCAATAAGGAATTCCTTCCGGAGCTCCTCGGTCGTATAACGTCTAACATCGTTTGGATTCGCACTGTAACGGATATCCATAGTATTCTCCTAATATTTTATTTGATTACAGATTCAGTTTTTCCATCGAAAAGATAAACATTCTTAAAAGGAATGGAGAAGGTGATCTGTGAATCCACTTCCGGAGTGTCATGGGGATCGATCTTCAGTATGGACTGTGCTTCTCCGACCTTGATATATACATTTGTGTTGTCTCCAAGCATCTCGGTAAGCTCAACATCCGCAGGGATGACATAGGATTCGGGCTGCTTGCCTAAAACGATGGATTCAGGACGGAAGCCAAAGACGATCTCCTTGCCCTCATACTCCTTCAGACGATCTCCGAGCTTATGCTTCAGGTCGATGGTCTCACCACCGAACTTTATCTTGCCTCCTTCCACGATGCCCTTCACGAAATTCATCGGCGGCTCTCCGATGAAACCGGCCACAAAAACATTAACGGGGTCAAAGTACAGTTCCCTGGGCGTCCCTACCTGCTGCACATAGCCGTCCTTCATGACGACGATCCTATCCGCCATGGTCATGGCTTCAGTCTGGTCATGCGTGACATAAATAGTTGTCGCTCCGGTCTCACGGTGGATCTGGGTGATCTCCGAACGCATCGTGACACGCTGCTTGGCATCGAGATTCGACAGAGGCTCATCCATGAGGAAAATACCGACCTTCCTTATAAGAGCGCGGCCGATGGCGACACGCTGGCGCTGTCCGCCTGAAAGCGCCCTGGGAAGGCGATCAAGATACTCTGTAAGTCCCAGAATTCTGGCAGTATTGAGCACCTTCTCTTCGATGTACTCTTCGTCAGCGCCCTGAAGCTCAAGTCCAAAGGCAATGTTGTCGTACACTGTCATCTGGGGGTAAAGCGCATAGCTTTGGAAAACCATCGCTATGCCGCGTTCCCTGGGTCCTTGTTCGTTGGCGCGCTTTCCATCGATGAGAAACTCCCCGTTCGAGATGTCTTCCAGCCCCGCGATCATACGAAGAGTCGTGGACTTACCGCATCCTGACGGTCCTACAAAGACGATGAACTCGCCCTTGTCCATCTCAAGATTGAAATCATGAACTGCATGGTAGCCGTTTGGATAGATCTTGTTGATGTTTTTCAGCGTTAAGTAAGCCATTTCATATCCCCCTTGGTCATGTAGATTCACAGCCGCCATTTTTTGCAGGCCGATCCGCCTGATCTTGATTGCTGGCGATCAGATCGCCCGTAACGGCCGGCTGTGTGGGTTTGTTATTATGGACAAAACGGATGTATTATGTTAAAATACGGTTATCTTTTTCTTCTTTCTCCGAAATAGTGTTTATGTACCGGAGAAGCTGTCAGACCTCAGCAATTGCTGCAAAAGGAGACATGCCATGTCACAGATATTATATGCAGGAAAACATCTGTTAACGTTCGACGTTCCGAGCCATGTGCACACAAGCTGGGAATTCATATACTGCACTTCCGGCAATGGGAAACTGGTTCTGGAAGACCGATCCATACCCTATGTTGCCGGCGAGATCGTGGTCATACCGCCGCTGTGCAGACATCAGAATATCAGCGAACCCGGCTTCACGAATGTATTTCTTAACGTTCAGACCACGCTCATACCGCAGGAGAAGCCATTCAAGATACATGACGACAGCAATCATTTTATTCTTGACGCCTTCAATGCGTGCTTCTCTTTCTTCAACAGAGAAACCGACCGCAATATCTATCTGCTGTCTTCCTATGCCGACCTCGTCGTACATCTGACACTTGATGTACTGAATACGCCAATCATGAGCTCAGTCGTAAAGGATATCGTCAATACGATTATAAACAACTACCCGGACGAGAGGTTCCAGCTAGACGAGTACCTCCGCAGCCTTCCTTTTAATTACGATTATCTCCGCAAGCTTTTCAAAAAAGAGCTAAATCTGACGCCTCACAGCTTCCTGCTCGACACCAGGCTCAACGCGGCTGCCGAGAGACTTATGTCCAAAGAGACGAGGACCATCAGCATATCCGATGTCGCTCATTTCTGCGGCTTTCACGACCCTCTTTACTTCTCACGACTTTTTAAGAAAAAGTTCGCCTGCTCGCCATCAGAATATCAATCGATGTTCATGAGCAAGGACATCTATGGGATCAACAGTGAAAGCATGAAGATAATGATTTGACCGACTTCAGCCAAGCCTCATTATCTCCGTATAGCAGAGCAGGAATGGAGCTACGCCTTTCGCATCGTTCTTGACGATTGGCTCTGATATATAGTATTCATATGAGCCATCACGTCTGCGATTATTCTCGGGACCCAGGCCTGCCACCAGGCATATGCCCTCCAGATTCATCTCCCCATCTTTGAATGACAGATATTTATCAACTATGCCGCTGAAGGTCTTACTGCCTTTGGCGGCATAATCTTTTGTCAGGATGCCCAGACGCGAGCCTTTCAGCATGGCATAGGCTATCATGCTGCTTCCGCTGGTCTCCAGGTAATTGCCCTCGCGTCCGCCCTGGTCAACAACCTGCCAATACATGCCTGTCTCCTCATCAGCGTAAGGAGCTATGCCTTCCATGAGTTCAACAAAGATATCTTCGAGCTTTTTCCTCTGGCTGCCGTCAGGGAGTATCTCCAAAAGATCTGCCAGGGCAACCGCGAACCAACCTATGCTTCGAAGCCAGAAATTCTTCGACAGGCCCGACTCCGGATCGGCCCAAAAAGCCTTTCTGCTTGCGTCATAGCCATGATAGTATAATTTCTTTTTCTCATCGAACATGTGCTTCCTTACAGTATCTATCTGTCCGCACACATCGCTGTAATCCTTGTCACCGAAATATTTCTCGTACAACGTGATGAAGGGGAGCGCCATATAGATACCGTCCAGCCATACCTGATCTGGGTAGATATCCTTATGCCAGAATGAACCCTCGAAGGTTCTGGGCTGGCATTTAAGATGACTGTAGATGAGATCAGCCGCCTTCCTGTACTTCTCTTTCCCTGTGCGCTCATAAAGGGGGAACAGCACCCGTCCCTCGTTTACGTCATCGAGGGTCTTTTTGTCAGGTTCGTAGGTTTTGATCGAGCCGTCCTCACAGACAAACCAATCTATAAAACCTTCAGCAAAGTCAAAGTAGGCTTTCTCGCCGGTAATATCCGCCATAGCAAGCAGCGCGGTTATCATACAGCCATCGATATAATTCCAGTTCGAAGGTTTTCCCTGACGGAGCTTCTCGACATTCCACACCGTTCTCTCAGGTGTCGATTCCTTGATCAGATGCTTCACATAGGCTTCGATTTGTTCGTACATTTTCAGCCCTCACTTATATTCTCAGTTATGAGTTCGTCATAATGCCGGGCGACCACGGCCTCTTTCTCTACTCCGGTAAGCTTAACTGAATCAAGCTTTATCCTTCGTACATTGTCAAAATAAAGCCCCAGACGGCAGCACGGTTCCGCGAAATTCTTCATAATCGGTACGCCAGGCTTCGCGTCCTCGGCAAAATCTATCCTTACATTCTCAAAGACAACTTCCTCAACAGGCGCTTCAGGCAGACCGTCTATATAGCAGGCCGCGACCTCCGCTCCGGTACAGTCTATATCCCTGAAATGGAAGTGTCCAAGATATGGAGTGCGGTCATCTATCGGCAGATGCTCTCTTGACCAGACATACTCACTGTGACGGTCCGGATCGCAGCACGAATACCACATGTTGACCGCAAAAGGAGTGAGAACGCCTTCCATCTTTATGTTCTCAAAACAGACCTCATCGACGCGGCAGTTCTTTCCGCGGCCACGGCGCGTCTTTATGCGAAGCCCGCGGTCAGTTCCTCTGAAGTAACAATGTGATACGCTGAGATTCCTAACTCCGGCGCCTATCTCGCTTCCCAAGGTTACGGCTCCGTGCCCGAACTGCATCAGGCAGTTCCTTATCATATGATGGTCGGCGGGACGGTTCAGTTTCATCCCCAGCTCTATCTTGCTGGACTTTATCGCTATACAGTCATCTCCGACAGAAAAACGGCAGCCGATGATCTCGACCTCATCGCAGGACTCGGGATCTATGGCATCTGTGTTCGGGCTGTCCTTCGGCGCTGAGATAAATACATCATATATACCTATCTTGTCCGAATAATAAGGGTGTATCTGCCATGAAGGAGAGTCGCAGGCATGAATGCCGTGAAGCGTGATGTTTTTGCAGCGGTTAAAGAACAGCAGCCTGGCTCTTTCTACCGGAAAGCTATGTACGTCTTCCCAAAAATGTCCCTCTCTGGCGTTCCCGTTTATCGTGCCTTTACCGACTATAGCTACATCCTCGATATACTGCCCCGATACGAATGATTCATAGGTCGGTATGGCATTGCCCTCGAAGCCCCCGAAATACAGCTCCTTGCCGTAAATGTCGGTGATGACGCCCGGAACAATCGGCCAATCTTCTCTCACCGGCCACCCGCGAAGCTCCGCGTCCTCGGCAAGCTCGATAGTTATATGGCTTCGAAGTACCAGCGGCTTGGTAAGATAAACTCCTGCGGGGAAAAGAAGCCTTGCTCCGTCGGGCAGATAGCTGATAGCCATCTGTACCGCCTGCGTGTCGTCAGTAACCCCATCGCCCTTCGCGCCGAAGGAACGGACATCTACGCAGCAGCTCTCGGTCTTTGTCCTAAAATAAGCTTCCGCCTCAAATCCGTCTGCCTTGGCTTGGATCTTGTATTCTCTGTCAGGGATGAGTGAGAAAACAGAGAAAACATTACTCTCACATTCGTATAGCTCCTGGCCGTCCAAAAGCACCTTAAATTTCTCCGGCGCGTAGTAAGGCTCAGTGTTGACAAGCTCAAAACACGCTGAGCTTACTCCGGAAAAAAGAATCTTCAAATCCATAATATCTTATGCTCCTTTATTAATGATTGTTTTACCGCATTTTCTTCGCGTTTTCTGTCGCATCCGTAAATATGCCGATCAGCGTGCGCTTGATCGTTATGAACAGCATGTCGATCGCCGTGTAGAACACTCCGAAAAGAATCGGTCCTACTCCAAGAACCGTGCCTTCGCCTCTCAGTACCGAAAGAATGAGGTTGATCCCTCCATAAACTGCCGCTGTGCAGGTCAGGAGCACTCCTGCGTACAGTATATTCAGAATGAAGGTCCAATAACGTTTTTGGGGAAACATCATAAACCTGCCAGGCTCGATGTCATCATTTGAAAAATTACGGAGTACATTATTCGTCAGGATATCCGTCACAATGCCAAGGACTGCCGCAAATACTACTATAAGGTCAAGCAGATCGCCCATATATGAACTCAATCCCCAGAAAATGAAGAAGCATACGGAACCTGCGAACCACATCTTGATAAGTATGGCCTTCACCCCGGCCGGAAGCTTGATCCTCGAACCGGAGCGGTACTTGCGCAGCTCTTCCTTGGTAACCTCGGGAGAGTTCTCCTCATTTGCTTCCGCCAAGTCGTTCACTGCCTTGGTGTTCAGCCTGTAATAGTCGGTGGTCGCCTTATTTTCTTCAGGAGCCATGCGCTTGTTTTTTTTAGAAGCCATGCTCGCCCTCTTCCCGGGAACCGGAAGCTGATAACGCCTCCGGTCCCACATTATCTGGTTTACATTACTTACTTTAGAAGTCGGCTCCCTGCGAAGCAGGGTGGCCATGTAGGGATGCATGCATACACCGCCTGTATGCTGCCACGACCTTCACAGGTCGTGGCAGCACAGGCGTGCTATGGATGTTTAATTTACAACTGTTCAGCATCCCGGGCTAAGGGAGCTTAATAGTATTGCCGATCTTTATTACTCGCCGTCTATATCGATCGCGTCAAGCTTGCCATAGTCCTCGACCGTTACGGAAGTATTGATCTTCCTAAGCAGCTTCGTGTACAGCGGCATGAGAACGGTAAGTACGATTCCGGCAATCTCTATTCCTATGTGCGTCTGAAGAACGTTATAAGCCTGCGCGATATATATCGTAGACGCGTCAAGCCTTATGGGATTCTCAGCTCTTGTTAGAGCGGTGAGAATGAGATTCGAGTAACGCACATCGCAGAAAATGATGATCGCGAACATGACGAACATGATAGCTACCATGGGAATCACCGGTTTCTTGCGCCTGGGAAAGGCGTTGAGGAAGCAGACCAGTGAAAGCATGGAGAACAGCATCGTGGCAAAACCGCACAGTCCCATTCCAGGACCTTGTATCTTCGCCGTGGTGTCAGAAATATGCGTCAGATTCAGTGAATACTGAAAGAACGCTGCGGCCAGGACGACCAAAGCTATGATCGAGGGCTTCCTCTTGAGGCCTACAAAAAACCTCCTGAGGAATTCGGGCATATGGGATGAGGTTTTTGCCTGCTTTTTTTCATTTGCGCTCATGCTTTCTTCCCCCTTCCGATAGCCTCGCCGGTCTCCTTGTCAAAGAAATGCTTCCGGTTGAATATTACGTTGACATTGTCTCCCACTTTATAGTCGAACCACCCGCGGAGCTTTGCGGAAAGCTTATCGCCATCCTTGATGTTGCCGTGAAGAAGCGTATTCATGCCGAGGTTCTCATTTGAGAAAACCTTCATCGGGATATCTCCTCCCGCAGAAACATCCTCGGGACGAACGCCAAGCTCGATCTCCTTGCCGGCATAAGGCTTCAGTATGCCTTTCTCGCTCTCGCTGAGCGGAAGGCGGAAGCCTCTTCCTTCAAGCTCGCCCTCGCGCACAGTGACATCAAAGAAGTTCATGGGCGGCAGGCCGATGAAGCTCGCGACGAAACGGTTCGCCGGGGCATCGTAGAGCTCAAGAGGAGTGCCTATCTGCTGCACATATCCCATGGACATGCAGACGATACGGTCCGCCAAGGTCAGGGCTTCGGTCTGATCGTGCGTGACATACAGCATAGTCGCCTTCAGACGTTTGTGGAGCAGCAGTATCTCACGGCGAGTCGCGCCGCGAAGCTTTGCGTCGAGGTTAGACAAGGGCTCATCAAACAGGAAAACCTTGGGGTTTCGTACTATCGAACGGCCCATAGCCACACGCTGGCGCTGACCGCCTGACAGCTGCGAAGGCTTTTTGTTCAGCTGGCTCGTGAGACCCAGGATCTCAGCGGCAGCGAGAACCTTCTTGTGAATGACATTTGGATTCTCTTTCCTCAGCATCAGTGAGAACGCCATGTTCTCATAGATGGTCATATGGCCGTAAAGGGCGTAGTTCTGGAATACCATCGCCATGTCGCGGTCTTTCGCGGGAGTCTGGGTGATCTCCTTGCCGTCAAGGAAGAGATGCCCTGCGGAAATGTCTTCAAGACCGGCTATCATGCGGAGAGTCGTGGACTTACCGCAGCCCGAAGGGCCGACCAGGACTATCAATTCGCCATCCTTGACATCCAGATTGAAATCGAAGACCGCCTGCACTTTGTTGTCATATATCTTATCGATGTGCTGAACACTTAACTGTGCCATAACGTCCTCCTTTCCTTATGCCGGATGTATGTCCAGGGTGGCAAGGTGCGCCTGAAGCGCACGACTGCGGGAATAACCTATGACCGCGCCGATGATAAGGCAGGCAACCGACAGAACGAGATATACAACGCATCTAAGGAACTGCCCCGCCCCCATGACGATGACCGGCTGCTCCATAATGGTGACAGTGGCTGCCTTGGCGCGCATAGGATAGATGAAAATCCTGATGATCTGTATGATGCCAAGAAGGAGCATCACATATGAGTAGCTTACCTTGTAATTCTTGATTCCTTCAGAGCAGAGGAAAGCGGCAAGCATAAACACCAGATTGTACAGAATCGATGCGCCCATGAGGATATTGTAATACCATGAACCAACATTTGATTCATAGATACTGATGAAGTACAACACGTCGAACAGAATGGCCAGCAGAGCAAAATTCGCCGCCGTGCTGTTCTTTGTGAAGCGCATACGGTCAAGCTGGATGGTTTTCTCTTCGTTCATGCCGTCTTCTCCTTTCCGACCGCGATAAGCCTGGCTTCCTCCTTCATAAGACGGATCTTCCAGATCGTGCTGACCACAAGCAATATAGCGACCAGGATCGAGAAAGCGAATACCGCGTAGTGGATATCGAACCAGAACGTCGAATCTGTGTATGCCGTCTTCCACATCTCGGCATGCTCCTTAAGAGCAGCGAAATCAATGCGGAGGAAACGCTCTTTGAAGGCCTCGATGTAGCCGTGCGCCTCTATGGCGACATAGATATTTGCGATCGCGAATATAGCAACCGAGATGTAATTGCCGATGTAATACTTCCTGCGAACATGTGTATTCGTGAGGAACAACAGGCACGAGAACAGGATCAGTACGATCGACTCACGAAGGAAATATGAGTTATACGCCTGCATATTGTAATAGACGATAGAACCGGGGACGTCCGTCTCAGTCAGGTCGGCAGGATTCTTCATCGTCGAATACAGGGTGTCATACAAATCGGTCATGATTCCGAGCGCGTACAGGAATATGAGCACGCTGGATACGATCGCCAGAAAGCAAAGGATTTTTTGCAGCTTCAACTGTTTTTTATACATTTTACCTCCCTTACTGCTGGGACGTGGATTCAGCTCAATGTGTTGTAGTAGTTAAGCAGACGGTTCCACGCATCCTGCTTCAGCTTCAGGTACTGGACACCGCTCCACTCGCCGGAGACCTTGGCTGCCGCAGCTTCCGCGTTGTCCATGCCTTCTTCGTTATAACCGGAGACGATCTGGTTGACGAAAAGGTTCTCGCCATCCTTCGACGAGGAGAACTTGCCGTTGGCTGTCAGCTGAGTGTAGGTGTTTATCATATCATTCTCAGACTTTGTGCTGGGAAGAACGGTCGGGATGGACATATACCAAGGGTTCTTAGAGACCTCAAGTTCGGGATGCTTGATGGTTCCAAGGGCGATGGCGACGGAGATCTTCTCAGCGCCTTCACGTCCGACTTCACTGGTGCACTGATATTCAAACGCCTGGCTCTTCGCGAAGCTCAGGGTGGAGCCGAGATACTGACGAGCATAGTTGGTGTAGTTGCCGCTGGCCTTCTCCCAGAGCTCCGCATAGGTCGCGTCCGCGATCTCGGGCATCTCCTTGCCGTTGAAGGTGAAGGTCACATAGCTGCCGTCCGCGTTTGTCTTGATGAAAGCGTCAGGACCGTAGCTCATGAGGATCATGCCCTTGTCAGAGTAAGCGAAATCGATGAGCTTAAGAGCGGCATTCAGCTTGTCGGGATTGGAGGCAACCGCGGTGGCGGAGATTCCCCATCCATCGGTCTTTACGCTCCTCCAGGACTCGGTGAAACGCATATAGGTCCCGCCTTCAGCTCCATCCTGCCAAAGGGCGACAGGAACCATGACTGCCATGTACTTCTCGCCTTCATCGAAGACTCCCTGGCTGGGATCGTTGTACAGGGTCTGGGTCTGATTGTAATCGTAGTGCATAAAGCCTGTATCGTTTTCAAGGTACTGCTTCGTCTTGCCGTCGGCAGTATTCATGAAGTTCTCAGAGATGAGTCCTTCCTTAGCGATGGCGTTCATCCTCTCAAGAGCTTTGTAGGCTTCCACGTCCTGACGAGCATCCTTGAGGTTGCCATCGGGATCAAAGTACAGATAATCCTGACGAGACTCAAAGCCGCGGACTCCGAAGAGGTGACCGGCGAAACGGAACACATCTATACGGCGCTGATTGTTGTCATCCTCACGGGAAAACAGTCCCTGGATGCTGTCAGTTCCGTTGAGCGTCTGAGGGTTGGCGACCACGCAGCGCAGAAGAGCTACGAGTTCATCGGCATCCCATGCAGCGTTCTGACCGATGAAAAGGTTGGACCTCTCGGTTCCGTAGTATCCGCCATAAGCCTCATCTATATAAGTACGAAGCATATTTACAGCTGTCACGCCATCGATGCTTCCGGCAGCGTTCATCTTGGCGATGATGTTGCCCGCCGCATCATAATCCTTTGTGACTGTCTCGGTTCCGCTGCCGTCAAGCTTAACGGTCTCGATCTCCACCTTGCCGGACTCAGGCATGTAAGGCTGGTAAACAGGAGCCGCGGTATTCTTGCTGGCGTCAGCCGTGAACTCGCCTTCGCCATCGAGGAGCTTCTGTACCATATCGGTTCGCATCAGAGGCATACGCTCAATATCGTTGACGCCGTCAAAATAAGGTGAGAAATAGATAGCGCCGGTGTTGGTATTGCCCGTGATTGAAAGGCGGACAATCGGGTTTGCCTCAAGATATGCCTTGAAGTTGGGCATCTGATCAAGATACTGTCCGATGTTTACCACAATGCCCTGCTCGCCATACTCGGTGAGCTTGCTTGCGGTACCGGAGACCATGTCAACATCGCCCATGCGCTCTTTCCAGTAGTCGAACTCGTTGCTTGCGCTGTTGCCCTGGTATTTGTCTTCAATCTTAATGCCTAGCACTTTCTGAACCTCGACCCAGGTAGGCTTCAGGTCTCCGGCGTGATAGGTGTTGCCGTCCGCAAGGGTGATGCCTTCACCGGCTACTTCAGCGTCGAAGCTAAGGCCGGTCTTGGTGGAGTTATAGCCGGTGGCCATGCGAAGGACAGTGCCCTCAGCATAGGTAAGGTCACCTGAAGGAGCTTCCTGCTGGCTGCCTTCACTGCCGGTATTCGATCCTGTGTTGGAACCCGAATTAGATCCGCCGTTGCCAGAAGAGGCCGTGGGCTGAACGTACTGATCGATATCGATCTTAGGGCCGCAGCCGCTGAACACGCTGACAGCCATGGCTGTTGTCAGCAACAAAGCTATTATTTTTTTGCTTTTTCTCATGATTTCCTCCTGATAATAAAGGTCATGTCTTCTTGGTTTTATCATTCCTTGACGCCGCCGACGTTCGTGCCCTTGGCGAAATATTTCTGAATGAAAGGATAGATTATAAGGATCGGAACAATGGAGCATACGATCAAGGCATAGATGACAGAGTCTGACGCGTATACTTCGTTCCAGCCCGCCATAGCCTCTGCGTCCGTGAACTCTTCAAGTCTCAAACGGATGAAAACCTGAAGGGGGTGTTCGTTGGAGTTTGATATCATCTGGCGTGCCCAGAAGTATCCGTTCCAACGGGAGATACCGAAGAACAGCGCGACCGTGGCGATGGTGGACTTGCACATGGGAAGGTAAACCTTCGTCAGGACCTGGAACTCACTCGCGCCATCGACTATGGCCGCTTCCTCAATCTCGCTGGGCACTCCTTCAAAAGCGTTTCGAAGAAGGATGATATTCATGGCAGCCATGCCCATCGCGATTACGACCAGCCACTTGTCATCGGTGATGCCGACCTTCTGGAACACCTTCTGCGTGCTCAGGTAGTTGAGGTACTGCGGCACGATACCTGCGGCGAACCACATGGTAAAGACCAGGAAGAAGTTGAAGAACTTACGGAACAAGAGCCTCTTCTTCGAAAGCGCGTAGCCGCCCAGAATGGAATAAAGCAGCGCCCAGATAGTGCCGTAAAATGTGATGAACAGAGTGTTCGAATACGCGTTCCAGAACATATTGTCGTTGAACATACGGCGAAACGCGTCGAACTGGATGCTCTTGGGGAAAAGGACGATCTCGCCGTACTCGACCGCCGACCTTCCGCTTATCGCTGCAGAGATCGCGTAGACAAACGGATAAAGACAGGCCAGCGCGAAAATGGTGAGGAGCGTGTAGCTGATGATCTTAAATACCAGCTCGGAAAATTCTAGTTTTCTTTTCATGACGGTACACCCCCCTTATCAATAGAGCGAAACGTCAGAGGCCTTACGCGCGATGGTGTTTGCCCCGATAACGAGAAGCATGCCGACGACGTTGTTCATCATCTCAGCCGCTGAAGCTATGCCTTTCGCCGCCCCGGCAAGACCGTAACGCTGAGCGAAGGTTGAGACGACATCTGCCGTGACATAAGTGTTGGTGTTGTAGAGCAGCAACACTTTCTCATATCCGATGTTCAGCAGTGAGCCGATACGTGTGATGAGCATGATGACGATGGTCGCAAGGATGCTGGGCAGCACTACATTGCGCATCTGAGCCCACTTGTCCGCGCCATCGATCTGGGCAGCTTCATAGCTTGTAGGAGAAATAGCTATGATCGCGGCGAAGAACACGATACTGTCATAGCCCGCGCTCTCCCAGATACCGCTTATAATATAGATGGGACGGAAGAAGGCAGGGTTGTTGAGCATGCCCGACTTGGCGACCTCAGGCGATATCCAGCCCAGGTTGGCAAGCGCCTGAGAGACGATGCCCATGCCGGAGGTCAGGGAGCCCTGCTTGACAAGCATGACCACGAGGGATGTCATAACGACCGTGGACATGAACTTCGGAAGATAGGTAAGAACCTGATACACGCTTCTTGCTATGTTCGACCTGATCTCATTGAAGAACAAAGCCAGGATGATGGGCATCGGGAAACCGAAGCACAGTCCGTAGAAGCTTAGAATGAATGTGTTGCGCATCGCCCTCCAGAATTCGACCGAAAGAGCATCACCGCCTACAAGCAGACGCTTGAAGTACGAGAAACCGGAGAACAGCTGTTGAGAGACCGGCAGAACTTCGTCTGACACCTTGAAGCATCCCAGCAGTTCGTACATCGGGAAGTATCTCCAAAAAAGGAACACCAGGATCATCGGCACAAGCATCAGGTAAAGCCGCCAATCCTTGATGATCGACCGAAGCACGTGTAGCCAGTAGTGCTTCTCCACGTCATCCCGAACCGCTTGCTCCGGACTCTCGCGGTAAGAGCCCGATGCTTCGTCGTAGATTAGAAAATCTGCTGCATTTGATTTCATCAAAACCCTCCTTTTTTAATCTTCCGCTTTATTGACGCGAAGAATATAATGCTTTTGATCTTCAAAGATCCCATCAAGCCTCCTGGCTATCCAGACGACTACGCCGGAAAAGAGCAGCGACAGCCCATCCGTCATAAAGAATCCAAGACACGTTGAGAATTCATTGCCCATGCACAGAGCCGTAATGGCGCGCCCAGCCTGCATCATGAGCAGCGTCGACAGCCCAAAGCATACGCTCAGAACTCCGTCCTTACGGATCCTCTCAGGTCCAAGAAGCCTTCTGGGGATCAAAAGAAACATGGAAAAAAGATTGCCTATGCAGTAAATCACTATCTGCCCGAGGCTGCCGTGCGACGCGAGTACGAATACAAAGCCGCCAAGCACCGCGTTTATAGCTGCATATGGGCCCCACCTCATCAACACGATGGCGGTAACCGCGCCGACGACCGACACTGTGTACAGTTGGTCGGCAAACCACCTCGTGGCCGCGAGCACGAGCATAGCCTCTGACACGCACATTATCAAGGTGAATAATGTCAGGTCAATGCCCCGGTATTCTTCAAAGCTTAACCGTCGCTTCATGGAATTCCTCTATCTCTTTTTGAACCCTGATCCTGTATCAGTTGTTCACTATTTTTATACATGTTACAATCCTACCACAATATAATAAAAACTCCATGTCGAAACTAGGTAACAATATGTAGAAAACGGACGGATTCAATAATTGATCGCCTGTGGCGCATACATGGTGTTAACCTTCATGCCGAAAGAATTTTGAGTTATATTTCCTGTTTACGAACAGTTTATTAGGTGTTATACTTCCAAAATAGCCGTTTTCATAGATTCTGAATCGGTTTTGAGCAGCTAAAAACTATCTCTTTAACGTCTTTGCCACATATTGTTGAAGAGATCGATTCCCACCGATCATTCACGACGAGGTATCTCAACATGGACAATATGATATACGCCGAGCCGCATGACGACCTCCAGCAGATAGTCCGCAAGGCCGAAAGAGGAAGCGTCATCCGCCTTGGGGAAGGAACCTGGCGTCAGAAGGTCATCATCACGACTCCCGGACTCAGACTCATCGGGGCAGGTCCCGGAAAAAGCGTGATAACTTTTGACGACTACGCGACCAAGCTTGATGAGCATGGACTTGAGCTAGTCACCTTCCGGACATGGACTCTCGCGGTCTGCGCTGATGATGTCCACATGGAAGGGCTGACTATACAAAACACCGCCGGTAACCCTGCGGAAAAGGGGCAGGAGGTGGCGCTAAGCGTATACGGAGACCGCTTCAGCATGGAAGGTTGTGAGCTCGTCTCCACTCAGGACACCTTGTTCCTGGGTCCGCTCCCCAAGGATCTCATCGAGAGGTATGATGGCTTCCTGATCGATGCCCTCAGGCAGGACAGGCCATTGTCGCAGAGGTTTAACAGCTGCAGGATCACAGGCACAGTCGATTTCATCTTCGGCTGCGGTGATGCCGTCTTTACAGACTGCGAGATCAAGTCTGCATATGATAACAGGGACATCGGCTTTGTCGCCGCTCCCGCCCACGGTTTCGAACAGGACAGAGGCTTTAGCTTCGACCGGTGCCGATTCACCTGCGATGATGACGTACCTTCGGAGTCCGTATTCCTGGCACGCCCCTGGAGGGACTATGGCATAGCGAGCTTTACGGACTGCTCGTATGCAAGGCACATAAACCCTGCCGGGTTCGATCCTTGGAGGGACAGCGGACGTAACAAAACCGCCCGCTTCTTCGAATCCCCTCTTCAGGAAGGCAGAGTGCCCTGGTGCAACCGAACGTGACATAAAACAGATGGCTGGTTACATCGATGCTGTCGGCCGCTGCCTACGGCCGGACTCAACGATGCAACCAGCCATATTTCATGGTCGATAGGGTCGTAAAAGCTGCTTTCAGCAAAAAAATCGGCCTTACCCAATGCCTGTTTGTTACGTTTTAGTTACAATATTGCGTAATATTTGTAATATATAGTCATATGGGTGAAAAAAATGCGTTGCAAATCTACAAAAACAGTGTTATTATAAACGCTGTAGTATTTTATTAGTTCACATTTTCCAACCACTGATTATGTCGGTCCACAATCGTTTCAGACCTCGGCGTAGAGTGCCTCGATCATCTCACGCGATGAGACCGCGCTGTCATTGCTGGTGTTCTCCAGTGTCGAGAATATACAGGGTTTCCTTGCTTTTATAAAGGACAGCAGTTCTCTGTAATCCATCTCGCCTGTACCTGCAGCGACACTGACAAGCTCTCCTTCGGTTCTGACATAATCTTTAATATGGACCATAGCGATCGAATCACAGAGCTTATCCATGGCATCTCCTATGATACGATCTCTGTCGTCAACATTTTCAAACGAAAGCAGGTTCACAGGGTCAAATATAATACGCAGGTTTCGGCTTCCTATGCTCCGAATCACTTCCAGCGCCCTGTCCGCATTATATACTATGTGCTTCCAGACCGGCTCGATCGCCATAGTCACCCCATAGTGCTCCGCGCACTCTACGACGGGGTCAAGATTCCTTATAAAGGTCTGAAGGGCTTCCTCACCGTGCGTCGCGGAATCCATCTTATATTCCGCGTTCGGCGCGCCCGTCTCGGTTCCGACTATCGCCGCGCCCGCCAATGAAGCCACCCGAAGGTGTCCGAAGTATCTCGTCTGGATCTCCTGCAGTTTCTCGGGTTCAGGATGCGCAAGGTTCAGATAACAGCCCAGCAAGGCCATATCCAAGCCCTTTTCCCTGAAAATCCTTCGAAGATATAACGCAAGACCTTCGGTCAATGCCGCGTCATCAAAAACCCTGCCCTTAATACATTTTGACAGTGCCAGATGAGCGCATGAAAAGCCCTCCTCGCGAGCCTTTTGAAGCCTCGCCTCGATCGTCTGGTCGGATGCCGACAAACCTGAGTTTACATCATGGAGGCGTATTCCTATCTGCATTTTTTCTTCTCCTTTATAAAACTGTTATTAGTGACAGTGACGAACGGCATTCCAGGCAAATATGGCATGTAGGTTTACCTTGAAAGTCGTTCCCCCCTGAGCGGGTGGCCATATAGGGGATGCATACATACATCGCCTGTATGCTGCCACAACCTTCACACGTCGTGGCAGCACAGGCGTGCTATGGATGTTTACTATAAATCCAATGATATCTGCCATTATATCTTATGTTTTATAATACATGCCATATATATATGACGCTTCCTAAATGCTTCATATGCCTTCTAAATACTCACAGGCAATGTTAAATGTTGTTTAATCGTTATTTTGTCATTATTATACTGTTTTTCAGCACTTATTTCTATAAAAAATAATAGTCTAATACATATCTAATACTGAATCTTCAATTTATGTCGGAGGCTGTAATGAATAACAAAAATCGAGTCACTACAAATGAGATAAGCAGGGTTATGGCAGACCGCCGTACACGTGAATCTGGTTACATCATGTCCTCTTATCATTCACACCCTTACTATGAGCTAACATTCATAGAAATGGGCTCATGCCGGTATATGATTGAAGATAACATGTATGACCTTCACGACAATGATTTTATGCTTCTGCCGCCCAATGTCTACCATTATACCAGTTATCTCTTCGGCGACTGCCGCAGATGCTGCGTATATTTCCGAAAGGAAGATATAAGCCAGGAGCTTATCGAAATGATGCCCGGCGGCGAAGACTTTTTTCGCCAGCTGCGCATATTCCAGGTGTCTGACATCAACCGACGCAAGATCGATGACACCCTGAAGCAGATGTCCGATGAGGAAACCTGCAATGACAAGCGTTCTCCAGCCCTTTTGCAGCTTCTCCTCCATGTTCTGCTGATGCAGTGCAGCCGTATCTGCACTTTCCTTCCTGACGCCCCTTCGAAGATATTCACGGCGGATCCCCAGGTGCTGCAGGCCGCGCGTTTTATCAATGAGAATTATCGTGTTCAGCTAAACGCGGCCGACATAGCAGGAGCCGTCGGCTTCAGCCCCAACTATCTCAGCCGCAAATTCAAGGATACCACCGGCATGGGAGTACACGAATATCTTATTTATGTACGTCTAAGGAACGCCGCCTTCGAGTTAAGGTCAACGAACCAGAGCGTGACCGAGATCGCCCTGCAGTGTGGTTTCTCCAACAGCAATTATTTCAAGGATGTTTTCAAAAAATATTACAGCATGACTCCCCGCGAGTACAGGAAAACCCACTAACTTATATATATCGTTATGCGGCCGGCGGGTCGGCGATGCCAATCCCGGCATGCAGGTTCTTAGCATAAGTGCCTCTGCATCATAAAACCCAAAGCTCTTTGGCGTCCATTCCCCCCATATATTTGTGAATGCCCATCTGTGCCCGGATTATCTATCCGTCGCGCAGATGGGCATCGTATATTTGAAAAATCCTATCCGGTCTTTCATCGAGCTTCGTTTATTGTTCTTACCGGCCCTTATGGGTCTTTATTCATCTTGCCTGGGTTTTATTAACATCGTTTAACCTTGCTTATCTGTTGTCGGCTGCCTTTCTCGCTTCTCTATGCCGGCAGCCTTCCTCACTTCTCTATGCCGGCATGTTGGCAAATAGTGCCGAATTCCTTAGATTCCGCAAAGCTCTCCACTATCTGCAGTCTCGTGCTGCCTCCCTTTATCGCTTCAAGCCAAGCCCTCATGCCGCTATTGTCCGGCTCGCGGTCAAGCAAGGTTCTATACGCGACTGTCAAAAATTCCCTGTCACTCAGACTCTGTTCAGTCATCTCAGAGCTCGTGAAGAAACCAATGGCGGCTTCTTTTCCTCCTATATTGCCGCTGACAAGCTCGTTCAGCCAATGCGCCATGCCGTCATTATCGAAGTTTCTTCCAAGGCAGTTCTTGTAAAGCCTCGCGACAAACGCGGTTACATTATAATAGACATCCCTGATATCCTCCGACATGAAGACTCCGGGCGCTACCCCCATCCCCTCGCACATATTTCTCATCTCTCGCGAATTCAAGAAGCCTTCCTCGACTTTAGCCCTTGTTGCGCCATTATCCAGCACCTTCAGCCATGACGCAAGTCCGCCAGTATCTGCGTTACGTCCAAATACTGTATTGTACAGAGCTTCTATGAATTTCTCATCACTTAATCCAAGATTTATGAACTCTCGGCTGTCGAGGAAACCTATAGCTACCTGATTTCCTGTCGCGCCAGCATAAAGAGCGTTCTTCCAATTGGCAAGCCCCTCTGAATCCGCGCTCCTGCCAAGGCAGCCCTTGTAAAGCCTCTGCAGGAAAGCCTCAATGGCAGTATTCTGGTTCACGATCTCTATCACCCGGTATCTCTGATCGCTGCCTCCAGTCCAACGCTTAGTGACAAGGCCGCTGCCGGTTCTGGTGATAGCGAGGCTTGAATTCTTTGATAAGATGGTATAAGTATCATCTTCATTCCTGAAAAGCATCCACTGGCAGCTGTCCGATGAGTAATCCGACATCCTCTTCTGCCTCAGATCCGCCTCATCATTCTTAAGCAGGTTGTTGTCGTGAAGTACTTTGTCCGACTGCAGGCTCACCATCACGTAGCTGCCGTTGGTAGTAGGCTGGAAATGGAACAGCCTCGTCTCGGCGGGCATGCTCTCGGATACCAAAAGCTTCGCCGAATCATATTCCGAACTAAGGATACCGTCATCTGAGCAGATAACGTAATCACCTTCCCTAAACGTTTCCCTCGCGCCTCCGTAATAGAAGTCAAGGAACGCTTTCCTGGATCTCAGCCATGACCTCAGCTTGTCTACAGCCGTATCAAAGTCTTCTTTATTCCATTGTTCATTGTCCGCTATGCCCGCTGCCCTGATCTCAGATGCCCTGTTCTTCAATGTCTGTATCTGCTCGGCCACGGCGCTGCTCACGACGTTCTGATATGTCAGCTCGACTACCGTCCTGAACTCAGGCATATCGAGCAGCCAGGTAAAGATCCTGCTCGTGCGGTCAGCGGCATTGTAAGTGTCATTGTAACTCCATAGGCGGTTGGTATCATAGTATTTACCGGAGCCGTTTCTCCCGAATGCCAGGTCATAGTCCCACGCAGGACCTACGTGGATGACATCATCCTCCCCGTCTCTGTAAAAATAGAAGCTGGAGTGGTTGGCGTCAGGATTAGCCGAGAGCTCGCTGATCAGATAATACTTCGCAAATGATACATAATCTATCTCATTGCTCACAGCTGCCCAGTTCCCTTCATAGCAGTCCGCTTCGAATCTGTCGTACGCCTCTCCAAAAGCGCGGAGCGAGCTCTCTTCATACGCTGCATCCTTAGTCTCCTTGAGATAGAGATACTGCCCCTCGATTGCTGAGATATGCCTGATAGCCGTATCCTGATGGATAGAATCATTCTCCACAAGAATGCCATCCGGATTCTTCAGGTCAACCACATTCGAACCTATCTCCACCTTATGGGTCAGATAGTAAAGCCCTACATACTGTCCGTCCACGTAAAGCTCAACGAATCTGCCTGAGAATGACTTGTTCAGCTGAATCTGTTCTGCCAATGACATAGCGACATCATTCCTGAGATGGGCACTGTCATTGAGGTTGGCAAGCAGCACCCACTTCTTCGCTTCACCCATGTCCAGTATATCTGTCTTATTCGCAAATTTTATCTGATATGGCTTCTTTATGCCGCGCCAGGTGGAGTTGCCTCGTCCCTTTAACTCTACATCCGCTGACTCCAGAATAGGCTCCTCCGCTTCGTACATGATAACGGTATTGCCCGGATACTTCTCCTCTTTGGAGCCGCTGTTTATGGTGGCAAGAGTAGTGCCGTTGAGACCAATAGAAAGGATGGGCACGCCATGATTGACATACCCTTTAGGAAGAGCGCTGGTATCAATGCCAAGGGCCTCTGCCTCATCCGCATCATAAAAAACGACATCATTCCCATCTGCCGAATGATAATGTATACCGGTTTTATCTCCCGAACCATCCTCCGGGAATAACGCGGTATATTCTTCATGACCATATTCCTCCACTTGAGCGGTCCACGGAGATAATTCCGGCACAGCCGCAAAGCAAGAAAAGCCAACACTGACTGCTGCTGTAACAGCAAAGCTTGTCACCATACGTTTAAATATCTTCACAATAAAATACTCCTCTGCAAAAATGATATACGAATAAGACCCTCATACGACCCAATAGAAGGCCACCATGATATGATGCAAATGAAAGAGAACTGAGATATAGGTCAAAAAAGTTGTAACGCCATGTTCTTATATAATACCACAAAAGGTTCACTTTTGTAAACGGAATAAATGACATTATTTAGTAAATAATTAAGCGCCTGTTATTCAGCATACCTAAATTGCCGTTAAAATACCGGACAAAGTGCTTGCGCTTCGTCCGGTATTTTAACGGCAATGAAAAAAAGACCTTCGGAAATACCGAAGGTCCTATGTAATCTGATATTAATGAGCGTAAATCACTCGATGATCTCAACAACAGAACCAGAACCGACAGTGCGGCCACCCTCACGGATAGCGAAACGAAGTCCGGGTTCCATAGCAACCTTGGAGATCAGCTCGATGGTCATGGTGACGTGATCGCCAGGCATGCACATCTCAACGCCAGCAGGAAGCTCGCATACGCCGGTGACGTCAGTCGTCCTGAAGTAGAACTGAGGACGATAGTTGTTGAAGAAAGGAGTGTGACGGCCACCCTCATCCTTGGTCAGAACGTAAACCTGCGCAGTAAACTTCTTGTGAGGAGTAATGGTGCCGGGAGCTGCCAGAACCTGACCACGCTCGATCTCGTCACGCTGTACGCCGCGGAGCAGGACGCCGATGTTGTCGCCGGCTTCGCCCTGATCCATCTGCTTGTGGAACATCTCAACACCTGTGACGACTACATCGCGAGGCTTGTCAACGATACCGACGATCTGGACAGTCTGACCAACCTTGATGGTACCTCTCTCAACACGGCCGGTAGCGACAGTACCGCGGCCGGTGATAGAGAAGACATCCTCAACGGGCATCAGGAAAGGCTTGTCAGTCTCACGGACGGGATCAGGGATGTACTCATCGACAGTATCCATAAGCTCGATGATGGCATCGCCCCACTTGCTGGACGGATCCTCAAGAGCCTTAAGAGCGGAACCGCGGATGATAGGAGTGTCATCGCCAGGGAACTCGTACTCGTTGAGCAGCTCGCGAACTTCCATCTCGGAGATCTCGATGAGCTCTTCGTCATCAACCATATCGCACTTATTCATGAAGACAACGATGTAGGGAACGCCAACCTGACGGGCAAGCAGGATGTGCTCACGGGTCTGAGCCATAACACCATCGGTAGCGGCAACAACAAGGATAGCACCGTCCATCTGAGCAGCACCGGTGATCATGTTCTTGACGTAGTCAGCATGGCCGGGGCAGTCAACGTGAGCGTAGTGACGCTTTGTGGTCTCGTACTCAACGTGGGCAGTGGAGATCGTTATACCACGAGCTCTCTCTTCGGGAGCCTTGTCGATCTGATCAAAAGGTACGTCCTCGCCAAGACCCAGTCTCTGATGCAGAGTGAAGGTGATAGCAGCAGTCAGAGTGGTTTTGCCATGGTCGATGTGGCCGATGGTACCGATGTTAACATGGGGTTTGGTTCTCTCAAACTTAGCTTTAGCCATTTTAGAAAATCCTCCTTGTATAATGCCCTTCCAGGGCATACCAATGCATAAACCTATGCAAGCGTTAATGATGATTGTACATTATACTTACTACAATTTCAAGTTACTTTTCGTGATTGTTCACTATTTTTTCCTGAACGCTCTTCGGAACAGGCTCATACCTGTCAAAGAACATGGAATATGCTCCGCGGCCCTGCGTCTTGGAACGAAGATCAGTGGCATATCCGAACATGTCAGCCAGAGGCACAAAGCAGTGGATCTGCTCGACTCCGTTGACCTCTTCCATGCCGTTGATACGGCCGCGTCTGCTGTTGATATCGCCGATGACATCTCCCATGTATTCAGTAGGCGTAGTGATCTCGACCTTCATAATGGGTTCAAGAAGCACACAGCCGGCCTTCTTCATGGCATCCTTACAAGCCATGGAGCCCGCAACCTTAAATGCCATCTCTGAAGAGTCGACCTCATGGTAAGAACCATCGATAAGCGTGGCTTTCACGCCAAGAACGGGGAATCCGGCAAGAACGCCGGCCTTGCAGGCTTCACGTATGCCAGCGTCAACTGCGGGGATGTATTCCTTAGGAATAACGCCTCCAACGATCTGATTCTCGAATTCGTAGGTCGTCTCGGAGTTGGGGTCAAGAGGCTCGAAACGAACCTTGCAGTGACCGTATTGGCCATGGCCGCCCGTCTGCTTGACATACTTGCTGTCGACCTCGACGCTTGAAGCAAAGCCCTCCTTGTAGGCGACCTGAGGCGCGCCGACGTTCGCTTCCACATGGAACTCACGAAGCAGGCGGTCCACGATGATTTCAAGGTGAAGCTCGCCCATGCCGGCGATGATGGTCTGACCGGTCTCCTTGTTAGTGGACACACGAAACGTAGGATCCTCCTCCGCGAGCTTCTGCAGGGCGTCGCCCATCTTCTCCTGACCGGCTTTAGTCTTGGGTTCGATGGCGATATCTATGACCGGATCGGGGAATTCCATGGACTCAAGTATGACCGGATCTGTCTCGAGGCAGAGAGTGTCGCCTGTAGCAGTGGCCTTGAGGCCTACCGCCGCGGCAATATCTCCGGAATAAGCCGTGTCGAGCTCCTCACGTTTGTTGGCGTGCATCTGAAGGATGCGTCCGATCCTCTCCTTTTTGCCCTTGGTGGCGTTGTATACATATGACCCGGACTTGACCGTACCGGAGTATACCCTGAAGAACGCGAGCTTTCCTACGAACGGATCACTCATGATCTTAAATGCAAGAGCCGAAAAAGGCTCTTCATCAGAGGAATGTCTCTCAATCTCTTCGCCCTTCAGATCCACACCCTTAATGGCAGGTATGTCAACCGGCGAAGGCATGTATTCGATAACGGCATCCAGAAGCTTCTGAACGCCCTTGTTGCGATAGGCAGAACCACAGGTGACCGGTATGGCAGTTCCTTCGCAGGTAGCCTTGCGAAGCGCCTTCTTGAGGTCTTCTACCGAGGGCTCCTCACCCTCAAGATAAGCCTCCATCAGATCATCATCCAGCTCACAGATACTTTCAATAAGCTTTGAGCGATAATCTTCTGCTTCAGCCATCATATCGTCCGGCACATCGCTGATGGTGATATCGACTCCTTTGTCATCGTTATAGACATAGGCCTTCATCTCAAACAGGTCAACGATGCCTCGGAAATCATCTTCCTTTCCGATAGGCAGCTGAAGAATGATGGGATTCTTGCGGAGCCTGTCACGAATCTGGTCAACGGAGCCGAAGAAATCAGCTCCCATGACATCCATCTTGTTGATGAACGCCATACGGGGGACATTGTAGGTATCAGCCTGACGCCAGACATTCTCTGACTGGGGTTCGACACCACCCTTCGCGCTGAAAACGCCTACCGCGCCGTCAAGTACGCGAAGCGACCGCTCAACCTCTACAGTGAAGTCGACATGTCCGGGGGTATCGATGATGTTGATGCGGTGCTTAAGCGCGCCGGGAGCGGTTTTGCCCTCCTTCTCCAACGTCCAATGGCAGGTAGTGGCGGCTGAGGTAATCGTGATTCCACGCTCCTGTTCCTCCTCCATCCAGTCCATCGTGGCGGTACCATCGTGCGTGTCGCCAATCTTGTAGTTGACGCCGGTATAATACAGTATACGCTCGGTGAGCGTCGTCTTGCCGGCATCGATGTGAGCCATGATACCTATGTTCCTGGTTCTGTCCAGGGGATAAGCTCTTCCAGCCACAGGTAATCCTCCTAACTAATTAAAAGCGATAGTGCGAGAAAGCCTTGTTGGCTTCTGCCATCTTGTGCATATCTTCTTTTCTCTTCA
This sequence comes from uncultured Lachnospiraceae bacterium, assembly GCA_902770965.1. GTDB lineage: Bacteria > Bacillota > Clostridia > Lachnospirales > Lachnospiraceae > RUG11623. Next base: position 16,723 of record CACXUY010000010.1, on the reverse strand, counting down.
CAGATGCGCCAGTATTGTTGGATGCATCCATGAGTTCGCCCGCAAGACGGTCCATCATCTTCTTCTCGCCTCTCTTGCGGGAGAACATGACGATCCATCTGAGCGCCAGTGCCTGACGGCGCTCGGGCTTAACCTCGATCGGAACCTGATATGTGGCTCCGCCGATACGCTTTGCCTTGACCTCCAGTACAGGCATGATGTTGTTCATGGCTTCCTGAAAGACTTCAAGCGCGGGCTTTCCGGTCTTTTCCTCAACCGACGCGAAAGCTCCGTAAACGATTCTCTGCGCAACACCCTTTTTGCCGTCCAGCATGACTTGGTTGATCAGTTTAGTCACGATCTTGTCATTGTAAAGCGGATCGGCAAGAACTTCTCTTTTTGAAGTATGTCCTTTACGCGGCACGTTGCTTCCCTCCTTAAATATTCCCGGGCTATGCCCGGTTTGTTTAAATCATAGGTACTCACATGTACTTCGCTTAATGTGTACGACCGGCTCAGGATATTCCAAATGAAACTATCCTACTATCCGGCACTTGCTAAACGATTACGCTTGTGTACCAGTTAACCGGACCCGAAAATTACTTCTTGGGTCTCTTGGCGCCGTACTTCGAACGGGCCTGTCTGCGATTCGCGACGCCGGCGGTATCAAGCGTGCCACGGATGATGTGGTAACGGGTACCGGGAAGATCCTTGACCCTGCCACCGCGCACGAGGACAACGCTATGCTCCTGAAGGTTGTGTCCTTCACCGGGGATGTAGCTCGTAACCTCGATGCCGTTCGACAGACGGACCCTGGCGATCTTACGCAGAGCGGAGTTAGGCTTCTTGGGAGTTGTGGTCTTGACTGCGGTGCAGACACCTCTCTTCTGAGGGGAAGAAGTGTTGATGGCACGCTTGTGCAGGGAATTATAACCTCTCTGCAGCGCCGGAGCCGTAGACTTTTTCTCCGAAGTAAGTCTGCCTTTCCTCACCAGCTGGTTAAATGTAGGCATTCGTTTCACCTCCTGTTAGATTTTTGCATTGAAAAACAGCGCTCTGAAAAGCGCACTGATTCATTATATCATTCAATTCCACTTTGTCAAGCAAAAAAGAAAAAAGAATATGGCAGGATGTGCGCTGCTCACTTTCTCAGCTCCCATCCTGCCATTATATCATCCTGACAGCCGCCAGACGAACCTATGCGAATGACTTTCTTCTATATATAGTCTCTCAGACGTTCACGGTTCATAATCCATGAGGTTTTCTTGCCAGGGTTCTTATGAGTCAAAAGCTCCGTCTCCAGAGTGATCCTCAGTCTCCTCCCCATCGAAGCCGACGTCTTCAGGATCATCATCTTCGTCCTCATCCTCATAGAAGCCCTCGTCCTCGGAGATGCCTTCATCGAAATCGTCCTTGTCAAATTCATCTTCCCCGGAGAATCTATCCGGATCGTCCTGAATTCCATCTGCAGCAGTGTCTTCCGCAGAATCGATATCCTCAGTCTCCTCCTCAGGTTCTTCAGGAATCAGGTCGCTTCCATCTGTATCGAGCTCAACATCACCGTACTTATGCATTCCTGTTCCGGCGGGAATGAGTTTACCGATAAGCACATTCTCCTTCAGTCCGATAAGCGGATCGACCTTCCCGTTGATAGCGGCTTCCGTCAGCACCTTAGTAGTCTCCTGGAAGGAAGCGGCTGACATGAAGGAATTGGTCGCGAGAGAGGCCTTGGTGATACCGAACATGACTCTCTTGCCCTCGGCGGGACGGAGACCCTTTTCGATGAGCTTCTCGTTGATGTCATCAAACTCAAGGATATCCATGGTCGTTCCGGGAAGGATATTGCTGTCCCCACTGGAATCGACCCTGATTTTCTTAAGCATCTGGCGCACGATCATCTCTATGTGCTTGTCGTTGATGTCAACACCCTGCAGACGGTAGACCTTCTGTACTTCACGAATCATGTAATCCTGAACCGCGCGAAGGCCCTTGATCTTAAGCAGGTCATGGGGGTTGATGGAACCTTCTGTCAGCTCATCGCCGGCTTCTATCTCTTTGCCATCCTCAACCTTGATGCGTGAACCATAAGGAATCAGGTAAGTCTTGACCATCTCGTTGCCGTTCTCAGGATCCACCCCGCGGATCTCTATCTCGCGCTTCTTCTTAGAATCCTTGAACACGACCTTACCGGCGATCTCAGCGATGATTGCAAGTCCCTTGGGCTTACGCGCCTCGAAAAGCTCTTCAACACGGGGAAGACCCTGTGTGATATCGCCGCCGGCAACACCGCCCGTGTGGAATGTACGCATCGTAAGCTGGGTACCGGGTTCACCGATAGACTGAGCGGCTATGATGCCTACAGCTTCACCGACCTGTACCTGCGCACCGGTAGCAAGATTGGCACCGTAGCACTTCGCGCAAACACCCAGATGCGAGCGGCAGGTCAAGACTGTGCGGATCTTGATCTCAGTGATGCCTGTTTTCATGATCTCCGCTGCCTTTAGAGGGGTGACAAGCTCATTCGCCTTTGCGATCACCGCGCCTGTCTCCGGATTGATGATATCCTCCGCCAAAGTACGGCCGGTAATCCTCTCCTGAAGGCTCTCGATCACTTCCTTGCCATCGGCAAAGGCGCGGATTGAAAGATAAGGTATCTTGCCATTCTCCTGTGAGCAGTCCATCTCGCGGATGATCAGATCCTGTGAAACATCGACCAGACGACGTGTGAGGTAACCTGAATCCGCAGTACGAAGAGCCGTATCCGACAAGCCCTTGCGGGCGCCGTGCGCTGAGATGAAATACTCCAGTACATCGAGACCCTCACGGAAATTTGATTTTATGGGGAGCTCGATAGTGTGGCCGGTCGTATCAGCCATCAGTCCGCGCATGCCGGCAAGCTGCTTTATCTGCTTGTCGGAGCCTCGGGCGCCCGAATCAGCCATCATGAATATATTATTGTATTTATCAAGTCCTCCGAGTAGCCTCTTTGTAAGCTCCTCATCGGTCTCCTTCCAAGTACGTATGACCGCGTCATAGCGCTCGCTCTCGGTGATTTTTCCTCTGCGGAAATGCTTGGCGATCTCATCGACCTGGATCTGTGCCTGATCAAGCAATTCATTCTTCGTGGCAGGGACCGTCATATCTGAGATGGATACGGTCATGCCCGCTATAGTAGAATATTTGTACCCGATAGCTTTGATCTTGTCGAGAGTCTCGGCCGTAGCCGTCGCGCCATGGACGTTGAAGGCATGCTGCAGGATAGACTTAAGGTTCTTTTTCTTGACCAGATAATCGACCTCAAGCTTAAGGAAATTCTCAGGGATGCTGCGGTCAACCATGCCCAGATCCTGAGGAAGTATCTCGTTGAAGAGGAATCTTCCGAGAGTGGACTCCACGATTCCGGATATCTCCTCGCCGGCTTCGTTCCTCTTGGTAACGCGGACTTTTATCCTGGCGTGAAGGTCAAGAGCATGGTTCTCATACGCAAGAAGCGCCTCGTTGACATTACGGTATACGGAATTCTCGCCAAGAGCGCCGGGACGTTCCTGAGTTAGGTAATAGATGCCAAGAACCATATCCTGAGAAGGAACCGCGACAGGTCCGCCGTCCGAAGGCTTCAGGAGGTTGTTGGGGGAGAGCATCAGGAAACGGCACTCCGCCTGCGCCTCGACCGACAGCGGAAGATGCACTGCCATCTGGTCGCCGTCAAAGTCAGCATTAAAGGCTGTGCATACTAACGGATGCAGCTTCAGCGCCTTACCTTCGACCAGAATGGGCTCGAAAGCCTGAATTCCAAGTCTGTGCAGCGTGGGAGCACGGTTAAGCATGACCGGATGCTCCTTGATGACATCCTCGAGGACATCAAAAACTTCAGGCCTCAACTGCTCCACCATCTTCTTGGCGTTCTTAATGTTGTGCGCTTTGTCGCGGCCGACCAGTTCTTTCATAACAAAGGGCTTGAACAGCTCTATCGCCATCTCTTTGGGAAGTCCGCACTGGTAGATCTTAAGCTCAGGACCGACGACTATAACGGAACGTCCGGAATAATCGACTCGCTTGCCAAGCAGGTTCTGGCGAAAACGTCCCTGCTTGCCCTTTAGCATATCTGACAGAGACTTAAGGGCGCGGTTACCGGGTCCTGTGACCGGGCGGCCGCGGCGGCCGTTGTCAATAAGGGCATCTACCGCCTCCTGCAGCATACGCTTCTCATTCCTGACAATGATATCAGGGGCGCGAAGCTCAAGCAGGCGGGCAAGACGGTTGTTCCTGTTGATGATGCGGCGGTACAGGTCGTTAAGATCGGAGGTGGCAAAGCGTCCCCCATCCAGCTGTACCATAGGACGAAGATCAGGGGGAATGACCGGGATAACATCCATGATCATCCATTCCGGCTTGTTGCCGGACTTGCGGAAAGCCTCAACTACTTCGAGCCTCTTGATAATGCGGGCTCTCTTTTGTCCTGTGGCATTCCTAAGCTTGTCCGACAGATCCTCGGACTCCGCGTCGAGGTCTATCGCTGCCAGAAGCTCCTGCACCGCTTCCGCGCCCATGCCGGCCCTGAAGCTGCTGCCGTACTTATCATATGCTTCCCGGTACTCCTTCTCGGAAAGCACCTGGCGATAACTCAGTTCTGTCTCGCCCTTGTCAAGTACGATATATGAAGCAAAATACAGCACCTTCTCGAGTGCTCTCGGAGAGAGGTCCAGTATAAGGCTCATCTGCTTCTGGATTCCCTTGAAATACCATATATGGGACACGGGAGCGGCAAGCGCTATATGTCCCATACGCTCGCGGCGCACGGAAGACTTCGTTACTTCAACTCCGCAGCGGTCACAGACGATCCCTTTGAAACGGATCTTCTTATACTTGCCGCAGTGGCACTCCCAGTCCTTGCTCGGACCGAAGATCCTCTCACAGAAGAGGCCGTCTCTCTCAGGCTTAAGCGTGCGGTAATTGATGGTCTCGGGCTTCTTCACCTCGCCATGAGACCATTCAAGAATCTTCTCAGGAGAGGCGAGCCCTATCTTAATCGCGTCAAATACAAGCGGCTGATATGTATCTTCGTTTGTTACTGCCATAAACGCTCTCCTCCCTTATTCATCCTGCTGTCCGTCTTCACCAAAGAAGCCGTCAGGCATACCGTCATCAGTATAGGAATCATATTCCATATCTTCATCACTGTCTGAGCCGCCGATATTGATTATCTGGCCATCGTATATCTCCTGCTCCGTGAAGCCCTTTGAAGCAAATTTCTCTTCTCTCTCGTAGCTGCGGTCTCTGCCTTCTATCATTGCCTTGATATCGCGGGCTCCGTCATCGAGATTCTCCTTGACCTCTACCTCAGTGCCGTCCGCCCTTAGAAGCTTAATGTCAAGAGCCAGGGACTGAAGCTCTTTAAGAAGAACCTTGAAGGACTCAGGTACATTTGGTTCAGGGATATTTCCGCCCTTGATGATAGCCTCGTAAGTCTTTACGCGTCCGACAACATCATCGGATTTGACCGTGAGGATCTCCTGAAGGGTATATGCGGCGCCATATGCTTCCAGCGCCCACACTTCCATCTCTCCGAAACGCTGTCCTCCGAACTGGGCTTTGCCTCCGAGAGGCTGCTGCGTGACAAGTGAGTAAGGACCCGTGGAACGGGCATGGATCTTATCGTCAACCAGATGGTGCAGCTTCAGATAGTTCATGAAGCCTATGGTGGTGAGACCATGGAACTTCTCGCCTGTACGGCCGTCCCTCAGCTGAACCTTGCCCTCGCGAGTGATCTTGACGCCCTTCCATTCATTGCGGTGGTCAAGATGGGAGCCGAGGTACTCCATGATCTCAGGTCTGACTATGTCGTTATATTTGTCCTGGAAATCCTCCCATGTGCCGTTGACATAGTCGTTGGCCATCTCGAGGGTGTCCATAATATCATTTTCATCCGCCCCGTCAAATACGGGAGTGGTGACGTTAAAGCCCAGGCATTTTGCCGCAAGGCTCAGGTGAGTCTCAAGTATCTGGCCGATGTTCATACGTGAAGGCACGCCCAGCGGATTCAATACTATATCGAGCGGACGGCCGTTCGGCAGATAAGGCATGTCTTCTATAGGAAGCACGCGGGAGACAACGCCCTTGTTGCCGTGCCGTCCTGCCATCTTGTCGCCGACAGATATCTTCCTCTTCTGAGCGATATAGATACGCACCTTCTCACTCACTCCGGGAGACAGCTCATCACGGTTCTCTCGGGTGAAGACCTTCGCGTCTATAACAATGCCGTAAGCTCCGTGGGGAACCTTGAGGGAGGTGTCGCGGACTTCGCGCGCCTTCTCTCCGAAAATAGCCCTAAGCAGACGCTCTTCAGCTGTAAGCTCCGTCTCTCCCTTTGGAGTGACCTTGCCGACAAGTATATCGCCGGCTCTGACCTCAGCGCCGATGCGGATGATGCCGCGCTCGTCAAGATCCTTCAAGGATTCATCTCCGACGCCGGGGACATCCCTGGTTATCTCTTCAGGCCCCAGCTTGGTGTCGCGGGCTTCAGCCTCGTACTCCTCAATATGTATCGAGGTATAGACGTCATCGCGCACGAGCCTCTCGGAAATGAGGACCGCGTCTTCATAATTATAGCCTTCCCAGGACATGAAACCGATCAGCGGGCTCTTGCCAAGACCGATCTCGCCGTTGTGTGTGGCAGGACCATCTGCAATGGCCTCACCGGCTTCAACACGATCTCCCTTATCAACAATGGGCACCTGGTTGTAGCAGTTGCTCTGGTTGCTGCGCTTGAACTTGAGCAGGTTGTATACATCCTTCTCACCCTCATCTGTAGCAACCGTTATGCTGGTTGAGCTGACTCTCTCGACTACACCGGCGCGCTTTGCAAGCAGGCAGGCTCCGGAGTCGGCGGCCGCCTTGGCATCCATGCCGGTGCTGACGATACAATTGTCTGTTATCATGAGCGGAACCGCCTGGCGCTGCATGTTCGAGCCCATGAGAGCACGGTTCGCGTCATCGTTCTGCAGGAAGGGGATCATAGAAGTCGCGACGGAGAAAACCATGCGCGGCGAGACGTCCATCAAGTCGACCCTCGTCTTCATAAACTCCGTGGTCTCTTCGCGGAAACGACCTGCCACATTGTTGCGGATAAAATGACCTTCCTCATCCAGCGGTGAGTTCGCCTGGGCGACCACATAATTATCCTCTTCGTCAGCTGTCAGGAATACAACCTCGTCGGTGACACGGGGATTGGAAGGATCGGTGGTCTTGTCCACCTTGCGGTAAGGTGTCTCGACAAAACCATATTCGTTCACCCTTGCGTAAGTGGCCAGTGAGTTGATAAGGCCGATGTTAGGACCTTCAGGGGTCTCGATAGGGCACATGCGGCCGTAGTGGGTGTAATGGACATCTCGGACTTCGAAACCGGCTCTGTCTCGCGACAGGCCTCCGGGTCCCAGAGCGGAAAGACGTCTCTTATGTGTGAGTTCTGAAAGAGGATTGTTCTGATCCATGAACTGTGACAGCTGTGAACTTCCGAAGAACTCCTTGACTGCCGCCGTGACAGGTTTGATGTTGATCAGGGACTGAGCGGTTATGTCCTCCTGGTCCTGAGTCGTCATCCTCTCGCGCACTACTCTCTCCATGCGGGACATGCCCACGCGGTACTGGTTCTGGAGAAGCTCTCCGACTGCGCGGATACGGCGGTTGCCGAGGTGGTCTATATCATCGGCACTGCCTATGCCCGCGGTAAGCCCCAGGCAATAATTAATGGAGCAAAACACATCATCCTGTGTGATGTGCTTCGGAACAAGCTCTGCCACATGCTTGCGGCATGCGGTCTTAAGCTCTTCGGTATCAGGATACTCCTCGAGCAATGAGGTGAGGACAGGATAGAAAACGCTCTCTTTGATGCCGACCTCCGCCGGATCAAAATCAACGTACTTGCTCATGTCGACCATGAGGTTCGAAAGGATCTTCACCTTACGGTTCTCTGCGGCGAGCCAGATGTAGGGTATGCCGGAATCCTGAAAAGTAACCGCCATATCGGCAGTGACCTTCTGCCCGGCTTCTCCAAGGACTTCACCTGTGGAGGCATCTATGACATCTTCCGCGAGGATATGGTCAACAATACGGTTCTTAAAATGAAGCTTTTTGTTGAACTTGTACCTTCCCACCTTCGCAAGATCATAGCGGCGAGGATCGAAGAACATGCTTTCAAGCAGGCTTCTGGCGTTGTCGATGTAAGGAGGCTCGCCCGGACGTATCTTCTTGTAGAGTTCAAGAAGACCACTGTCCGCGTCACAGATCTGATCTCCGTCCTTCTCAAAGCAAGCGGTGAGCATGGGATCTTCACCGAAAAGCTCGGTGATCTCCTCATTCGTCCCTATGCCAAGGGCGCGGATAAGGACAGTGACAGTGACCTTGCGGGTGCGGTCAACCCTCACATAGAAGACATCATTCGAATCCGTCTCATATTCAAGCCATGCGCCGCGATTGGGAATGACCGTGCAGGTATAAAGTCTCTTTCCCAATTTATCATGATTGATATCATAATAAATGCCGGGAGACCTCACCAGCTGGCTGACAATGACACGCTCCGCTCCGTTGATGACGAAAGAGCCGGTGTCGGTCATCAAAGGCAGATCCCCCATGAAGATCTCGGTTTCCTTAATGTTCTCCGTCTCATCGTTGATAAGACGAACCTTAACTTTGATGGGCGCGGCGTACGTTGCATCCCTCTCTTTGCACTCTTCTATCGAATACTCGACATCATCCTTGCACAGAGTGTAATCAACAAACTCAAGGCTAAGATGCCCGGAAAAATCGGCAATCGGAGAAATATCATTGAACACTTCCCTGAGTCCCTCGTCCAGAAACCACTGATAGGATTTCTTCTGAATCTCAATAAGGTTAGGAACGCTCAGAACCTCGTTCTGCCTGGCGTAGCTCATCCTTATCCCTCTCCCGGATTTTATCGGACGCATCCTGTTCTTTTCCATAGACGATTCACCCCATAATTATGCTTTATGCCAGCTGAGAAGACAGCTTTTCACAATAGTGCATTCTCCATAATACCAAAGATAAAAAAAGCTGTCAAGCTGTGTTTTTTATTTTTCACAGTGGTATTGCAACGCCAATTTCCAGATGCTATAATATTGTGGTTATACGGCAGTTCCACGGTTTAAGCCCTCCGCTTGCGACATGTGCATGCAGGTTTACTGACTGCCGCATCAATCTGTTATCTTCGGGAGGTATGTTTATGAAACCATGGCAGATACTGTTGATCATTCTGGCCATAGCAGCGATCGTGCTGCTCGTCCTATATATATTAGGAAGCCGGATGCAAAAAAAGCAAGAAGCGGCCCAGGCACAGCTCGACGCGATGAAACAGGTCACTTCGCTTCTTATTATAGATAAGAAGATGCTGCCGGTGAGTAAGAGCGGGCTTCCACAAATCGCCATCGACCAGACGCCCAAGTATCTGAGATGGCAGAAGCTTCCTATAGTTAAGGCGAAGCTAGGTCCCCAGATCATGACCATGGCCTGTGACAAGGATGTATTCGATGTACTTCCCCTCCAGAAGGAGTGCAAGGTCGAAGTATCCGGCATGTATATCACCGGGATCAAAGCTGTCCGCGGCGGAGCTATTCCTACTATCCCCAAAAAGCCCACTTTGAAAGAACGTATTTTTGGAAACAAAGCCGACAAAGAGGCTGCCCAGGAGCAGGACAAGCGCGATCAGGAAGCGTCGCTGAAAAGGCAGGCTCGCAAAGAGCGGCAGGAGAAGGTAGCTGCCCAGCGCGCGGAAGCCGCCAAGGCAAAAGCTGCCGCTGCGGCGGAGCAGGCTGAAGCACCCGCCAAGAAGAACTCTGGCAAGTCAAAGTCCAAGAAAAAGAACAAAGGACATTCCGGCAAAAGCAAAAGATAACCACCGTCTGCCATCAGACCAAGAGCATTGACATTCTAAGCACAGCGGCTGAGCATCAAGATCGATGCCCAGCCGCTTTTTTATCTGTTAGTAAACCTACATGCCAAGTTTGGCACAACCATACTTTTATAAGTCTCCGCGTGGCCCCGTGCTTCCTTCATTAACCCCGATCACTTCACTATGACGAAATCGAAATATATCCGGCTTTATGCTTCATCATCGGTTATAGTCTCACCTTGTCTGCCTGTGGATGACTCGTCAGTCTGCTTTTCCGCAAGCCCAGCCCCGGTCTCATCTTCAGAAAAAGTATCGTCCAGACCATCCGCCTGCCCTGCTTCACCTGGGTCGTCATCATCCTTGCGGGTTTGTGCTATGGCTTTCAGAATAGCTGACTCCAGGGCTTTTTCTGCGGCAAGCCTTTCCTCTTCCTTCTTCCGCGCCTCCATCTGTCTCCTGCGGCGCTCCTCCCTCCGGCGTTTACGCTCACGCTGCCTGCGGCGGTATCTTATATAGCGTTCCAGGACAAATATCGCGAAGAGCAATATCAGTATGAGAATGACCAACAGTACCTTCTTTACCCAGCCTTCTATGCCGTGCCCCGCTTTGTCCGCTTCTTGTTTTTTCGTGTCCGTATTCTGAGCATCGGCATCCTTATTCTGTGCATCGGCGTCCGTATTCTGAGTATCGGCATTCTTATCCTGCCCCTGCCCTTCAGACGCGTCGCGCGTAACATCTATAGGACCCGCCAAGCCGCTGACCTTTTCCACGGCACCAGAGTCAGTCTCATCCTCGGTGTCCTGAAAAGACTCTGTCGTGATTTCATCCTCCGTCCCGGAGAGCGCAGGCCCTATGTCCACCACTCTCATAGTGGATATAGTCTGCCCATTTATACGGTAAAATATAGTGCCGACCCACCCATCAACATAATTCGGGGCATCCGGTGAGGGATAATAATAAAAATGCATATTTCCCTCGTATGATTTCGGGACGAACAGCTTTCCATTTCCATCAACACCCAGCCTCAGTCCTGCCCTTGTGACCAAGCCTTTGGCAAAGTCATTGGAAAGAGGCTCCATGTCAGAGATCACAAAATTCTCTGTGGCGTAATTCATCACCCTTTTCGTGTCTCTGTAATTATTTGCTGCGCTGCTTCCTTTGAGCAGGCAGATGAGGAGCTGCATCCCATCCTTCTCGGCGTATGTCAGCAAGGTATTGCCGCATATCGAAGTGTAGCCGGTCTTGCCCGCTATCACATGCTCGTCATAGTGATCACTGTCAGGCCGCATCATCCTGTCATGGTTGTAGCAGGACAACCCGTTCGGATTCAACGCTGTTCCGGCGATCTTATACCGAAGCGCGGAGGCAATCTCGTAGAAAGTCTCGTTCCTTAAGCACTCCCTGAAGATAAGCACCATATCGCGGGCAGTAGTGACATGAGCCTCATCATTCAATCCATGAGGATTAGTAAAATGTGTCCCCGTGCAGCCGATATCTATCGCCCTCTGGTTCATCAAAGCACAAAAAGCATCAACAGAGCCTGATGTATGCCTGGCCAGAGCCATGCCGCACTCATTGACCGATTCGAGAAGCAGAGCGTAGAGGCAGTCTCTGACGGAAAGGGTCTCACCCTTCCATTTTATGGCAAAATTATTGCCTCCGGACTCAAGATGATCTACATCCTGCGATTCAAATGTGACCATCTCATCCAGGCCGCAGTTTTCAATGACGATGAGCGCAGTCATGACCTTAGTGATGCTCGCCGGATGCATCGAACGGTCTCCGGCTTTTGAGAAGACGACCGTCCCGCTCTGTGCCTCAACGGCATAAGCGGACACGCAGTCCAACTCCGGAGCACGCTCCGAAGGCCAGTCCTCAAGCTTTCGATTGTCTATGAGGGGGGCGCTGTTGCCTCCTATAGCTGCGTATGCCCGGACCGGCAGCGTCATTACCATAAAAGCCGCGAGAAATACTGCTGCTGCGGCATATATCTTCCGCAGCTTTCCGGACCCATGCATCTTAAGTCCACCGGCTCTGTCACGCCGACCTGCCGAAGTATTTATCTTACGAAAGCAGCCTGACACGCTCATATCTTGATCGCCCTCTATATGCTTCGCGCCATCCCCGCCGCTGTAAGAATCCGATATCGTTTTAAGTAAGCTTTCCTTAATTATATTCAACACTTTCACCTGCTTTAGCCGAGAAGAACTGACATCTTGCCTCGGCATCAAAACTTCTCGATATTGATAACCTTGGTTTCAGGGATTGTCTGCGGCATGATCGAATTGGCAAAGACACGGAACTTCTCCGCGCCGTCGCTCACAAAGAATTCATGATGTCCTTCCGCTATGGTCCCCGGCCAGGCAGCTATGCCCTTGTCAGCCAACATCTCGCGCAACGCTATAGCAGTCTCATACGCCGGATTGACAAGGCGCACCTCGTTGCCCATCAGACGGCCGATAAGCGACCGAAGAAGGGGATAATGGGTGCAGCCCAATATAAGTGTATCGATCTCGTCCTCTTTGAAGCGCGACAGATACCTCCGCGCTATCTCTTCCGTCACGAAATCGTGTGTCAGCCCCTCTTCCACAAGGGGCACGAAAAGCGGACAGGCCTTGCTGTAAACTTGGATCTCAGGATCGATTGCCTGGATAAACTCAGTGTAAAGACCACTGTTTATAGTGGCATCAGTCGCGATGACGCCTATTTTCTTGTTCTTTGTGGCTTTTACGGCTGTCCTCGCCCCAGGTCTCACAACGCCTATGATAGGAAGGTCTATCTCTTTTTCAATCGTGTCCAGCGCATATGCGCTGGCGGTGTTGCACGCAAAAACAATAGCCTTGACCTGCCTTGTCTTAAGGAAGGCTATGATCTGCCGCACAAAACGGGTAATCGTGTCCCGTGACTTCGAGCCATACGGAAGCCTCGCGGTATCACCGAAATACACCATCCGCTCTTCCGGCAGCTGCCTCATGATCTCGCGGGCAACCGTGAGGCCGCCCACGCCGGAATCAAAAACTCCTATTGGCGCGTCACTACTCATCGTCAGCATCCCTCCGCAACCGTTTTCTCATCAGAAGCCTTCCGTCTGAGCGAAGCCGACTTAAGAAGCTTATCGATCAGCTCCTCCTTGCTGACGGAACGCGCCTCCCACAGCATCGGATACATGCTGATGGCAGTAAATCCAGGTATGGTGTTGATCTCGTTGAAAACAACTCGGTTGGTTCCATTCTCAAGGAAAAAGTCAACCCTCGAAAAGCCCTTCGCGCCAACCGCTGTAAAAACCTTGACTGCGGCTTTTCGTATCTCTTCCGCCTTGCCCTCAGGAAGCACCGGATCTATGACGGTGCGCGACTGGGCATTGTTGTATTTCGAGTCATAGTCGTAGAATGCCCCCGCCGAGAGGATCTCTCCGATGCCGGACGCTTCAGGCTGACCGTCGGAGAAAACCGCGCACTCAAGCTCTCTGCCGCGTATGGTCTCCTCAAAAAGGATCTCTTTGTCGACCTTTGCTGCCGCAGCTATAGAGTTCAACAGCTCAGCCCTGTCCTTCGCGCAGGATACGCCGTAAGATGAGCCTGCATTTGCCGGCTTCACAAAAACAGGATAGGCAAGAGCCGCCTCAACGCGGTCCGCGACATCCTCGTATTCCTCACAATCTATGTCATGGACTGCGACATAGCGCGCCTGGCAAACACCACATGAATCCGCGATGATCTTCGTATACAGCTTGTCCATGCTGACAGCGGAGGCAAGGACTCCACAGCCGACATATGGGATGCAGGCAAGCTCAAGCAGCCCCTGAACCGTCCCGTCCTCTCCATACAAACCGTGCAGGACCGGGAAACAGATATCTATGTGAGCTGTTCTGGCGGAATCGTTTTCGATTACTATGATCCCATGTGTGACCGCATCGGGAGAGAGCACAGCCGTCTTCCTGGAAGCCCTCCAGCTGCCATCCTCAATCTGTGCGACATCATCTACGAGCAGCCACCTTCCCTCACGGGTTATCCCGATGAGAAGCACATCGTATCTGTCCCGGTTAATGCAGCGTATGATCGTGGCAGCGGAGATGCAGCTGATCTCATGTTCCGTGGACTGACCTCCGAAAAGCACCAATACCTTTTGTTTCATGACACTCCTCTCATCCTCCGGTTAACAAGTTTCGGGGCTCGGATAATCCTCACCGAAAGTCTCAACCGTAACTGTCCTGATCTTCTGTTCTTCAAGCGGGCGGTCGCTGAAATCGGTTCTCGTCCTCGCGATGCGATCCACCACATCCATGCCCTCCGTTACCTTGCCAAAGGCAGCGTAAGCACCGTCAAGGTACGGAGCCGCGGCATGCATGATGAAAAACTGCGAACCCGCGCTGTCGGGATTCATGGCACGAGCCATCGAAAGCACTCCCGGAGTATGCTTAAGATCGTTTTTGACGCCATTTTGCCGAAACTCTCCTTTTATGCAATAACCAGGACCGCCCGTACCGGTTCCTCTGGGATCCCCGCCTTGAATCATAAAGCCGCTGATAACGCGGTGGAAAATGAGTCCGTCATAAAAGCCCTTCTTAACAAGGCTGATAAAATTGTTCACAGTGTTCGGGGCAACCTCTGGATAGAGCTCCGCGACGATCTTCCCGCCGTCTTCCATAATCATGGTTATAACCGGATTATTTGCCATATCGATCTCCTTATTCATTTATTCTTTCCTATACGCGATTTATCCTGAATTGCGATCTCCGAAAACCGCGCAGAATGTGCCTTTACTCTTCTTTATCCGCGAATATATACTCCAGCGAATGTCCAACCCAATAACTGCTCAGATGAGTGAATTCAGGACCAAGTAGATACTGCCCCGAACGCACCTTAAAAGCAAATACGGCTCCGTCGTCAAGGAGGGTCTTCTCTGCCTCAAAAAGTGCCGCCTGCCTCTCCTCTCCGAACAGCAATCCCGACTTTGCGATCCAGTTGTCATATTCATAGCTTGAATAATTACTGAAATTCATGCTCCCATCAGACACGAACGGTTCAAGGAAACTCAAGGCATCAGGATAATCGGGCATCCATCCGGTGAACAGCAGGTCGAACTCCTCTGAATGTGGTATCATGATGGCATTTCTCACACTGTAAGGCGCGGTGATCAGGTTTATATTAATTCCAAGGACTCTCGTAACCTGTTCTATGAACATGAGTGCTTCCGCCTGGCACAGCCCATTGTCCACCGTGACTGCTCTCAGGCTTATATCCTTCGCCCTGCATCCAAGCTCCGAGAGAGCAGCTTGCAGATAGTTCTTCGCGATCTCCTCATCACCTGACGCGGGAACCGCATCGTAAGGGAAGAGCCGTCCATAGGTTCCCCCATCAACTCCCAAGACATAAGAAGGCACGAAACGCAAAAAAGCCTCGTTGCCGGAGATGCCGCTGAGGGAATTACGATCGATGGCATAGCTGATGGCCATCCTGAGATTCTTGTTGGCCAGGAATCTGTTATCAAAGTTAGGGACTACATAATCGACCGCGCCGTCCATATAAAAAATCGCGTTATTGTCAGTGTTCGCGGAAGAATATGGAAGATCAGCATAATCCAGTTTGCCCTCGTGGTAGAGCCGCGTCGCCGCGTCGCCGTCTATGGCAGTATGGATCACAACCCTGTCAAGCTTTACATTGCTTGCGTCCCAATAGTTCGGATTCCGTTCGAGCACGATCATCTTTTCTGCTATCGAGCGAATTGAAAAAGGACCATTGTAGACCTGATGTCCTGATGAAGAGCAGTAACTCTCGCCATATATCTCCACATAATCGCTGCGCACCGGACAGAAGGCTCCTGTCTGAAGCAAGTAAAGGAAATATTCCGCCGGATGCTCCAGGGTGATCACCAGGGTATAATCCCCCTCAGCCCTGACGCCGAGTTCCGAGAGAGCAAGATCACCCTTCCTCACGGCAGCACCGTTCTTGACGACATCTCCCAGATACGCTGTCGGAGAAGCAAGCACAGGATTCATATGGCGGCGAATGCCATAAGCATAGTCCTTCGCAGTGACCTTCCTGCCGTCAGACCATCTCGCCTTCTCGTTCAAATGAAATGTATAGGTCAGGCCATCCTCGCTTATATCAACGCTGGTTGCTCCGGCAGGAACAAGCTCGCCGTCCACCGTCCGGTATAGTCCCTCATATATATGGTAGACGATGGTATCTTCCGCCTCAGTATTCGTAAAAGCCGGATCAAATGTGCCTGCAAGCGATGAAATGGCGTACCTGAACACCTTACCTTCGTCAAAGGTGCTTCCATCAATGGACTCCTCAGTCCATGGGATTCTCGTGACATCCAAAACCTCAGAGGATGCATCGATCTCCTTTCCGATCTCCACATCCATAAAATCGTCTGGGACACTGTTCTTATCCTGGACACTACTGATAAAAAAAACCAGAGACAAGACTGCAAGCGCCGCAGCTGCCATAGCTATCATCCTTTTGATTTCTAGCATCTTGACTCTTCCTCCCAGGAACGTGACCAGCGTCGGCCAGATTCAAACTACAACGATTCGCCAGCAGAGAAAATACCACGATGATTATAACACGTTTGGTAGGAATAGTGGGAAAGAAAATGCATTAATGACGCAAAAATATGAAAGAAACCTTTCATTACCTCCTGTGAAAACAGCCTGCATGACCGCTAATACGAAAAAAGGGCAGAATCATCCCGAATGATGATCTGCCCATATATTGTTGGCCTGGCTGAATGCCGGCATTACAGATAGTTGCTCCGGCTGACTGCCAGCTTGACCGATTGCCGACTTGACCGATTGCCGGCTTGACCGATTGCCGGCTTGACCGATTGCCGGCC
>CACXUY010000009.1 GCA_902770965.1 uncultured Lachnospiraceae bacterium | reverse complement strand
GGTAAATACACGGGCGGCGATGTACCGGAAGGCATGGTTGTCTATGAATTTCCCAGGAGCGACTGGGCGGTATTCAACTGCATTGGTCCGATCCCGGATGCACTTCAGAGCGTGAACACGCGGATATTCCGGGAGTGGCTTCCCGGCAATCCGGAATATGAGCTTTGCGGCAATGCCAGCGTAAAAAACGTTATACGATTGCCTCTTGATTTCTTTGGGTATCGGAGTATAATGCAGTTAGAGCTGGCTAACTTCATTTATATGGCTTTCTTTCAACGAAAACATCTTTCTGATAAAGATTCGTTTTTCTCTAATTATAGCCGATGGTTAGCCATAGCTAATATCAGTATAGGTGCTTTACATTGAAAGTCGGTCCCCTGCGAAGCAGGGTGTCCATATAGGGATGCATCCATACATCGCCTGTATGCTGCCACAACTTTCATACGTTGTGGCAGCACAGGCGTGCTATGGATGTTTACTGTGTCTCACATATATTGAAGGGTAGATGCATTATGTCTGTCAGAGAAAAATCTAAACGACTTCTGATCATCGGCATCATCGGATGCCTTCTGTATGTGATCGGCGACTTCCTGTTTGCCGCTACCGGCAAAGGACAGACGACTGAGAGCATCGGCTTCATGGTGCGTATTGCCTATCTGGAGATGGGCACCTGGCGCATGGTCGCAGCATCCTCTGCGGATTTGTCGGAACACTCCTGTACTACATGGGCTTTCACTGTATGTACGGGCTGCTTAAGATCCACGTTACAGAAGGAAAAGACCAGAAGTGGGTGAATCTTTTCCGGGTCTCCTATGTTACCGGGACGGTCGCCTGGGCCTATGTCCACGCCATGTTTATGAACGTGGCGCTGATCTTCAAGTACGTTTATCAAAGCAATGGCGATATGCAGGCCGCAGCGGATATCGCCAACCGTGTGTTCTACGCCAACGCCGCGCCGATGCTGATCGCCTTCATCCTCTGCGACCTCGGGCTGACCGTCGTCATGATCGTAATGGTCTGGAAAAAGCTCATTCCGCTGAAGAGCACGCTTGCGCAGATCCTCGCCACACTGTGCAGCCCTCTGATGATGGCAGGGGTTGTCGGGAATCTCTTTACACTGCTTCCCTGGCCGCTGAATCAGCTCGATCACGGAACGGAATCCTTCGGCCACGCGCTGGTGCTGCTTCTGGGCCTGATCCTGCTGCGGGAAATGAGCAAAGTGGGAGAACTGAAAAACGCGGAGGCTTTGGAATGAACGATATGCTTGACTGGTCGCGCATCCAACATCTTTTGAAAGTTGGGAACCTGGCTTCGTTCATAGTACTGACGGGAGACATGCTTCTCGGTTGGGGCGCGAGCGATCCGTCCGTAACGGCTCTTCCCGCTATGTTCACGCGATATCTGTCGATATGGACGGTGAAAAAACCTCTAGTATCTCACACGGGCGCTCTCGGGCGTGCCGTGCCGTTGGGAAAGGCAGGAACGAGATGAAACCTGATTATAAAAACTGGATGCCGAAAGGCATGGTGCTGTCCGCCATTGCTGCAACAGCAGTATTCCTGATTCTGTTTGTCGTATTCGGACTGACGGGACTCGTCTCCGACAAGCTGAAAACCATGCTGTTTATCGTCTTTCTCGCAGGAACGATCATTGGTCTGGGCGTTTCTGTCTGGATGTTCCTCCTGTACCACACCTTCTCCTATAACGGCAAGAGGCAGATGTCCAGGCAGATCATCGAAGGGATCGCGGGATACGTAAAACTGCCGGACGGCGGCAAAGGGCTTGATGTCGGCTGCGGCAGCGGAGCGCCTACCGGATCATAGAAGACGCCACCTTCAAAACGGCGGATGCTGCTGCAAAAATGCTTTCGGTGCTGTTGCGCTTGCCCGGGATGCGAAGCCTGTTTGTAAAGATATGGGATCCGCTGACCCGAAAGATGTTCGGTGAGAAAAGCGGATTTCAAAACGTTTTCTACCCGAAGAAAAAAGATGAGTATCGAATGGACGTGGTGTCCTGCCCGTACAACCTCTATTTCACAAAGCTCGGATGCCCGGAACTCACGAAGATCTCCTGCGGAGCAGACGACCATGTCTACGGCAATCTGCCGGGTTTGAAGTTTGAGCGGACGACGACCATCGGCCGAGGCGGAAATCGCTGTGATTTTATCATACAGAAGAGCATGCATGAATTTTGAAAGAATAGATCTGTAAGGAGC
The DNA here is from genome assembly GCA_902770965.1 of uncultured Lachnospiraceae bacterium. Taxonomy (GTDB): domain Bacteria; phylum Bacillota; class Clostridia; order Lachnospirales; family Lachnospiraceae; genus RUG11623. Next base: position 64,802 of record CACXUY010000009.1, on the reverse strand, counting down.
AGAAAATGTTAAAAGATAATCTGGTCATGCTTAGAATTATTCATGGTTATTCTCAGGAGGCGATTGCTGAAAAGATAGGCATTTCACGGCAGGCTTACGCAAAATGGGAAACCGGAGCAACGATTCCCGAATTTGCCTTCATCATCTCCATTGGAGTCAGGGGCATGGTGTGAACTCATTTTACGAAGTTTGAAAAAAGCGGAAAACCGATGAAACCTCACCCATCAGGGCAGGATTTCATCGGTTTTCTTTAGTTTCTGTTCTGGGTAGGCTGAATCCTAAACATCAAGGAGCGGTTGATATTCACTAAAGCCGAACACCTGGTGTTGTTGAACCTCCACACATCATGGTATTCGGAATATAGAGTAAAAAAAGGGGGTCTGCCTGAAATTGCCAGCTGGCGTATCGATTCGGCTATGCGAGACCGATACGTAGTCTGGCTTATCAATTATGTCAATCCGCTATAAGCTTTACTACTTTCGAAAGTCAGCTCACGCGAAGCGGCATCCTTCCGTACAGGATCGTAAGCCTCCTGAGCTTCGACGCGAGAGCCGCTGACAGATCTTTCTTGTCCGCTCTCCACTTCCAGTTAATGCCGTTCGTCGATGGCTTGTTGATGCGCGCCCTGTTGTCCAATCCCAGATAATCCTGAAGAGGGATGATGCAGTAATCAGCCACCGAAGACAGCGCGGCGATTACCATCTTCTCTACGATCTCCTGCGGATCATCCGTCCTGACATCCAGATAGCCGCAGACCTGCTGTCTCTCAGCGGGCAGTATGCTGTCTATCCATCCCCTCAGCGTCTCGTTGTCATGCGTGCCCGTATATACGACGCAGTTGCGCTCATAGCGGAAGGGCAGATACTCCATGGCTCCGGAGGAATCCCTGGAATCGAAGGCGAATTCCAGAACCTTCATGTTCGGGAAGCCGGTGTCGCGAACCATCTGCCGCACAGACTCTGTCATATAACCTAAATCCTCCGCGATTATCGACGTCTCTCCCAGGGCAGCCTTGATCGCGTCAAAAAGCGCCGTGCCCGGTCCCTTCTCCCAATGTCCCGCAGCCGCAGTGTCGGATCCAGATGGGATGGCAAAGTATTCATCGAAGCCGCGGAAATGATCTATACGGATGACATTATAGAGCTCCCTGCATTTTGCGATTCGTTTTATCCACCAATCGTAGCCGGTCTTGCTTTGCTTCTCCCAGTTATAAAGAGGGTTGCCCCAGATCTGGCCGGTCGCCGAGAATCCGTCCGGCGGCACGCCCGCGATCATGCGTAAACGACCTCTGTCGTCAAGCTGAAACAGCTCTCTGTGCGCCCAGAAATCGGAGCTGTCCGCAGAAACATAGATAGGGATATCGCCGATGATGCCGATGCCCTTTTTATTGGCATAAGCTTTAAGCTTGCTCCACTGCCTTGCGAATTCAAATTGCAGGTACTCGTAAAAACCGATACTATTCTGGCATTTATCTGTCCACTCCTTCACGGCTTTCGGTCTATAGTCCCGGATATCTGTCTCCCACTCTTCCATCCCGGCACCGGCGTGGGCATCCTTGACCGCCATAAAGAGCGCGTAATCCGAGAGCCAGAACCCGTTATCCCTCCGAAAAGAAGCGAATTCCTCTGACTCTTTGTGAGAGCTTCTCTCATAAGCTTTTCTGAGCAGCTTCATCCTGCCGTTGTAGAGCTTACCATAATCTACTGAGCTTTCATCGTCACAAAAATCCACCGCTTCACATTCCGCCTCAGTGAGCAGCCCCTGTCCGGTCAGGTCCTCCAGGTCTATCATGTAAGGATTCCCCGCGAATGTTGATAAGGCTTGATAAGGCGAATCCCCGTACCCGGTAGGTCCCAAGGGCAGGATCTGCCAGTAGGTCTGCCCGGCCTCCACAAGAAAATCCACAAAACTATACGCTTCCTCTGAGAAACAGCCTATGCCATACTTGCCTGGCAGGCTGAACACCGGAAGTAAAATACCGCTGGTTCGCACGTCATTCCTCCCTTTCTTTGATGTCGTCTTTAAGCTCCGAGGAAATCTCCCCCTCAGTTTCTCCTTTTTTTGTCTCACCCTTACTTCTCTGCATTTCTTCTATGATCGGCAGGTATACAAGAGCGCAGAAATAAGCGGGCAGGGATAGTCCTATCAAAAAGAACAGCGGAAGGAGCATCATCGAATTTAACAGGACGAACGGTATAACTACGCTTATCGCTATCATGAGGAAGGTCTTTGGCAGATAAGCTATAGCCAGGATCACAGCATTTTTGAAGACAGCGCGTGTAGATAGTACGAACTTTGCCGTCAAAGGCATGACGTACACGTATACCGCGATCAGCATGAATATGGCGGCGTAAATAGGTATGAGCATCAGCTTTGGCAGTCCAAGCTTACCGCCTTCAATGATACGGTAATCCGCGAAAAGCAACAATGCCGCTGCCATAATGATCAGCCATACCGGGGTCGCGTTCTTCAGATTCTCCTTGAACCGCTTCCGGAACTCAGGGATGACCGGGCCGCCTTTGTCCTCGATCATATCCATGATCACATAATGCATTGCCGCGAACGAGGCCCCTGCCGTGACAACAGGAATACAGAACAGCCCTGTCAAAGCATTGAGAAATACCAGCGTGCTCAGATCTGAGAGCGCACGCATCACCGCTCCATCCGGATTAAACAGGCCCTTCATGGCAAAAACAAAACCTCTCTTCTATACTCTTTGTCTTTTTGTAATTATTCAGCACAACAAGGGATGCGCAGCATCCCTCGTCCGGGGTGCTGTATAGCTGCGTCTTTTTACAGTATAACAAAAATCACGGAAAAAGTAAGCGGCTATATGCCCTTCATAAAGCATCATAAAACATGAGCCTACATGGAGCATATAGCCGATTATTAATGCCTGTTTGATACAAGAAAAGACAAAATATCAACCCTTTACAGCGCCTTCGACCATGCCCTTCATGATCTGCTTCTGTCCGATGAGGAAGATAACGACCATAGGAATGATAGCCAGAAGCGCGGCCGTGAGGATCAGATCCCACTGCTTGACGTAGGAGCCTACAAACGCCTGCACTGCCACGGGGAGGGTCTTGACCCTTCCGTTTTGCCCGAGCATCAGGGACGGCAGCAGATAGTCATTCCAGATCCACATGCCGTTCAGGATGGTCACGGTCGTTATGACCGGCGTGAGCAGAGGAAGGATGATGCGGAAGAAGGTGCCTTCCGGTGAGCAGCCGTCTATAGCCGCGGCTTCCTCAAGGTCATAAGGAACGCCCTTGATGAAGCCTGTCAGGATGAAGACCGTCATAGCTCCGCCGAAACCGCAGTAAGCAAAGACGATGCCGGGAATCGACTGCAGCATGCCGATGCCTATGAACTTGCCCACATCTCTGAATGTGGAGATGAGGGGCAGCATGACGACCTGAAAGGGTATGATCATAGAGGCGATAAACGTCATATAGATCGCGGTCGCCCATTTCGTCCTGTTATTGCGGCTGATGACCCATGCGGCCATGGAACCCAGTACTGCAAGCAGTACCAGAGAGATGACCGTAATAACCGCGGATGTCCCAAAAGCATACCAGAACTGGAAGTTCGAGTTGTTTATGACCGCGTTAAGGTTCTTGGAGAGCTGTCCCAGGGAAGCGCCCTTCAAAGCAACAGGGCTTTCCACGATGGATGCCTGTGCTTTAAAGGAGTTGAGCACCACCATGAAGAACGGGAAAAGAACATAGAGCGCAACGACTACTCCGACAGCTGTCAGGATATATGACCTGGTTCTGTTCTCTTTACCTACCATTACAGCTCCACCTCCTTCTTGTTAGATATACGCACCTGGATCAGGGATACGCATGCAAGGATGATGAAGAACAGCACGGCCTTCGCCTGTCCGAGCGAGTAATTGTTCTTGGAAACCGCGGTGTTGTAGATATTGAGAGCGAGCATCTGCGTGCCGTTCGTCAGGTATTGCCCCATGAAATTCGGCACTGAGCCCGTACCGCCGGTCAACGCCAGGTTGACGTCGAACTGCTTGAATGCGGAAGTAAGAGTCAGGAAGGTGCAGATAGTGATCGTGGACGCGATCATAGGAATCTTGATCTCGAACAATGTCTGCCTCGCGTCAGCTCCATCGATAGAAGCCGCTTCCAGGATATCCTTCGGAATCTGCGTCAGACCCGTGATATAGATCAGCATGATATAGCCGGCATACTGCCAGACATATACAATGATGATGGCGAGCATAGCGGTCTTAGTCTGAACAAGCCAGGAAATCTTCGAGATATTGATCAGGACGTTGTTAAATACAAACTGCCAGATGTAACCGAGGACGATACCGCCGATCAGGTTGGGCAGGAAATATGCCACTCTGAAAAAACCATCGCCCTTGAGTCCCGATGTGCAGAGCAGTGCCAGAAGGAACGCGACAAGATTTACAAGAATCATATTTATGATGACGAAAACAAAGGTCATCAGGATAGACCACAAGAAAGCGGGATCCTTGAACATGGCTGTATAGTTCGCAAGCCCCACGAATTTAGTGAACCGGATGCCCGTCCAGTCTGTCATGGAATAAAATATGCCGAGAAGCAGCGGGATAATGACGGTTACTACAAACGCAAAGAGCAGCGGGAACAGGAAGATTACATATATTATCTTCCTGTGGTGCTTCAGTGTTGGATAAAGATAAGCCCCGATGATCACCTCAAGCACGCCTATGATGAGGAGCGGGCCACGGAAAGAGGCTTTACTTCCCATAAAATCAAGTACGATAGCAGCAATCGTCATTACGAGACCCGCTATCATCAGGATGAGGGAAATACCCTTATTGCCTGCTGAATTTGTTTTCATAATGATCTGTTCTCCCTGTTATAGACAGCGGGGGCAGCGACGAGCGCCGCCCCCATTTTACAATAAATATTACTGCGCGTAATACTGCTCAACCTGCTGGGATACGATCTGTGTGAATGTTTCAGCATCCTTTATATTGCCCAGGGCATAGTCAAGGTACAGCTGACCGGTGATGTTCTGCGCGATAGCGTCCTTCATCATCAGCCAATGCCAGGCAGAGGTCTTGCCTGCCGCCGTATAATCAGAGATGGTCTTGGCGAACGGATCGTTCGCGACATGCGTGCAGGACTTGAAGGGACTGATGAATCCTGCCTCCTCGACGAGATACTTCTGACCTTTATCGCCGGCAAGCCAGTTCAGGAATTCCTTAGCCTTGTCAGTGTTGTCATTCTGATATACTGCCCACCATGAAGGTGAGTTGGTCAGAATAGTGTCCATGCCATCTTCAAAAGCGTAAGGGATCATGCCGATCTCAAAGCTGCCGGCCGCCTCATACTGCTCCTTGTCATCGGAGGTAATGGTCGCGCCGATCCAGGAGCCCTGGGTCACGAACGCGTACTTGCCGCTCGCAAAACCGAGGATCTGCTGATCATAGGTGCCGGATGTAAGGAGAGCGGGATCAGCATACTGATTGAACAGAGCGATCATCTCAGCGTAGTGCAGGAAGCGGTCAGCGTCGATCTTGCCTCCGTCATTCATCATATCGATATAGGTGGTATCGGAGCGATCAAGACCGGAGTCAAGATACACGCCGAAGCTGTGGTTGCCTGTGGACCAGTACAGATCCTTCGCCTCGCAGCACCAGCCAATGACGGCGGTAAGTCCGAGTTCATCTTTCTTGGCATCCAGCGTCTCAAAGGCAGCCTTCATGCTCTCAGGACCGGTAATGGATGCGGGATCTATGCCGGCCTTCTCAAGAACGGCAGCGTTGTAGGCAAGACCGATAGCTTCCGTAGTGTAAGGGAAGCCGATGACTTTTCCGTCCGCGTCCACATATGACGCGTCTGTGTCAGCGACCCATGCTTCGCCGCTAAGATCAGCGAGAAGTCCGGGCCAGTTGGCAAAATCAGCATCGCTGCCGCAGACGAACAGATCAGGCATGTTGTCGCCCTGGTAATAACCCTTCAGGGTGTCCTGAATGTTTACGCCGCCTCCCATCGATTCGATAGCAACCTTCACGCCGGTCTCTGCTTCATAAGCAGCCGCCGCCGCCTTCAGGGCCGCGTCAACTTCGATCTTGCCGTTGACCAGGCGAAGGTCAGAGTCGCCGCTCGAGGTCGAAGAAGCTGCGGGAGCCTTGGTCTCACCGCCGCCTGAAGGCGTGTTGGAAGCAGCATCGCTGCCACCGCCGCCACATGCCCCCATTCCTAATGCCAACACCGCCGACAGCATTACAGCTATCAATTTCTTTTTCATAGTTCCTCCATTCTGAAGCGTTGGTTTATTTTATCGTAAGCAGGGACGCTTCTTCTCTGCCTCCGAATTTTCACAATAATGAGTATCATTAGTAATTATTCAGTACAACGAGGATGTGCAGCATCCTGAGCCTGGGTGCTGTATAGCACATATGCTTCGTATGCGCCTAGTCTGCCATCGGTGAGATCATGCCCGGGAATGTTCTGCACGAGTACCTTGGCGCTGTCCCAGCCCCCTGCCTGCACGGCATCCGTGAAAGCATCCGATGGACGAAAGGCCCTGACGTTCTCTGAGAAATTGCAGACCACGAGCAGCTTCTGTCCCTCGTACTCTCTGGTATAGACATAAAGATCAGGATCTTCCGGCATCAGCAGCTCATAGCGACCATATACGATTATATCATACTGATGACGAAGCGCAATTAATTTTTTGTAGTAGTTAAATACTGAATCTGCCCTCCCAACCTGTTCGGCCGCGTTGATCTTCGTGTAGTTTGGATTCACGGCAAGCCAAGGCTCGCCTGTTGTAAATCCGGCTTGAGGAGTATCGTCCCACTGCATAGGTGTGCGGGCGTTATCACGGCTCTTATGGGCAAGCTTCGGCAGCAGCTCTTCAGGTTTAAGGCCTAACTTCTCAGTAAGTTCATAATAAGCATTTATTGATTCAAGGTCATTGAAATCCTTCACCGTCTTGAAAGGATAATTTGTCATGCCTAGCTCTTCCCCCTGATAGACATAAGGAGTGCCCTGCATCATGTGAAGGCAAGTGGCAATGCACTTAGCGGAGACCTCACGATACCTGTCAGAAGGGTCTCCCAGGCGGTCGATGACGCGAGGCTGGTCGTGATTGCAGAAAAACAGGCTGTTCCAGGCGACTCCGTCAAGCCCCTTCTGCCATTTGGTCAGGTTCTTCTTGAGCGGTATAAGGGGCATCTTCCTCGTAGACCACTTGAACCCATCACCGTCATCAAGGCCTACATGCTCGAACTGGAAGACCATGTTCAGCTCAGTCCCATCGCTGTTCGCGTACCTCCTGGCCTCTTCGAGCGTCACGCCCGCCGTCTCTCCGACTGTCATTATATCAAACTTAGACAGTACTTCCCTGTTCATCTCCTGCAGATACTCATGAACATGAGGACCGTTGGCAGTGAAGCTGCAGTCCCCGTAAAGCGGGTTCATGAGCGGAGCGTCAGGAAGGCCTGCCGGTTTCGAAATGAGGCTGATGACGTCCATACGGAATCCGTCGATGCCTTTTTCGCACCACCGAGTCATCATGTCAAATACTTCTCTTCGAACCTCAGGATTATCCCAGTTCAGATCCGGCTGTTTGGCGGAGAACAGATGCATGTAGTACATATCGGTAGTCTCGTCATATTTCCACGCGGGACCCGAAAAATATGATCCCCAGTTGTTTGGTTCTTTCCCGTCTTTGCCTTCACGCCAGATATAGTAATCACGTTTTGCGTTGTCCCTCGAGCTCCTGCTCTCCAGAAACCACTTGTGCTCATCCGATGTGTGGTTGACGACAAGATCCATGACAATCCTGATACCGCGCTCGTGCGCCGCCGCAAGCATACGGTCAAAATCCTCCATCGTACCGAACTCATCCATGATATCCTCATAATCGCTGATATCATAGCCGTTGTCATCATTTGGCGACTTATACACAGGCGAGAGCCAGATAACGTCTATGCCAAGCTCCTTCAGATAATCAAGCTTGCCTGTGATTCCGTTTATATCCCCGATCCCATCTCCATTGCTGTCCGCAAAGCTTCGCGGATAGATCTGATAGACCACTGCTTCTTTCCACCATCTCTTCAACATCTCGCTGCTCCTCTCTTTTAAATAAGCGCTCATTGTCCTGAGCGCATAAATAATAAATCTCAATATAATGTATTATTGCTGTCATTTCGCTTATGAAAAAAGCCCTCTGTTCTTCTCTTCCAGCGCCTTGATGGCATGGAATGCAAAATCGTTGAAAGGCGTGGGTATGCCGTATTCCTTGCCCATTCTGCACAGGGCTCCGGAGAACATGTCTATCTCCGTAGGGCGTTTCGCGTCAAGATCCTGAAGCGTCGAGTAACGGCTGTCGGGCGGAACAGGTATGCTCCGGCCTGTTGCGTCTGACCTGTCTGTGATGTCGATACCCTTCGCCCTGGCAACCGCCGCGACCTCATCCCTCATCTTGTCGCTGATGTACATCATATGCTCGCTCGCCACATATCCGCCATAACCACAGTTTATTATGGCCTGAGGAAGGTTCTTGCTGATATTCAGGGCGAATTTGAACCAGATCGTCTTGATGATGTCTTCGCAAAGATGATAATTGATCTTGCTTTCTTCAAAAAGCTTTGCCAGAGCCTGAACTCTCTCGCTGACTGAGCCGTCCCTCTCTCCAAGATAGATGCCGGCAGTAATATCCGGGTCAAAGCTTATCTTATCTCCTATTCGAAGTGACTGGATCTTTATCATCGAATCGATGATCCTTTCTGATCCTATCGCTTCCGCGATCCTCTCTTCGCAGTCCACTCCGTTCATCGGGCATAGGACGATAGTGTTGTCGCCGACAGCCTTCTCTACCATCGAAATAGCTTCGGGAAGCGCGCCATATTTGACCGCGACTATGATAAGGTCAACCCCTCTTACTTCTTCAGGATGCCTCACATTAAGAGCTATGCGTTCATTGTTTATGGCGATGCCATGCTCCTTCAGGCGATCATATCTCTCACCTTCCGCAAGCACATAAAAATGCTCGCCCATAGATTCCCTCAGTCCGCTGATGAAATAACAGCCGATCGCGCCTGCCCCTATTATTGCCGCGCTTTTTATCTCCATTTTTATACCTCATCATCAAATATTCGTAACTCTATTCAGTGCCCCTAGACAACGGCGGTTATCCTCTTCTAATCACTTACTTTCTCACCTGACCCGTTCCGGTCACGACATATTTATATGTAGTGAGTTCTTCAAGTCCCATGGGACCCCTGGCGTGAAGCTTCTGAGTGGATATACCCATCTCGCAGCCTAAGCCGAACATGCCGCCATCAGTGAATCTGGTGGATGCATTCACGTACACTGCCGCGGAATCGACGGATGTGGTGAAATAATCAGCGGCAGCCGCGGTCTCTGTGATGATGGCTTCGCTGTGGTGTGTCGAATGTACAGCTATGTGCTCAACAGCTTCCTTGACGTCTCCGACGACCTTCACTGCGAGGATGTAATCAAGGAATTCCGTGTCAAAATCATTATCTCCTGCAGGAACGCCGCTTATGATCCTGGCGGATTCCGGACAGAGACGAAGCTCTACAGGCTCTTTTCCTGCTTCTGAACGCTTGTCCACCAGCCGTTCCTTCAGCCGCGGCAGGAAGCTCTCCGCGATGCCGCGGTTGATCAGGCAGATCTCCTCAGCATTGCAGACGGAAGGTCTCTGCGTCTTGGCGTTATCAATGATGTTAAGCGCCATGTCGATATCAGCGCTTTCATCCACATAGATGGTGCAGATACCGGTACCTGTCTCTATACAAGGCACAGAGGCGTTTTCAACGCAATTTTTGATGAGGCCGGCGCCGCCTCTGGGGATCAGGAGGTCGATCTGCCCTTTTGCCTGCATCAGCTCCATGGCGCTCTCATGACCGGTCTCGTCAACGATACTTACAAGCTCTGCCGAAAGGCCTTCCTTCTCAAGACCTTGACGCATGGCTTCTACGATGGCGTGCGAGGAGGCATAAGCTTCCTTTCCCCCTCTAAGGATGCATACATTTCCACTCTTAAGGCACAGAGCCGCGGCATCCGATGTGACATTGGGCCTGCTCTCGTAGATGATGGCGATGACGCCAAGCGGTACCCCGACCTTCCTGAGGTTCAGGCCGTCTGCGGTGACGCGCTCCGTGATTATCCTTCCCACCGGGTCGGGAAGCTTCACGACGTCGCGGATGCCCTCTGCCATGCCCTTTATCCTGTCTTCTGTCAGCAGCAGACGGTCGAGCTTCACATCGCTGATCTTACCTTTTGCGGCTTCCATGTCTTTATTGTTTTGAGAAAGAATATAGTCGATATTGTCTTCGATTGAATCCGCCATCGCCATAAGGGCTCGGTTCTTTTTCTCAGTATCCAGCAAGGATAACTGTCTCTTCGCCATGACAGCACGTGAGATGATCTCGGATGTTTTCATAAATGTGTGGTATCCTTTCTATAAATATCGATCATATCTATTACTTTAGAAATCGCCCCCCTGCGAAGCAGGGTGGCCATCTAGGGATGCACGCATACACGCACGTAAGCTGCAACGACCTTCACTCATTGTGGCAGCACAGGCGGTGCTATGCGGGTTTATCTTAATCTTTCTGATAGGCATAAAATCTCGTCCCTACAGGCTTCCCTTCAACCAGATCGTACAAAAGCTCCTGCTTGCTTCCGTTCATGATGACCATGTCGCTGCCGCTCTCCATACAGATCCTGGCTGCCGCAAGCTTTGTCTTCATCCCCCCTGTGCCAAGAGCAGAACCCTTGTCGCCTCCCAAGGAGAGAATGTGCTCGTCAAGAACCCTGACCTCCGACAAAAGCCTGGCCGAGCTGTCCTTGTGTGGATCGGCGGAATATAGTCCGTCGATATCTGAAAGCAGCGCTAATAGATCTGCGTGTACACTGACCGCCACGATTGCAGCCAGGGTGTCATTGTCTCCTATGACGATCTCCTCCGTTGCTATGGTATCATTTTCATTGATGACAGGGATGGCATTCAGCTCTAACAGCCGATTGAGGGTGTTGATGAAATTGTTGTACCTGTCTTCATGCTTTACATCTGATGCGGTGATAAGTATCTGAGCTACCGTGTGATTGTATTCGGAAAACAGCTTATCATAGACATACATCAGCTCGCACTGTCCGACCGCCGCGGCCGCCTGCTTTGTCGCCATGTCGTCCGGCCGTCCGTTCAGCGACAGCTTGCCGCAGCCCATGCCTATCGCGCCTGAGGATACGACTATCACTTCTATCCCCGCATTCTTCAAGTCACTGATAACCTTGCAGAGTCCCTCTATACGGCGTATGTTGATGCGTCCTCCCGGATGAGCCAGCGTCGAAGTTCCTATCTTTATTACCATTCTCATAAGACAATTTGCTCCTGTCAAGTGAACCTACATGCCAAGTTTGGCACAACCATACTTTATAAGTCATCTCCTGGATGCTGCCACAGCTTTCGTAGGTTGCAGCAGCACAGGCGTGCTATGGATGTTTACAATGCAGTCCTATAATATCTCAGAAATCAATTATGTGCAACGTTTCTGGCGATTCTTCATGAGCATCACTGTCAAATGTCTCTGTCAAATGAGCACTATCCCTGAAAGTGTCTGCTGATGGTATTCTACCCTTCCGTCACGCCTGTATGACGCGTAATCGGGCGATTCAAACGAGCATATCCCTGTGTCATGGATCATCTTCGGATCGATCCCGGCTTTTATCAGGTCAAGACACACGGCAGCCTTGTTGTCCAGCAGATACTTATCCTCTCCTTTTGGTCTCACTATCTGCTCCATCTCTCCATCATCATATCTTTTTCTGAAATGGATGAGCACATCATCTTTTACTTCGTAACAATTGCCGCAGTTGGAAGGTCCCAGGACCGCTTTCAGATCGTCCGGTCTTGTCCCATAAAGCCTCTTCATGGCATCTATCATGCTCACTGCTATGCCGCTGCAGGTACCCCGCCATCCGCTGTGGGCTATTCCTACGGCATGATTCACAGCATCATACAGGAATACCGGCAGACAGTCAGCCGTGGAGACACAGAGCATCACGCCCGGAGCTGAAGTTACCATGCTGTCATAACCGCCCTTCCATTTCACTGTCAAGGTCTCATCGACGTGTACAAGCCTGTCCTCAGAGGACTTTGCCGTGACAGCCAGCACGTTGCCCGAATGTGTCTGCTCGCCATATACAACACGCCTAAGATCAGCATTCACGAACTCAGCCAATATAGCATTTCTCGTAGCATCTTCCTTCCAGCCGGTCCGGTACAGATCATCCTGTCCCGAAATGACTGTCCTGACCGGATAATCATCATCTAAAAATGGTACAGCTATCATGGTTATCCTCTCGTTATAATCCCTGGTCACTCCACGGATCATTCATATCCACACCTGTTGGTTTCAGCACCTGTTAATCTAACGCTCCCTGATCCGGCACTCGCTGATACAGCACTTGCTACGCAGACACAGCACTTGCCGTTCTTGCACTCGCCGCTCTTGCTCTTGCTCTCGCTGCTCTGATACTTGTTAGTCTAACGCTCGTTGAGCCGGTCCTCTTTACTCCAGGACCAGGGCATCCGCTCTTAGCCTTACCCTGCCCATCAGCCATGTCTCGCCGGTTAGATGATCTCTTTTCACGCTCAGGCTGCCGCCCGGTTCTTGCAGAGTCAATTCTACAGAGCGTGCTTCTTTCCATGCGCGGTGAATCCCAACAGCGCATGTACCGCTCGCACAGGATCTCTCCCAGAAAATTGTATCTCCGCGAGGAATGTACACCAGAGGCTTCATCCCTATCCCTGTGGGCAAGCTGCTAAGAAACATCAAGCCCAGGCCATCTGCGCCAAGCTCTGCCTGCCATTGACGTATGGCTCTTTCAGCATAATCTCCCCGCTCGCTTATAAAAAACAGAGGAGATCGATCCTCCACTATGATATGCGATATACCTTCGAGCTCAACAATGGGAAGAGGCGCTCCTATGCTGGTTCCATCCTGAAGCTTAAATACAAATATCTTTTCAGTTATGGATAGTGCCGGGGGCATATGAATGGCTGTTCTGTATTCGATACATGAATCGCGGAACAATTTGACTTCTATAGGAACAGAAGAACCAGAAACCCTCAGCACAACAGAAACAGGAACATCTGTCTTTTTACTGCTGATCTGATCGTTCCTATCTGCCTGATCATTATTGCTGATCTGATCGTTCCTGCCGACCTGACCGTTACTGCTGACCTGACCGTTACTGCCTGCCTGATCGTTACTGCTGAACCTGCCGTCCTCTGCAGACATATTTCGAATATGATAAAGAACTGCGGCTGACATGGCGGCATTGCCGCAGAATTCACCTCCGGCCATACGAAGCTGACAATCAATGTGGCAGTTATTGTAAGCCATGCCGGTATTGCTGTCGCAGCCCATGTAAACATCATTTCTGCTGAATCCGACAAAACCCACTTGTTCCACATCCTCATATAAATCCATAATACCGGCAGCCACAGATGGCTGCCGGTCAATGGATACCTCACTCTCGACCAAGGCAGTTATATTGCCAGTCGGGTCAAGAATGCTGAAAATGATATTTTTGTTATTATTCATTTATTCCTATCTTTCAAACACTCGAAGGAACTGTTTTGTCCTCTCCTCTTTAGGATTGTCGAATACCTCCTCAGGGGAACCCTGTTCGACTACGACTCCGCCGTCCATGAACAAGACCCTGTTGCTGACTGCCTTGGCGAAAGGCATCTCATGCGTGACGACCACCATGGTCATCTTCTCCTCCGCGAGCTGCCTGATGACCTTCAGCACTTCGCCGGTAAGCTCAGGATCCAGCGCGGATGTGGGTTCATCGAAGAAAAGGATCTCCGGCTTCATGGCCAGCGCCCTTGCTATGGCTACACGCTGTTGCTGTCCGCCTGAAAGCTGGAAGGGATAGGCCTTCGCCTTGTCCGCTATGCCCATCTTGCCGAGAAGCTCCATGGCAGTCATCTCGGCCTCCTCGCGGCTTCGGTGCTGGACATGGATCGGCGCATCCGTAAGATTCTTCAGGATGCTGTAATGAGGGAACAGGTTGAACTGCTGGAATACAAGCCCGCAGTATGTGCGGAACTCACGCATCTCCTTCGGGCTGACATATACGGCATTGCCGTCCGCGTCAGTATGTGCCGCCTTCTTCCCCATATAGATGATCTCTCCGCCATCGATGGTCTCCAGAAATGTCGCGCATCTTAACAGAGTAGATTTTCCGGAGCCTGAAGGTCCTATGATGCTGACCACTTCGCCGCTGTCCACTCCGAAGCTGATATCCTTCAGCACATGGAGCTTATCAAAGCGCTTACTGATGTTTTTCATCTCTAAGATCATGATTCTCTGCCTCTCCTGCGGTCTTATTTGTAATAATCCAAGGCCTTCTCAATGCGAAGCATCACGAACTCCACAAGATAATTGGCGACAAAATAAAAGACGCCTGCTATCACAAAGGGAGTAAATGAGGTCTGGGAGGCTGATATCTGTTTCGACAGCGAAAACACCTCCTGATACGCCAACGTAAAAGCAAGGGATGTATCCTTGACCAGAGTTATGACCTCGTTGGTCACGGTAGGCGTGATCCTCTTGATAACCTGAGGGAGAATTATGCGCATGAATGTCTGCGTCTTCGTGTATCCCAGAACCTCGGCCGCCTCATACTGTCCGACAGGGATCGATTCGATGCCGCTTCTGTATATCTCGGCGAAATATGCCGCGTAATTCAGCACGAAGCCCAGTATCAGGGCAGGAAAACGCCAGCCTCTGATAGGTATGCGAAAAAGGTAGTAGGGACCGAAATACCATACGAGAAGCTGAAGCATCAGCGGAGTGCCGCGGATTATGGATATGTATCCCCGGGTCACTCCTCTGACGACAGCATAACGAGACTTTCTCAAGAGTGCCACCAACATGCCAAGCGGCAAGGCGCCAAGAAGCGTCAAGGCAAATATGCCGCATGTACGGAGCATACCGACGGACATAGTGGATATCATAGTCGATAAAGACATTGGGATTCCTCGCTTGTTCTACTATTTATACTTACGGTCATATTTATTCAACGGCTATGATCGACCCTCATTGACCCGTTATTTATCATTTATTCAGGGTGAGATAGTCATAGATCTCAGGGTACTTCTGCCCGATTGCATCGTATGTCCCATCCGCTGTCAGAGCGTCAAGCGCCGCGTTGATCTTCTCGCACAGAACCGTATCGCCTTTACGGAAGCCTACGGCGTACTGTTCGCTTCCGAGGACTTCATCGATGAATTTGTAGTCGGTCTCTGAACTCATAAGGAAGTTGCCGCTGGTCACATCAATGGCGATAGCGTCTATGGCACCTGCCTTGAGATCATTAAAAGCGATGGTATAGGTCTCATATACTTCAAGGGAGCTGAAGGTATCCTTAAGGGCTGCCTGTCCCTCTTCGTCGTTCAGAAGGTCATATGCTGACGTAGAGGTCTGGACGCCGACCGCCTTCCCGGCAAGATCCGCGAGGGTGGCAATCCCGGAATCCTTATTGACCATGATCATCTGGGTATTGTCCGAATAAGGCTTGCTCCAAAGATAATCATCCTCACGCCCGTTCATGGTGAAGCCCGACCAGATGCAGTCGCAGCTTCCCGCGTTCAGCTCGGCATCCTTCGCGTCCCAGTTGAAAGGAACTGCCTTATAAGTCCAGCCGTAGTATTCACAGACAGCCTTGGCCATCTCAACATCAAAACCGCCGATAGAACCGTCGTCACCGATATAAGAGTACGGAGGATAATCCAGGTCGAAACCGTGCTTAAACTCGTAACCTTCGCCGTACATATCATCGGTTTCTCCGCCCTGCGCGGCTGCAGCCTCGTCACTGCCCGCCGCCTCAGTCACGTCAGTCGCCTCATCGGCTTTATCCTGGTTTTCGGCTTCCGTGGTCGCGGCTTCAGTGACCACGGCTTCCTTCGTCTCCGCATTCTGACCGGATGAAGCGTTAGAAGCGCAGCCGGCAAATACCGATGCCGCAAGTGTGAGTGAAAGGATGATCGCTAAAGATTTTTTCATTTTTCTTTCCCCTTCTTTTCAACTGTAGTCTTGGAAATAAATGCAATAACCTCCTTAAAAACAAGGACAGACATTGCATTTCAATATAGTAGCACAGTAAAGCGTTGTTGTAAAGGGCGGCTTTTTTACATGCCATCATTGGATTTTTTCCTTCTTCCGTGCCATTTTTCATCTCCCCCTTCATGGCATTATCAACAGAATGGCTATTATTGTCCCATCTGCGTAAAAAATTAGAAAATCGTGCTGATTTTCCGAAAAAAATAGTTGTAATAAATCATAATAATTGATAGAATAGTTACATCTCATCAACTGTTATTGTATCGTGCATTTCTTATAAACTTTTCATTCCCTACTTGTATATACCATATCTCATCGTAGAATATTCCTCAGTCACAAGAACTATATGTCTGCGGGTATTAAGGAGAGACAAATGATAGCAGCAAATAAACTTTATCACAGACACCTGGTCTTGATCGTCGACGATCAAGAGATTAACCGCGATGTCCTGGGTGTTATTCTTGAAGATAACTATGATCTACTATATGCGCCTGACGGTCAAAAAGCCATGGAATTGATCAGACAATACCATGACAAGCTTTCCATTATCCTTCTTGACCTTATGATGCCTGTAATGGACGGTTTTGAAGTTCTTGACCAGCTTAGCAGCGACCAACTCCTTCGGAATATCCCTGTGATCGTTCTTACAGCAGAGAAAAATGCTGAACTGAAGGCACTGAAGGCCGGTGCGCTCGATTTTATCACAAAGCCTTTTGATATGCATGAAGTGATCCTTGCCCGTGTCAAGAGGATCATCGAGTTGAGCGATGGTCAGCAGCTGATAAGAAATGCGGAGAAAGACCCTATCTCAGGACTTTACAGCCGCAACTTCTTCAAGGAATATGTCGAGAGGATATATTCCTATCAGTCGAATATGCATATGGACGCGATCGTCTTGAACATAGATCATTTTCATTCTATTAATAACCTCAACGGCCGCATCTTCGGCGACAAGGTACTGCAAAAAATAGGTGATGTGATAACCTGTTTTCTGAATGATGTATACGGCATCGCCTCCCGCCTTGAAGCGGATTACTATTATATTTACTGTGAGCATCAAGAAGACTATGACTCCATCCTTGAGCTTTTCCAGTCAGCGATAAGCGAGAGCTTCCCCAACACAGCTATCATACTGCGGATGGGAGTAAAGCCCTGGAAGGACGAGCTGGATCCTTTCGTGATGTTTGACCGCGCGAAGACCGCCTGCGATATGATGCGCGGCAATTATGTCACTCATCTCATGATATTTAACGAGAGCATGCTTCAGAAAGAGATCTACAACCAGAGACTCCTGAACGACCTGAGAAGTGCCTTGGACGAGCACCAGTTCATCGTTTTTTATCAGCCAAAATATAATATCCAATGCGATCCGCCGAAGCTTAGCAGCGCGGAAGCTCTTATCAGATGGAAACACCCAGAACTTGGCATGATTTCTCCGGGAGACTTTATACCTCTGTTTGAGAGCTACGGACTGATTCATTTCATCGATGAATATGTATGGAATGAAGCCGCGCGGCAGATCGCCAAGTGGAGGGATGAGCTGGGATTTACACTGCCTATGTCGGTCAATCTGTCGCGCACAGATATTTTTGATTCAAACCTCGAGCAAAAGCTGTTGGTTATCATCAACAAGAACGGACTCACTCCTGACAGCATGAAGCTGGAGGTCACCGAATCAGCTTATACCGATAACGCCAATCAGTTGATATCGGTCATAGAGAAGCTGCGCATGGATGGTTTTCAGATTGAGATGGATGATTTCGGCAGCGGTTACTCATCGCTGAACATGCTCTCGTCCCTTCCTATCGATGTTCTGAAGATTGATATGAAGTTCATTCAGAACATCCATCAAGGATCGAAGGAATTCAGGCTAGTCGAACTCATACTTGACATAGCCAGATACCTGAATGTACCGGTCGTCGCGGAGGGAGTCGAGACACAGGAACAGTGCGATCTGCTCCGCGGTTCAGGCTGTGAGCTGGTTCAGGGCTACTTCTTCTCACGCCCCCTTCCCCCTCAGGACTTTGAGCCGCTGATACACAAAGAAATCGCTCTTAACAGATAAACCAGTCATGGCGCGCAGCGCCTCTGACCGCCCCATAGCTCCCGGCTCGTAGCCTGGAACATAATAAACGCCTCCGGGTATCTCTTCCGGGGGCGTTATTTTTTTTACTTACGTTATGTTTTCGATCACAGTGACGTTCGTCGTTCAATTTCGGGTATTGCTGTTCGGCCTCTGACTACCCTGCAGCCTCTGTTGACAGTATGCGCATCTGCTGCATTGACTCGGTTACTTGACTCCTGACTCCTATGCAACATCCGGTAGCTCGGCAAGACGCAGAGTGGAAAACCATGGTATTTTGCACTGTCAGCGCTTATGTCTTTTGAACTGGCTGCCAGCTGACTTTATCACTGTCGCTTATAGACTTCCCGTCTTACGGCTTCAGGACCTTATGACCTGGAAGATATAAAACTTCAAATAATACGATTCGTCGGCTCCCCACAATATGGGGTGGTCCGGGGATTGAGTGCGGTACTCGACCTGCCTTAGCCGGCAATGGGCGCTCCTCGCTGACTGAAAAAGCATCTGGGCGAACAGCTCATACGTCATGAAGCGTGTGCAGGAACAGGTCACTAGAAAGCCTCCGTCTCGGACAAGCCTCATGCCGCGGGAATTTATCTCCCGGTAACCACGCATGGCCGCTTTTGTGGCCTCTTTGCTTTTTGCGAACGCGGGGGGATCAAGTATCACCACATCGAAGTCCCTGCCCTCTTCTTCCATCCTGGGAAGCATGTCGAAGATATCATCGCGGTATATTTCCACCCTGTCTTCAAAGCCGTTCAGGCTCACATTCAGCCTCGCCCGCTCACAGGCATCCTCCGAGACATCTACGGCCAGGACAGAACGCGCGCCTCCGGCGGCGGCATTCAGGGCAAATGAACCCGTGTGCGTGAAGCAATCGAGCACCTCCGCCCCCTCGCTGATCTTCCTGATCGCCGCCCTGTTATATTTCTGGTCAAGGAAAAAGCCTGTCTTCTGACCGTTTTCCACATCCACGAGGAAGGTCAGCCCATTTTCTTTGATCTTTACCTGCGTATCAAACGGAGCTCCGATGAAGCCCTTCACAGGTTCAAGGCCTTCCTTCAGCCTTACCTTCGCCTCACTTCTCTCATACACGCCCCTTACGCTTATGCCGTCCTCAGCCAAGATATCCTTCAGCATCCCCAATATGGTATCTTTTACGCGATCTATGCCCAACGACAGCGACTCGACGACGAGCACGTCCTCATATTTGTCCACCGTAAGACCGGGAAGGAAATCTGCTTCACCGAATATGACGCGGCAGCTCGACGTATCCACTGTTTTCTTCCTGTATTCCCAGGCCCTTTTCACGCGGTATCTCCAGAAAGCCTCATCTATCACGACCTCCGGATCACGGTCAAGCATCCTTACGGCTATCTTCGAGTGAGGGTTGAAGAAGCCTTTGCCCAGAGGATAACCATCAAAATCCTTCACCCTGACCACATCTCCCGGTTCAAACGCTCCCATGATAGAGGAGATCTCATTTGAATATATCCAGGGACCTCCTGCTTTAAGCGATCTCCCCTCACCTTTTTTAAGAATTATCGTTGCTCTCTCCATTTTTTCCCCTTACCTTGAAAGCCGGTCCCCGCGAAGCACGGAGCCTCGCGATGACTTATAAAGTATGGTTGTGCCAAACTTGGCATGTAGGTTTACTTTAGAAGTCGGCCCCCTGCGAAGTGGGTGGCCATATAGGGATGCATCCATACATCGCCTGTATGCTGCCACAACTTTCATACATTGTGACAGCACAGGCGTGCTATGGATGCTTACTTGCTGCGCTTGGATCTAATATTCTCTGCCCGTGACCTTAACGACTCCACCCTGCCGTCAGGGTATTGGATCTTCGTGCTGTCAAGGCTCGCCCTCAGGTTCCTCCGAAGAGCCTCTATGTATTCCTGGCGAAGCTTCTCCCTCTCCTCGGCTTCCTGCTCGGTGATCGTCCCTTCCTTAAACTTGTGGTAAAGCTCATTTATCCTGTCAATGTCCTTCTGATCCATATGGTCTGTACCTCCTGATTATCTCCTCCGCAACCTTTATGCCGTCAACTGCCGCCGAAGTGATGCCGCCGGCATAGCCTGCGCCTTCGCCGCAGGGGAAAAGCCCCTTCAAAGGGCTTTCAAAGCGCTCGTCTCTTTCTATTCGGACCGGCGATGAAGTCCTGCTCTCAACACCGGCTAATATGGCATCCGGTCTCCCAAACCCATGAATACTGTGGTCGAAATGCTCGAAGCCATCGATCAATGCCCTGCATATCACTGTGGGAAGCACCGCGTTCAGGTCGCCGAAGCCATAGCCGCCGCAAAAATCCGGTACGACATCGCCAAATGAAGCAGATAGCCTTCTGTCTTTGAAATCACCCAGCAGCTGTACAGGAATCCTTCCCTGGCCGCTCCTGTATGCCGCGCGCTCGAGGCTGCGCTGGAACTCAAGTCCAAGAAGCGGCTTTCTGCCCATGTAAGCCTTCCCTGAGAAATTTTCATTGACATAATCCTTCTCAGAGACGCTCACAACTATGGCGGAATTCGCGTTCCTCCCATCCCGTTTGGAGCCGCTCATACCGTTGACGGCGATCATGCCCTCCTCCGAGGAAGCATCGACAACCTGTCCGCCGGGGCACATACAAAAAGAATATACGCCTCTTCCATCGCCTGCCCTCGCGGTCAGCTTGTAATCCGCCACGGGCAGCCTGCCATAATCAACGCAGCCATACTGGGCAAGCTGTATCTCATCTTGAGGGTGCTGGACCCTTATGCCCACGGCAAAGTCTTTTGCTGTCATGGGGACTCCTGCCTCGTCCAGCATTGAAAAGGTATCTCTTGCGCTATGCCCTATGGCAAATACGGCCGCCTCGGTCTTTATCAGCCGTTTCCCCTCAGGCGTATCACATGATAATCCGACCAGCTTCCCATCAGAAATAATAATGCCGGAAGCCTTTGTTTCGAATAAAATGTCGCCGCCAAGCTTTCTGATCTTTTCGCTCAGGTTCGTCACGACAGTTTTTAATACGTCGGTTCCTATATGCGGTTTGTTCCAATATAGTATCTCTTCCGAAGCCCCGCAGTCAGCAAAGACCTCAAGCACACGGCGGATACGGCCGGAACGCTCTTTGACCTGTGTGTGAAGTTTTCCGTCTGAAAACGTACCGGCTCCGCCCTCTCCGAACTGAACGTTTGAGTCCGGCTTCAGCCTGCCGCCGTCCCAATATTCCCTAACATCCGCTGTTCTTTTCGCAACGCTGCGGCCGCGCTCGATCAAAACAGGCGCATAGCCTCTTTCCGCGAGGGTGAGCGCACAGAAAAGACCTCCCGGACCAGCACCAACCACCACGGGACGGTGCTTCAGGTCAAGCGATCCTTCTATAGGAAAGCTATACTTCTGAGGCAGATACAGCGAAGCTTTTCTGCTTTTTGAGTGAGACAATAGCGCTTGTTCTTTATCATCTGAACCCGCTGAAAAAGACAATGACGCGATATATTGGAGCCTCGGTTTCCTGCGAGCGTCAAGAGATAATTTTTCAAAATTGAAGCCGCCCTTTCTTATGTCGAAGCCTTCCCTGCGCACGGCTCTTATGACATCCTCCTCACCGAAGCCGATGGGAAGATGAATATCTCTTATTACTATCATTTTTCAATCTTTAATCTCCCGTTCTGCCACCGACCAGTGCGTCAAAGAAGGCCTTTTATAAAAGTCCCCGCGTGGCTTCTTATTTCTGCATATTGCCCATCACTCATTCTCTTGCCCACCGCCCGTTATCCGCACTTTGTCGCGGCTGACCGCCCTGCCAGGATCCCGGTAGCCCATGCCCAATGCAGGTTATAGCCACCGCACGGACCGTCAACGTCCATGAGTTCTCCCGTAATATAAAGCCCGGGAACCAGCTTTGATTCCATGGCGGCGGCATCTATCTCGGAGACATCGACGCCGCCGGAAGTGACCTGCGCGTGATCCCAGCCCATGGTTCCCTCCGCCTGAACCCTGAGATGCTTCAGCATATGGACGACGGCAGCGATACGCTTCTTGTCGAGCCGGTCTTTCTTATCTATAAAGTATTCCCCTATATCCTGCTGCAGCCGTACTCCCGAATTCTTCAGCAAGGCCTCATACAGCTTTCTTGGCAGCAAACCCAGCAGCAGCTGTGAGCAGGTTCTGCCGCTGAAGCCTGAGACCCTGTCTTCTATGAGACGTGCTAAAGCCTCCTCCGTCATCTCCGGCACAAGATCTATTTCTATGGAGCATCTGCCTCCATCATAAAGCGCCCTTGATACTGCGCCGCTTATCTGCATGACGGGAATGCCCGAAATACCATACGCTGTAAACTGCAGCTCGCCTTCATCCTCAGCCAACAATCTTTTCCCGCAAAACGCCTTCACGTCCGCTTGCGCCCTGATCCCTGCGATGGAGCTGAAAGGAAGCCCGCCGCATTTCAGCGGAACAAGGGCGGGTGCCTCCGGGATGATCGTGTGACCGAGCTTATGGCATATGACAGCGCCGCTCCCATCAGAACCGGAGGACGGCATAGCCCTTCCCCCGGTGGAAATAATTACTGCGTCGGCATTGTAGCTCCCACTCTCAGCGAACACTGTAAATTCTTTTCCTATGCGGTCTACCGATCTCACCTTTGACTCAAATATGAACCTGACGCCTGCTTCCTCGGCTTTAAATCGAAGTGCATCCAGAACAGAGGCGGCCTGGAGGCTTCGAGGATAGACCAATGCTCCTTTTGAAACACAAGGGATTCCAAGTGCGCCAAACCATCTGACTGCGTCTTCCCCCGAGAACCTGCTGATACAGCCTCGCGCGAAGGCAATGTCCCTGCTGTGGTAATCCGTCACGGCATATGAATCTTCTTTTTCATTATGCTTCTCGTCTGTCCTGTCAGACCATTCTTTAGGATGATGCCCGGATGCTGCTGTAAGATCCCGGTATCCATCAGGCAGACCATGTATCTTTTTAGCTGCATCATGCCGGCCATCACCTGTCCCGATATCAAGATTTGTGAGATTGCATCTCCCATTTCCGGTGGACAGAAGCTTCTTGCCCGCTCTCTTCCCTGCTTCTAGCACGGTCACATCTGCCCCGGCCGTACCCGCTTCTATCGCCGCGGCAAGTCCCGATGCGCCCGCGCCAACTATGATTATTCTTTTCATTGTTTTATATTCATCTGATTATTCGGCGCCCCGGACCCAGAATGCTGCGCATCCCTCGCTGCGTGAGCTGAATAATCACTTTTTCATCCTATAAGATGCAGCTTTCTCGCTAAGCGCGCAAGCACAGCCCCCTTGGGGAAGCCCTTGAGTTCTTCCTCATTCACAGTTCGGGTGAGAAGCAGCAGCACTGCGTACAAAATGACCGCCAGAACCACAGACAAAGCCGAGCTCACCGCATTTCCAGTGAAACGGCTCACTACATTGTACAATAGCCTTGCGGCAAGTCCCATCAACGACGCGCAAAACAGCGGCATGATGAAGGTCTTCAGGTACTCCTGACGATGCCCTGTCACGCGTCTCACACTGATATTGTTGAAGATGCTCATCAAGAGAGCAAACGCAATGTTGGCAAAAACTACGCCGAGGATCCCCAGGTCAAACACCCAGAGCAGAACAGCCAATATACCTATATGGATTCCCAGCGACAGTACGGCGTTCCGTACAGGCATCCAGATATTGCCCGTCCCCTGAAGGATAGAGTTCGTGATCGTGGAAAGCGAATAGAAAACGACCGCAGCCGACCCCAGCATCATCATCCTGCCGGCTTCGATATTTGCGCCGCTGAACAACAGGCGCATGAGCGGACGCGCCAAAACACCAAGGCCTACCGCACAAGGGATCGCGATCAGCATGTTGAAGCGGATAGCTTCCGCGGTCTTTTTTCGGGCATCCTCTCTGTCGCCCCTCGCCATCGCGCCCGAAAGAGTGGGGATGATAGATGAAGCAAGCGCGGAAGCAAAGGCGACGGGAACGTTGATAAGCAGGTTGTATTTTCCGCTGTATATGCCCCAGACGGCCTTGTAGTCTGAACCCACGTACTTAGCGAATATCGACTGGTCGACTATGAGGCTTAGCTGATAGACCGTTGTGCTGATGAGCACCGGAACGATGGTGAAGATGATGAGCTTCATCACGTCGGGATAAGTCTCAAGGTCAGCGTCACGCATAGTATCCTGACGAAGCTGCTGCTTCGTGACCTTCTGGAAGAAGAAGAAAAGGATTACGCAGAAAATGAAGGCCGAAAGAGCGCCCATGCCTGTGCCTATGGTGCCGCCTGCGGCTCCGAATGCAGACTGATAGTAGTTGCTGCCGCCCGCATCAAGCTCCATTCCCTTGTTGAAAAGTATCCATGCCGCCCCGACGCTGACGACGGCGTTCACGATCTGCTCGATAACCTGAGAGACCGCTGTCGGTATCATGGTACCATGTCCCTGAAAATATCCGCGAAGAGTCCCCAAAAAGGCCATGATGAGGATCGTAGGAGCCAAGGTCTTGATCGCGTACTCGGCCTCCGGCATCCCCATTATGCTCCTGGCAAAATAGCCCGCGCCAAAATATGCCACGGCGCACATTGTCGTCCCTGAGATGGTCGCGAACAGAAGCGCGCAGGTGAGAACCCTCCCCGCGTTCTTGTACTCCCCGATGCTTCTCCTCGCCGCGACGAGCCTTGATACCGCCACCGGCAGGCTATAGGATGAGATCAGCAGCAAGATGTTGTATATCGTGTAGGCCGTGGAATAAACGCCTATTCCATCCTCACCGATGATGTTCGTCATCGGAATACGATACAACAGACCGATAATACGTACAACGATCCCGGCTATAGCCAGTATGCTTCCCTGTACAAGGAAATTGTTGTTCTTCTTAGTGTTAGTGTTCATCTGGACTCCTGTTTCCGCTCTAACCGGCAGTATTTATCGTACAATCCCCAATGCATCAAGGACGGAATATTGCTTCTGCTTCATCACGCTCTCCTCCGCCTCAGACATGTGGTCATAGCCCATGAGATGGAACATACTATGCGCTACAAGAAAAGCGAATTCACGTTCGACGCTGTGTCCGTATTCACAAGCCTGCGCAAGTATCCTCGGAACCGACAATACTATGCTTCCGAGCATCAGCTCCCCGGTATCCGGATTAAAATAATCCGCCTCGAAGGCAGGGTTCTCGCAGATCGAGAAATCACCTGGCTCGTCAAAGCTTATCATGGGAAACGAGAGAACGTCAGTAGGACGGTCTATGCCCCGGTTATCACTGTTGATGGCTCTTATCTCCTCATCTCCCGTGATCAATACATCGAACATAGCTTCCCACGGACAGCCCTCCTGCCGCAAAGCCTCGTCAGCGACCTTGCGGATGATATCTCTTGTGTCAATGCCAAGAAGAGCCTCTATCTTGTCTCTGGCGTAACCTGTGTCCGCCAGGTCAATATCTTCAGCTGTCTCTTCATCCGTCATCGCAGTTCCTGTGTCGGTTTTAGCACATCCCTCTTCAATTATGGCAGGGTCAAGGCCGTCATTCGCACAGCCCTCGTACAGCTCATACTCAATATCGACTGTCATAATGCTCATTCCTTTCCGGAACGCCTGTCCCTGTCACGGCCATGGCCGTAACGGCCTGCCCTCTCCTTGCGGTATTGCTCGCGTTTCTCATAATTCTCATAAGCGTCCACTATCTTCTGCACGAGCGGATGCCTCACAACGTCGCGGCTGGTCATGCGCATCATGCTTATGCCTTCTATGCCCTGGAGTACCTTCAGCGCAACATCCAGACCCGAAGCCGTGCCAGTCGGAAGATCCTTCTGGGTAGTATCTCCGGTGATGATGGCTTTAGAGCCAAAGCCGATACGTGTCAGGAACATCTTCATCTGGGCAGGCGTCGTGTTCTGCGCCTCATCAAGGATGATATAAGCGTTGTCCAACGTCCTTCCTCGCATGTACGCCAGTGGCGCCACCTCTATAAGTCCTTTTTCGTAATTATTCTGATAGGCCTCCGCGCCCATGATCTCAAAGAGGGCATCATATAGAGGCCTCAGATATGGATCGATCTTGCTTTGAAGGTCTCCGGGCAGAAAACCCAGCTTTTCACCTGCTTCTATAGCTGGTCTTGTGAGAATGATCCTGCTGACTTCGTTATTCTTAAACGCGTTTATCGCCATAGCCATGGCCAGATAAGTCTTTCCCGTACCGGCTGGTCCCAGCCCGAAACAGACCATGTTCTCCCTGATGGCGTTTACATAGCGTTTCTGTCCCAGCGTCTTCGGTTTGACAGGCTTGCCATGTACAGTGTGGCAGATGACCTCTTTATCTATATCGACTATGGCATCAGGGCTGCTGCTGTCCTCGATTGCGAGGGACAGCGCGTAGTCCACGTTCTGCTCCGTCACCTTGCCCGACCTTCTGGAAAGCTCGGCAAGGCTGCCGATGACCTCTTTTGCTTTGCTGACAGATTTCTCAGGACCTATGATCTTCAGCGCACCATCGCGAGGTATGAGCGAAACATGCAATGTATACTCGATTTTTTTTAGAAATGAATCCAGCTGCCCGCTGACAGTCCTCAGCTGGTCGGCTGGTATCTCAATTATGTTCTCAATGATGCTCATATACTGATACCGTTACTCCTTGTAAAATGTAACTACTCAGAAGCTATTAAATGAACCGCCAGGCCAGTAGCAGCGATTCAAGCCATATAAGTCTCACGGCGGCTTCGTGCTTCACTTCTTAGAAAAAGGCAGTTCCCGAAGGAACTGCCTCTTGAAAGCTTCAGTTGCTCTTGCGCTTTCTTGCCGCCTCAGACTTCTTCTTGCGTCTGACACTGGGCTTCTCGTAATGTTCTCTCTTGCGGATTTCCTGCTGGATTCCGTCCTTAGCGCAATTTCTCTTAAAACGACGGAGGGCGCTGTCCAGCGTCTCATTCTCCTTGACAATAACGGTTGCCATCCGACACCTAACCTCCCTCCGATTGTAGACTTGTGCATACGTGTCGTTTAGCACTTTTATTATTATATCATTTTTTTTTGATTCGTCAATAGCAATATTAATTTCTTTGAAAGTCGGCCCCCGCGAAGCGGGTGGCCATATAGGGATGCATCCATACATCGCCTGTATGCTGCCACAACCTTCATACGTTGTGGCAGCACAGGCATGCTATGGATGTTTATTTTTCGAGCATCCTCGCCAGAACCTTCTCAGCTTCGGCCATGGCATCCGCGATCCCGGCAGGATTCTTGCCGCCGGCCTGTGCCATATTCGGGCGGCCGCCGCCGCCTCCGCCGACCTTAGGAGCGATCTCTCGGATCAGGTTACCCGCATGCGCCCCGGCCTTGAGAGCGGCATCCGTGGCGGACACTATGAGATTCACCTTGCCGCCCTGCTTTGAGGCGAGCACTATGACTCCTTCACCGACCTTGGCTTTGAGTTCATCGCTGAGATTGCGGAGGCTGTTCATATCCATCTCCGGAACCTCTGCGGCAAGAAGCTTCGTGCCCATGATCTCCTTGACCTTGTCCGTGATGTCTCCCATAGAAGCCTTCGCAAGCTTGTCCTGAAGGGCGGCATTCTCATGCTGCAGCTTCCTGATCTCATCGTTCATCTGACGGATCCTGTCTGCGAGCGTATCAGAAGAGGTCTTCGCCACCGCAGCGGCCTCATGCAGCTTCCTGTGCTCATCATCATAGTAAGCGAGCAGTCCGGCCGATGTCAGTGCCTCGATGCGTCTCACGCCGGCCGCGACACCAGCTTCGGAGATGATCTTGAAGCAGTTGATCTCCTCGGTATTTGACACGTGTGTGCCGCCGCAAAGCTCAACAGAGAAATCCCCCATGGAGACCACCCTGACCTTGTCGCCGTATTTTTCGCCAAAAAGCGCCATGGCTCCGGTCTTTCTGGCTTCCTCTATGCCCATCTCCTGCGTACACACGGGAAGAGCCGCCTGGATCTCGTTGTTTACGATCTCCTCGACCCGCTTTATCTCATCGGCTGTCATAGCGGAAAAATGGGTAAAGTCGAATCTCAGCCTGTCGGCATCTACATAAGAACCGTTCTGCGTCACGTGGTCGCCCAACACTTCCCTCAAGGCTTTCTGAAGCAGATGGGTCGCGGAATGGTTGCGGCAGATAAGCCTCCGCCTTGATTCATCGACCTTTAACCTCACCTCTTCGTCTTCGCGGAACATGCCTGACACGACTCTGCCTATATGACCCACCTTCCCTCCGGGAAGGGTTATGGTCTTCTCAACCATGAACTCCGCGCCGTCGCTGCCGAAGATCCTGCCGGTATCTCCTACCTGACCGCCCTTGGTCGCGTAAAACGGAGTCTCAAAGGTCACAACAGTGCCCTCATCGCCGTCAGTAAGGGCTTCTGTCCCGACATCAAACGAACGCTCGGTCCCGTCTTCGTTCTTCTCGACCTTCCTGGCTCCGAGTACAGCTATTCTTGAGCTGCCGCTGACGCTGGCATAGCCGGTGAATTCCGTGGTGATATCAGCCATTGACTGATAGATGGAATCCTCCGCGCCCATATAGTTTGAAGTGCCTCTGGCTTTGCGGGCACGCACTCTCTGCTCCTCCATTGACGCGGCAAAGCCGTCCTCGTCCACGGTAAAGCCCTTTTCATCAAGAATCTCCTTGGTGAGGTCAAGCGGAAAGCCGTAGGTATCGTAGAGCTTGAAAGCATCCTCCCCGGAAAGCTGCTTCTGTCCGGTTTCCTCAAGCTTCTTCATGTAATCGCCGAGGAATTCAAGACCCTGATTGATAGTGCGGTTGAAATTCTCCTCTTCCTGACCGATGACCTTGAAGATATAATTCTGTTTGTCGACGAGGTCGGGGTAACCGCTCTTTGAAGTCTCAATGACCTTGGCCGAAAGCTTTGTCAGGAAACCATCCTCTATGCCGAGCATGCGGCCGTGACGGGCGGCGCGGCGGAGAAGGCGGCGCAGCACATAGCCGCGTCCTTCATTTGAAGGAAGAATACCGTCGGACACCATAAAGGTGACGGAACGAATGTGGTCAGTTATGAGCCTGAGGGAAATATCTGTCTTATGGTCATCGTTATACTTCACCCCGGCCATAGAAGCAACTTCGTCAAGAAGAGCGCGTATAGTGTCCACATTGAAAATGGAGTCGACATCCTGCACAGCCATCGCAAGGCGCTCAAGTCCCATGCCGGTATCGATGTTCTTCTGCGTCAGCTCGGTATAATTACCGTTTCCATCGTTCTCAAACTGCGTGAAGACATCGTTCCAGACCTCCATATAGCGGTCGCAGTCGCAGCCCACGGTACAGCCCGGCTTTCCGCAGCCATACTGTTCACCGCGGTCGTAATAAATCTCAGAGCAAGGACCGCAAGGACCTGCGCCGTGCTCCCAGAAATTGTCCTCTTTGCCGAAACGGAAGATGCGCTCCTCAGGAATCCCGATGACCTTATTCCAGATCTCGAAGGCCTCATCGTCATCGAGGTAGATAGACGGATAGAGACGGTCCTTGTCCATACCTACTACTTCTGTCAGGAATTCCCATGACCATTCAAGCGCTTCCTTCTTGAAATAATCCCCGAAGGAGAAGTTGCCCAGCATCTCAAAGAAGGTACCATGGCGGGCCGTCTTGCCGACATTCTCGATATCTCCGGTGCGGATGCACTTCTGGCAGGTCGCCATCCTCGTGCAGGGCGGAATCTCCTGTCCGGTGAAATACGGCTTCAGCGGAGCCATGCCGGCCGGGATGAGCAGGACGCTCTTGTCGTTATGAGGTACCAAAGAATAGCTCTCATGTACCAGATGTCCCTTGCTCTGAAAGAAATCCAGAAACATCTGTCTAAGTTCGTTCAAACCATATTTTTCCAAAATAAAACCTCCCTCGTAATTCATCTCACACTCTATCTGCAAGCCCAGTCATCATTCACTGCTTATCGTCAAGCAGTTTTTCTGCCGGCCATCCCGCCGCGTCAGTGGCAAGCTTGTCACAAAACTCATTCTCAGGATGACCCGCATGTCCCTTTACCCATATCCATTCGATCTGATGAGGGGCGGCAGCACGAAGCAGCCGCTCCCACAGGTCGATGTTCTTTACTTCATTTTTTGAACCCCTTCGCCAATCAGCCTTTATCCATCCGTCTATCCAATGCTTGTTGAAAGCGTTGGATAGATATGACGAATCAGAATAGAGCTTGACGCGGCAAGGACGATTCAGGCACTCAAGCGAAGCTATGGCAGCCATGAGCTCCATCCTGTTGTTGGTGGTACGCCTGTATCCGGCGCTGAGATGCCTCTCATGCACCCTTCCGTCCGGATCCTTATATCTAAGGAGAACCCCATAGCCTCCTGGTCCGTTTGGATTGCCCTTTGCAGAACCATCAGTATAAATCTCTATAGAAGCCATATTTTTTAATGATGAATCCTGAGAACTCATGACAAATTGCCCGCATCATCTTCAAGGGCAACCTGGCCTATGACGCCCGGAACATCCAGCGGTTCAATCCATCTTGATGGCGTGAAAGGCTGCTCGGTTCTAAGACCCAGACCTGTGTTGCTCTCATAAACAGGCAGTATCAAGCCATAGCTGTACAAGTCATCCATGAGGCTATCGTAGATAGTTGCGGCGGCGGACTTGTTGAACTCACTGTCAAAATATTTACACTGAGCCTCTATATCCGGTCTTATCTCGCCGTACCGTGCTCCATCGCCTGTTGATGAAAAGAGTTTTGCCGCGTTTGGAGCGGCTTCAACCTTGCACCAATCGACCCAAAGCTCGCATTCGTCCGACATATACTGTTTGAAAGCCTCATCCGATTCAATGGTTGCTATCTTGAACCCGAGTCCCAGGGACTTTAATATCTCGGAAGCCTGGTTTATTATCGCAAGTATGGCTTCTTCGTTGTCAACCGAAGGGTTGATGCCGACAGTATAAGTCATCTTTGCCCCGTCAGGAGCGTCAGTAAACTTATTCGTCCTGTCGCTGAGAGTATATCCCGCGGCTGTCAGCAGCTGTTTGATCTCTTCGATGGCTTTTGCCTGGCGCACATCAAAATCATCGTCAAATGAATACAGCGAGCTTCCATCCGGAGTAGCAGCGTATGGTTCTTGCCTGTCAGCGTTGTATGCCCAGGAACCGACAGATGCCAAGGAATTGATAGTCGTTGACATACTGGTCAGACCAAGCTCCTTGCGGTAATGCTCCCTGTTCACAGAGAGCGCGGTGAGCAGTGCCTGCCTGAGGCATTTGCTCGCCTCGCTGTCCTGCTCTTCTCCGACTTTTACCGCAGAACCGTTTACTCCGAAGAAGGAGCAGAAGCCGGTGCCGACAGTCTTTAGCTGAATGCCCTGTTCACTTGTTTCAGCAGTAATATCCTCAATATCAGTCTTAGATTCTATCCTGAAGCCTCCGGCATCGATCGTACCTGCCCGGAGGGCTGCTTTTGTAGCGCCTGAACCCATGTGGAAAAGTACCACCTCATAAGGATCACTCTTCGATGCCTTATAATACCGGTCATTTCTCACAAGCCTTGCCCTGGAGTCATTGCCCGCACGGAACAAATATCTTCCGCCGCCGTAGAAATCTCCGCCTTTTTCAAGTATTGATGAAACATCACCGCGATTGACGCCAAAATACGCAGAATCGTAATTATATCCCCTGTTGCCGTAATGGTTGAGTGAAAGCACAGGTATGGAAAGCGCCTCCTCTACCTCTGACGCGTTGAGGCTCTCAAAGGTTAAGTTCACAGTATGATCGTCTACTTTCTCCACGCCTGTTATGACATCCGTAGCCTCTCCGCCATACACAGCGTAATATTTCTCTTCAAGCTTCTTCCTTGATAGTATGAACGCCTCATCCTGAAAATATGTCGCACTGCCCCTGTAGTACATACCGAGAGAGCTGTAATCCGCTCCGTAGATCTCGATGGCGTCCTCGACTATACGGTCAAAATCCTTGCCTGCAGCGTCATAGTCTACCATCATGGGCAGTATGTATAGGCTGATGAAGAAATCCGCGGCGCTGCTTCCATAGCCTCTGTCAGCATATGAAGACCAGTTGTCCTCGCACCACTGCTTCTCCTTCTCAAGCACAGGCCTTATGATGGAGTTAGATATGAACAGCATGACGTCAGCATCCTCAGTAAGAGCCTGTTTGACCATCTCATCCGTTATCGTTATGGCATCTGCCCCTGTGTTGTTAACACGATATCCGTTCAAGCCTTTGAGTATCGAAGCCACGTTGCGATAATAGCCGTTGTATGACGAATCGGCAACCACGTAATATGTAAAAATAACATCATCAACCGTCAGCTCCGTGCTGTCAGCAAATACGATTCCGTCTTTAATCCTGACGGTTACTGTAGTAGTGCCCTCCGCCAAGTCCTGGCTCATTCTGAACGAGGCTATGCTTCCCTCATAGTCCGGGGCTCCGGATGCGGTGTGACTGAGAAGCTTGACCTGGGTCAGATCTTCTATCCGAAGGTCGCCGACCGTATCGGCGAAAAGGGGCGTATACGAGGTGCCGAGAGCACCCGTTGCTATGACAACTCTCTGATACTCTTTCGTGTTTGACCCGCCGTCCTCCGTAGATCCACCGGCATCGGCAACATCGGATGATTCAACTGGTTTGAGGACGATCTCTTCTTTTTTACAGCCAACTGCACCTGTGATGAGGGCAAAAGCCAACATCAAAGCAACTGTTCTCTTTAACATTTTTTCTCCGTTCTGCCACAAAACAGCGGCTAAAATACGATCAGACAGGCTATTATTTCTTCTTTGAACCTATCTTGTTCTCCGTTCCGTTGATAAGCCTGCCTATGTTCGCCCTGTGCTGGATGAAGCTCAGAGATACGGCAACAGCCACCATCAGATACGATTCCAGCCTCAGGTCGGATGACAAACCTACCAGTCCCAACTGGTTAAATATGATCCACATGACCAGGAACAAAGCCATGACAGTGATAGAACCTAACGAGACGTAACGTGTACGTATCACTATAGCAAAGAATATGATAGTCAGCACAATGGCGATCCTTCCGTCAAGTATGATGATGAGGCCTGCCATCGCCGCGATCCCCTTACCGCCTTTAAAATGAAGATAAAACGGATAATCATGGCCAAGTACGGCGCCGAAACCAGCATATATCATGTAAAGCAGGCTGCTTCCCTGGTAAAGCGGTCCTCCCACGAATATAGTGTGAGCCACAAGACAGGCCAGAATGGTCTTCATTATATCGCCTATAAGACAAATAATACCAGCCTTCTTGCCGAGCACCCTCAAGACGTTTGTGGAACCCAGATTGCCGCTGCCTTCTTTTCTCAGGTCGATACCCTTTATCTTTCCTATAATATATGCTGTCTGAAACAAGCCAAAGCAATAGCCCAACGCCAGGCTCAACAACCTACTTATCATTTTTCCTTCCTCTCCCTGATCACAAACCTCACGGGCGTCCCCCTGAAACCAAAAGCGTTGCGTATCTGATTCTCAAGGTATCTCTGATAAGAGAAATGCATCAGTTCCTTGTAATTGACAAATATGACAAACGTCGGGGGTTTGACGGATGCCTGGGTGCTGTAATATATCCTGAGCTGCTTTCCCTTGTCCTGAGGAGGCTGGTTCATGGCGGCAGCCTCACTTATAACCTCATTGAGAACGCCTGTGGATATACGCATGTTCTGGTTTGCTATGATCATGTCGATCATATCGTACACCTTGTTGAGGCGTTGTCCCGTGAGAGCTGATATGAAAAGGATCTCGGCATAAGGCATAAAAGGCAGCACGGAACGTATCTTGTCAGTAAACTTCTTAGCCGTGTAGTTATCTTTGTCCACAAGATCCCACTTGTTCACCAGAATCAGCACACCCTTGCCGTTCTCATGAGCTATGCCGGCGATCTTGGCATCCTGCTCGGTGATGCCTTCGGATGCATCGATAACAAGAAGAACTACGTCTGCCCTCTCCACGGCCGTGACAGCCCTTATTATGCTGTAGCGTTCTATCTCTTCCTTTATCTTGCTCCTTCTGCGCAGACCAGCTGTGTCAATAAAGACATATTCTTTCTTATTGAAGCGAACCGCCGTGTCGATGGCATCCCTTGTCGTCCCCGCGATATCAGAGACGATCACCCTGTTCTCACCGGCCATCCTGTTCACTATGGATGACTTGCCGACATTCGGCTTGCCCACGATGGCTATCCTGGGACGGTCGTCCTCCGTCTCCTCGGTGCTGCTGTCGGCATTGAACAGCTCAACCACCTTGTCGAGAAGGTCGCCTATGCCAAGCTTCTGTCCTGCTGAGATTGGAATAGGATCTCCCATTGCCAGGTTATAGAACTCATATACCTCAAGCTCATATTTCTTGAAGCTGTCTACCTTATTGACAGCAAGCACGATGGGTTTGCCTGAACGTCTGAGGATGTCGGCAACCTGATAGTCCGACTCAACCAGACCGTCCTTAACATCTGTCATGAAAATAATGACGTTTGCGACCGAAATTGCTGTCTCAGCCTGCTCCCTCATCATAGAGAGCATCATATCATCGGAGGCAGGCTCTATGCCGCCAGTATCGATCACCGTAAACTGCTTGTCAAGCCAAGTGCAGTCAGCATAAATGCGGTCTCTCGTCACACCCGGCGTGTCTTTGACTATGGATATACGGCTGCCTGCGAGCACGTTGAACAAAGTGGATTTTCCGACGTTCGGACGCCCCACCACAGCGACAACTGGTTTACTCATAGTATATCTCCTCCGGTTCGTATCCGGGAAATCTCTCTTTTTTTTCGCTTCTGTAGCCTAAGAACGCATCCAGCAATGAGCCACCACTGGATTCTACAATATTTACAGGTACATGTAAAGTGTCCTCAACCTCGCTTAACCTCACATCGTCAAGGAAGACGTCCTCGCCGCTTCTTAACATGGTATCCGGTATGAGCAGCCGTTCTCCCAGCTCTTTATCCCTCAGCTGTTCGATGAGGTCTCCTCCGGTGATGAGGCCCGCGACCGTAATCTGCTCGCCGAAAAATCTGTTTTTTATCGGTATGACATTGATCTTTTTCGCCGGGAAACGCGCCTCGCATCTGTCTGCCAGGCGGCGTATGAAAGGCGCAGCGAGGAGCCCAGTTGCGACTGTAACTGTCTCCCCTTCCTCGCGGAGATCATCGTCATATGCCTCAAGGGCTTCTGTGTATTCATCCTCCAAGGAACGAAGGCTGCCCACGCCGTTGGCAAGCTGCAGATATCCATCGTAACGCTCTGCCTCAGGGAGGTCAAGCCCCGCGAGGATGTAGAGCTCATCGCTGGCGTGTACGAAATGCGTCCCATAAAGCCCGAAGGCTTTATCCTGCCATGCCTCGATCCGCTCTATTGTGTCCTTCGCGATCTTCGCGGTCACCGGCGTCAGGCTCGCAAGCCCATCCCTGAACCTGGTAAGCCCTACCGGCACGACCGAGAGGCTCTTCATGTAAGGCAGATAACGAAAAAGACCCGCTATAGTATTGTCAAGCTCATCGCCGTCGTTATAACCCGGACACATCACTATCTGCCCGTTCATCTCAAGCCCTGCCTCGTAGAACCTTTCAAGCTTTGAAAGTGCCTCGCCCGCGAACCGATTGTTAAGCATACGGCATCTGAGTTCAGGATTCATGGTATGGATGGAAATATTGATGGGTTCCATGCGATAGCGGATCATCCTGTCCATGTCTTTTTCACGAAGGTTAGTAAGTGTTATATAATTGCCCTGAAGAAATGAGAGACGCGCATCGTCATCTTTGAAATAAAGCGTGTCGCGCATGCCAGGCGGCATCTGATCAATAAAGCAGAAAATACACCTGTTATGGCAGGAGCGATAGCTGTCCATGAGGCCGTTCTCAAAGCGTATGCCAAGATCTTCGTCCTCATCCTTCTCTATCTCATACAGATAATCCTCCCCGTCAGCCTTCCTGACAAGAAGCTCTATATAAGAATCCTCACACAGATAATCATAATCGAAAATATCCTCAGGCTCTTGTCCGTTTACTTCAAGAACCATGTCCCCTGAGTCTATCTCCAGCTCCTCCGCAATCGAACCTGGGAGAACTTCGCTAATAATGTTTTCTTTTTTCACAACAGTTCTCCCGGTCATCATTTATGATGGGTTCTGAAAGGTTCGACCGTCACTTAGGAAGAGGATAATGCTTGACTTCGCCTTCCATGGTCGTCTGTACCACATCGGTCAGCTTATATCCCGCGTCGATAATGATCTTCGACATGCTCTCAACAGATATCTCACCCGTAGCCTTTACGACCAGCTCCGTACCTCTCTCTTCGCTGTGGTATACAGCCAACGCGATCATGTTCGCATCGTTGTCCGAGAAAAGCTTCGCAAGTCCTGCCGCCACTCCGGGATGATCCTCGCAAGCCACGATGAAGCGGGTTCCTTGCTTCTTGTAGCCCATGAGCTCAGTCAAAGCCCTGAAGATGTCCTTCTCGGTTATGATCCCGACAAGCTCTCCTTTATCGTCTACTACAGGCAAAACAGACACGCCCTCATCGAGCATCTTCTGCGCGGCTTCCTCTAATAATACATCCGGAGAAATGGTTTTGACATCCTTGATCATGATATCCGAGACGCGGGTTCTGGACAGCAGATAGTTCAGCTCATAGATAGATAAGGATGTGATCCTCGAACCGCTGCCTTCTTCGATCAGCCCCTCAGTGATGAGGCCGGTCATCCTGTTTTTCGAGTCCACGACCGGGAGACGATGAAAATTATTCCTTCTCATTATCTCGATCGCCTTGGAAATAAAAGTATCCTCACTTACAGTGAAAGGATTCCTGGACATATGATCCTTTACATACATAACTGCCTCCCGCTGTCATCAACAGCACAGAAATCTTTTAGCATATAACTGTAACTATTACTGTACGTAATCAGCCTCCGAGATAAGCCCTTTGTACCCTCTCGTCGTTGGCAAGCTCTTCACCGGTTCCGTTGAGCGTTATCCTTCCCGTCTCCAGTACATAGGCACGGTCAGCTATGGCGAGAGCCCTTTTCGCGTTCTGTTCGACCAGAAGGATGGTCGTGCCCTTTCTGTTGATCTCTTCAATAATGTGGAAGATCTCTGAGACCAGAAGGGGAGAAAGACCCATGGAGGGTTCGTCCATCAGAAGGATCTTCGGCCTTGCCATCAGGGCGCGTCCCATGGCAAGCATCTGCTGCTCTCCGCCGGAGAGCGTTCCCGCAAGCTGGGTATGGCGCTCCTTGAGGCGAGGAAACAGGTCGTAAACATAATCAAGGTCATCCTTGATATTCTCCCTGTCCTTCCTGAAATATGCCCCAAGGTCAAGATTCTCCTCGACTGTCTGCTGTGCAAAGACCCTGCGGCCTTCAGGAACCTGGGCAAGTCCCATGGATACGATCTTGTGAGGGGCAGTCCTGGTCAGGTCTGTGCCGTCCATGCTGATGCTGCCTGACGCGGGCTTCAGCAAGCCCGATATTGCGTGCATGGTAGTAGTCTTGCCGGCACCGTTAGCTCCGATAAGAGTTACTATCTCCCCGTCATCCACATGAAAGGAAATGCCCTTTATGGCCTCTATCATCCCATAATTAACTTTTAAATCAGATACCTGCAGCATAACGTCACTCTCCCAGATAAGCTTTTACGACGGCCGGGTTGTTTTGAATCTCGTCAGGAGTACCTTCCGCCAGCAGCATGCCGTAGTTCAGGACGGTAATCCGCTCACATATGCCCATGACAAGCTTCATATCATGCTCGATCAGGAGGATGGCTATTCCGAAATGATCTCTTACCAGCCTGATCATGTCCATCAGTTCCTCTGTCTCCTGGGGATTCATGCCTGCAGCGGGTTCATCGAGAAGCAGCAGCTTCGGATTGGTGGCCATGGCCCTCGCTATCTCAAGACGCCTTTGAGCACCGTAAGGAAGATTAGCCGCCATCTGTCCGGCCTGATCTTCAAGCCCAAATATCGATAACAACTCCATGGCTTTTTTTGTAAACTCCCTCTCCTGAGCCCTGAAAGAAGGAAGCCTGAGGACCGCGGACACAGGGGAATAGGTTATGCTGTTATGGAAGCCTGTCATCACATTGTCCAGGACGCTGAGCTTGGAAAAAAGGCGGATATTCTGAAAAGTACGGGCTATCCCCGCCTTATTCATGTCCACGACTGTTTTTTTTGCCGTGTCCTCGCCGCAGAAAAAAATCTGGCCGCGGCTTGGCTGATAAACCTTCGTGAGCATATTGAAGACAGTAGTCTTACCGGCTCCATTCGGTCCTATAAGCCCCACTATCTCCTTTTCATATATCTGAAGGCAAAAATCGTTGACAGCAGTCAGACCGCCGAAATCAATTCCAAGATCCTTTACGTCAAGTACTATTAATTTTGAGTCTGACATAGATCATGCCTCCCTTCCTGCAGTATCGCGGCGCAGCTTAAGACCGCCGAAAAACTTCCTGACGACAGGATTGTTCGTGATGATCATCGTAAGGATTAGAATGATCGCGTATGTCAGCATGCGATAATCCGCTATCGGGCGCAGCAGCTCCGGCAGCAGCACGAGCACGACCGTAGCGATTATAGTCCCTGTCATATTTCCAAGACCGCCGAGTACCACGAAGACAAGGATCAAAATGGATGTATTGAAATCAAACTTCGCGGGAACGAGGGTCTTATAATTCAGTCCATAGAGGGCTCCGGCAGCTCCTGCCATGGCAGCCGAGATGACGAAGGCGAGCATCTTTGTGCGGGCGATATTGATCCCGACGGACTCCGCCGCGATCCGGTTGTCACGGGCGGCCATGATGGCTCTTCCGCTCTTGCTGTACATGATGTTGTAGACCACTAAAAGAGCCAGCACGATCATGACTGCTCCGACCGTGAAGGTTGATATCCTGTCCGTGCCATTGGCTCCCATGGGACCTGACAACAGCATCTTGCCGCCCTTTGCCAGCTTCGTCCTGTTCTCAACGAAACTGAACTGGAAGCCGTTCTCATCAAAGCCCAGATACATATTTGTGACAAGGCTCATGATGATCTGTCCGAATGCCAGAGTGACTATCGCAAGATAATCGCCCTGAAGCTTAAGCACGGGAACACCGATTATGAGGCCAAAGATCACCGCCACGAGCATGGCGACCAATATAGATACTATAAGCCTTAACGTGGGATTGGTGAGAGACGATGCGAGGCAGCCGGACACGCTTATGCCGGTAAAAGCGCCGATGCTCATAAAGCCTGCCTGTCCAAGATTGAGTTCGCCTGATATTCCCACATTCAGATTGAGTCCTATCGCAGCTATGACGTAACAGCATATGGGGACGAGAAGCCCCGTAAACAGGCTCGAAAGGCTGCCTGAACGCCGCATGGATTCAAGTATGATATATGCCGCTATAACTATTATGAAGGAAAAGGTCCTGTTTCTGACCCCTTCTCCGAAAAGAGCGGCAAAGATATTTTTCTTCTTCTCCATGGCTCTCCTCCTACACCTTCTCGTTCTGCTTTGCCCCAAGAAGCCCGGTAGGCTTGATAAGCAAAACAACGATAAGGACGGCAAAAACAATGGCATCCGAGAGCTGCGTGGAAATATAGGCTTTGGCGAAGATCTCTATGATGCCCAGCAAAAGTCCTCCGAGAAAGGCCCCGGGTATGGAACCGATACCTCCGAAGACAGCCGCCGTGAAGGCCTTGATGCCCGGCATCGAACCAAGGGTAGGAAAAACAGATGGATAAGCCGCGCAAAGAAGCAGTGAGGCGATGGCGGCAAGCCCTGAGCCGATGGCAAATGTGATGGATATGATCGAGTTGACATTGATACCCATCAGCGTGGAGGCACCCTTGTCCTCAGAACACGCCCTCATGGCTCTTCCGGTTTTTGTCTTGTTGATGAAAAGAGTCAACGCCACCATAACTACTATGCAGGTCATGATGGTGATGATGGTCAGGATGGACACGGAAAGAGAGCCGATAGTGATCGACCCGTTGCCAAAGACTGACGGGAAAACCTTGGTCGATGAAGACCAGAGCAGCTGTGCCCCGTTCTGGAGAAAATAGCTCACGCCGATGGCAGTGATAAGTACCGCCAGGCTTGATGCCTGCCTGAGAGGCTTGTAGGCAAGCTTCTCAATGACGATTCCAAGCGCGGTACAGACCGTGACTGCGAGCAAAATCGTGACTGGCAAAGACAGGCCGAAGCTGTTAAGCGCGAAGAACGATACATAAGCGCCTATCATGATCACGTCGCCGTGCGCGAAATTCAACATCTTGGCGATACCATAGACCATGGTATAGCCCAACGCGATGATCGCGTAAACGCTCCCAAGACCAAGACCGCTTATTAAGTAAGACAGAAAACCCATCCTAAAAACCCCTTTTGTTACTGTCCGAAACAAGACCATGCCCTATCGTCACAGACGCGCTTCGGTTAATTGCCGCGACAGAAGCACCGGTACTCACCAGTGCCTCTGTCACAATATTGTTATGTTATAGAACTATTCAGCACCACAGACCCGGAATGCTGCGCATCCCTCGCTGTGGGTGCTGAATAATTACATGTTTTAAAACGTTTACTCCTCTACTCCGACATACTCGCCGTTCTGGATGATGACGGCTTTGGGAGACTTGCTGACTTCGCCGTTCTCGTTCCAGGTGACGTCAGTGCCGGTGAGGCCATTGAAGGTCATTGAGGTGAACTGCTTGACAAGTGCTTCACAGATATCAGCCTCGCTCATATCGCTGGTAATGCCAGCAGCCTCGATGGCCTGCGCGAGAGCATAGACACAGTCATAAGCATCTGCCGCGAACTGGTTAGGGATGTCGCCTGTCTTTGCCTTGTAGCTCTCAACAAAGCTCTTGGTAAGCTCATCTTCCGCGTCAGCCGAGAAAGGAGTAAGAAGATACACGCCCTCAGCCAGAGAGGTATCGAAGCCTTCAAGGGTGAGGATGCCGTCCATGCCGTCAATACCGAACACAGTAGGGGCATATCCCATCTGGTTGGCCTGAGTGAGGATCATGGAAGCGGGCTCGTAGTATATAGGCAGGAAGAGCAGATCAGCGCCTGCCGCCTGAGCCTTGCCAAGCTGGACTGAGAAATCGGACTGGTTGGAAGCGTCGAAGGTTCCTTCATAAACAACCTCAAGAGACTTCTCCGCGGCTTCGTCCTTGAACTTCTCATAAACGCCAGTGGAATAGTTGTCGTCGTTCTTATAGATGATAGCGATCTTGGTTCCAAGATCAGTATGCTCCGCGAGATAGTCGGCGCTTGCTACTCCCTGGTTGGGATCAGTAAAGCACATCTGGAAAACGTTGCCGTAGGGATCAGACTCATTGGTAGGATCTTCATAGATAACAGCAAGAGATGAGCCTGAAGGAGTGATGGCAAAGATCTTATCCTCCTGATAGTTTGCGGAGACAGCGGCTCCGGGAGCCGAAGTGACTGTCGCAAGGGAAACCTGCATGCCCCAGTCCTTAAGTGAACCGTAAGCGGTGACAGCCTTCTCAGGGTCATGAGCGTCATCCTCAAATTTCAGATCGAACTGGACTCCGCCCTTGTCATTGATCTCATCGACAGCGATCTGGGCCGCGTCCTTAACAGCGTTGCCGTATACGGCTGCTCCGCCGGTGAGAGGACCGGAGCCTCCGATCTTGATAGTAAGAGCTGCGCTGTCAGAAGAAGTATCCTTGTCAGCGGTTCCATCTTCTTTTTCGCCCTGAACAACCTCTGCCTTTGTCTCAGACGTGTTGCTTCCGGTTCCTGATGAAGAATCGGAGCTGCTGCAAGCCGCCATGCCCATCATCATACATGCGGACATGACAATTGCGAAAAACCTGGTGATTGATTTTGTCTTTTTCATAATTCCTCCTTATAGATAAAAGAAAATCATCCTTTATAATACTGTTTTTTTCAAGAGATTTCAACTTTAAATTTTAATTCATCCGTTCTCCGCCGTCACCCTCCGCGATATATCTCGAAAAACGTCATCACCATTTATCACCAGCTGCATGTCATTTCCTATCATTATAATCGTTTGAAACTCGTCTCCCATTAAGATACCATTCATTACGATACAGAACGTCATAAAAAGTCCATTATTAATTTTAAAGCATAGAATCAGCCTGTTTTTTCACACATTAATCATAAATATATGATTGACGAAGATTGGTTTTTGGGGTAGTATACGTGAAATAGTAACGAAATGCTAATTTATAAGCCTGTAAAGATGAGGTGAGATTATGAAAAGAGTGCTGACTATTCAGGATATTTCATGCCTTGGAAAATGTTCCATCACTATCGCTCTTCCTGTCATATCTGCATTGGGCAGCGAAACTGTCATCCTGCCTACCGCAGTGCTTTCCACGCATACTATGTTCAAGAACTTCACCTGCAAGGATCTTTCTGACCAGATCGAGCCCATAACCCGACACTGGAAGGATGAAGGCGTGACTTTCGATGCCATATATACCGGTTACCTTGGCACTGCAGAACAGATAGAACAGGTCAAGGATATCATCAACACCTTCCGCACCCCTGAGACGCTTGTTTTTATCGACCCGGTCATGGCTGACAACGGTAAGCTCTATCCCGCTTTTGACATGAATTACGTTGAGAGGAACAAGACTCTGTGCGGCATCGCCGACATCATCGTCCCGAATATCACCGAGGCCGCCCTTATGACCGGCATGGAGTACCGGGAAGAATACGATGAGGATTATATCAAAGAGATGCTGTCCCGGCTGAACGACCTTGGGGCAAAGGTGAGCGTCCTTACCGGCGTATGCCGCGAGTCAGGCATGACCGGGGTCATGGGCTATGACAGCACCGCCGACAGATATTTCACTTATCAAAGAAAGAGGATCGACGCCGCTTATCACGGCACAGGCGACCTCTTTTCGAGCACCTGCGTGGGCGAGCTTCTCAGAGGCAAATGCTGGCAGGAAGCCATGCGTATCGCGGCGGAGTACACCGCGATAACGATCGATGAGACCTTGAAGAATCCCAAGAAGCCTTGGTACGGGGTGGATTTCGAGGCGACCATACCGCAGCTCATTTCCATGAAATGAAATAAGCAAAGACAATAACGTTATGCTGCAGATGAAATATTAGCTTTATGTTGCAAATGAAATATTAACATTAGTATGCTGTAGTTAAAAGAGCGATTCACTTAGAGTCGCTCTTTTTATAATTATGCACAGGCCCATACAAGGAATTATCCCGGCTTCGCTGGGCATGGGCCGCTCGGCGAACAGGGTTCGATTTCATCTCCCCTGCTCGATTTATCATACAATCCTGTTTATTCTTCAACCGGGCTTACGATGGAAACCACCTTGGCGAACAGGTCAGGCGCATTTACAACAATCAGGGCAAGCCTTTCACGCACCCTGGTAACACCCTGATAAAAGAGATTCGGGTACAGATACCCCGTAGATGAATGCGTGATTCCTTGCAGCTTGCCGTCATCGTCATAATAAAACGAGCTATCCAGAAGCATGACCACCTTATCATACTCCTGCCCAATCACCTTATAAGTGTCGAAATCCTCAGAAAATTCGGCGAACGGACTTGGCTTGTAATATGGTTTTGAGTAATTGATAAATACATAGCCCCTCCGCCGATAATACTCCACCAAGGATTGTGCCTCCCCCGTCGTGTTAGCGTAATTAAGGTCGACACTGGAATAATCCATCGGTTCTTTCGGTATGTGATTCAAATCCTTCATGCACATTATGAAGGACTGGATGTCACGATTTGTCCGGATTCTTTCTGAAAGCGTATAGTCACCCGCAAGAGACAGGGCTGCAATCTTGGATACTATGTCATTTCTTATTTCTGTTTTTGAGAAGACCTGTTCCGGATCTGAGGAGAAAATGCATATCTGATCATTATTATTTACTGAATTACAGATGGCATTGAACTGCTTCACGAAAATACGCTGTGATTCGTCAACCAGTATATACGCATAATCAGAAAGAGAAAAATCCCTCTCTTTCAGCTGCTTTGCGGGAATGATATCCAGGTTGTGTATTTTTGAACGAATAATATATTGACCGCGCGTCAAGCTCCCGCAATGGATAAGAACCGTTTTCCCATTTTTCGAAAGCGTTTTCGCAATATCATAGAGAAGCAGGGTTTTTCCCGTGCCAGGCTTCCCTGTGATATGAAA
This sequence comes from uncultured Lachnospiraceae bacterium, assembly GCA_902770965.1. Taxonomy (GTDB): domain Bacteria; phylum Bacillota; class Clostridia; order Lachnospirales; family Lachnospiraceae; genus RUG11623. The sequence goes on along the minus strand of CACXUY010000009.1, from coordinate 20,486 downwards.
AAAGGCACCCGAAAAAGCCCTGTCAACACCGATGAGCACGCTTTTTTTGACCTGCTCCTGCGCCTGAGTCAGAAAATACTGCCCCTGAATAAATCTGAAAGGAGTGTTCAGCGGCGAAACCAGATAGGCCGATACCCTGAACAAGCTGTCAATATTTTCACTATATCTAGACTTGAATTGCTTAATCACAGAAACCAGCTCAGCCAATTCCACTTCAACAAGCTCATCATTCAAGGATAGCTTATAACACGACATGGAATCCGTCACGACAGTGTACAGGGCAAGCTTCCTTTCCAGATGAGACAGATAGTAGCGGTTTTTGATCAGCTGCTCTAATATCTGACTCTGCGGCACGGATATGGATTTTAGTTCGATATTCAGGCAGTGCTTGTCCGTGATCTTGAGGAGGTCAAACTCTTTACCGATATATGGGATATGGAAAGAATAAAAGAAGCCTTCACATTCATCCAACGATACTCCGGACGTAATCAGAGCATCTACGAAACGGCGGAGCGATTCTATCTCATGAACCTTCGTCCGCTGTATATAACGCTTCTGCGAACTGTGTTTCTCAACAATATTGAAGGGTATTTCTTCGTGAATGCGAGAAAGAGAGTAAATATTGATCGTCCTTGTCTCAAAATGACCCCCTGCGCTCATCACAGCCCTCCTGCATCTTAGCTTCGAATAATTCTTTTAATTCTTTTTCTGGCTCATATTCTGGAACAGATATCTGTCCGATAAGGCATATTATATCGCAAACATATTATTTTACAAATTATATTGCATACTATATTCTATATGGTGTAATCGTTTTTATATTAGCTGAATCGCACAACTCAGGCAATATCTTTCGGTTAAAGGATCTGAAAAATAATGCTTACTATTCGGCATTAAAAAACCGATAGGCATCGCACCCCTGACAACTGAGTCTAAACTTACATGCTTACGTTGCAAGCACCACCACGCATAAAAAGCCCTGCGGATTACGCCGAACACGATGTCTCTCCCTTGTAAAAACAGGTGTAAGAGTTTATACTTGATTAAACCAGGCGGAGGACATCCGCTTATTTTTCAGGCGGAGATGGTTCGCTTGTTTAACATTATGGAAAATGTTCGTTTATTATTCAAGTGAATGGCATCTGCTTGTATCTGATGCTTTGAATATAGAAAGGGAACGGCGTTTATGGGTATTTATATCAATCCGGGGAACAGCGGTTTTGCGGAAATCAATGCTTCCGATTACGTTGATAAGACCATGCTGATAGAACTTATCAATCAGACAATCGGAACAAGGAATAAGCTGACTTGCGTAAGCAGAGCCAGACGTTTCGGCAAATCCTTTGCCGCAAAAATGCTCGCGGCCTATTATGACTGCTCCTGTGATTCACATGAGCTGTTCGATGACAAGAAGATCGCCGGCACCAATGATTATGAGATGCACCTGAATAAATATCACGTAATATGCCTGGATATCACGAGTTTTATATCCGGTGCGCGTCTGGCCGGAATCTCTTTAAGAGAAGTTCCGACTATGATAAAAAGGGCTATCTGGAAAGATTTGTCAGAAAGCGGATTCACACCATTTGAAAACGATACTTTAAGCGACTTCCTTGTCCGGTGCGCCGAAGGCGGCAGGAAGTTCATCTTTATCATCGATGAATGGGATGCCATGATCCGTGAAGCAAAGGATGATGAAACCGCTCAGAATAATTATCTCGACCTCCTCCGTGAGTGGTTCAAGAATACTACGTTCACTCCAAAGGCTGTAGCAGCTGCGTATATGACCGGGATTCTTCCGATAAAAAAGGATGGTTCGCAGTCCGCAATTTCGGACTTCAAGGAATATTCTATGGTGGCACCTCGCAAATATGGAGAGTTCGTTGGTTTTACAGAGGATGAAGTCGAGAAGTTATGCAAAGAAAAAAATGTTGACTTCATGACGATGAAACGCTGGTATGACGGATATACCTTCAAAGATGTCGGTTCTGTTTACAATCCGAATTCCGTGATGCAGGCGGCCGAGAATGATGACTTTGACTCCTACTGGACGGAGACCTCAGCGGCAGAGGGTCTCATGGACTACATCAGCAAAGACTATAATGGTCTTACAAAGACAATAGCTGAACTTGTGGGCGGCATGGAGGTCAAAGTCAATACAACAGGATTCGCAAATGATCTGACAACATTCAGGGGCAAAGACGACGTGTTGACTTTGCTGATCCACCTTGGGTATCTCTCTTATGATTCCGTCCGCAAGACTGCCCGAATCCCCAATGAAGAGATAAAACTGGAGTTCCAAAAATCAATACATGAAGTTAAGCATGATGCTACGCTGAAAAGGATCGCGGAAAGCGAGAGGCTTTTTGCCGCTACGATTCAGAAGGACGAGGAAGCAGTAGCTGCGCAGATCGAAAAAATACATTCAGAGGAGACTGTGGCACTCCACTACAACAAAGAGGACAGCCTTCGCAGCGTCATCAAGCTGGCTTACTATACCTACCGCGATCGCTATCTTCAATTTGAAGAGCTGCCGGCCGGTGAGGGCTACGCGGATGTGGTATATATTCCTCTTCCAGATACCGACTGGCCAGCACTGCTGATTGAGTTAAAATGGAACAAATCTGCCGAGTCGGCGATTGATCAGATAATGAAAAAGAACTATCCCAATGCACTGATGAACCTCGGACGCCCTATCCTCCTTGTAGGCATCTCATATGACAAAGACGCAAAGGCAGGAGAGAAAAAGCACGTCTGCAGGATTACGGAATGTAGGATTTAGGAAGCGCAGCCGAAGCAAACCGTTTGTTCTATAGAACTGCGGCAGATTTATGTTTTTTTCATAAAATCTGCCGCAGTTTCTCTTTAATCTGTAACTTAATCGGACAATCAATATCTAACCTAAAGCTTTCTGAATCGGATGTCTTTCTCATTCCATAGGCTTTGAGCTGATAAAGTCATTCAACACCTTCATCAATCTCCATTTTAAGATAACGAGTCATTATCCAGATAGACTGCTGTACCTTCAATGTTAATGGATGGTCTTCCCCTAGTTTTATTATGCGTATCGCCAAGGCCTTCTCATAATACTCCAGTGCCTTTTCATAGTCACCTTGGTCACGATATACCAAGCCTGTGTTGTTGTACGTCGTCGCCGTGGAGGGATGCTCCTTCCCCAACACTTTCTCGCGGATCGCCAGAGCCTTCCTATGATGGTTTAGCGCCTCTTCGTAGTCTCCCTGTTTCCGGTACACTTCTCCGATGTTGCTGTGCGTCGTCGCTGTTGACGGATGCTCCTCCCCCAACACTTTCTCCTTGATCGCCAACGCCTTACTGAAATATTCCAACGCCTTTTCGTAGTTTCCCTGTTTATTGTACACTAGTCCTATGTTGTTGTACGTCGTCGCCATGTCAGGATGCTCTTTCACCAGCACTTTCTCGCGTATTGCCAGAGACTTCTTGTAATATTCCATCATCTTTTCGTAGTCTCCCTGTTTATAGTACACTCCTCCTATGTTATTGTACGTCGTCGCCGTGTCGGGATGTTCTTTCCCCAGCACTTTCTCGCGTATTGCCAGAGCTTTCCTGTAGTATTCGAGTGCCTTTTTGTAGTCTCCCTGTTTTTTGTACACTAATCCTATATTATTATACGTAATCGAGGTGGAAGGATGATTATTCCCCAGCTGTTTCTCCTTGATCACTAGAGCCTTCCTATAATATTCCAATGCCTTTTCATAGTCTCCTTGTTTATAGTACACTAATCCTATTTCATTGTATAAATTAGCTATTGGGATTAAATTCTTTGTATCATTATTATCACCAATTGTTTCTTTGTACCTCTCATCAAACAACTTACCCTTTAACCCAACTCTGTAGGACAAATATTCTTTAACGTCTTCCGGCAACATTAGCCTCTCTCTTACAGTGACATAATCAACATCTCCAGATAAATAACTGTCCGTATCCGTTACTCTGTCAATTAATTCTCCATATTCTCCCAGATCCAGTTCATCCTTTTTACTCTCCATTTGCCTTGCGATTGAATCCTTTATAATCTGATGAATATGATAACCGTTCTCCCATCCTCCGCGTCCGATCCACGCCAAGTCAACGAGTTCATCTAAGGCATCCAGATCAAGCCCCGCCCACTCGCCAAGCTTATAGTAAATCTCTTTTTCCGGAGTAAAGATAGAAAATAGCCGCATGATATGCTTTTGTTCCGGTGATAATACGGAGATCTCATATAGTTTCATGATGCTTTCTTCGATTGTTTGGTTTTCATCATGCTGCGTAGTGATACGCCGCTTAAACACATCAAAAAAACCTTTTTCTTCCAGTTGTCTGTCAAAATTCTCCAAAGAACCGCCCGACTTTCGAGCCGCCTTTGCCAAAAGTTCAACCAACAGCGTATGACGATTAACGGTCCGAACAATGTGCTTGGCGGCATCTTCTTGTGTCCGATCTTTGTCATCGTTATAGTATTTATAGAACATGGTAACAGCTGGGTCTTCGTCAAGCACATCGAGTTCAACAATTGGGAAAGCCGGGTTAATTGTTCTGGACGTAACCATGATATGTGCCCCCAAAGAATTAAGAGTATTTAATTCTTCTTTTCTTGTGGTTCTTGTCAGATTATCCAGAAAAAGATAAAGTTTTCCATTCAACCTTGTTTTTATTGCATGGACGATGGTACGGAATGCCGCAGCAGGATCCTTTACGTCAATTCCAAACGCTTCACCAAGCAGCAAAAAGTCCTCCTCTATGCTCACACCGCAGTCAATCCACGCAACATAGTTCCCCTCTTCCTCCTCTTCTATTATCTGGTTACAAACCCACTGCATCAGAGCTGTCTTCCCTATACCGCCAATGCCGCTTACAATAGCAGCCCTACTGTCTTTATCAAGCTTAGAACGCACTTCCACAATGATTTCATCGCGGCCAATCAGTCTGACATGACGATTAATAGCAGGGATAGGCGTGAGGCATCTTGGGATTTGGGGTGGATTTGATACAACTGCTTTTTGTATCTCTATGATTCTATTGTTACTATCCTGAACGAGACCAAAGCCCTGTTGTGTAATATCAAGATTCTGCTGTGCAATATCCTGAATCCTTGACAGCCGCCGGTTAATGAATATGTCTTTAAATGTCATCCCACTTTTGAGAGCTTCTTCCAATTCGTCCAGATAAGCATTCAGGATAGCATCCACATCGGTTCTATAAGGAAGACAGTCCAAATGTGTTTTGTAAAAACTATCAATAAAACCTTGCCTCTCATGTTCCGTAAATAATTGCTCACTCACCGCATAATGCGTTTTTGATATATAGTCATCTGCCTGAGAAAAATAGTATTCCATATCAGACGGTAATTTATCATAGTCTACAAGCTCGGACAGAGAACGATAGTTCTTCTCTGAATGATTTTCAGAAATCATTTTTAGACTATCCTTCAAAATGGAGCGTAATCCTTCCTCGATAGTTAATCCTGTACCTATCAAATTCATGACGGTAAGCAGTTCCATATCCTCGCCTCCTATTTATTTCTTTCTCGTACCAGACCAAGATCTTATCTGCCTTATTTCTCTGCACCACCCACAATCATTAGGGCAATCGTATTGGCTCTTTCTGCCCATTGGACAGCATCTTTACATCCACTCGCCTTCATCAAATCATCCAGATCGGCACGATGAGATTTTCCCTGTCAAATGCGCTGATGTGATCTGCCATGCAGAGAATTGCGCCCGTACCTAGCTTCAACGGGGACTTATCCATCACGCTGAAAACGCGAGTCAAGCGTTTATCGGGTGCGGCTGTTTTCTTAATCTCCAACGGACAAATCTTACCGTCATATTCAAGAACAACATTGATTTCCTTGGCATCACGGACGCGGTAGAAATAAAGATACGATTCCAGACCAGCGTTTTGATAGCTTTTCATGATCTCCGATACAGTAAAATTCTCCAGCAGCGCACCATTCATAGCCCCTCTCTCAGCCACTTCAGGTGAAGACCAGCGGGTAAGATAGCATACAAGCCCCGTATCATAGAAATATACCTTCGGCGTCTCTAGAATACTCATCCAAGCCTTAGCCGTCGGGACATCCGTGTCAGAATCTTCCGCAATAGCAGAATAGTTCAGAAGCTGTGAGCAACGCGCGGCGACAGCAGTAACAAAACGATTGAATTTCAGGGCATCAACGCCGCCGGACAGTTCACGCACATCCCTCTCCACATAGGATGAAATGTAAGATGAATAGAATACATTGCGATCCGGAGTCTGTCCACTGACCAATCCCGGCATTGACCCCCTCCACAGACGGTCAAACAGTTCCGGGGTTGCGACCGGTTTCATCTTGTCCTGTTCGGTAATCAGCCGATCTAAGTCCGTAGTAAACGGCATGCACGGAGCACCGATAATCTCCCTTTGTGACAATGGAGACATATGCAGGAGCGCAACCCGTCCTGCCAATGACTCCTGTACGCCTCGCATCAGGCGAAAAACTTGAGAACCCGACATCCAGAAATCTCCAGGGTTATGATGTTCGTCTATGTACATTTTAATATAGGAAAAAAGTTTCGGGGCATACTGTACCTCGTCAATGAACACCGGAGGTTTGTGCAGCTGAAGAAACATTGCCGGATCGTTTTTTGCCATATCCCGCTCCATATAATCATCCAGCGTTACATAACGGCGACCAATGCCTTCTTCCTCGGCCAATCTCCTCAGCATCGTGGTTTTACCGGCCTGGCGAGGTCCCGTCAGGAGTATTGCGGAGTATGAGCGGCTAATATCTATAATCTGAACAACCATATAATCTTTGAATAAAGTCAGGGCTGCCGCACAATTTTCACCATGTGCGACAGCCCCATATTGTCTATGTCTTATTCTTTTTAATTAAATGCGATAGCCAAATATCATTTACGCATTTTCCATTATATCCAAGCGCAAGAAACAAAATCTTAGATCTTATCCTTCTTATACTTCCTAAGCGCTAAAGCCGCCAGCAGCAGAGCGAGCATCACTGCAACCGCATCCGCTATGGTCATGACAACCTTCCAGGTGAGAGCCTCGGGATTCAGGTTCTCCTTCGCATAGGCGCGGCTGTTGACCGTTGTGTAGAGGATGTCATGGCAGCTCTCGCGCATAGCCTTCACGCTCGTTGCGCTGGTCTGGTCGGTCACATGGTTCGTCTCCATGTCGAAGTTCTTCAGCATCATGTCGCTGCCGTTGCGTATCGCCTGATCTGAATCCATGTACCAGAACCAGTGGAAACCATCGGTGATGACAAGGCCCTGGAAGCCCCATTCACCGCGGAGAACCGTCTTCAGCAGCGGCGAGCAGGCGCCGGCCCATGTATTGCCGATATAGTTCCACGCCGACATGACAGCCTTGCAGCCGCCTTCCTTGACGCTGATTTCGAAAGGCTTCAGGTATATCTCGCGGATGGCCTGTTCATCCGACCAGGTGCAGAGCATGTAATTCTGCGAGATCTGCTGGTCGTTCATGACAAAATGCTTCATGTACGCATATATGCCGTGAGCCTGCGCACCCCGGATGGATGCGGCAGAAATCTGCCCGGCAAGGTATCCGTCCTCAGAATAATATTCGAAATTGCGGCCATCAAATGCCGAGCGGTGGCAGTTCATGGCGGGAGCATACCATCCTGAGGTATTCATCTCATCTGCCATAGTACCTATGCTGTCTCCGAACTCCTCAGCAAGCTCCTTGTTGAAGGTCGAGGCGATGATGACCTCGGAAGGGAAGCCGATGGATGCCACTCCGGTAAAGTTATTGACGATGTTTGCAGGACCATCGAAGTCAAATGTGGTGACCTTGCCGATACTGTCGATAGCGTAGGTCTGATAGCCGCCAAGCGCGATGAGGCTGTCCATCTCTGAGACGGTCATCTGATCCAACAGCAGATCCCACTTCGGATCATCATAGGAAAGGCCGCGAAGCTCCTTGAGCTGGATGCCATTCTTCGCGCCGGTAGTCGGCATGACATCATCGGGATTGTTGAAGCTTTCCAGCTTGCTGTCAAAAACGCCTGTGTTCAGGAAATTCGATTTCGCCTCATCCGTCATCTCATAGTTGGCCGGTGCGGCAGTTACCGCCTCGAAATTCGCAAAATGGTTCGCGCGTGAGAGGTACTCCACGGTTCCTTCGGCAAAATCAAAATTGTCCACAGCCGCCATCTGATCCGAATTACGCTTATTTCCATCGTTATAAATTGCAGCGTCAGTCTCAGTAAACGTATAGGTCTTCGAGTCGTAGGGCGTGTGCGAATCCATACCTGCAGAGAGGACATAATCCCCTGCTTCAAGCACATAACAGCCATTCACCTTGTTGTCATAGGACGCAAGGTCCTCCTTAGGTATCGAGAAATGCACCACCTCGGATGCCCCGGGTTCGAGCACATCTGTCTTCTCAAAGGCAACAAGGTTTGCAGCAGCTTTTTCGATACCGCCATCCGTGTAAGGGGGATTGGAGTAAATCTGCACGACCTCCTTGCCGGCCTTCGACCCTGTATTGGTGACCTCCACTTCGAAGTTTATCCTGTCGCCGGCTGCCGTGATCTCGCTCATGGTCTGCGAGAAGGTGGTATAGCTCAAGCCATGTCCGAAAGGATACTGGACATAATCATCATAGTTGATCAGCCCCTCCGCAGCCGCCGTCTCATAGAAACGATAGCCGACATAGATGCCTTCCACATAGTTGACGAAATGCGGGGCTATCGTCATGGTCTCTGAAGGATTGAAGAGGTTGACGGATTCCACGGAGAATTCACTCGCATTCGTGTAAGCAAAATCACCGATGTTGTTGTAGTAAGGCGCCTTGGTCAGATCATAGACGAAGGTATCAGCGGCATGGCCGGAAGGATTCACTGCTCCGGTGATGATCCTGCCAAGCGCATTGAAGCCCGTCTGCCCAGGTCCCGGACACCAGATGACCGACTTGATCGAGTCAAACTCATTGACGAAACCAAGCTCCAGAGTGTTAGCGCTGTTGTAGACCAGGATGACCTTGTCAAAATTGGAGCAGACCAATTCCACCATATCTCGCTCGGACTGGCTAAGCTCCAGATAATGCGTCCCATCCGGGAAATCCTCGTAATCAGCGGAGTTGTCGTTGTAGCTTTCTTTGACATTGGTGTCGATGAGGCTCATGTCATGGAGCAGATCGGCAAATTCTCCTCCGATCCTTGAGATCACGATGACAGCGGTATCAGAGAAGCTCTTCGCGCCATCGATCAATTCGGTAGGATAGGTCGATGCGGGAGGTTCAGGGAGATCCCACGTGTGGACATCGTAGCCTAGGTCAGGGCGCTCCGCCTTATAATCCGTGTAGAACTGCACAAGATCCTGATTGACTGTCAGCCCCGCATTCTGAAGACCGGTGAGCAGGTCTGTCTTCGGAATAGTCGCGGACAGTCCTCCCGAACCGGTGCCGCCGTAGACCGGCGAAACTGATGCCCAGCCAAAGACGTTCAGCTTAGTGTCGGGCGCGACCGGAAGAGCGCCTTCGTCGTTCTGCAAAAGAACGATTCCCTCCTCTGCCAGTTCCTCGCAGAGCCCGTTTGCAGTGACAAAGGACTCCTCCGATATGGTTCCCTTGCCGGAAACCAGAGTCAGAAGTGATTCCATGGGACCTACACAAATCATGTTGATCAACAGAACCGCTGCCAACAGGAATGCTATCCAACTGAATCTCCTCGTCAGCCCACGCTCGGGTTTTTTCATCTTACCCGCAAGTATTGTGATAATGATCGCAGCGACCAAGCAGACGCCGATACCGATCAGGTATGGCTTGCAGCTGTTTAACACCGCAATGACATCATCAATGTTGATAGACAGCATCTTTTCTCCTCCTCTTCTCTTTCTGTGCGCTGAGCGGGCGCACATTTAGACAACAGTTTGCTTATCAGCGTCCCCGAACTTGAAAATACCTCGCACCTTTGGCTGCGGAGAAATACTGATAAATAAATGTAACCGCTTATCGACCTGAATTCAGGAGCATAAGAGTTACGTTTTATGATATCAAATAAGCAAATCAAGCTCAATAGACAATAGAAAAGAGGTTTGAATATCTGTTTTCTACAGATATTCTATTCCATATATCCAAAATCTGCTTTCAGCTTAACACTTTAACAGATTTCAATAATACCACCTACTTCTGGATCTACGACAAGAACCACCTTGACGAACAGATCAGGCACGTTTTCAACAAGCTTAAGTCTCAAGCGCAGCCGCGCATATAACACTTACACTCAATGAAGCCGAGCTGCGCGGTTATCCGCGTGACTCGGCTTCAGAAATGAAGGAATTACTGCCTGTTGATAATTGAATACAGCTATCCGCAACGTCAATATTATTCTTCCGCGAAGTCCGCATCCATAGCGACCTGCAGAGTATAACCCGGAAATGCTTTTTGTACGTCTGCCAGGACTTCCGAGTAAAGAGCCTTGCGGTCATCCGCGTCAAAGCTGACCACGATATCAAAACGCATGGCTTTTTCATCTTTGATGAGATAGAATCCGTGCATCTGCTTCACATGGGGATGCGCGAATACGATCTCTCTCACCTTCTTCTGTGTCTCTATGCTCTCCTTGTCTTTCGTGTTCACAGAATATACGCCGATAGCTGTCAGGATGACGTGATGCTTAGTAAAAACAGCCGTCTGTATCTTTCTGATCAGCAGATCCAGTCTGTCTGCCGAATAGGTATCCGGCACTTCGATGTGAATGGAACCATTCCAGGCATCAGGACCATAATTATTAAGAACCAGATCGTAAGCTCCCTGAACATCCAGAAAGCTTGTTACGGTCTGCTTTATGCTTTTTGCAAGCTCCGGATCGTTCTGCTCACCAAGGATCTGCGAGATAGTATCCTTCAGCATCTCGATGCCGGATTTTATTATGATGATTGAGATGACCGCGCCGAGCCATGCTTCCAGAGACACATGGAATATCAGAAAAATGACTGCCGCGACGAGCGTAGATGCGGAGATGATCGAATCAAGCGTGGCATCTTCTCCCGAATTTATCAATGAATCTGAATTCACTCTCACGCCGACATTTTTCACGAAGCGTCCCAGCAGGATCTTTACGATTACGGCTACAGCGACGATGATCAAGGAAACAGTGTTGTACTCCGGTGTCTCAGGATGGACGACCTGTTTTGCAGATTCAATGAATGATGTGATGCCGGCATAAAGGACTATCACCGAGATGATCATGGCACTCAGATACTCGATCCTCCCATAACCAAACGGATGCTTCTTATCCGGCTCCTTGCCCGCAAGCTTTGTCCCTACGATGGTGATCAATGAACTGCCTGCATCAGAGATGTTATTGACTGCATCGAGAACGATAGCTATGGAGTTGGTCATAAGGCCGACTACAGCCTTGAATCCCGCCAGGAAGACATTAGCAAAAATCCCTATGATACTGGTTCTGATGATCGTTTTTTCACGGGAATCGCCAATCCCTTCAGAACCTTGCAGTTTTAAAAACTGATTCATTTTTCATTCTCCTGACAATTTGATTATTATCATGCGCACCAATACTTAGGTATACACCGACTCTGCCGCCTATAGTTTACTTCAATGATAATAAATGTTCAATGAATTCATCTATGAAAATACGAACTGAAAATCGAACACATCGAAGCCACTTAACTGCCAAGATCCTAAACCATACTAATTACATAATTTTCATATCATATATTTTTTTGCAGGTAGAAAAAACAAGCGAAATGAACTATAATAAGTAAAAGCATAAATTAGCCTTTTCTAAAACATATCAATTATATTCTGATGCAAACCCGGCAAGCACATACACATACTTGGAGGCACATAATATGAAACAGATGCTTGTTGCACTAAATATAGGATCTTCCATAGCAGAACAGATGGCTAACATCCGTCAAGAATTCGAAGGCGGCAACTACGAAAAACTTCTGCTGCACATTTACAGTGGGTTGTCTGAAGAACAGTTTACAAGCCACGTGGCTCAGGCACTGCATAAAATCTTTCCTGATGGTTTGATCGTAGGTACCATGTCTGCCGGGGAGATAATGGATGGCAAGCTTATCCCCCAAGGCGTTCTGATTTCCGCTATACTATTGGAAAATACCGATGTGCGCGTTATGCGCTACGACAATGTGAAAGGAAATGAGTATTCCGTCGGCGGCAAGATCCTCAAAGACTTGATCGCAATCCCGAATGTAAGGGCCGCGGAGCTGCTTTTTCCCGGCTCGGAGATGGATACACGTCCATTTTTCGAAGCATTGAACCAATGTCGAAGGGATATACCGATCTGGGGCGCTTACAGCGGCGGCCATATGGTCAACGCGCCGGTCCACTTTATTTTCGATGCTACCGGAATCTTGTATAATTCCGTGCTGGTCACCGCGTTTGCCGGTGATGATTTCCACATAAACATTGACAAGACGATTGGGTGGGAGCCGCTTGGTCTTCCATTTCGCGTAACAAAAGCAGAGGGAAACAGGCTCATAGAACTGGATGGCCATCCTGCCTCAGAAATCTATGAGAAATTCCTTCAGATCGACAGAAGCCTTCATAACAACGCTGAAGAAGGCTACGCTTTCCCGCTGCTTGCAAAATACAGAGGTGAAGAATGGCTGCGCAGCGCCTTCCACATCGAACCGGATGGTTCGCTGAATCTTCATGGCTTTGTCACCGAGGGAACGGAAATCCAGCTCTCCTATGGTAATCCCACAAATATCGTCAGACTGGTTAACCAAAGGCTTGAGGATATCAGGGACTTCAAGCCTCAGGTCGTGCTTCTCTACTCCTGCGTGGTTCGCAAGGCTTTCTGGGAAAACCTGGTCAACATAGAGATGGAGCCCTTCGCGTCGCTGTGCAGTACAGCAGGCTTCCATACCTGGGGCGAGGTCTGCCGAAATGCGATCACCGGCGAGGTGGTAGAACACAATGTCACCCTGCTCTCTATAGCGATGCGTGAAGGTGACAAGCCTGAGGAAGAATTTCCTGAGGTACGAGTAGACGATTTCATGCTGAATGGGCAAGCCGCTTTGCTTCGCCGGCTGACCAGCCTGGTTTACACCACCATGGGAGAACTTCAAAAGACATATAACGATTTACGGAAACTGAACAAGAAGCTCACCGTTTTGGCGGAGCGAGACCCTCTGACTGATCTCTACAATCGCGGAAAGATCACTGAGCTGATCTGCAATGCGCTTGACAACCCTGATCCCCAAAATTATCCTGTGTCCATAATCATGGTGGATGTAGACCATTTTAAGAAAGTCAACGATGTATATGGACACCATATCGGCGACTTGGTGCTTCAGGATATCGCGCATCTGCTAAAATGTGTTGCTGAGACATCCGGAGGTTACGCAGGGCGATGGGGAGGCGAGGAATTCTTCATCCTGCTTCCTAATACTGATGATCGTGAAGCCATAATGGCCGCAGAACACCTGCGTTTAAGCGTCAGCAATCATCCTTTCCCGGCTGTCAACAAGATGACTATCAGCCTTGGCATCATCACTGTCCAAGAGCGCTCCGATAAAAAAGAGGTCTTCTTCAAAGTGGACAGAGCCCTTTATCAGGCCAAGGAAGAAGGACGCAACCGCACAGTACAGGCAAGGTAAAGAATGAGCCGACTGATCCAAAAAAATCAGCCGGCTCGTATTATTTAATCATTCATACTCAATGGTCGCGCTGGGCTTCGGTGTCATGTCGTACAGTACTCTGTTGACTCCCTTTACCTCAGTCGTGATGCGCTGCGTAAGATGCTCCAGCAGCTCATAAGGCAGACGCTCCACAGTAGCGGACATCGCGTCCTTTGTGTTGATGGCGCGGATGATGACGGGCCACTCGAAGGTGCGCTCACCGTCCCTGATGCCCGTGGACTTGAAATCGGGAACCACGGTAAAGTACTGCCACACCTTGCCCTCAAGGCCGTTCCTAGCGAACTCCTCGCGAAGAATCGCGTCAGCTTCGCGGACGGCCTCAAGGCGATCCCTGGTGATAGCGCCGGGGCATCTCACGCCAAGGCCGGGACCGGGGAACGGCTGACGATAAACCATGTTGTCAGGAAGTCCAAGAGCCTTGCCGACCAGACGAACCTCATCCTTAAAAAGAATCTTAACGGGTTCCACGAGCTTGAACTGCAGATCTTCAGGGAGACCGCCGGCGTTATGATGCGCCTTGATGCCCTTCTCGCTCTCAAGGATGTCAGGCCAGATAGTGCCCTGAGCGAGGAACTCAACGCCGTCAAGCTTGCGCGCCTCCTCAGCAAAAACCTCGATGAATTCGCCGCCGATGATCTTCCTCTTCTGCTCAGGCTCATCGACTCCTGCAAGCTTGTCGAGGAATCTGTCGGTTGCGTCCACATATATGAGGTTCGCATCCATCTGATTCCTGAATACTTCTATAACTTGCTCCGGCTCACCTTTCCTGAGCAGGCCGTGATTTACGTGAACGCAGATGAGCTGCTGTCCTACCGCCTTGATAAGCAACGCGGCAACTACTGAAGAATCAACTCCGCCTGAGAGAGCAAGCAGAACCTTCTTGTCCCCTATCTGATCCTTGAGTGCTGTGAGCTGCTCATTGACAAATGCTTCTGCAAGTTCGATAGTCGTGATACGCTCCATGTTATCAGGTCTTCTTTCAAGAATCATAATTCGCCTCCGTCCCGTCGCACGCACAAGGGTGCGAGCCTGTTGAGTAGATTATTTTCGTTAACCCCATGATTATAACGCATTACTCCTATTTTGCCAATATAGTAATAAGTGAAAAGGAGCGATGGGATAACCCACCGCCCCTAAGATCAATTCATCACGGCTTCACGCCATAAGCGTCACACATCTTCTTGAATTCTTCAGAGCCGAGCAGTCCATCGATCACAGCTTCGGAACCTTCATCCCTGTATATAGCGGTCCAGTCCAAAAGTCCCATTGGATCAGGATCGCGTCCCAGAATAGCCGCGTAAGCATAATTTACATAGTCCGAAGGGGACAGATTGCGGTTGATGTTCTCCTTGCTGTTAAAGAAGCCACGAACCACATCAGACGCGGTATATTTTCCATCGTTCAGGACCTTTACCCATGACTCTAGCTCGGATGTCCTGGGAACGCGGCCAAATACGATCTTATACAGCCTGAATACAAACATGGTCTTCTTCACGTTCTGATCCACATACTCATCAGAGTAATAGGAACCTGCTTCCACGCCAAGGTCGGCGGCTATATTTCTCAGCTCCTTAGAGTTAAGGAAACCCTCAAGGACTTTCTTCCTCGTCAGTCCATTATCAAGAACATCGACCCAGGCTTCAAGACCGGAGGCGTCAGGCTCCCTGCCAAGGATGGTGTGGTAAAGGGCAGTGACAAAGCCCTCGTTGGAAAGAGGACTGTTCAGGAACTCAGGGCTGTACACAAATCCATAAACAACCTTGGCAACCGTCCCCCTTCCGGTAATAAGCGCTTCAGTCCATGCGTTCAGGCCTTCTTCTTCAGGAACACGACCGAGGAAATCCTCATACAGACGACTCACGAATGCCTTGACCTTCGCGACCTGAAGAGAATCGGCATCAAGCAGCGCCCAAGGTTCGACCGCATCGCCGTAAATCATGTATAAATGACCATCCTTAGGTCCGTCTGTGTTGCTTCCCATGTCAGCGGGGTCAAGCTCATAGGTGTCTCCCTTTGAAAGCTTCGTTCCGTAGACAAGTTCTCCGTCCTCAGATACCTTGACGTCAGGGCCCCAGAAAGGTTCATCGGCAAAGTACCAGTAATTTACTCTCGTGGTGGAATGATCGCTCTCGCCCCAGTGATAGTATATCTCAGAGGGATATCCGCTCAGGCGGACATTCTCCTCTATCCACGCGTCATTATAGCCTGCTCCCTTCAGCGCATTGACATAGAGCAAACGGCGCTCGATATTATCTGTATCCTGCTGACCGTCGAAGATCCAGGCTCTCATTCCGGTGGCGGCGATGACCTTAAGGTCGTCCTCGTCCCAGACCGTTCCCATCATGCCGCGGCCGAAGTCGCCGTTGTTGCACAGATAGGTATCGATAGTGAAATCATACAGACTCTTGTCGAGCTTCGCGGTGCCGCCCCAAGGCAGGCTGTATTCGCAGCCGGCAAGGGCTTCAATGATGTTGTTGGAAGCATAGGTTCCGCGGGAATTACCGTGGATGATGATCTTCTCAGGATCGGCCTTCTCATATTTATCCAGGACCGCCTTCATGACAGCTACATCATCGGCAACGAAATCATAGCAGTCCTTGACTTCGCCGAGGTTCGTCCCGGTGGTGGAGCGGTCCTCTATGTGGACAACGATGACGTCCTTTCCTATCCAGGAGGTCATTGTAGCGTCAAACTTCGCGGAGGTACCGAAGTTGTTGGTTCCATCGGGGAGCTTCCAGTATACGATGCCCTGGCCCTGCTCAGTGAAAACGACAGGAATCTTATCAAGCTCGTCATAGTTCTCAGGGATATGGATGAAGCCCTTGACGAGAGCGTCGCCCGTGCCGTCTTTTGCCGCGGCAGATGTGCTGGGGACTTCTATTCCGGCTTCCTCGAAGGTGACGATCTGCCCGTCTCCGAAGTAGGTGTCATAGGTCTCAAGCCACAGTCCGTCCGCGTTGTAAGAACCATCTGCATTTGCGAGCATTGCCGCTGAATCATAACCTATCTCGTCTGCGTAACGAATCTTAAGTTCAAGGGACTCACGAGCCTGATAACCAAGACCGGTGGTGTTATTCGCGTAAGCATCATTGTCATCATTTCCATAGTAAATGGTGTGCGTGTTCGCGTCGCGATACCATGCGCCGGTGACATAGACGCCATTGACGTTGCGCTCACGGGAACCTTCCTTAGTTGCTCCGCTGTAGATGCGCTTGTTGTTCTCGGTTGCGCCGGTCCTGGTGCTGACGATGAGAGTGACCTTCTGCCCCTCGATCTTGATATCGCTGAAATCGACCTCACCGAAATCAGGCTTAAGGCTGCCGCGGTCAACCACGACGAAATCATCGACTGTAAGTCCGCTGACATCTACGCCGTCCTTGAAGGTTATGATGACCTTGGTGAGAGCCAGACCATAGAAGGTTACATCGGTGACAGCCTGGAAGCTCACAACATCATTCACTATGCTTGTCTTATTTACATCGGCGTTCCTTAAAGCCCATGCAGTGTAGATGTCATCATATACGGTGTACTTATAGCCCTTCTTGGCGTTCTCGGCCGCTCTTCCGTAGCCGACAAGCTCATAGGTATCGCCATCATTGAACATGGTTTTGTACTTGATCTCTCCGGTAGCAGGATCGACAGTGAGGTCGGGTCCGTAATATGCCTGATCGGAGAAATACCAGCCGTTGATACGGGTGACTGAGTGGTCCGTCTCGCCCCAAGGATAAAACAGCTCGGTGGTATAACCGGTGAGGCGGATATTATCCTTGATCCATTCGTCGTTATACCCTAGCTCCTTGCATACTGCCCTGTACTTCGCGATGTTGTGGATGTTCTCGTGCATATCCTGTTCACCGTCGAAGCACCAGACACGAAGCCCGGTCTTTGCGACCATCTCCCAGACGGAATCGTCATGGAACATGTCGTCTCCGTCACCGGAATGCCCGCCGAAAGGACCGTTCTGGCAGACATAGGTATTGACCTCAAAGTCGTAGACGCTCTTATCAAGAGTCTTGTTATAGCCTCCGTTCTCCTCATTCGCGAAGAAGCCTGCTCCCTGCTGTGCCGGGTTGTAAGGCGCTCCGGCAAGAGCTTTTATGAGGATATCACAGGCCATGGTTCCGCGGGAATTGCCCTGTACGACGATATTGCCGGTGACGCCGTATGTATCGATGAAATATTTCATGACATTCGCGTCATCAACGACAAAATCATAATGAGGCTCCACTTCTCCAAGGCCAAAGCCCGTTGTGGAACGGTCCTGAATGTTCACAACGATAGCTCCGCTGTCCTTCCATGCCCAGGTATTGGTGTCATAAAGGAAGCCGCAGCCTTCATTGTTCGTGCCATCCTGATCCTGCCAGTAAGAAACGCCCTGACCCTGGAGATAGACGACTATGCCATTCGCGGGATCATAATTCTCGGGCACATAGTAGTAACCTCGGACATATTGGTCGGCAGTTCCGTCCGGGATGTCTGCTCCGGTGCTGGGGATCTGAAGATCATACAGGTTCTTGAAGCCATCAGGACCAGTCATCTCATCATAGGAGGCCATCCACAGGCCGTTCGGATTATACTTGCCAAGATCGGTTGCCAGACACTCGCTGTCAGTGAAATCCTCTTCACCGGCAAGACGAAGCTTCAGTTCAAGGGTCTCGCGCACCTGATAACCCTGACCGGTCGTATTTGCCTTATATTCATCGGTATCCTCTTTGCCGTAGTGAAGGACACCATCGACATCGCGGTACCACGCGCCGGTGCAGTAGATGCCGAAAGCATTGCGTGACCGGGAGCCGGTGGAACCGGGATTGGTATAAACCTTGGCGTTGGTCTCGGTCGCCGCGGACTTGGTGGTATCGATATGGAGCACAACAATGTTGTCCTCTTCATCTATCACTGCCTCCTTGATCGGCACTTCTCCGAAATCAGGATTCAATGAGCCCCTGTCAACAAGAACGAAATCTTCTTTTGTCAATCCGGTGATGTCAACATCGGGGCGGAAATATATGACTACCGCGTCTACGCCCGCGCCGTAGAAATTAGCTCCGGTAATAGCCTGGATCTTGTATACATCATCCGCTACTGAAGCGGCGGGTCTAATCTCTGCAGGAGTCTTGACCTGTCCGAGCAGCCAGGGCTGGAACTCATCCTTGTGGGCGGTATATGCCAGCTTGGTCGCGCCGTGAGCGTACGCTGAACCATCGGCGTTGATAATGCCGTAATGCAGATACTCCTCATCAGCAAAAACAGTGAGATGAAGGATCTCATCTATCTGTTCCTGTGTCATGCCCTGAGCCTCATATCTTGCCTTTGCGTAATCGTAGAAAAGCTGGCCGCGAGGACCTGAAGCGCCCATATCGGTCTCGCCCAGATTCCAGTACATGGCAATATGATTATCGGTTATGGCATCCATGACATTGGCCACGCCTTCCATGTACT
This sequence comes from uncultured Lachnospiraceae bacterium, assembly GCA_902770965.1. Lineage (GTDB taxonomy): Bacteria > Bacillota > Clostridia > Lachnospirales > Lachnospiraceae > RUG11623. The sequence continues at coordinate 1,368 of CACXUY010000009.1, read as the reverse complement.
TCGCCATATTCTCATCCGAGCTGAAAGGATCAGGGCTGGTGATAGCAAGGCCGTTGCAGGCCATGAAGGCTGTCCAGAGCTCAGGACGGCTGCTGACTGTCTGATAGCCTATCAGAGAACCCTGTGAGTTGCCTGAATAAATGACCGATGAGGGATCAACCTTGAAGTTATCCAGGAAATACTCTACAGTCTGATTGATGTCATCGGCAGCCACATATCGGTTGTACGGATCACTTGCGTTATCATTGATGCAGCGGTTGTCGACTGAGATCACGATAACATCCTTGTATCCCTTCGCCTTGTACTCATCGTCCATCCATGAGGTGACAGAGGTATCAAACGCAATGTTCGCGCCGTAGGAGCGGTAAATGACCTCACCCGCCTCATTCGTGATCTCGCGCATACGAAGACCGCCGCCGCACTGTACCACTACCAGAGGATAAAGCTCCTCGCCCTCGGCATCATAGCCCTCTGGCAGATGATATTTCACACGGATCTTGGCGTCGCCGTAGGTATTGAACCTTGAATCAAGAACCAGATCCTCAAAATCATCAAAGTTTTTGTTGATGGTCTTGTTCGCCTTGGCGGCATCAATCGTCCCGGCCTTGACAAGTACATCGGTAAGGGCTATCTGGTTCTTCTGTATGACAACAGGATCTACTGACTCTATGTTCCCATAGCCGCCGGTTGAATACTCCTTACCGTCAGCATCGGTCACATATACGTTCGAAAGATCCATGGTGCCTACGCCATCGTAATCGCTAAGCTCAATGATGACATAAGGTCCTTCTACAGATGTCTTGTCCTCACGGAAAGCGGGCTCGCTGTTGCTGTAAACAGCGGTGATCTGAGCTGACGCAAGGGTCTTGTTGTCACCCTTGAAAGCCTGTACATCATAAGTGCTTGTCCTCAGCGTCCTGGCCTGAACGTTGTCATCGTACTGGACAAAAACGCCGGTGAGCTTCTGACCCGCAAAGCTGACGGTGTCGGTGAATGCGGTATAGCTCACTGCATGGTCAGCTAATTCTTCTCTTGGCAGCGCAGCCAGATCTGCTTCCAGAGCCTCCTCATCAGCATCCTCATCGGAAACTGCTTCCGCAGCAGCCTCCGCCAGAGGGACAGCCTCTGCCTCGGGCGCGGCAAAAATGGCTGTCGGCGTAAGTACGCTCAGGACCATAACTGCCGCAAGAGCCTTTGAGAGAGCTGATCTCAAAGCCTTGTTGAGTTTCATAAATACTCCTCCTTTTTTATTTTATAAGTCCCTGAGGGATGGTTACCGTCAGGCGAAAGCTTGCTTTCAGCCGGACGGCAACCATTCCGAAGGACAACCGGTATGAGCACGGGCCCGCGCAGCGGGCGGAAAGTGCG
>CACXUY010000008.1 GCA_902770965.1 uncultured Lachnospiraceae bacterium | reverse complement strand
CAATCTCTGATAAACACCGTATTCTTTGATTATTAAGCAAGTCCTTTTTACTCTTTTTAAATCAAAAGCGGATATATTTAGTATGAGATGTCGCATTTTAACGTGCGGCACATTTTTGTTTTTTGATTATTGCAACTGTAGGTTATCCATGTTATTCTATATAAGCGTAGCGTCCGCACGATGGATGCCAGCGCATAAAAAATGCCTCTCCTGTCTGACTCACAGGAGAGGCGGCTCATTAACATGAGCTAAAACCTCGTTTTGGGAGGCATCCACTTTGGAGTGGGTGCTTTTCCTTATACAGTAGTATATCACCGTTCGAATCATATTCCAACTATTTATGTATTATTCATATTCGTCCATTACCTTCCATTACATTCGTGTTATGCATTTAAAAAACATTCCTCTGAAAGCAGCCGTCCTGCTTGCCTTACTGCCTAAAATATTATATATTTTAGGTAGTATTTTGATTCCGTCTCATGTACATATGATAACTTTTTCCATCAGGAGTTTAAGATGCATCGATATGACTATTCTTTCCTAAAGAAGCAGATTCCGGGCAATATCTTAGGACTGGCTGAAATCCCAAAGGGCTCTCCCGATTGGCGTGTATGTCCTATGCTCGCCGGGCGAGAAGAGCCTCTGAGAGGAGACGGAGTACGGCATCACGAAGGATGTCAGCAAGCTGAGCAATTGAAAAATGTTCTCAGGGAAGAGGTGATTGGACTTATGAAAATCCCTGTTGGAAAAGAGTTCTTCGATGAGATTCGAAGAGATCATGCTTATTACGTAGACAAGACGGAATTGCTTTACCAGTTGGTGGAGAAGACAACAAACGAGGTAACGCTCTTCACCCATCCTTGTCGTTTCGGCAAGACGCTGATGATGAGTATGACGTGCCTTTGGCAAAAGCAAGCGAACGGAACACGGAGGCAAATGGGTTTTATCCGAAGATGCTTGATTTGATACGAGGGATGTTTGACGCCGCGTTTAAGACCAACGAGTTTCTTAACTGTGGAGTGTCCTTCTAATGACTGGTTATCTCACGAAGGCGGATCCTGACGAGGAAGGCGAAACGGTTGATCTGACCATCCCCAATGACGAGATATCCAATATCTTCGAAGAAGCCGTTATGAGATTTTTTAAGGATACCTTGGATCGCTCTATACAGAAAGAACTGATGGAAGCCTTGTGGAACGGGGACGAGGATACCGCATCTTTGCGTATGACTGATCTTCTGTTTCATACTATCAGTTTCCACGATTATCATGAGGATTTTTATCATGCTTTCCTGACCGGCATCATTTCAGGATTGGGATATGCGGTAAGATCCAATCAGGAAAACGGATTGGGACGTACAGATATCGATATCAGAGAGAAACTAAAAAGAAGAGGAATGATTCTGGAAGCAAAGAAATCCGACAAAGAAGAGGATATGCCAAAGGACGCGTTGGACGGAAGACAGCAGATCGCGGATAAAGAATACATGCGAGGATTTTCCGGATTTGAATCTGTGATGTGCTACGGGATCTCATTTTTCAAGAAAAAAGCTTTGGTGAGAAAATTGACTATTTAGCTTAATTCTTCCTCATTCTTCAGAAAACATACAACAGCAATCGAGTAGGGAACATGTAATCGCCTCCTGCTCGCCGCGCGACCCATGCCCGGCGAAACCGAGATAATTCCTTGCACGGGTCTGCGTCAATAAATAGTCGCCTCCAAATTGTGTTGCACAAATTGGAGACGACTTTTATAATCTGTAATTACTCAGCGCCCAAGGACGACTGCTAGAATACAGGACGAAGCGCTTGTACTTCGGACGTAATATAACAGTTTTCTTGGGGCGGACAAGGCGCACAGCACCTCTGGCCGCCCCGCAACGAGTGATGCGCAGCATCCTGAGTCTGGGATGCGCAGCATCACTCGTCTGTGTGGCTGAATTGTCACCGTAATCTCTCATTAATCATTTTCACACTTCGTCCGCAAGCGCGGTGGTCTCTTTCTTCGGAGGGAAGAGCAGCGAGAAGACGATGAAGCAGATAAAAGCCGCCACCAGTCCGGGAACGATGGTCTGGCTGAAATGGATGCCGAAGAGGTTGCCCTTGGAGAACTTGTCAAGGTATACAACTACGACCGTGCCCGCAATCAGCGATGCCATTGTTCCGGCTGTCGAGGCCTTCTTCCAGTAGTGGCCGAGGATGTAAGGGAAAAATGAGCCTGCGGCACGGAGCGTGAAGCAGAACATCAGGATGGTGACTATACTCTGCGTGTTGAACAGCGCGATAAACATGGACGCCACGCCGACGACGCACATCGTGAGCTTGGTGACAGTCATGACTTCCTTGTCGGAGGCCGAGGGCTTGAGCACAGCGCGGTAGATATCATTTGCGAAGATCGAGCCTGCTCCGAGCAGATCAGAGTCGGAAGAGGACATCGTAGCCGAGATGATTCCGGCAAAAAGCAATCCGCAGATGATCGCCGGCATGGTCTCGATGGCCAGAACCGGCAGGGCGTAGCGCGCGCCGACCGAAGCGAAATCCTCAGCGTTGAATTTGCCCATGTTTATCAGGGCGAGAGTAATGATGCCGAGGACCGTGGGGATAAACGCGTAGATGAAATTGACCAGCGCGGCAAGCCACGCGCCGCCTTTTGCGGCTTTTTCATCGCGGGCCGCGTAAAAACGGGAGACCGCCTCCTGTCCGACGGCAAAGGTCGCGACATACATGATGACCAGTGACACAATGTCAAACATACTGTAGCCCGAAAAAATACTCAATGTGCCCTCCGGGACATTTGCCGCCACCTGGCTCCAACCACCCGCGTATTTAAGCGAGAAGGGTATCGCGATGATCATGCCGATAACGATCAGGAAAACCTGGATGAAATCGGTCAGGGTGACGCTCCAAAGACCTCCCATGATAGAGTACACTGTGACGACGGCGGCTACGATGATGACCGCGGTCTTGTAGCTGATTCCAAGCATCGTCGAAAGTATGACCGATGAAGCGATGAACTGCCCGGCTGTCAGGCCGATAAGCGGAAGCAGCATTATGATTGAAGTTATCAGACCGCTGCCCTTGCCATAACGCCGCCTGAAATACTCCGGAACCGTCTTGACCGTCGCCGCGCGGAATTTCGGTGCCAGAAAGCTTAAGATGACAAAGGCTATGCCCATGGTCGTTATATACCACGAGGCTCCCATGCCATAACCGGACATACCGTTCTGCACAACTCCGAGCGAGCTGCCGCCGCCGATCTCGGTTGCGGCAAGCGTTCCTGCCATGAGCAGAGGTCCTAAGCGTCTGCCGGCGACCATGAAGTCAGTATTCGATGTGATCCTTTTCGATGACATATATCCGATCAGGATCATGATCAGGAGATACACCACCACAATGAACAATACCAGTGCATTTAATTTCATATCCTGCCCTCCTTGTTTTATCATGATCTGCCAAGATCATGCAGCTCATGTATTTAGAAAGATTATACGAAAGATTATCATAAAAGTACAGAAAAAATCTCTATTTTAACAAGGAAAGCTTATAAAACGGAGGGGTTATGAAGCAGGTAAGCTTATGGCAAAATAAGTTTATGATTAGAGAGACTTTTATATGAAAAGCTTATAATATGGATGACTTATAAAAGGGAAACGATCCGGCAGGGTTAGCTCACGAAAAAAGCCCCATGGTATGAGGGAATATCATCCTTCAATCCATGGGTCTGTTCACGCGGCTATCTTTATTTTCGCATCATAAACGCCGTTATAATCGCGACGACCACGATTATTATTATAACAATTGGACCTAGCGAAACAACTGTCATGATCACAATAAGCTAGATAATTACTTAAGGGTGACCTTCGCGCCGACTTCCTCAAGCTGCTTCTTGGCGGCTTCGGCTTCGTCCTTGGTGACCTGCTCTTTGAGAACCTTGGGAGCGGCCTCGACAGCCTCTTTTGCTTCCTTCAGGCCAAGGCCGGTCATCTCGCGGACAACCTTGATAACCTTGATCTTGTTGGGGCCGATCTCGGTCAGCTCGACGTCGAAGCTGTCCTTCTCTTCCTCAGCGGCAGCAGCGGGACCCGCGGCAGCGACAACAACACCGGCAGCAGCGGAGACACCAAACTTCTCCTCGCAAGCCTTAACCAGATCATTCAGTTCAAGAACAGAAAGCTGCTCAACAGCCTCGATGATTTCTTCAATAGTAAGCTTTGCCATCTCTATAATCCTCCATTAAGAATTTTAGTGAAAATAATGTCGATTGATAATTACTCAGCTGCAGCCGCGGCTTCCGCAGGAACAGCCTCGCCGTCCTTCTCTGCGATCTGCTTGATGACGCGGGCGAAATTGGCGACAGGTGACTGCAGGCTTCCAAGCAGTCTGGAAAGAAGCTCGTTCCTGCCCGGAATCTTGGCGATCTTTATGATGCCTTCCGTGTCATAGTAGTCACCCTCGACGACTCCAGCCTTGAGCTGAAGCATAGGTGCCTTCTTGGAATACTCGTCAATGATACGCGCCGGAGCTGTGGCATCTTCCTTGCTGACGGCAAGAGCGGTAGAACCCTTGAGATCACCGGCAAGCTTCTCGAAGGGAGTTCCCTCGGCCGCGAGCCTGATCATGGAGTTCTTGTAGACCTTGTAGCTGATATTCGCCTCACGAAGTTCCTTGCGGAGCTGCGTGTCAAGGTCGACCGGAATGCCGATGTAGCTAACCAGAACGGCAGAGGAAGCGTCTTTGAGAAGCTCGGAAATCTCCTGGACGACCGGCTGCTTCCTGTCAACGACCTTCTGCCTGATTTCATAGTCTGCCATGATCCTTTTACCTCCTTTTTTAGATTTTCGCAGGATATGGTTCACCGATCCTGCTTTGGTTTTAGATTAAAACCGCTGGAAGAAGGTGGGAAAAACAAATCCCTCCGGTAAAATGCCGGAGGGATTCTGATGATCAATCTCAATCTTTATCTCCTCGGCAGGCGGCTTATGCGCTTACGTCGCTGATACTTCGCGGCACCTGCTGTCTTCGGCAGCGGAAAATCTCTAAATTGTAACACACAGTTCAATGCTCAATATCAGTCATCCTCGCATTTCTGGCGTTTGCCTATAATCAGGCGACGACCAACGACAATCGATATCAGTCGATAGTCGATGTCAGCGTCAGCCGATATAAGGTGATGACCGATATCAAACGACAACCCCTATCAGGCGATAGCCGATATCAAGTGATGACTGATATGAGGCGACAACTGATATAAGGCGACAGCCGATATCAGGTGACAACCAGTATCAGGCGACAGCCGATATCAGGCGTTCATCGCGACCCTTACAGGGTTCAGGCGGATGCCAGGCCCCATCGTAGTGCTGAGGGTGATGCTCTTCATGTAGGTGCCCTTAAGAGCTGCGGGGCGAGCCTTGGAGAGTGCGCCGATGATAGCGTCAAAGTTCTCCTTCAGCTGGGCTTCAGTAAAGGATACCTTGCCGATCGGGACATGGATGAGGTTTGTCTTGTCAAGACGATACTCGATCTTACCGGCTTTGATATCCTTGATGGCCTTCGTGACGTCCATAGTGACTGTACCGGCCTTGGGGTTGGGCATAAGTCCCTTAGGACCAAGCACGCGGCCGAGACGACCGACGACACCCATCATATCGGGGGTGGCGACGACAACATCAAAGTCAAGCCAGCCCTCGTTCTGAATCTTCGGAATAAGCTCCTCTGCTCCTACGAAATCCGCGCCTGCGGCTGCGGCTTCGTCAGCCTTGGCGTTCTTGGCAAATACCAGAACGCGGACGGTCTTACCGGTTCCGTTCGGAAGGACGACAGCGCCGCGAACCTGCTGGTCTGCATGACGTCCATCGCAGCCTGTGCGGACATGAAGCTCAACTGTCTCATCGAACTTCGCGGATGCGATCTTCTTAACCAGGGCGATAGCGTCGTCGACCTCATACTGGGTGCCGCGCTCAATCTGCCTGGCTACCTCTTTATATCTCTTACCTCTCTTCATATCTCACACCTCCTCAGTCTTCTACGACTATGCCCATGCTGCGGGCAGTGCCGGCGATCATGCTGGTGGCTGCCTCGACGGAAGCCGCGTTCAGATCGGGCATCTTCAGCTCGGCGATCTTCTGCACTTCAGCGCGCTTGATCGTGGCGACCTTGTTGCGGTTCGGTACTCCGGAAGCCTTGTCGAGTTTGCAGGCCTTCTTAAGAAGAACTGCTGCAGGCGGTGTCTTGGTGATGAAGGTGAAGCTGCGGTCCGCGTAAACCGTGATTACGACAGGGATGACGACGTCACCCTGGCTTGCGGTCCTGGCGTTGAACTCCTTGGTGAACTGCACGATGTTCACGCCGTGCTGACCGAGCGCGGGACCTACCGGAGGAGCGGGTGTAGCCTTGCCGGCAGGGATCTGCAATTTGATATAACCTGTTACCTTTTTAGCCATGATGGCCCTCCTTTTTTCCGGAATCAACCGGATGTGGTGTTGGCGGGGGGAAGACCCCTCCCACACATAACTATATGTGCTAACAGAGATCGGAGATGAGTACCTGCTTCACAGCACATACAAACTCACTCCTTAGCCGTCACATCTTACATCTTGTGGATGTCCTCGAAAGGAATGTCCACGGGTGTTTCGCGCCCGAACATATCCACGTTGATGGTGACGCTCTGCTTGCTCTCGTTAATAGAGCGAATCTTGCCGATCGTGCCTTCCCAGACTCCTGAGACGACCGTGACCATATCGCCGATCTCAAAGCCGACGACTGCGCCGGGTATAGCCTGGCTCATCTTCTCGACCTCTCCGGCTTCCAAGGGAACCGGCTTGCTTCCGGGACCTACGAATCCGGTCACGCCGCGGGTGTTGCGCACTACATACCAGGTATCGTCATTCATGACCATATGGATGAGCACATAGCCCGGAAACATCTTCTTCTGTACGGTCTTCTTAACTCCGTTCTTGATCTCGACGACGTCGTTCAGGGGAACGGTGACCTCCAGAATCTGGTCCTGAATATGGCGATTCTCAATGGTCTTCTCAAGATCGGCCTTTACCTTGTTTTCATATCCGGAATAGGTATGAACAACATACCACTTCGCTTCTGCCATGAGATCCCCCAGTCTTTACAGTAAGAAGCCCAGACCGAACTTGATGGCAGTGTCCAGCATAGCGATGAAGATGCCCATAATGATCGCAACCATTACGACAGCTGTCGACGACTTGACTGTATCCTTGCTGGTAGGCCAGATAATCTTCTTAAATTCGGTCTTCACGCCGGCAAAGAAAGCGGCAAGCTTTGAATCCTTGGCTTTCTTTTCCTTGGCTTTAGCTGTTTTCTTAGGAGCAGCCTGATTCGCATTCTTGGCGGTATTGCCTTCCATAAATAGCCCTCCGTAAGATGTTACTTGGTCTCCTTATGCAGAGTGTGCTTTCTGCAGAAACGGCAGTACTTGCTGGTCTCCATCCTCTCGGGATGAGCCTTCTTGTCCTTCATGATGTTGTAGTTACGATTCTTGCACTCAGTGCACGATAATGTTACTCTTACTCGCATCTTAGTGTCCTCCGCACAGTGGCGGCTCGGCCGCCTGATATTTTTAACCACTGCGTACTCACCGCAGTTGGTGCTGAACAGATGTTAGCTGCGGAACTCTTTCCTAATCTATAAGCGCTTCATCCATAAGTGCTTAATCCGTAAGCACTTCATCCGTAAGTGCCTCGTGGAAGCAGCCCATGAACGCACAAAAAAAAAGCGTTCCTCAGACGTGTCTATAAGAGTAGCACACCTTATCTGATTCGTCAAGCGATAAGTTTATTAATTTTTAACTGTTCCGCTCCTTTTTCAGCACCCGGACCCGGGATACTGCAGCATACCTCGCTGTGCTGAATAATTGCATTTTTTTAATTCCTTCCTATGCAGATGCATACCGGCATGACAGCCTCGACTCCTGCCGCCATCAGCACCCTTGTGCATGCCTCCATCGTGCTGCCTGTGGTGTAAATATCGTCCACCAAGATGACCCGCCTCAGCCCCCTCGCCTCGATGCCGGCTTTCATGACGCTCATGAGATTCCTCATCCTCTGCGCCGCGTTCAGCTCCTTCTGCGCGACGGTCTTCCTCGTGCGGAGCAAAGCCTTGTCAAATACCGGCAGCGAAAGCATCTCTCCCAGCCTCTCGGCCACGACCTGCGCCTGATTGTAGCCCCGAAAGCGCAGACGGCTGATATGCACAGGTACAGGCACTATGCCGTCGGCGGCAAAACGGCTTATCCGGCTTCCATAGAGCCGCGCGATCTCCTCGGCGTAAAAAAGGCCATATTCCTTCCGCTGCCCATACTTGAATTTCACCATGGATTCCCTGGCTATGTCGTCATAGTTCAGCAAAGCTATGCCGCCGTCGAAGCTTTTCTTGTGCGTCCTGCAGTCAAGGCACAGCTCCTCCTCTTCAAAGCGGATCTCCTTGCCGCACTTACAGCATATCGGACCTGTTACGTAGGATAAGAGCTTACGGCACTCGGGGCATATCCTTCCGTCGCCCCTGACCAGATCATGACAGGCGGGGCAGCGAGGAGGGTACAGAAGCTTGGTAAGAATCATGTCTCCATTTATCATACAAATCCTCAGGTCAATATATTTGGCGGAGTTGCCTCCTGCATGGGTGGCTGCTTCATATCCCACCCCGCAGTCTCTTTAATGCACTCCGCAAGCCCCGAATACCTTTTCTGTTCTGTGTCGTTGTCTACCATCGACTGGAACACCTCAGGAAGACCCACTATGCACACGCAGGACTTCGCCCTCGTAACAGCGGTATATATAAGGTTGCGATTCATCAGCATCTTCGGTCCTGAGAGCAGCGGAATGACCACAGCCGGATATTCGCTGCCCTGGGATTTGTGAACGGTTATCGCGTAGGCGAGCTCCAGCTGATCCACATTCTTATAAGGATAGGTTATGAGCCTCCCGTCATCGAATTCCACCGTCATCTCCTCAGAGAAGAAATTGATGTCCCTGACTATGCCCATGTCTCCGTTAAATACGCCTGACCCCCTGTCGGTGACTATCCCGTGCCTGCCGATGCGCTCCCACTCGATCTCATAATTATTTCGGGTCTGCATCACCTTGTCGCCAACTCGAAATATGCCCTGCGGAAACTGACGTTCTTTCTTCTTGTCCCCGGCAGGATTAAGGAAGCCCTGAAGAACTATATTCAGGTTCTCCACGCCCAAGGCTCCCTTCCTCATTGGAGTGAGCACCTGTATGTCCGTCACTCCGGCATGGACATAGCCCGGAAGCCTGTCCCTGACGAGACCAACCACTGCGCCTTGAATATGACGTACATCATCCCTCTTTATAAAAAGGAAGTCTTTGCTCCTTGCCGAGGAGTCGATAGCCTCTCCATTGTGTATGCGGTGGGCATTCACGACTATATCCGAGGCGTCATCCTGCCTGAAAATATGCGTGAGCCTCACGACATTGAAGCATCCGCTCGAAATGACGTCTTTTAAGACATTGCCGGGTCCCACGGAGGGCAGCTGGTTGGCATCGCCCACAAGCACCAGACTCGTGCCCGGCTTCAGCGCCTTCAGCAAGGAGCAGAAAAGATGTATATCAACCATTGACATCTCATCGATGACCACCGCGTCTGCCTCAAGAGGATTGCCCTCGTCCCTGGCGAAACGGATCTGATCCTCCTCGTCATCATCGGACGGAGCGCCGAAGAACTCCAGCATCCTGTGTATGGTTCTTGCCTCTCTCCCCGTGGCCTCCGCCATACGCTTCGCGGCTCTGCCGGTCGGCGCCGCGAGTTCTATCTTCATGTTGATCTCGTCAAAATACCGTATCAAGGTGTTGATCGCGGTGGTCTTGCCTGTCCCGGGTCCTCCCGTGATCACCGTGATCCCACCACAGGCCGCGGCAAGTATGGCCTCTCTCTGACGCTCATCTAAGACCAGCTTCTCCTCCGCCTCTATCTGCCTTATGTGCCGTTCCGCCTCGTTGCTGTCGCCCCGTCTTCCCGTATTGAGTTCGAGAAGCATCCGGGCCGTATTCATCTCCATGTAAAAAAACGGTGCGGCATACACTAGCACCGTATCTGACCACTCTCTGAAAATGACCTTGCGGTCTATCATGAGATTCTCAAGCTGAAGAGTTACCTCATCTATGTCCACCTGAAGCATCGAGCAGGCCAGGTCGAGCAGCATTTCCTTCGGGAGACAGACATGCCCCTCTCTGGCGGCTGAGGACAAGCTGAACATCAGCCCTGAGCGGATTCGGAAATCCGAGTCCACCGCGATGCCTGCCCGCCTTGCTATCTCATCTGCTTTATAAAAGCCGATACCGGTGATCTCATCCGCCATCCGGTAAGGGTTCTTTCTTATTATACTGTAGAGTTCCTGGCCGTATCGGTCATAGATCTTCACGGCCAGGGCCATAGATATCCCATACTCTCCCAGAAAAATGAGAGCCTGTCTTAGTTCTCTCTTCTGCTCGAACTGCGCGCCTATCTGCCTCGCGCCGTTGACACTGATGCCCCTGATCTTAGCGAGGAGCTCCGGCTCTTCTTCGATCACGCGCAGGGTGTCCGCGCCGAATTCCCCGACTATCCTCGCCGCGAGAGCCGGTCCGATGCCCTTTACGGCGCCCGAACCCAGATACCTCTCTATGGAAAGTATGTCCTGCGGCGCCGTCTGCGAATATGACGTCACGGCGAGCTGCTCACCATATATAGGATGCTCCCGCAGCTCGCCCTCCGCCTCGAGCGGTTCACCTACTGCCACCTGCGGCATAGTGCCCACCAGAGTGATCTCCGACTGCTCTTCTCCGCTTGCCTCGAGCGTAAGCACCGTATAGCCATTCTCTTTATTTTGGAAAATAATACGGCTGATATAGCCCCTCACTGTAGTCATGGCTCAATTTCCAGCGCTCACTCTGCTTTCTTTTCCTTCCTCTCATTGTTCATCATGTCGATGAAAAGACCGGTACCTATGCACACGACCTCCGTGGGATTGTCGGCAATGACCGTGTTGACTCCGATCTTGTCCTCTATGAGCTGATCGAGTCCATACAACAGGCTTCCGCCCCCCGTCATCACAATTCCGCGTTCATAAATATCCCCCACCAATTCAGGCGGAGTCCTCTCAAGTACTTCCTTTACGGTATTCGCAATTGTTTCGGAGGGTTCCCTAAGAACTTCAAGCATTTCGTCAGAAGTGATGACAAGTGTTTTCGGCAATCCGGTGGCAAGATTCCTGCCCCTTATCTGCATAGTCAGCATCTCGGGCCGAGGCCACGCGCAGCCTATGTTGATCTTAATATCCTGTGCTGTCTTCTCACCGATCAGAAGGTGATGGTAATTCTTTATATAGCGGATGATCGCCTCGTCGAAGTTGTCCCCGGCGACCTTGATGGATGAACCGGTGACCGTGCCGCTGAAGCATACCACGGCGATATCGGTCGTTCCTCCGCCTATATCAACTATGAGATTGCCGCAGGGCTTGCTGATATCGATCCCTGCCCCGATGGCAGCGGCCACCGGTTCTTCTATGATACTCACGGTCCGAGCGCCTGCCTGGTAGGCAGCGTCCTCGACCGCTCTTTTTTCCACCTGGGTAGTCTCCGATGGCACGCAGATCGCTATCCGCGGCCTCCTCAGTATCCGCCGTCCGAGCGACTTCGAGATAAAATGCCTCAGCATCCTTTCCGTTATCTCAAGGTCTGAGACGACCCCCTGACGCAGAGGACGCACCGCCATGACGTTGCCCGGCGTGCGGCCTATCATCTGCCTTGCTTCTTCGCCAACGGCTTTGACCTCGTTCGTGTCACGGTCAATGATGACCACCGATGGCTCCTTCAAAACTATTCCTCTATCCTTTATATAAACCAAACTTGTGGCTGTGCCCAAGTCGATACCCATGTCCACAGACAGTCGCAACTGTAAACCCCCGTTCATATGTATATATGGCAATGACCTTTTGATCATAAGTGCAAAAGAAAATGTAGCATTACCATTATATACGAAGCCGAAAGAAATTCAAACACGAATATTAAAAAAAGTGTTCAGCAAAAAGTGGAAAACGCATCGGTCAATGTCATATCGGGGATATAAGTATGTAAAAAACCTTCATGGACGCCTGTATAACCGGCTTGCATGGACGGAAGCATGGAACTATGTTGAGACTCCCGCGATCAGTGAAATTGATTCAGGCATGTGGTTAAGTCCAGATTATTTTTCTATGGCCAGTGTTCAATAGAAAATGCGCTGTATGCCTGCTTCCTTAAAGGAATTACGGCAAACAGCGCATAAAATATTATTTTCCTGACGGCCTTACCAGCCCCGAAACGCAGGTTGGTTTTGATACCCGTCTTAGAAATGGCCTCCTGAAGACGTATGGCTGCCGCCTCCCGATGTCGTGAAATGGCCGCCTCCTCCGCCGCTTGACCTGCGCTCGGTGGAGCGTTTTACGCGTCTGACGTTCGAATAAAGATAGATATCCGAGCTTCTCGTGAGCTTCATCGAGCCGGGCTTCTGATATCTGTTGGCCTTAGTCTGCTTCTTCGCGGTGTTCATTTTTGACTTCGACACTCCTACAGCAAGAGCCGAGACCACGGCAGCTCCGATAGCCGAGAAAATCCTGAAGGTGCGCTTCATCACGCCTTCGCTCTTGAAGCCCTCATCTACATCTGCGAGGTACCTCTCAAAAGCCCTGCCATAATAACCCGAGCCTAGGTAATATGTCACATCATCACGGATCTCATCGAGCCTTTCCAAATCAAAGGTATCCTGAATCTTACCTGTGGAATCAATGATGACGAAACGATCCCCCATATTCACATAGCAGATAATGCCATCATTATTGACGCCGTACACCTCATCGTAGTACTCACCGACATAAGCGTACTCAAATTCGATCTCCGTGTTCTGTCCTGCAAGCTGAAGAGCGGACTGGCTGCTGTCCCCGTACTCATTCTCCGTCAGGATAACCACGTTCGCATGATATTTCTCAGACAACTCCTTCGCCCGGGACTCCAAAATGTCCGCGTCCTGGTATGAAAGAAGACCGGCATTGTCAACGACATAGTTCCCTTCATACCCATCCGCCATGGCTATTGATGGAAACGGAAGCAGGACGGCTGCAGCTGCCAGAAAGGCCGTCGTAAGCAGAGTCACTGCCAGAAAAACCGCTGTCGGAAAATGCGCTGACAAGAAAGCCACAGCCAGACTAAGAATATTCTTTCTTCTCTTATTCATGGCAAGCCCTCCTCACAGCAGGAAGCTGATCAGGGTCAGCACGATAAATACTGCGGCAAAGATCCCGCCGAACATCAAAGCCTCCCTGCCGGAATCCGCGGGAAGCTCGCCGACCATCTTCCCTGTCTGTCCATTCATAGCGAAGGTGTACATCTTGCCGTTGTATTTTGTGTTCAGCATCCACACCGGCAGCAGGACGTAGTGAACCCTTCCGCTGCGCATATGTATGCTCGATGACTGGGGAAGGACGGTGACATACCCCCTCACCGTATCCTGAAAAGCCTGCTCAGAACTCATCTTCGCGCGTTCGTCCGCGCGGGGAATGCAGTCATTGGCATCCACATCGTAACGGTCTGCCATATAACCCGCAAGATACCCTGTGGTAAAAGGCTTCAGATCACTGTAATCATAAGGTTCTATGGCTTCCATGTAATTCTCAGCCAGTCTCGTCGAACCGTTCACCGGAATCTTTTCAAAGGAAATATTCCCTCCGCGGTGGATCATGAAGTGATCCGTCTTGGTATAATTGTACTCCCTGTCTGACCATACCTGCGTCCTGGTCCCGCGAAATGACATATCAACGTCCGCGTCACAGTCAAACAGCCAGAACGGAACATACATCCCGGCTATCTTCTCTATCCTGTTATTCGATGCGAAGGCTCTGGGAAGAAGCGGCTTCTTTTTATAAAAGCTTTCCAATGCCTTCTTGGCATCCTCACGGCTTACCTTGAACGGAATGACATAATCCGGCTTCATAGCGCCCTCGACACGGGCATCGATGACCGTCGGGTTTCCGCAATAGGGGCACTCGGTGGCGATCATCGAAAGGTCGCCTATGACCTCCGCTCCGCACGATGGGCAGTTCATCGTCTGCAGGTTCTCGCTCGAAAAGGTCTCCACCGAAGGCCTCTCCCAGTTCATTTGATCCGCCGCTGAAGAACTGCTCTCTACATCGGCGATCTGATCCATCTGCTCGACAGTGAATTCGTTACCACATGCCCTGCAGGTCAGAGCCTGGGTATCCGAGCCGAATCTCAAGGGGGCTCCGCAGCATGGGCATTTATAATTCTTTACATCCACTCACAGCCCTCCAATTCATGAATTAAAAGTTGAAAAATAACTGTTCTGAAGTATAACCGCCTGTCAGAAGCGATCACAGCTTGTCCGCCTCATCGAAAGGATCTCCGCAGTTCGGGCAGAACTTGGGCGGATTGTGAGGATCCTCCGGCTCCCATCCGCATTTATCGCACTTATACAGCGGAGCATCGGCCGGTTTGGGGGCGCCGCATTCGCTGCAGAATCTGCCCTTGTTTTTCGCGCCGCAGCCGCAGGTCCAGAATCCCGGATCAGCGGGCTTCGCCTTGCCGCAGGCAGAGCAGAATTTGCCGGTGTTGCCCTTCTGTCCGCACTCGCAGTCCCAGCCATCCTGAGACGCTGCCTGCGCGGCTGCCTGCTGCTGCCCCATCTGGAAAAGAGCCTGCGCGTTCATGCCGCCGGCCTGCTGGGCCATGTTGAAGCCCGCGAAGCCCATCATCGCGCCGTTGGGATTCTTGGCAGCTTCCTGCATGGCCGAAGCCT
The DNA here is from genome assembly GCA_902770965.1 of uncultured Lachnospiraceae bacterium. Taxonomy (GTDB): domain Bacteria; phylum Bacillota; class Clostridia; order Lachnospirales; family Lachnospiraceae; genus RUG11623. The sequence continues at coordinate 51,877 of CACXUY010000008.1, read as the reverse complement.
GAGCGCCGACGAGAGTGGCGGCCGCCATGTTCGCGTTCTGCAGGGCGCCGGCCTTCTGCATCTCCTTGATCATCTTCTCGTCTTCCTCAGAAGCCTTGACAGACGATACGCCGAAGGCGGCCACGGTGATGCCGCGGGTCTCCGCCCACTTCTTGGACAGCACCTCGTTGAGAGCGTCAGCCAGCTCCATGGTGTGTCCGGGAAGCGCGGAATAACGGATGCCCATGGCGGAAATCTTGGCGAAGGCCGGCTGGAGCGCGGTCAGAAGCTCGGACTTGAGCTGGTCATCGATCTGTGAGCGGTTGTAGGTATCGGCAACGTTGCCGCAGACATTTGTATAGAAAAGGATGGGATCCGACATCTTGTAGGAATACTCACCGAAGCACCTGATAGCGATATCCACATCGAGATTGATGTTCTTGTCAACCACACGGAAAGGCACCGGGCTGGGTGTGCCGTACTTATTGCCTATGATCTCCTTCGTGTTGAAATAATACACCCTCTGATCTTTGCCGGTGGCGCCGCCGAAGCTGAAGCGTCTGCCGAACTGCTTGAAGGTATCAAGGATGTTCGCTCCAAGCGACCCATAAAAAAGGCTGGGCTCGGTCGATGAATCATAGAGGAACTCTCCCGGCTGGGCGCAGAACTCCGCGACCTTGCCCTGATCGACAATGATCATGCACTGGCCATCGTTGACCGCGATGATAGAGCCATTTGAAATGATATTGTCATTCGATCTTTTCTTGTTCTTTTTCTGTCCCTTGGCAACGAGTACGTCGCTGCTGAGCGCGTCACAGTAGAAATAATCTCTCCATGTGTCAGACATGACTGATGCAGCCGTCTGGAGTGCTGTTGTAATAAGTCCCATTTCATATCTCCTTTCGAAAATGTTTTTAGATGTCATAAAATGCTGATGTCATGCAGCAGTGTCCTGCAAGACTGTACTGCGATATTACCTATAATTTTAATACAGCCTATCCGCAATTTCAACGAAAATATGGTATTTATTCAGCGCCCCAGGATAACTGTTAGAATACAGAACGAAGTGGCTTGTACTTCGGACGTATTATCGCAGTTATCTTGGGGCGGACAAGGCGCGCAGCGCCTCTGGCCGACTCACGGCGAGGGATGCTCCGCATACCGAGTCCGGGGGGCTGAATAGTCATACAGCGAGGGATGCGCAGCGCCCCGAGTTTGGGATGCCGGAATGAACAGTTAAATAAGCTGATAAAAGAAGTTGACAAAAGAAAAAGATGCCTTCCTGAATGGTTGGCATCTTTGATAACATGCATTATCGATCTGACCCTTTATCAAATCTTTCGTGCGGACTTAATCAGCTTTCATGCGTCAAGCCTCGGTATGGGCGCATAATCAGCCTAATGCACCAAGACCTGTCATATGTGCTTTATCAGTCTTTATACACCGGTCTTTATACATCGGTCTTTATACACCGGTCTTTATACACCAAGTCATGTCATACGCGCTTCGCCGGGTTCCCTTAGCCAACGATCAAAGCTTGATGTCCTTGAGCAGGTCCTTCAGGCTCGTGGTCGCCTTGCCGGTCTCCTTGTAGTTGTACATATCGCGCTCTTCCTTGGAGATGCGGGGCTCGCGCTCAGGGCGGGGTTCACGCTTCTCGCGCTCAGGAGCCTCGGACAGAGCCTTGATGGAAAGGCTGATCTTGCCATCCTTGACGGCGATAACCTTCACATGAACAGTCTCGCCTTCGGAAAGGACATCGGAGGGCTTGTCAACTCTCTTGTGCGCGATCTGCGACACATGGAGCAGTCCGGAGAGACCGTTGTCAAGCTTGATGAAGGCGCCGTAGTCCTTCAGTGTCTCAACAACGCCATCCGCTTCCTGTCCGACTTCGCAGGATGCCATCAGGTTTGCCTTCTCCTCGCGAGCCTTGCGGCGGGCGACTTCCTTGCCGGACAGAACAAGCTTCTTATCCTTCTTGTCCGCGGTGATAACCTGAACGTCAATGGTCTTGCCCTTGTAATCCTCAAGGTTCTCGACATAACCGGCTGCCAGCTTTGATGCAGGGATAAAAGCACGGACTTCATCGACAAATGCGACGACACCGGCCTTCACAACGCTGTCGATGGTGACAGGGAAGACAGTCTTCTCTTGAAGCATAGTCTCGAACTTGTCCCAGACGGGGTCATCCGTAGGCGGACCGTTCTTGATGGACTCCTCCAACTCCGCCTTATAATCCTCCATGGATTCAGCGGGTGTCTCAGCGGCTTTCTCTTCAACCGCTGCGGCTTCCTCTGCGGTCGCCTCGACAGCCTCTGCTGCAATGTTTGTCATCTCTTCACTCATAACAACCTCCCAGAAAAACAAAGATTGGTGCCCTGCTTTGTATACACAAGGTCAGTGTGCCTTTTTTAACACAAAAAAATAAATGGACACCCATTGGTAGTTAATTATAGCACCGCACAATGATGAATGCAAATGTTTTTTGTATCATAACTCTGTCATATATTTGTCAAATATGCGCAACATTTGCAACGGTCAATCTTTTTCAAGTGCTGTACGGCGCGATCCCAAGCTGCTCAGCCGAGCAGGGAAGGTTTCTCCCCCTACTCGATCCGGCTTCACCGCTCCCAGCCTATACCAAAGAGCCTCATCGCATTCTCATTCGTTGCGTGTATGACTTCATCCTCGGTGATCCCTCGAAGCTCCGATATGGCCTTTACCACATAAGGGAGATAGATCGAAGAATTCCTCTTCCCCCTGTGCGGTTCGGGAGCCATGTAGGGACAGTCTGTCTCCAGCAAGATTCTGTCCATAGGAACACTTTTCACTGTCTCTTTCAGCTTTTTGGAATTCTTGAAGGTGACCACGCCTCCCACGCCGATGTACAGACCCATATTGACTGCGGTCATGGCGATTTCCTTGCTGTAGGAGTAGCAGTGCATCACGCCTGCCATCCCCGGCGTCATTTCCTCACCCAGGAGCTTCATCGTATCGGACGCCGCGTCCCGGCTGTGGATGATGAACGGCAGCTGCCTGTCACGCGCAAGGCCTATCTGCCGCCTGAACCAATACATCTGCGCGTCTTTCACATCCTGCGTGACCGGAGGCTCATCCGGCCACTCATGGTAATCAAGCCCGATCTCCCCTACGGCGATGGTCTCAGGACGTGCCGAAAGCTCCTCGAGCAGCTTCCATGATACCTCGTTCAGGCCGCTGACCTCATATGGATGCACCCCGACAGCGGCAAAAACGAAGGGATATTTCTCGGCGAGGCCACAAACCTTAGGAAGATCCTCGACTGCAGCCCCGACATCTATTATCGCGCCTATACCATTACCGCGCATTCCCGCAAGCAATATTTCCCTGTCTTCGTCAAATCTCCTGCTCTCATAGTGCGCATGAGTATCAATTATCAGCTCCATTTTCTGTCTCTCCTTCCGCAAACCCAGATGCCGGAATCTGTGGCACAAAATAAATTGCGAAACACTTATCTATCTGTTAAAATATAACCTAACAAGTCGCTTTTTGCAAAATGTTTTCGTGGCTGTCCTGCGCTTCGCGCGTAACAGCCACATTGTTACTCACATCGCCTATTAAAAGGGAGGGCAGCTTATGAACAATGAACAGAAGAAGGGGAAGGAGCCTGGCATTCTCAAGGAGAACAGCGCCGAGAAGCAGTTTCGTCTAAAGGTCGCTCAGGTTCTGGTCATGATCTCTTTCTACCTCGAGCTGATCATCGCGTGCTTCGTCATCGTGCTAATCATGTATGGATTCGTCTCCTTGCTTGTCAATTTCAGCCATGACGCACACCGCATCACGAACCTTACGCTTTTCTCAAGCTATCTGGAGAAAGCACTGACTATCGTCGTCGGCATCGAGTTTCTCAAGATGCTCTGCCGCCACAGCCTTGCGTCTGTCGTTGAAGTCATCATGTTCTATCTATCCCGTTCGCTCATCGTGGAGTCAACGTCCATGACGGAGGGGCTGCTCTGCGTGGTAGCGGTCGCCGGTCTTTTCGCCATAAGGAAATATCTCTTCATTCCGAAAGTAGATGATCCAACCATCGATGTGCGGAACGCGCCTCTGATATATATCAGGAAGCACGCGAAAGGCAAGCACGGGAATCCTGATCCGGCAGAGGATCCAAGAGGCTCCAGGAACAGCTGAAAAGACATAACATATCGGGCAGAGGTTATCCCCTGCCCGTTTTATTATTATAACTGCAAATATTATAACCGTAAATATTCAGCAGCCCACACTCGTGATGCCGCGCATCCCTCGTTGTAGGGCGGCCGGAAAATACCTGGGCGCAAGCGCTTCGTCCTGTATTTTAGCAGCTATCTCGGGGATGCTGAATGGTTACATATAACTTTTATCTTTTCCGTACAAAATAGCAGAAAATAATATGAAGATCATCTTTGATAATTGACATTTTCCGTGCGGACAGTTAAGCTAAAAAACAAGATGAGCTGATAATGCCGGCTTAAACCGAAACCTGACGATATGCGGCCGTATGGCCGTCAGGCATCACGCGGTTCCTGCCGCATTCGATGAGTTTTCGCTGTACATTAATGAAGATTGCGATACATTAGCGAGGTTTCGATTTAGCGAGGTTTCGCTATGCATCAGCGTGGTTTCGCTATGCATTAATGAGGTTTCGCTGTTCATTAACGATGTTTCGCTGTTCATTAACGATGTTTCGCTGTACATTAACGAGGTTCCTGTTATGTCAAAGATGAAGCTATATACAAAAAAGCAGCTGCCGCCTGTAGAGAATGTATCCGGATATGACGTTCGTCCCGGACTGTATGAGGTGAACGGCACATTTGTCCTGCCCGCTCACTACGATGCCGACGGCAGGATCGTATATCCTGATGCCGTGAATTTCACGGTCCATTCGCACGGCGCGACCTCCTGCGAGCTGCTTCTCTTCCACCGCCAGGAGACCGAACCCTACGCGGTCATACCGTTTCCCGAGAAATACCGGATCGGCGACGTCTACTCCATGTTCGTCTTCGGCCTCGATATCGAGGATTTTGAGTATGCCTTCCGCCTCGACGGGCCTTACGAACCCGAGCGAGGCCTGATCTTCGACAAGAACAACATCCTGCTCGACATTTACGCCAAGGCGGTGACCGGGCAGAGCGTCTGGGGCGAAAAGATCGGCATGGGGCATTTCTTCAAAGCACGCGTCGTCAGGGACAATTTTGACTGGGGCACCGAAGCGCACCCGCACATCCCTATGGAAGACATGGTCATATATGAGCTCCACGTCAGAGGCTTCACAAAGCATGAATCCTCAGGCGTGACAGGCGCCGGGACATTTCGCGGGATAATAGAAAAGATTCCTTATTTAAAGGCTCTCGGAGTCAACGCCGTGGAGCTCATGCCCATATTCGAATTCGATGAGACGCGAGATAACCGTGAACACGACGGCAAAAGGCTGCTGGATTACTGGGGCTACAACCCCATCAGTTTCTTTGCGCCGAACACCAGCTACGCGTATGAGACGGAATACAACCGCGAGGGCGATGAACTGAAGCAGATGATAAGGGAGCTGAACCGAAATGATATCGAGTGCTTTCTTGACGTCGTCTTCAACCATACGTCTGAAGGAGGGGCGAACGGTCCTGTCATTTCTTTTAAAGGCTTCGACAACCAGATATATTATCTGCTCACGCCTGACGGAGGCTATCAAAATTACTCCGGCTGCGGCAATACCATGAACTGCAACCACCCTATAGTCCGCGACATGATCAAGGAATGCCTTCGCTATTGGACGGCCGAGTACCATGTGGACGGCTTCCGCTTCGATCTTGCAAGCATCCTCGGAAGGGATGTCGACGGAAATCCCGTCCACAACGCCCCGCTGCTGCACAGCCTGGCGATGGATCCGCTGCTGGCGGATGTGAAGCTCATCGCGGAAGCATGGGACGCCGCCGGTATTTATCAGGTAGGCAATTTCCCTTCGTGGAAGAGATGGTCGGAGTGGAACGGAAAATACAGGGACGACCTCAGGGATTACCTAAAGGGCGGATGGGAGCAATGGCAGACTGCCGCCGCCAGGATAACAGGCTCAAGGGATCTCTACGACCCTGATATCAGAGGCAAAAACGCGTCCATCAATTTCCTGAACTGCCATGACGGCTTCACGCTGTGGGACATGTATTCATACAATCACAAGCACAATGAGGCAAATGGCTGGGACAACAAGGACGGCAGCGACGATAACCGAAGCTGGAACTGCGGCGCGGAGGGTGAGACCGACGACCCCGCGATACTCGCATTGCGCAAGAAGCTCTGCCGGAATGCCTTCACGGTGCTTATGCTGAGCCGCGGAACGCCCATGTTTTTCGCCGGCGACGAATTCCTGAACTCCCAGCAAGGCAACAACAACCCTTACTGCCAGGACAACGAGATCTCATGGCTCAACTGGGACGACGCGAAAAAGAACGAGGATTTCCTCGATTTCGTGAAATATCTGATACATTTTCGGATGTCGCACTCCCCTATACGAAAATACAGTGGGGAAAGCAAGGCCGGTTATCCTGAGATAAGCTCATGGCTTGACCACTCAAACGAGAAGGTTCTATACGTGGCCTTTGCCGGCATGGACGGCGATACCGGTAAAGACGATATCGTGCTGCTGTGCATAAATGTCTACTGGGATGCCCTGCCCATTCGCCTTCCAAACCTTCCGCCTGAGCTTCGCTGGGAGATGGCGGCAGACACATCCCTGCGGTATCTTGAAAAAGGGTATCCTTCTTCGTCTGACCATATCCGGGGCAACGCTTTCACGATACCTGACCGCTCGGTTCTGGTCTTCACCGCCGACGATGATTGATCTATATTTATCAATCAGAATGATGCATCGGCATGATCAACCGCAATTTTCCATCGGCATGATCATCCGCAATCATCCATCGGCGTGATCATCCGCAATCATCCATCGGCATGATCATCCGCAATCATCCATCAGCGTGATCATCCGCATTTATCCATCGGCATGATCAATCTGCAATTTTCCATCGGCATGATCAATCCGCCCTCCTCCGCGTTCATCCCTGCCGGATCACGCTCGGACGGCGGTTCTTTTTTGCTTCATAGAGCAGCTTGTCGGCTTCCTTGAACATATCGACCAGGGTGCCTTCCTGCTCGCGCGTAAATGTGAAGCACCCTACGGAGATGCCTACATAAAAAGGCAGGCCGCTGCTGTCGTCAAAGCTTCGGCAGCACTGTTTGAGCTTCTCTTTAAACAGGCTTATGTCCTGCTCCGTCTCCATCAGGAAGACCGCGGTGAACTCGTCTCCTCCCGTCCTGCCCAACAGGTTGTCATGAGGAAGCGCTTCACGCAGGATATCAGCCGCTGCTTTGATCGCGGTGTCGCCCATGCTGTGCCCGAAGGTGTCATTGATCTGCTTCAGATGGTCCAAGTCGGCCATCACGGCGGCGAAACGGCTCTCCTTATCCTGCGAATGTATGAAGTTATATATCTTCGACAGCACTCCGGGCCGGTTATAAAGGCCCGTCAGGCTGTCATGGCTGGCGGAATAATCCAGGATATGATTTTTCTCAAGCAACAACATGCGGTTCTCCTGCTGCTCCAACGACAGAAACAGGTACCGAAGCGCCGTGCCGATCTCAAGCGACAGCGCATAGCAAAACAGCATTTCGTCCTGTTTTAGCGAAACGATGAAGACGCCATAATGCATTTGTCCGAAAAAAAGGGGAAATATTGTCAGCGGCACGTCGCCCTGATAGTCAATAGCCTGACCTGCGTTCGTCACACACGGCTTGGCCTCCGGATGGACGATGACCTCACCGGCTTTCTGATGCATCTGCAGATGGAGTTGATCAGGAATATGTATGCGTGAAGCTTTATTGGTGATGATCGGATCCGGCAAGAGGCGTATCTCTGAGTAATCAATACCCAGCGCATATAAGAGTCGTCCTAATTGATAGAAGAATTCATCTCTTGATATATCTTCTCGAAGCAGCTTTCGGAGCATCAGAGCGGTAAGGATGTTCCTGTTCGTGAGGCGCTTGATCTTCGACCTGCCCTCGATCAAATGCTTCCTGCTCTGTTCATTGCGCTGTGCGCTGCCGGCGCATCCGCAGGACTGCCTGACTTGAAGGCGGGCAGGCAAAACCATGGTCTGCGGACATACGCCCTCCTGAAGCAACCGGATCACGCGGACAACAGCTTGCACCATCGCGTCGAGGTCTTGGCGCACGCTTGTCAGCGGCGGCATCATAAATGACGCGGCAGCGGTGTCGTCAAAACCGGTCACGGCTACGTCCTGCCCCGGCTCTAAGCCGTGGAGACGCAGGACCCGATACACGCTCTCCGCCATCTCATCGTTGGCGCAGACGATGGCGTCGGGATGAGGATACCGCAAGAGCAGTTCTTCTATCAAAGGATCAACGTGATCTGTGAAATCGCCGCACGCGATCATGTCGTCAGTCACGTCCAAGCCATACTTCAGCATGGTGTCCAGATAAGCCCTGCGCCGCTCCTCAGCGTCCGGCGCGCTTTCCGGACCTGATACGAACAATATATCCCTGCAGTCGTGCTCCAGAATCAGATGCTCCACACAGTCCTTCATGCCCACCCAGTTGTCCATCGTCACAGAGACGCAATTGGGACGGTCTATCTCTGATTCCAGAACGATGACAGGCACATCAGGCAGCCTGTCCAATAATTCTTCAACGGTAAGAGGATTAGGTATGGCAGAGATCGTACCGTAGGAAACAACCAGATAATCTGGTTTGATGAACTTGCTGTACTCAAACTGCGTGTAATAGTGGCTGTCAAAGCCGTCGTCTACATAGTCCACCAGATTCAGGAAACGAGACGCGTCAAGCCCTTGCATCAGGCACACGGAGAAGTCGCCCTCGCCTATCAATGAACCGTACAATTTCCTGGCCAGATATCGTGAATAATCTGTGTGGAAGCTGCCCGTCATAATGGCGACCATCTTCTTTCTATCGGTCAAATCCATGTCCTCCTTTCAACCGTATTTATCTCATTCGCATTTATCTCATTTGCATTTGTCTCATTCGCATTTATCTCATTTGCATTTGTCTTATTCGCATTTGTCTTATTCGCATTTGTCTCATTCGCATTTATCTCATTCGTATTTATTTCATTCGAACATTCCGACCGCTTTTTTCAGATGCTCGGCGACAGGCAAATGCTGGGGACAGACCTGCTCACAATGTCCGCATCCTATGCAATCGGATGCCCGGCTTCCTCCAGACACAGCCTCCTCGTATGCCGCCTCGGCCTCGGCGGTCAGTCCGTTTCCGATCTTCTTGTTCATCGCGGCAAATATATCAGGTATCCTTATCTTTTTCGGGCAGCCTTCTTCGCAGTAACGGCAGGCCGTGCATGGAATGGTGGCAGAATGTCCCAGGAAGCGCTGCGCCTCCTGTATTATCCTCTGCTCTTCCTCATTCAGTGGTTTAAAGTTTCTCATATAAGAAAGATTATCTTCCATCTGCTCGATATTCGACATGCCCGAAAGCACCGTGATGATGCCGTCCAGCGACGCGACGAACCTGATCGCCCAGGATGCGCAGGACATATCCGGGTGGTATCCTTCGAATAATTTCTGCACTTCCTTCGGAGGCTTTGCCAGCCTTCCTCCCTTTACAGGTTCCATGACCGTGATTGATTTGCCATGCTTTCTCGCGACCTCATAATTCGCCCTGGACGCTATGGACGGATTCTCCCAGTCCGCGTAATTTATCTGGAGCTGGACGAAATCCACCTCGGGGTGCTCCGTCAGTATCTGGTCAAGAAGCTTAGGACCCGCATGAAAGGAAAAGCCGAAATGCTTTATCAGCCCCTTCTCTTTTTGCTCTTTTACGAAATCCCACAGATGAAACTTGTCGTATCGCCTGTAATTGTTCTCCATGAAAGAATGGAGTAGATAATAGTCAAAAAAACCCGCCCCTGTCCTCTTAAGGCTGGTATAGAACTGGTCCTTTGCCGCCTTCTCAGTCGGAGCCAGCACGAAGGCGTTTATCTTGGTACACAGCGTATACCTCTCCCTCGGATAACGGTCCACCAAGGCTTTTTTTATCGCTGCCTCTGATCCGGGATATATAAATGCGGTATCAAAATATGTAAAGCCTGCTGCCAGGAAAAGATCCACCATCTTTTTGACCTGCTCCACATCCGTGAACGGTCCCTTGCGCGGCAGCCTCATCAGCCCGAACCCCAGCTTAGGAACATCCTTCCCAAAATAATCTGACATGTCCCGCTCCTCCTCTAATCCGTATTATCGAACATAAATACTGAGTGATCATGTTTCCGATACTGCATATCGATTATCATTATTATTCAGCACCCCAGACTAGAAATGCTGCGCGTCCCTCGTTTCGGGGCGGCCAGAGGCGATGAATAATTAGCAATATTCTGACAGGACAGGAACTGAAGAAAATGATGAAACGAAAAATCTACATTTTCATTGTACTATTTACTATTTTAGTTGCGAATTCCTTTTATGTCAAGACAAAAAAGGAACGGCATGAGATCCCTCTCAGGATTATTTGCCGTTCTTTTTTATAGGTATAAGACTCTTCGTTCAGAAATCAATCTCTCCATGACAAACTCGCAGATTCCCTCATAATCGTCCAGCGCGAATTGACGCAGTCCCTTATCCGGCTCATAAACATCCGAGACCACGGCCAGAAATCCTGATCTGGCAGAGCTAAGGCCTTTGCCTGTTGCTCGCCTTGCGATTCCGAGCTTCGGGATTTTAAGACGTTTGAAGCCTTCTACTAAGATGATATCTATATCCACAGCCGCGCTGGAGACCTCTGCTATCGCCGCGTCGAGCATTCTTTCCTCTTCTTCTATCTTGCCTCGGCCGCAGCAGAGCTTCACGAGGCATGCTCCGGCTCTTCTGAAACGCCCCGTATCCTTGGTATCATCGTCCTCGCTGATTCCATGGACATCATGCTTTATCACCGCCGTGCGTATGCCCTTTTCCTTCATAATTTTTATCAGATTGCAGATAAGGGTTGTTTTGCCGGAACCTGAATATCCCGCGACCCCCAGAACCGGATTATCCATACTATCATCCCCCGATCATGTTCATGTTTCGGCCGGCGTTGCTTCTGTTTGCGTAGGACAGCCATCCATGCCGCTTAGGCTTTGCGGCTATGGCTTCCACAAATTTCTCTCTCATGCCGTCTTCATCAAGCCCTTTTATCATAAACTCCCTGTCATAGTGCAGGCACGGCTTAATAGCGCCGTCTGCCATCAGCCTTATGCGGCTGCACTCCGCGCAGAAATCACAGCTCATGGCAGATATCAGACCTACCCTGCCATATGCCCCCGGAAGCCTGTATAGTCGGGCAACTCCCTCCTTCGCTGAAGCAAGCGGCCGCTCAGGGGATTGCTCACCTACCCGCGCTGATGTAGACAGCGGTTCGGGCATGGGTTCAGGCATCAGCTCCGGCAGCTCCTCCAGAACCTTTTCGCAGGAAATGAATGCTTCAGCCCCGAAATCGCCGCTGTCATACATAGGCATCAGCTCAATGAACCTTACATCAACGGGATATTTCCTCGTGAGCATGGCCAGGGGACGTATCTCATCATCATTGAAGCCGCCGATCAACACAGTGTTAAGCTTTACCTTCGAGAAGCCTGCCGCGAGGGCAGCTTCGATCCCGTCGAACACGCCGTCCAGCTCACCTCTCCGCGTAATGTAGGCATATTTCTCTTTATCAAGGGTGTCCAAGCTGATATTGACCCGCGATACGCCTGCAGCAGCCAAGTCCTTGGCATACTCCTTCAGCCGCAGCCCATTGGTCGTAATACTGACCTCTTCTATGCCTCCTATCTCCGACATATGCCTGCATATGGAGAGGATGTTCGGCTTGATGAGAGGCTCCCCTCCGGTGATACGAAGCTTCTTTATGCCAAGCCCGGCGGCGACACTGACCGCCATTACCATCTCTTCTTCCGTGAGGATCTCAGAATGAGGCTTCTTCTCAATACCGCACTCCGGCATGCAGTAGCGGCAGCGCAGATTGCAGCGTTCTGTCACCGAAAGCCTCAGATAGTTTATCTCTCTTCCAAATGTATCAACCACAGTCAGTGTCACCCCCTTTCAGTATCATGACAAAACCTTAAAGTAAAAACCCCTTCAAAACAGTCCCTGCCTTGAGAGGCGCACTCCCCGCCGGCACGATAGCCATCATGTTCGCCCCTATGGTGCTCGACAGCACGATATTGCCCTGATCTTGGGAGAGCTCCATCACAGCCTGCCCTTCCCGGATCACGAGCTGCCCGCGGAGAAATCTCGTCGCCCTGCTCTTTTTATGAAAAGCTTCAGCCAGCCTGACGTCAAATAATTCCCGATTAAATATATCCGCACTGTAGGTCAGACCGCGAAGCTTCTTCACTGAGGGACGTACTATGCCGTAATAATTGGTCAGTGCGGATGCAGGATTTCCCGACAGGGCGATCACAAGCTTCTGCCCCGGGTTCTGCTTCTTCACTCCGTAGCAGCAGGCCATCCCCGGCTTTATGCCCACTCCGTGCACAAGGACCTCGACTCCTGCCGCCTCCATGGCCTCTCCTGTCAGATCATAGTCTCCCACCGAGACCCCGCCCGTCAGGAACACGATATCACAGCCTTCAAGCGCGCAGGCGATCAGCTCCGCGATGGACTCAGTCTTATCCTCGGCGACCCCAAACCATCGCACATCACAGCCGTCACTTCTTAATGCGGCCGTCAAAGAGTACCGGTTTGAGTTTCTGATCTTCCCCGGCGGTACTTCGCCCTCCGCCGAAACCACCTCGCTTCCGGTGGATATAAGTCCTGCCCTTGGTATCTTGTATACAAGCGGCTTCGTCACGCCCTGAGCGGCAAGCGAGCCTGCCAGCCCAGGGTCTATGATCGTTCCTGCCTTCGCAAGGATCTCACCCTTGCTCACATCCTCGCCTATCCGGACCACATTCTCCCCCGGTGAAAGAGGCGCGAACAGCCGAACCGCGCCTCGAACGGATTCGTCCGTATTTTCAAACATCACTACGCAATCCGCCCCTTCCGGAAGCATGGCGCCGGTCATCACCTTCGCGGCAGTCCCTTCGCGAAGCTTCAGCGAGGGAGTCCTTCCGGCAGGGATTTCTTCTATGACTTGGAGAACGATGGGATGTTCCGCGCCCGCGTCCCTACTGTCAGCTGACCGAAGGGCATAGCCGTCATAAGGGGATCGTTCAAATGAAGGCACATCCTCTCGCGCATGAAAATCCTCCGCCAGAACTCTCTCAGCGCTTAATTCCAACGGAACATTTTCAGCGTCAACCGGGCATACCCGATCCAGCAGCAGCCTTATGGCGGCTTCATATTCATGCGTATATTCCATCACCGTTCTCCAAATTCTACGGCAGCGGTCTGCCGCCTTGATGAATACAGGACGAAGTGCTTGCGCTTCGGACGTATTATTACTATTATCTTGGGGCGGACAAGGCGCGCAGCACCTCTGGCCGCCCCACAACGAGGGATGCGCAGCATCCCGAGTCTGGGGTGCTGAGCAGTTACAATAATAACCGTTCAGCCTCTCATCTCCTTCTTCAGTAGCATCCTCGTGAAATTCACAAGCACATAGCCCACCAGCATGGAGGTCAGCAATATCTGAAGCCCCGAAAGCTGCTTGCACGCGTTTGCCATCGCCTCATTGCCGTGCGCCGTGAGGTAAGCCGCCATCTTGTTCGTCGCCACGATGCCGATGGCCATGGGGAAGGTCAGGCCCGCAAAGCCGGGAGCGAAGGGGAAAGAGAAGAAATCCGGCAGCTTTATGATAATGAAGGCCAGTGATGCCAGCACGCAGAAATACAGGAAATACAGGAGCGCGGGGTTCGGCTCACTGAAGACATTGCAGAGGCTCACCACGCAGAGACTGCAGGGAGCCAGGACAACCGGCATGGTGTGATAGACTGCCGGCTTCATTTCCACCTTGAGCATCCTCACGATCATGACAGGGATCAGGATCAGATAAATGATGATGCCGTAGACGGTTATCACGCTCAGCATGCCCTTCGCGTTCATCGCGCCGCCGGTCACGCAGCTCACCATGATCCCATTGTATGTCACGAACCAGCTGGGGACGGTTGTATTGATGTCCCGCTTCTTTATCACATTGTTATACGTGAAGACAACGATATGGACCGCGTGGATGATAACAGCAACAAACCATATGGCCTTGCCGAATCCCAGACCCAGCTCATAGAAAAAGCTTCCCAGGATCATAAGGCACATCGTAAAGCCGGCATAGAGGCTGGCAGGCACCGTGTTGGCGTATTCACCGGCGCAGACCTTAGGATATTTGATGATCTTCACTGTATACGCTATGATGACCACTGTCGTTATGGCCATTACCAGGTAACGCAGCCATGTATAACCCATGCCGCCATAAACATTTGAAAGGGTAAGGGTACCTACGAACGTGGGAAGAACGGGCACGGGCAGCTTTTTCAATCTTTCCATCATCTCATCACTCCTTGTACGCAAACTGATGATCCTCCTCGACATGGAAGAAATCAGAGTAGTCTATGTCAAACAGAGGCTTCTTAACCCTTCTTACGTCAAGCTTCCTGGCTATCATCTGCTGCAGCACTCCGCCATACGCGAGATCACCCTGAAGAAGCGCGCCGACTATGACGCCGTCCTTGGACACGACCTTCTTATAGACCCCATCCTTGTCATAGGTATCCACCCTGTAGCTGTCGTCTTCGGGAGTGACCATGCCAAGCGACATCGTGTTTATGCCGAGGAAGCTCATCGTGGATTTGCTGGCGAAGAAATCCGTCATCTTCTCCTGCTTGCCTGCCATGTTCGCGGCAGCCACCATGCCTTCCTTCACGGCAACGGGCCAGATAAGCCCCTGACCCGATACGTCGCCGGCTCCGAAGATGTCGGGGTCGGATGTGCGGCCGAATTCATCATAAACAAGCCCGAATCTGGAAAGCTCAAGCCCGCTGTCCGCCAGGAACTCCACGTTTGACCTGACGCCGGCTGTCATGACAAGATAGCCGCAAGGCAGAACAGTGCCATCGGAAAGAACTATCTCATAGATCCTGCCGTCCTTGACGCGGACTTCGTTCACCGCCACTCCGTAGTACTGCTCCACGCCCTGTTCCTTGAAGGCATCTATGTAAGTCTTCGCGGCCCGCTCATCAAGCTGTTTGTTCAAGAGCCAGCCGGCAAAGTCCACGAGGGTGACCTTAACTCCCATGTGCAGAAAACCAGTGGCGCAGTCTATGCCGATAAGTCCTGAACCCAGCACAACTATATTCTTCGCCTTCTCCGGCACCTTTTTCAGGACTTCGATATCGTCTATGTTCCTGAAGCCTATGTAGTTGTCCGCCTCAGACAGTCCCTTGATAGGCGGAATAAACGTATGCGAGCCCGTCGCGATGAGAAGCTTGTCATAGGGAAGCTCCTCGTTTCCGTCGAGCACGAGGACGTGATCCTTCGGGCGAAGGCCGATGGCCTCCCTGCCCTTCATCCATTTCACGTTATAGACTTTATCAAAATCATACTCAGCAAAATTCAGACGTTCCAGCGTGCGCTCGCCGCTAAGGTACTGATGCAGGATGCACCTCGAATAGATGCTCTCATCCTTCGAGACAAGTACTATTTCCCCTTCATCGTCATATCTTCGAAGCTCACGTATCGCGTTTATCCCCGCTGCGGAGGAACCGATCACTACGTATCTCATGCGGACACCTCCTCTAAGGTAATGGCCTGCATCGGACATTTTTCAACGCACATAGGTTCAGGCGTCTTGCCGTCTTCGCTCCTGTGGACACACATGTTGCACTTCATGATCTCCTTATGGCTGATGCTGTCATATTTCAAAATGCCATACGGACATGACATGATGCACATGTAGCAGCTGGCGCACTGATACTTGTTGTACTCCACGAATCCGGTCTCGGGATTCTTATACATGGCGCCCGTCATGCAGGTGTAGGCGCATTCCGGCCGGTTGCAGTGCCTGCAGAAAATCGGAGCCGGGGTGGTCTCGCTGTCTATTACGACGCGGTTTCTCGCGTCGCCGCTCTCGGTCTCATGGCTCACCACACATGCCGTGACGCAGGTAAGGCAGCCGATACATTTTTCCCTGTCGATCTTTATCCGATACATAGCTTACTCCTTTCCCACTTTTTCAAAACGGCACGTCGCGCCCTTGTAATTCGGCTCCCTGGAGTACTTGTCATAGTTTGACGGCGTGAGCTTGTTGCACTCGATATAATGGATCGGCGCGAAAAGCTCCCCGTACTGCACATTGTCAGTGACCTTGACCATAAAGCGGGCATGCTGGCCGTTGACGGAATAGACCTCTATCTCATCCCCCTCGTTTACTCCGTTCTCCTCGGCGCGCTTCGTGTTCATGTACAGATAAGCCTTCTTCAGGGAGACATCCTCCACGAATTTGACCTCCTTGGTGCGGCTCTGCGTATGCCACTGCCCCACGGAGCCGCGCCCCGTGTTGAAGACCAGCGGGAACTCCTCGGTGACAGGATAAGGGTTCTCAAGGGGTTCTTCGAAAACGAACTGCGCCTTACCGGACGGCGTGAAGAATTTATGGTCTTCGTAAAGCCTTCTCTGCTCATCGGCAAATTCACTCTCACGGCCTTCTGGATAAGGCCACTGCCTGCCGTGAGAACCGGTCAGCTCATCCCATTTCACTCCGGAGAAATCGCAGGGGCGTCCCTTCGACACCTCCCTTAACAGGTCGAAGCATGCTCGAGGAGTCTCCCAGCGCTCGATGGCCGGACCCATGCCAAGGGCCTTCGCGACTCCGAGTATGCATTCGTAGTCAGAGATCTCGTTCTCGCCGCGGGGAAGCACCGGCCTCATGGGAGAAAGCCTGCGCTCAAGGTTGATGTAGGTTCCCTCCTTCTTGAGGCCCGGAACTACGGGGAAATAGACGGTGCAGTCCTCGGCGCTCTCAATGGTGTCATATATATCCTGTACTACAAAAAGCTCCAGCTTCTTGGCGGCCGAAGCGAAGGTCTCGTTGTTGGTCCAGCTGTGGCGGGGATTCGTGCACAGAAGCCAAAGACCTTTGATCTCTCCGGCGTTTATGCCTTCGATCAATCTGTTGTAGGGCAGGGTGGGCTTCTTCGCCAAAAGGTCCTCGTCTATGCCGATGATGCCGGCGATGCGCTTTCTCTCCGCCGCGTCTCCGAAATCAGCTCCTCCGAAGAGACAGGTGGTGTTCGAGAACAGGCGCGAACCCATGGCGTTGCACTGTCCGGTGACAGAGTTTCCGCCGGTCCCCGGCCTTCCGATATTGCCGGTGAGCAGTGCCAGGTTCATGATGGACTGCGCCGTGCGCACCGCCTCATAGCCCTGGTTGACGCCCATCGTCCACCAGAATGAAACGCGCTTGCCGTCGTGGATGAGATTTGCCAGTTCAAGGATCTGCTCCTTCGTGAGTCCGGTAGCCTCCACCCCTCGCTCTATAGGGAATGCTTTCACGAATTTCGCAAAGTCCTCATATTTCTCAGTGCAGTTGTCCACGAAATCATGGTCTGTCCAGCCATTTTCTATGATTATGTTGGCGAGCGTGTAAAAAAGAGTCAGGTCGGAACGCCATTTAAGAGGATAATGATAGTCGGCGTTCCTGGCTGTTTCCGACCTTCGAGGGTCGATAACGATTATCTTGTGCCCCGGCACCTTGTTGTTCCTGACGCGCTGCCACACGATAGGATGGGCGACTATAGGATTCGACCCGATGAAGATCAGGGTATCTGAAAGCTCCAGGTCGTTAAGCGTATATCCCGGAGCGTCATATCCATATGTGCCCTTGTGCGCCACCGCCGCCGATGCCATGCATAGCCTGGTATTTCCGTCCACATTTGTCTGAAGATAGTTGCGCATAACATGTCCGAATATGGCAAATTCTTCGAGCGTCAGCTGTCCGGTGCTTATTCCGGCAATGCTTTCCGTTCCGTATTTTTGCTGAAGCTCCTTGAGCTTTCCTGCCACATAGGAAAAGCCCTCGTCCCATGAGACCTCCTTAAAGCTTCCGTCCGCCTGACGGATCTTCGGCAGGGAATTCGGCTTAACTGTGGTCTGCTGCTTCGAAAGCGACAGGCCTTTGATGCAGCTGAAGCCGTCATTGACCGGATAGCCCGGCGTGGGAATGGTCTTCACGATCTTCCCATCCTCCACATAAAAATCCAGATTGCAGTCAATGGCGCAAAAGTTGCAGGTTGATTGGATCTTCTCCATGCATTTACCACCTCTATTCTTGTTTTGTGATTTATTTATCTTGATTACATTTTTTCTTTTTATGGCCGTACCTATTGAAATACAGCATCAATGGTGTAAAGTACTTATACAGGCAGCGCGGACACGTACATCTTTTACATGAGCATAGCTTACATGGGCATAACAAAAATGGATAACGCAAGCATGGATTACGCTAACGCGGATGACGCAAGCATGGATTACGCAAACACGAATAACGTTAACGCGGATTACACTAACACTGATTACGCAAGCATGAACCCTAAGGATAACAGCGCGATCTCCGCCGTGATCCTCTGCGGCGGAAGATCCAGCAGGATGGGCACGGACAAAGCCCTCCTGACGCTCGGCGGCGAAAGCTTTCTGGATATCCAGATAAATAAGCTGCGGTCTCTCGGCATAGAAGACATCATGGTCTCGGGCCATGACTATGGCATCCGTGTCGAAGGCGTGCGCCGCGTAAGAGACGAGATCGCTGACTGCGGTCCTCTGGGAGGCATGTACTCCTGCTTCAAATCTGCCGCGCACGACTATGCCCTGGTGACGACCGTGGACTCGCCGCTTATCTCCGCCCGGACTTTGCAGACGCTCATCGACTTGTGCGACCAGGCCGGCGCAAAAAAGCCCGATGCTGATACAGATGCTGATACATATGCTGATACAGATGCCGAAATTGACGCATGGGTCATATCCCGAAATGGAAGGCCTGAGCCTCTCTTAGGCATCTATCGGTGCGGCATACACGACATAATCCTTTCACAAATTAAGGAAGGGAAGCTCGCGGTCCGCAGGCTTCTTGACAGAATAAACTGCAGATATCCGGAGCTGTCCGGAACGCCCGAAGAGCTGCTGAACTGCAACACACCTGAAGACTACAGCAAGGTCATGCGGCTGCTGTCTGCCCAAACTTGAGCCTCGAATCTGCCGCCAGTCCTTTTTTGCATCGTCGAGTCATGCAGCTGCTGCATGCCCAACATGAGCTGAGCAGTCTCCATCTGACTATAGCTATCCCTGCCTTCACTGCCTCTTTTTGATAAGGCTTCTCAATATGCGCAGTCATTCACGGTTTCGACTATTTTTTTGACAATACCATCCACCGTGCTTACATCCGCGCACACGGCCTCCCTGCCTGTGCGCTCCGTCCATCTGTTCGCGGTATACCTGCCGATGCAGAACGCAGTTTTATCCCATTGCAAGTCCTCAAGGAACGAATCGACTCCGCCCGCGCTCGCGAATATGATCCCATCATAGCAGTCCGGTTCTGCTGTCGGCAGCATATGCAGCGGCCGTACGATATCGTATATCGCGCGTTCATCAACATCACAGCTGATATCGGCGGCACCCGCGAGTATCGAAGACAGCTCGCCGCTGGCCTGTGCCGCCCGGAGCAGCAGAACCTTTTGGACCGTCATGGCCGAGGGGCTCTCTCTCAGCCTCTCAAGCAACGCATTTCCAAGGGCAGCTGAAGAGTATTCCGCGGGCACAAGATCAGCGATAATACCATGGGAACGCAGCTCCTCGGCAGTAGCTTCGCCGATACACGCGAAGCGGCAGCCCGCAAGCGCCCTGACGTCAATATTTCTGCGTTCCAATTCTTCGAAGAAAACCTTTATTCCATTCACACTGGTGAAGACCAGCCAATCATATTCGAAAAAATCATCGGGTACAGCGCTCCCATCCGGCTCTACATCGAGGCAGGGGTATGGGTCACATGCCGCGCCTTCATCAATCAAGGCGGCACACATTTTTTTCACGAATCCCCTGGTTCCTGTGACGAGGTAATTCCTGCCATGGAGCAGCCCCCGCTTATCATGGCGCAGCTTAAGCCCTGCGGTTCCGCCGACTATGAACACGGCCGGAGGCTCACATTCACTTGCGAGCTGCCCTATATCACGCAGGCTGGCATCCAGCCTCTTTTCATTTCTCCCAAATGCGTCTGAGATAATGGACGCGGGAGTGTCCGACGGCTTTCCGCATGAAATGAGCTGCTCCGCTATCTCACCTATCTTACTCCAGGCCATCATGAAGACCAGAGTCCCTTTTAAGGAAGCAAGCCGCCCGATATTTTCCGCCGTCTCCTCCGCCCCATGTCCGGTGACGACGGTAAATGATGAGCTGATGCCGCGATGCGTGACCGGCAGACCCATCCGCCCTGCCGCCGCCACAGCCGACGTCACGCCCGGTATGATCTCGGCGCTGATCCCCGCTTTTTCGAGGGCAAGATATTCTTCACCGCCGCGTCCAAAGACCAGAGGGTCTCCGCCCTTTAAGCGGACGACTCTTTTTCCCGCTCGGGCATACCTTACCATCAGTTCATTGATATCTTCCTGTGGCGTCGCGCGTTTGTGACCGCGCTTTCCGACATAGAGAAGCTCGCTCTCAGGACTGGCCTCCAGAAGCAGCAGCTTGTCTATGAGATCGTCATAAATGATGACCTCTGCCTCCCGGATTAGCGAAAGCCCCTTCGCGGTGATCATTCCCGCGCCGGGTCCCGCTCCCACGAGAAACACATTGCAGTCCGCGTTCTCCGTCGCATAAAGCATGGTTTTGCTGTTATCAGCGTCTTTTTCGTCCATATTTTCGATATTAATCCTACATTATTGATGCTATTAGCATCAATGCTACACACCACATCCACGTATCCACGCTTGACATCATATATCGTGCCTGTGCCACCCAACATTCAGGCTGACACTTGCCTTCAACTCAGCTTCATCGATCCTTGCATATATGCCGATGGGAGCATCACAGCCACACCTGAAACGGCAGAATAATTCCCTCTCGACCATGAATCGCAGATATGCCTTTGGGTCGCTCATATCAAACAGCAGCTTTCGAAGCTCATGGTCATCCTCCCTGCACTGCACGGCCAAAAGCCCCTGTCCGACCGCAGGCACCATCTCATCCGTTTCCAGAATCCGCAGGTCGAGATCACTTACGTCTATGCCTGTGCGGTCTAGCCCGGCCTTCGCAAGTACGATGGCGTCATATTCGGCGCGCCGCAGCCTCTCGATCCTGGTATTGATATTCCCCCTGATCTCGGCGCAGCTGATGCCGGGAAATATTTTCTTCAGCTGAGATACGCGTCTCGGACTTCCTGTTCCGACCACAAAAGCTTCCTCGCCGCCGCCCACCGTTTCATTTACATGAGTTAAGCCCGATAACTCACCTGTCCCGGATGGCTTATCAGAGCCAGGCCGCCTGACTTGAACAGGCATCTCCTGTATACTTGGTCTATCATCCTTAACTATGGTTCTTGATGATCTTGAATTAACTGCCAGCTTCTCAAAAAGCTGAGTCCTGTCCTTCCTTATTAGAATAACATCCCTGGGATCTGCCTCGTCCACAACACCGGCGACAACCAACCCTTCGGCAAATTCATAAGGAAGATCCTTGGCGCAATGGACGGCTGCATCCGCTTCATTTCTCAACAGGGCTTTTTCTACCTCACGTACAAAAAGACCGTTCCCGCCCAGCCTCGTGACCGGGGTCGTCTTATCCATGTCCCCCCTCGTCGTCACGCCAAGCTCGGAGACGTCGTACCCCATACGCTCCAGCTTTGATCTTACTATCTTATTCTGAGCCTTGGCCAGCAGTGACGCGCGGCCCGCAAGAACTATATGCCGTTCATGCCGTTCTTCCATCTCATTCACCAAGCAGCTCCTCGAGCTTCTTTTTATATATATCAGCCCTTTCCTTCTGGCTGAGGTTTTCCGCCTTTAATCTTCCCCGCAGCTCATACATCTCCTCTAACACAGCTTCGATATCCGACGGCAGGAGCCGCTCTATTTTTTCTTTGAGCAGCCTCGCGTATGCGGGGGACGCGCCCGAAGTCGATACCGAGACTAAGAGCCGTCCTTTCTTTATAACGGCCGGAAATATAAAATCGCACAGCTTAGCATTGTCAACCACATTTACAGGAATGCCTTTCTCGCGGCAGTCTGACGCTATCCTTGCGTCCACCGCAGGCTCGCCGGTGGCTGCTATGCAATAATCCGCCCCTTCAAGGTCTGATGAGCGATACTCCCGCAAGGTGATACGCGGCCATTCTATGTCTGTCTGCTTCGCGATTATCCTGATATTGTCCGTAAACGCCTTTAACCTCATAAACTTATCGGCGGCGATACTGCCGCCACCGATAAGCAAAAATTCTTTGTCTCTTATATCATAATAAAATGGAAAATAACTCATAGCTTAAATAAAGCCCTGCGGAAAATGAGGCGCTGCGCGCCTGACGTTACAGCTTAACCATCGACCTCAGATAAGGCTCGAGCCTGACTGCCAGACGGCTAGCCAAGGCACAGAGTACGAAATCCGGGACGACCGTGGACAGAAACCACACCGCCACAAGCTCCTTGAAGCCGATCCCGACATCAGGACTCACGAAAAGGTTGAACATAAAATAGTAGTACAAGAGCCCGCAGGCGTAGTAAGCCATCTCACCGGCAAAGGCTATGGCAAGCGTACCTGCTGCGGAACGGGTCTTCATCCGCCCGCTCAACAGTCCCGTCACGAAGGCGGCCGCGGCGAAGCCGATCAGGAAGCCGAAGGTAGGCTTCAGCATATATGCAAGTCCGCCGCCATGGGCGAAGACGGGAACGCCGCAAAGCCCCACGATAAGATACGCGAGCACGCTCAAGAATCCTCTCCCGGCTCCGAGCAGGAACCCGCTAAGCACGGCAACAAAGATCTGCATGGAAAAGGTCACCTGCCAGACGCCAAGCGGGATCATTATTTTTATAAAAGCTCCTACGGCCATGAGAGCGGTGAACATGCCGCACATAACGATGTCCGATGCGGAAGCATGTCTCGCCTTGCCCATCATTTCAGCTCATTGCTCCTGTCGTAATGTTTTCCGCTCCAGTATACTCTCGAAGCTACCTCAGCCTTTTCGTTCAGCTTAACATCCCTCATGATCCATTTGAGAAATTCATCAAAGCCGGTCCTGTCCACGATGTAGCCTATGTGTTCCTTGCCCTCCAGGGCGTTCGGGTCGATATACTCTTCTACGTAGGCATAGGCGTTCTTGACGATATCCAGGATGCTCTGCTCATCCGCCCACTTGATGAAATCCTCCGCGAGGCGTGGATTCTTCTTGCCGGTGCGGCCAAGGAGGACCAGCCTGAAATAATGCTCCTTGCTCCTCGTCCAGGCTCTCGTAGGGCAATAAGCCACGCAGACTCCGCAGCCGATGCACAGGTTCGTGTCCCTGACGACCTTTCCGTTAACGAGCGATAGCGCTCCTACGGAACGGATCCGGCAGTACTTGATGCACTGCTCACATGACACGCACCTTGAAGGATCATACTGGGGCTCGGTCATGCCTATGATGCCGAAGTCGTCCATGCGCACCTTGGCGCAGTCGTTCGAGCAGCCGGTGAAGGCTATCTTGACATGCAGGTTGTTGGGGAAGACCATCTTGTCCATCTTCCTCGCGAAATCCGTGGTGTCAAAGCAGCCGAAGGGACAGAGTCTCTTGCCTGGACAGGCGACGACATTCCTGGTGCCGGCCGCAGGGTAGCCCTTATCTCTTTCCGCCTGATTGACGCCGGAATCATCAATTATGGACTGAATGGCCTTGTTGACCTCCGGGATGTCCTCCATGGCTATGCCGGGGATCTCAACGCCTTGACGGTTCGTCAGGAAAATAGTGCCGTCGCCGAACTTCTCCGCAACCTCGGCGATCTTCGCCATGCTCTGCGCGTTTATCACGCCGCCGGGAATACGTATGCGGCTCGCCGTCTCTCCCCTGACCTTGGAGTAACGGAACGCGTTCTTCTTCAAGACCTTTGTATTGATATCTTTTGACATATCCGTCACCCCTCCTCAATCTATCATTTCCTTGCTGTCCACATAGTTAAATACCGGTCCGTCCAGGCAGACGTATGTGGAGCCTATGCGGCAATGCCCGCATTTACCAAGTCCGCAGCACATCTTCCTCTCCTGCGAGACCCAGATGTTCTCTTCCTTGAAGCCCTTCTGCAACAGTCCCATGACCGAGAATTTCATCATGGCAGGAGGCCCGACCACGACGGCCTGCGCCGCCGCCAGATCTCTTATGGGAACATCGGGGATATACTTTGTGACCAGTCCGATATTTCCCTTGTAATCGCTGCCTTCGGGGATGCCGTCTACCGTGAGGATCAGGTCGAGCTTCTCCGCCCAGCTCTTAAGGTCCTCCCTGAAAAGCATGTCGTCAGGACTCCTGAAGCCAACGATCACATGCTTGTCCTTCGCGTCGGCGGTCTTCGACAACGCTTCGATGACTCCCCTCACCGGGGACACGCCCGTGCCGCCCGCGACGACTATGACTTCGCCGTTCTCATAGAGGCCGGTATCAAAGCCGTTGCCATACGGCCCGCGGAGCAGGACAGAGTCGCCCGCCTTGAACTTGAACACTTCATCCGTGACGCGGCCGACACGGCGAATAGTAAGATCGATAAAGTCATCGCCTATTCCGCTCACCGAGATGGGCGCCTCACCGTATTTAGGAACACTGACTTCAAAGAACTGGCCGGGCTTCACGTTCTTGGCATCGCGGTAACTCATCCGGAAAGTCCACTCCTTCTGAGTATGCGGAATTATCTCTTTAAGAACTGAAGGAAAGGGCACATAAATGTTCTCATTCATGCTCTCGTTTTTGTTCTCAATCATGCTGTGCTCCTCCCTCCCCGGCAGCAGCAGCTTTCGCAGCCGCGTTTACTTTATTGATGATATTGGCGAATGAGATGTACTCAGGACATACGTCATCGCATCTGCCGCAGCCCACGCACATGTCGTATCCGAAACGCTTACTGAAATCATAAATCTTATGGAGCGTCTTGAAGCGCATGCGCTCGCCGTTCGTCCGCCTGTACTCGCCTCCGCCGGCGACATTCGTATATCCGTCTACCATACATGAAGAGCCGACCCGCCTGCGCTCGCCCACGCGGCCGTTATCGGTGTAAAAAATATCCTGCATGGTATAGCATGTGCAGGTAGGACATACGAAGTTGCAGCGTCCGCACTTGATGCAGCGGGCCGTGTACTCGTCCCAAAGCTTGTCTTTATAGACAGCGTTCGGAACGACGTCGGGAACCGTGACCTTGGTGTCATTCTCCGTGACCGACGACGGTACGACATCGGCTGCGGAAGCACCTGCTTCTTCGAACAGCTTCGCGATATCTTCGTCCTTTACGTCGCAGCTGACCTGCCCGGCATCCCGGTCGAAGTCAAGCGAAAACAGGTAGCCGTCAGTGGTCACATTTGACTTCATGCTGACGCAGAAGCAATTCTCGAAGGAATGACCGCAGCCGATGAGCGCGAACTTCACCCTTTTTCTCACCCTCTCATAGAAAGGATCCGCGAACTTGTTCTCAAGATAGATGGCATCCAGCCGCTTTACCGCGTGCATGTCGCAGCTTCTGAGGAAAATGATGACGTCCCTGGTATCGCTGTCCGCTTCCTTCGTCTCGTTCTCTGTGAAGAAGAACAAGGTCTGCGACAGAGGCGTGAGCAGCTCTTTGAACGCGTAATTACTTTTTGCCTCAAGCTCAATCTCGTCAAGGCTCTTTACAAAATCGTAACGCACCACGTCCACATCGGTGTAACAGCCCTCGCCGATCTTTCTCACCGGAGAATACAAAAGGAAGTCTTCGCTAAGCTTGCCTAAAACTTCGTCGAAGGCTTCCTTTGATAACACATAACCCATATCTATCCCCCTGTCTGTAATATATTAGGTAGTTTTTATTATAGCATATAACCTAATGAAAACAAAGCATGAGTTATGCAAAAACTTATGTAACAATTTAAATGCATAAAAAATGTCGCTTATCTCAGGTGGCTGGCGGTTCATTTTTTACACATTTGATCCTCGGGATAGGTTAGGTGTTCTTATGAAATACGCACATTTACGATGCGCAGAGTCAGGTCGCCTGCGCCTTGAACCTTATACCATCTCCCTCTTTTCAGCTTGACCGTCCCGCTCATCCCCGGCGTGATGTATCCTATCTGATATCTCTGGTCAGGGTCAGCCACATCCGTGAACCACACATCCGTATCCTGCGTCCCCCATACAGTAACAGTTCCAAATATCGGTTGGATCTCCTCCGACTTCATATCTGTCACCGCTTCCGAACCATTTGACAGAGTAAATGTGTGAGCCTCCCGGAATCGAAGGAAGATAATGGCAAGGACGATGCACAATACGCAGGTTAACAGAGCTGCCAGCTTAGCTTTATTTGACCTTCTCATAAATAACCTCCTACAGGTTATCTGGTTTTTCCCGTCCTCATGCATGGCTTGCCCCATCCCGATAAGACATTCGCGCCCTTTGAATGCGAAGCCATATCTATAAATATGTTCAGCGGGTATGCCCCTTTTTAACAGATCGACATCGTACCGCCTGAACTCAATCTGCTCCAAGGCGCGGTTCACCGTGTCCGAGAGCGACTTCTCCTTTTTTGCATCAAAGACCTTGAATTCCATGATTACTGCTGTATTCTTGATGTCCTTTGGCTCCATGACGACATCATAGCGTCCGAATCCGCTCTCCTTGTTGGACTTGATGACATAGTCCTTAGCCTTGTCCACCATGAGTTCCAGAACAAAGCCATGATAAAAACGTTCAGGCTGCTTCTCCGAAGAACCTTTGCCGGTATCGAAGCTGCTGAAGGTATCTAACGCTATGCGGTTCATGTAGTTATTCATATCTTCTATATTGCCTGTCAACATACATCTGATAAAATCAGGAAGGTCGGTGCTGCCGGCAAACCATCTTTGTATCAGATCACGGAACATCAGCTTAACTTCATGATTTGTAAGCTTTAACGCGTACGCGGCTTTGCCGCTGAAGCCCGGTTCTGTGACATTAACGGCTTTCAGATAACCCGCCGCCAGCAGCAAGCCCCATGCCGCACCGATATTTCCGTCTAGATCAGAAAAAACCACCTGTTCGTTAATCTCTGCCTCGATGCTCTCGCCCATAAGAAGCTTTTCAAAAGCCTCCTTCATCTCCTTATCGCCTGTGCGCAGAAGTTCCCCGACAAGTCCATTGGAGCTAGTATCCGCCCAGTATGTGCCAAGCTTCGACTCATCAAGGAAAGACGTGATCGACCAGGGATTGTATATGTCCGATACTCCTCCGAAAGAAAAACCATCATACCAGGCTTTCACGTCCTTCTTCATCGCAGGATCGATCCCCTGGTCATCCATTGCACGGAACACTTCCTCTTCAGTGAAACCGAAGGCGGTGGCATATTTTGATGCTGTCGTTGTGATTACCTTCAGGTTGTTAAGATCTGAGAAGATGGATTCCTTGCTGATCCTCGTAATCCCTGTCATGATACCGCGTTCCAGATACTTGTTTGTCTTGAAGGTATTTCCGAAAAGCGTGCGCATATATGGCACTAAATCATCCCAGTAACCATTCAGGTAGGCCTCCAGCATCGGCGTGTCATATTCGTCAATAATGACGATGCACTTCCTGCCCCATTTTCGGTACAAGAGACCGCAGAGCATACTGATGGACCTCGATGCGGTATGATCCGGCATATCCTCGCATACGGAATTGTATCTTATTTTTTCAGACTCAGATAACCCATCAAAGTCCAGATATTCCTTATACTCTTCATACAAATCCGCAATAAGACCGTTTATAGCCTTGCGAGTCGTCTCGTAATCCCTGAACTTTATCTCAGCGAATGTCATGAAGATTAAAGGGTATGTTCCCTGAATCGCCCTGTATCTCTCATCCTTCCAGATTGACAGTCCCTCAAAGAGGTCACCGCGTCCTTTGTACCGATTCGAAAAGAAGCATTCCAGCATGCTCATGTTCAGGGTCTTGCCAAACCGTCTGGGGCGAGTTATCAGTGTGACTTTATCTTTTGAGTCCCACCACTCATTAATAAAATATGTTTTGTCGATATAGAAGCAGTCGTTTTCACGAAGCTCTTCAAAATCCTGCGCCCCAATAGAAATAATCTTCTTCGCCACCGGTGTACCTCCTGTCAGCCTCTCATATGCGAACCCGTCTGCATCTATACCATTGATTTTTGCCCTGTATTGCAACGTTCGAACCAACAGCTGTCTCACAGATGCGTCTCCGAGAGCATTTCCGGCATCGTCTAGAGTAATACTGTCTCAATTTGGTAATTATTCAGCACCCCAAGTCTGGGGGCTGAATAGTTACCTCAATTGTAATTAATCTGTTCCTGTTTGTAAAGGCAACTTGTAATCTCACACATGACTTGCATTGTCTTCCTTACCTTTTTTAGACTAGTGAATCATACAGATCCGATAATAACTGGCTTGATATCCACACCGATGAGGTAACGGAAATTAATCTTGCTCCTATTATAATCAAACTCCCCATTGTAAGATAGACAATATGTACTCATATCTAAGGAAATCAGACGGAACCGTGAGTTTCCCTATATGAGGCTGAATCGCCAAAAAACAAGAAAAGCCCGGCAGGGTATCCTAAATGATCAGGTATCCTGCCGGGCATCTGTATGTATTCAGTTTTGAATTATCATTTCACGAAGCCGGCCGCCCAATCCACGACCTTTGTGCCATCTGCCGCCTGAGGGTTGTTCAGCAGTGAATAAATCCAGGAGAAGTGGCTGCTGTACTGCACCTCTTCCCATTCGCCGTTCTGGTCATAGTCTTCGGCAAAGCGCAGCTTGTCCTCTTCCGTTGTGTCATACAGGGACAGCTTATACTTCCCGTCAGCGGTCTCATAAGTGGTGAAATCGCTGTACTGTTCAAGCTCCTGACTCACGGCAGTCTCCGAGATCTCCGCCCCCTCTGTAAGGATGTTGAACAGCCTCTGTGAGCACTCCTCTGTAGTAACCACGCTGTCCGTCCGACCCTGTACCAGCCAGATGGGGACGCCCGATTCCTTGACCGCCGTCAGTTCTTCATCCGTAGGGGTCTCGCCGCCTCGATCAGTTGCCACATTGTAGGCGGGGCAGTTAATAATGGCTGCCTGGAACAGATCCGGGTGCGCGATGATCATGCGGGTGGTCATGTAGCCGCCCGCAGAGCAGCCGGACGCAATAATTTTGTCAGGGCTGATCCCGTGTTCTTCCGCCGCGGCAAGGATTTCCTCCGCAGCCTTGTCCAAAAGCCCGTCCTTCTGAGCGTAATACCAAGTGTCCGGAGCCTGGAACGCCATCACGGAAGCGCCGCCCAGAATGGTCTGGAATTCGTCTGTAGCCCATGCCACTGTGCCCCTGTTCGCCAGCATCTGGGCCACATTGTTGCCTGACTGCATCAGGTCGCCTTCGCCATTGCCATGGAACCAGACCACCAGCTTGTCGCTGCCGGCATCATAGAACTGATAATTGATGCCGTCCTCCACCGTGACAGCGGTGAACTTCGCGGTCTCCGGATCCTGTACGGTGTTGTCGCAGGTGAAGGCTGCCATGTAGGCTTCATCCAGAACCGTGCCGTCCGCTGCTGTCAATGTGACGGGCTTGTTCTGCGTGATGGTATAGGTGAGATCTGCAGGATAGTTCCTGGAGCCGGAAGTATAGGCCAGAGTCGCGCCTTCCCCCATGTTGAAATACAGCGTCACCTTCTGTCCGTCTTCTGTCTTGACAATGGTGCGGTCGATGTCATAGTCACCGTAGCTTTCCAGCTCAGTCCCCTCACGGAATGCTGCTGTAGATGCTGTGGCATGGACGGTAAATGTGTCCAAGTCAACGCCTGTTACCTTTTTGGCTTCTCCGAAATCAATGGTCAGGGCGCTGACTACCTGTCCGCCGTCCGTGACAGTGCCGATGAGCTGACAAACGTAGCTGTCCGCCGTGTCACCGGTGCTCTCCGCCTCACTTGAGTCCTTCGTCGTCACTGCTTCCTCGGACGTCCCTGCGTCCTCCAAAGTCGCGGCTTCTTCCGTCGTTACTGCTTCCTCCTGTTTCTCAGTCGTGGTTTCCGTCTGCTGGGCGCCGTTGCTGCAGCCGGACAGCAGTGCCGCGGCCATCACAAATGCAAGCAGCTGGGCAATAATTTTCTTCCTCATCGAAATCCTCCTCACAGTGTTTCATGCTTCATATTTACCAGATTTTCACCTGATTTCAGTATTATAGCAAATTTATCATAGAAATTCAATTATATGCGAGCTTTAGTATCTCATATACACTTGATAAAGCCGAAGCCGATAAAACAGAAATTTATCAGCACCTCTGATATCAATTATATTGACATTCATTTTTATTGTCTCTATACTGATAATCCATGCTGGTCAAGGAAGGACATCCTGAAACTTGCTTGCAGCAAGGTGATATAGCATCTATACTCATCTATGATGTCGGTTTTCCGCCTGTTATTCCCGACTTATAGGTACACAGCTAATTGGCTACTCTGCGTGAGGTGAGAACATGTCAACCCATATCATTAGATTTAAAGCCATCTGCATGATGGCTGTCTCAGCCATTTTGACAGCTTCTGTCGTGCTTTCCGTCATGCTTGCGGCAGGATGCGGGGGAAATGGAAATGATGGCGGCGGTACGCCCGGAGCAAGCGGCAAAGCATCCGAAACCCGGCAGCCGCTCGATAACAGCAGCAATCCCACCAGTGAAACGGCTGCGGCGGATGACGCAGCTGCGACAGATGGTGCAGATACAGCAGATGGTGCAGCTGCGACAGATGGTGCAGATACAGCAGATGGTGCAGCTGCGACAGATGGTGCAGCTGCGACAGATGGTGCAGCTACGGCAGATAACGCGGCTGCGACGGATAACACAATTACATCAGGTGGCATAGCTACAGCGGATAGCGCAGCTGAAGCTATCGCCTCGGCCATAGCGGATGCCAGGCTTCTCGCCGCATCGTATGACTATGACAGGGCAATCGCAAAGCTTGAGAGCGTCAAGGCGAATACGAATGCCGTCTCCGGCGGATCCAAAACACTCCTCGCCGAGGCAATTACCGAGATAGCCGCCGAAAAAGCGACCCTGGAAGAAGCCGACGTCACGGCCGTCCCACACATTTTCTTCCATTCGCTCATAGTCGACCCTTCACTCGCCTTCCACAATGACAAAGCAAGGGCCGAGGACTATAACATTTCCATGACCACTGTCGATGAATTCAACCTCATCATACAGCAGATGTATGACAGAGGATATGTGCTGGTGAGCCTGCACCAGATGGCTCAGTACACGGAAGGGGCTGACGGCAGCGGCAGGATGACAGCCGGCAAGATCATGCTCCCTCCCGGCAAGAAGCCCATCGTGCTCTCCATCGACGACATGTCGTACTACGCATATATGATGACGGACGGCTTCGCCACGAAGCTTGTCATAGGTCCGGACGGAAACCTGACAAATGAGATGGAGAAAAATGACGGCACCACCGTATACGGCAGCTATGACGTGGTCCCGCTTCTCAATGATTTCATAAAAAAGCACCCCGATTTCTCGTATCAGGGCGCAAAAGGAGCCATCGCCCTCACCGGTTACGATGGGGTCTTCGGCTACCGCACAGATCAGGACTATTACCTCAAGGAGCATCTGCTGTACGAACAGGCAGAGTGGTTAAAAAAGCATCCGGATTTCGATTACGAAAAAGATCTCGCCGATGCCAAGGTGATCGCCCAGGCGCTCAGGGACGATGGCTGGGAGCTTGCGTCCCACAGCTGGGGGCATCGCGACATGCAGAAGAACTCCATGGAGAAATTTGTCACCGACATGGAGAAGTGGATCGACCGCGTTGAATCAATCATCGGAGATACAGACATCCTCATATATCCTTTCGGAAGCGATGTGGAGACCGAGACCGGTTCAGCTTATACGATGGATAACGAGAAATACGCATGGCTGCACGACCACGGCTTCCACTATTTCTGTACCGTGAATTCGACCCAGCCCTCGGTCCAGATCGGAGACCAGTACCTGCGCCAAGGAAGGATCAACGCTGACGGCTACATGATGTACCATTTTCCGGAAAAACTGATGCCGTACTTCGATGTTGACTCGGTCTTCGACAGCAAAAGGCCTCTGCCGGTCCTTGAATATTGAGCAATCGGTTTAAAAAGCGCTTACTCCAACACGAATGCGATGTCCTCCAGCTTCGCGCTGGTCACTGAACCATCGTCATCCGAGATGACATGCTTGATGACTTCTTTTTTGATATCCTGAAGCTCGACCACGCGCTGTTCGATGCTGTCAGCGGCGATAAGCTTGATTATCTCCACGTTCTTCGTCTGACCTATTCGATGCGTCCTGTCGGATGCCTGATTTTCTGCGGCGACATTCCACCAAGGATCTAAATGAATCACAGTGTCAGCACCGGTGAGGTTCAGGCCTGTACCGCCCGCCTTGAGAGAGATCAGAAAAACATCCGCCCCGCTGCCATTGTTGAAAGAATCCATCATATCCATGCGGTCTTTAGCCGAAGTGCTGCCGCTCAAAAAAAAGGTGGGTATCTTCCTGCGCTTCAGCAAGGCTTCGACGGCCTCCAGTGCCTTGACAAACTGCGAGAAGATAAGGATTCGGTGATTCTGGTCAAGATATTCGGTAATAAGACTGTCCAGCATGTCCATCTTTCCGCTGCCGCCGGTATATCCCTCGACAAACATGCCCGGATCCACACAAACCTGGCGCAGCCGCGTAAGGTATGGAAGAATATCGAAGGCCTTGCCGCCCTCGTTCAATGCTTTTTGAGCCTCATATCTCATGGATTCATATATCTTGCGCTGCTCGCTGCTCATCTCCGCAGAGAGGATCCGCTCATATTTCGGCGGGAGATCTTCAAGGACATCCTCCTTGACTCGCCTCAGAATAAAAGGAGCAGCCTTACGGGCGATAGCATCCGTCGCACTGTCCCTAAAACGGCTCAATTCTTCAAAATATCCCGGCATGATATAGTCAAATATACTCCACAGGTCTATTACGCTGTTCTCTATAGGCGTACCCGTCAGCGCAAAACGGTGCCGAACTTTCAGTTCCTTTACCGACTGTGTCTTCTGTGCGCGGACGTTTTTGATATATTGAGCCTCGTCCAAGATACCGTAGTTAAATCCGCCGCTATATTTATCGATATCATTGCGCAATGAGTCGTAGGAAGTGATGTACACTCCCTTCTTATGGTGATCTATGGCAGCTATGATCTCACTTCTGCGGCTCTCCGGACCGTAGATAGCCGTTACGCTTGTGGAACCGTCGAATTTTGCGAACTCATTGACCCAGTTAAATACCAGGCTCTTCGGACATACCACGAGGCTGGGCATCTGGCTGTTGTCGGATCTGATCAAAGCGATCACCTGGATCGTTTTTCCTAATCCCATGTCATCCGCCAGGATGCCGCCCATGCCGTACCTTGAAAGGACAGACATCCATTTAAAGCCTTCCTCCTGATACTCTCGCAGCGTCCCGTTCAGCTTCGGCAGATCAATATCCGCCTCCTTGA
Source organism: uncultured Lachnospiraceae bacterium (assembly GCA_902770965.1). Classification (GTDB taxonomy): domain Bacteria; phylum Bacillota; class Clostridia; order Lachnospirales; family Lachnospiraceae; genus RUG11623. Next base: position 18,221 of record CACXUY010000008.1, on the reverse strand, counting down.
AAGAACGGATCTCTTCGATCATGTCACGGAGATACTTGTCCACGCGGCAGCTTCTCTGGTGGGAAAAGGCCTTGATTGCAGTGACGAAAGAAATCGTCTTTTTCTTGTACAGGTCTTTAGGATTCATCCCGAAATCCTGCACGGCTTCGCCTAGATCCTTCGCCGCCTCGCTGTCAAGGTCAACAATCTTGTCGCCGCTCAACAAGATATATTTTTTCTTTTTGCGAAGCCCTGCGATGATCTGCTCAAGCTCAGACTCGCTGTATTCGCTCTTCTCCAGAAAAACGTTCACAAGATTGTTGTTGTAGGTGACGCGTATAACGGGCCTGCCCACGGACTTCAATTCTTTGTTCTGCAGATTTTCAGAGAGATAGACATTTGTCAGGTTTTTCATCCTGCCAAAATCCAGCTTAAAGAAAGCCAAGATTCTCGCCTCGTCTGTCAGTCTGCCGTCCGAAAAACCTAAGGCGGTGAGGTGATTCTCCAGCAGCTCCAGTTTCACCCTGTCTATCCTGTCAGATAGGCTTTCAGCAGGAATTTCTTTACCATCTCTGAGAATAACAGTCCTTGCTGTAATAGCTGATTTCTCAAAGTCAAAATAAGTATTCAGCCGCAGCTGGCTTCTGGCAAGCTCAGGCTGTATTTTTTTATCTACATCGATCGATTCGAAGAATCTGGAGTAGATATTTTTCTGGAAATCCTTGAGTATAGGTTTTACGCTGACCGAGGGATTCCTGTACGCAAGGTCGATCAGATTGATCTCATCACTCGTCCCACCCACACGATCCATCACGGAAGAGCCATCGTGCTGCCTGTCCACAAGATAGCCTTTGCCGAGAAGATTTATGAACTCCTGACGAGAAGTATCGATATCAGCGGAGAGCTTGTAGCTATCTGAAAGCTTCAGGCGAACCTCCTGACGCTCCATCCGGAGGCGACAAGGACTTTCATTGTAATAAATAGTCCGGCCTGCAAGGAGTTCCAACAGATTTCCAAACAGGCTGTCGCTGATGGTGATATACCTTTTGTTGCTTTTATCGGATTTACGTCCCTTGGAGTAACGTGCTGCCATCAGGATTCGGATCGCCGCTGCATCGTTCTCTTCCAAGTTATCCGTATCATGTGTCAGGACCAGGTCCTTCCCATATCCAGTTGTCTGTCCGGTTTTAAAAGCACGGAGAAAATCCGATGCATCCTTTACTACATATTTTCTGGTGTTTCCGACCTTGAAAGCAAGGGCATTTGATTCAGAATCTCTGAATATGAGCCATTCTATTCCAACTTTAGCTGTCCCCGCGAGCAGAAGTTTTCCATCGTCAAACGACGCACATAACTGCCGGTATTCGGAAGCAAACTTTTTGTTTTCTTTCTCGAAGAGGAAGGCGTCCACCAAGTCCTGATTTCTCTCACAGGCCTCCCTATACTCTTCCTCCCTCCCCATCAGGCAGACTTTCTTGATCAGCTCAGGTTTATAGTCCGGATACCCTTGGCTCGTCAGGCGAAGCAGGAGCTTTCCGCCTTCTTCCCTGACGCAAATGAGGACTTTGTCTTCATTCGGATGTTTAATCATGAAATCACAGAAGAAGCTTGTCTCTTTGTTGATTATTTCGTAGCTATTTTCGAAAAAACCAGTTAATTCCTTCTCCGGATCACCTTCTGCTTGTTCTATTTTATCTTTGAGATTAAGTTTGCGAAGCACGAATGCCAACAGAAGACGGCTGTTCGGAAGCTGGGCTGTCCTCTGAGCCACCGCTTTTTTGAATTTTGTGTCTCTGGAAAAGCCCATTCGGTCAATCGTGCGGAGAATGAATACCCCTTTAGTCCTGTCGTCCGCATTGTTTAGGATGTGATCCAGAACATAGCAGAAATTCCCCATGGTGACAGGGATATTGTTGACCATTTTCTGCTGTTCTTCCATAACAAGCTTCTTAACATCATCCATAGGCATGGTGATGTTTCGAAGTCCGCTGTATAAACCAACTATCTGCGCTGCCGGAATCCTGTCGGCGAGCGCATGGAACACCTTGATGGCTTCTTCATCCTCATAAAGCGAATCCAGCTTTGCGGCGGCAGCCTTCAGGCATTCTATATCTATATCCTGTAATGCCGCAATCTCCCTGAGATAGAGCAAGTCATAATGCTCAATCTCCGTCTTGCTTTCAGCGTAATAACGGAGCAGACCTGTAAGGTCGTTCCTGTATTTTAAGATGAATTCCTTATAGCAATCCTCCTGATAGTCCCCTTTTGACAATTCCTTGAGGACCGTATTATATCTTTTCAGGATTCTTTTATAACTGGCGCGATTTGAGCGGTGCTGTCGTTCTTCATAACCGCCAGAATCATCATAGAATCCTGTTTCCACCACGGCATCTCTGTAATCAGGAACATCAAATAAGGCCATCACAAGATATCCATAATAATCTTCTATAAAATTCGAGCTATAATCATATGGCTCCATATCCAACATAAAGTCATGGAATCTCCGATAGTACGCATCGCTGTGGGCGGAATCGAGTAGGTTGATGATATGACGGATCGCATCGATGAGCGTTTTATCGAGGCAGTCCTCCCTAAGGTTGTCGACTGCCGAGGTAAGGGCGGATTCCAAAAACAGGGATTTGTCCAAAGGCAGCTCTGAGGTGATATAGGCATGCTTCAAATTCTGGATTCTGCTTGCCAGAAATGAGCCTGCGGCACAATAATGAGCACAGTTCTGCTTTCCGCAGCTGCAGCTTGAACTCAAAAAATATCGATCTTTAGCAATGATGATCTCATATTTTTCAGTACCATAAGAAAAAACAGCCCCTATGCTACCTTCCTTGCGAGGTATAAACATACAGGAGCTTTGGGGGATGATGGAATCGGCGAGTTTGATGATCTTACTCGGGAAACGATATGAGCGATATTTATAATCTTCATATAGGTATTGTATAGCTGCATCCCTGTCAACATCACCTTTTTGTACGGACTCATACGTTCCGTCCTCGAAAAAGCAGTGACACATGCCCGAAGAATCTGCATCACCTACGATGATCCCAAAACCATGTTGCAAATTCAGCGCATAACACCAATTGCTAATATACCGCATGACAAAGCTTCCATGCCTCCGTTATATCATTCTATGATAGACAGTCTCAAAGAGCGGGTGTTTCTTCACCCGCTCTTTATCCTTGTTAACTTGTTCACTTTGTTCACTTCGTTTACTTGTAGAGCGGATATTTTTGAAGGAGCGCCTTCACCTTCGCACGGACCTCCTCGGCCTTCCCCTCGTAGTCCTTCGCGGTCATGACTATGCAGTCAGCTATGACCTTCATATCAGCTTCCTTGAGTCCTCTCGTGGTAACCGCCGGAGTTCCGATGCGCACGCCGCTGGTGACATTCGACTTCTCAGGGTCGTTAGGGATAGAGTTCTTGTTGACGGTGATGCCGACGGTGTCAAGGCACTCCTCGAGTTCCTTGCCAGTCGTGCCGAAGCTCCTCGTGTCAAGAAGCATCAGGTGGTTGTCGGTGCCGCCTGATACGAGCGTAGCTCCCTGCGCAAGCAGCGCATCTGCCAGAGCTGCCGCATTCTTCACGATCTGAGCCGCGTAATCCGAGAATTCAGGCTTCAAGGCCTCGCCGAAGCAGACCGCCTTCGCGGCGATGATATGCATCAGAGGACCGCCCTGAGTTCCGGGGAAAACGGCCTTGTTAATCGCCTTGCCGTACTCCTCGCGGGCAAGGATCAGTCCGCCGCGAGGACCCCTGAGGGTCTTGTGGGTGGTGCTGGTCACCACGTCCGCATAAGGGATGGGCGAGGGATGCGAGCCGCCCGCAACAAGCCCCGCTATATGGGCCATATCGACCATGAGCTTGGAGCCGACTGAGTCGGCGATCTCGCGCAGACGTTTAAAATCTATCCTGCGAGGATAAGCGGAAGCGCCCGCTACGATAAGCTTCGGCCGGCATTCCTTTGCCATTGACTCAAGCTTGTCATAATCTATAAAACCATCGGCATTTACTCCGTAAGGGACGAAATTGTAGATCTTGCCTGATTCATTGAACTTCGCGCCGTGGGTCAGATGGCCGCCATCCGCAAGCGCCATGCCCATCACCGTGTCGCCGGGGGAAACGAGAGCCTGATATGCGGCGAGATTCGCCTGAGCGCCCGAATGAGGCTGCACATTGGCATATTCGGCGTTGAAAAGCTTCTTGACGCGCTCGATGGCGATGGCCTCCACCTCATCGACCGCATAGCAGCCGCCATAATACCTTTTTCCCGGATACCCCTCCGCGTATTTGTTCGTCAGAACGCTTCCCATGGCACACATCACAGCGGGTGAGACGATATTCTCGGAAGCTATCAGCTCGATGGTCTCACGCTCTCTCTTCAGTTCCTTTTGCATGGCTGCGCCAACTTCAGAATCACACTGACTTACAAATCCTATCGTATCCTTCATATCCTCGTACATGGCAGCTTCTCTCCTTCTATAAATGATGCGTTTAATCTCAAAATCCATCCATCAATATCTATCCGCAGCTTCACTGTAACAGCGGTATATCCAAGTATCGTAACTACTCAGCACCCCAGACTCGGGATGCTGAGTCATTGTAGTGATTATAAAGAATCAAAATATTCCAAATATCAATACGCTTTGTTCCAGACAACGAGCTTCCTGGCCGGCTTTCCGCAGCAGACGCAGGTTTCGGCGATGGGAGTCTGGTCGAAAGGCATGCAGCGTGACGTCGCTCCGGTGTCCTCCTTGATCTTCAGCTCGCAGTCCAGCTCGCCGCACCACATGGCGTTCACGAAGCCGGGGCGGTTCGCTATGGTTTCCTTGAAAGTATCATAATCCGTCGCGCTGTAAATGTGGTCAGCAAGATGCGCCTTGGCGCGGTCGTACATGTCTGCCTGCATCTGCTCAAGGATCCTTCCGGTCTCCTCGACGACGCTATCAATGGCGACCTCAGCCTTGTCGCGGGTGTCACGGCGGACAAGGACGACCTGCCCCTTCTCAAGATCCTTGGGTCCCACTTCTATGCGGAGCGGTATGCCCCTCATCTCCTGCTCGGAGAATTTCCAGCCGGGTCTCTTGTCGGAAGTATCTATCTTGACCGCGAAACCGGCGGCCTTAAGAGACGCGCAGATCTCCTCTGCCTTCTCCATGACCCCGGGCTTGTTCGCGGCTATCGGAATGATCATGATCTGGGTCGGCGCGATGCGTGGAGGAAGGATGAGTCCGTCGTGCGTGGAGGAAGGATGAGTCCGTCGTCGTCTCCGTGAACCATGATAATGGCGCCGATGATCCTGGTTGACATGCCCCATGAGGTCTGGTGTACGTACTGGAGCGCGTTGTTCTTGTCAGAATACTGGATGCCGAAAGCCCTGGCGAAGCCGTCGCCGAAGTTGTGGCTGGTACCGGACTGAAGGGCCTTGCCGTCGTGCATCAGTGATTCTATCGTATATGTGGACTGAGCACCGGCAAATTTCTCCTTGTCAGTCTTCTTGCCCTTTAGTACCGGGATGGCGAGCACTTCCTCACAGAAATCAGCATAGACGTTCAGCATCTGTATAGTGCGCTCCTCTGCCTCCTCCTCGGTGGCATGTGCTGTGTGACCCTCCTGCCACAAGAACTCGGTGGTGCGAAGGAAGGGGCGGGTGGTCTTCTCCCAACGGACGACAGAACACCACTGGTTATACACGCGGGGCAGATCCCTGTGGGACTGGATGAGCTTCTTGTAGAGTTCGCAGAAAAGCGTCTCGGATGTGGGACGCACGCAGAGGCGTTCCTGCAGAGGCTGTGCCCCGCCTTCCGTGACCCATGCGACCTCAGGCGCAAAGCCTTCCACATGATCCTTCTCCTTGTCGAGCAAGCTCTCCGGGATGAACAGAGGCATCGAGACATTCTCCACACCGGTTTCCTTGAAGCGGGCATCAAGCTTCCTCATGATATTCTCCCAGATGGCGTAGCCACCGGGCAGCAGGCACATGCAGCCCTTCACGCTTGAGTACTCCACAAGTTCTGCCTTCTTCACGACGTCCGTATACCACTGGGCGAAATCCTCGCTTCTGGGTGTAATGTTCTCTACAAGCTTCTTATCAGCAGCCATTTCTGTCTCCTTAATATACATTTGGATGATCTGGTAATGATTCAATACGATATCGGCCATAAGGTTTCTGTCACGAAATGTATTCAAAAACCATAGCGATAGCGCAGACGCGAATGACTCGCATGTTCGGCGCATCGGCCAATGCCGTTCGTAAGTATTCACATAAAGGTATCATAAAACATTTGCTTTTGCAAGTGCTGTTTGTTGTCTTAAAACGACTTTCATGAACGTATCATAACAAATAAAACTGGGCATCGCCAGATAAATACTCTGCGATGCCCGAAATTATTGATTATACTATACTGTTCTCATTGTTGAACAATACTTTCAATGTACCGCTCTTATCAATGCGCCATTCTTGCTGCTATATCGATCCTACTGATACTCTGCTTTTTCTGCCGCATTGCTTGCATCGGTTTTACTGACGCATTGCTTTTTTCTGCTATGCTGTTAAAAACCGCTCTACATTATTCTTCTTTCTCATCACAGCAGCAGACATTGACGGCTTCGGCTTCCTCCGCCGCCTCGCATTCACATGCTGCTTTGGCATCAGCCGCTTCAGCCTCACACTCTGCTTCCTCGGTCGCTTCGCCCTCTGCTTCCTCGGCCGCCTCGCACTCCTCGACTTCGCAGAAATCCGCCTCCACGGCCTCGCACTCACCTTTCTCTTCGGGTTCAGGTTCCGGCATCTTAGCACCGCACTTTGCGCAGAACGCCGCTTCCTTGTCCATCTCCGCTCCGCACTCAGGGCAAGTCTTCGTGTTGCGAAGCTCCTCGATCTTGCTCTTGAATTCAGCTACAGCAGCGGAAGCCTCGGCGATAGTGTCGAAGAACTCCTGATATTCGGGAGCGACCTCCTTGCCCTCGCACTCCTTGAAATAGAGGCGTCCGATCTCCTCATAAGCATCGCGGATGCGCTGCTTCTCTACGCTCGCTTTCTGACGGAGCTTGAGGACATCCGCCGTCTCCTTAACCTTTCCTGATACATCCTTGCTCAAACCCTGAATAGCCTGTGTGATCTGATTCCAGTCCATAGCCAACCTCCTGTTCAATAAAAGATTCATTTGGATTCATTTAATATCTTCATAACAATTAACTACGAAGTTTACATATAAGTAATTTTAATTTATACGCAGATAATTGTCAATGATAGTCAACATTGTATTTTCATCCCTCTTCCACATGATTTTCTATGATTTCGGACACTATTTCTTGCCTCACAGCCTTTACTTTTTCTCAAAAAATGCCTATAATAGCGTGCATAGCGTTAATATTACTCTATAAGTCCCTGAGGCGAACGCACACAGACTAAAGCTTGCTTTCGGATGAGCGCGGTCACCGAAGGACAACCGGTATGAGCACGGGCCCGCGCAGCGGGAGGAAAGTGCGAATACCGGTTAGCGTGGCGGGAGTGCGAAGCACGGAGCCACGCGGAGACTTATACAGTTGGTGGTGCCAATCTTGGCATGCAGGTTTGCCTTAAATATTACGCTATTTAAGAAGAAAAGGAGGAAAATTGAACATGGGACTCATCAAGGAATTCAGAGAATTCATCTCCCGCGGTAATGTTCTTGACATGGCTGTCGGTATCATCGTAGGCGGAGCTTTCACCTCGATCGTTACCGCGCTTGTTGACAACATCATCACCCCCATCATCGGTATGATCAGCGGCGGTGTTGACTTCTCATCACTGTCTGTCACCGTCGGCAGCGCTAACCTTCAGTACGGTGCCTTCATCCAGGCAGTCATCAACTTCCTGCTTGTCGCCTTCGTCCTGTTCATGGTTCTCAAGGCCGTGAACACCGCTGCGGCAAAAGCCCAGGCACTCGTGAAAAAGGAAGAAGAAGAGAAGGCAGAAGCTCCCGCGGAGCCTTCTGACGAAGTCAAGCTTCTCACCGAGATCCGCGACGCTCTTATGAAGAAGTGATTTCTTCACCGCATACGATGCGGCAGCCGAGCGGCTCGATCAAAGAAACCTAAAGAGGCAGGACACCGCAAAGTGTCCTGCCTTCTTTTTATGCACGGGTCCGTGCAAGGAATTATCCCGGCTTTGCCGGACATGAGCCGCGCAGCGAACAGGGTTCGATTGCATCTCCCATGCACGATCATCTCACGCCGCGGCCACTGCCTCTGCCTCGCTCTGCTATCTCACACCGCAGCCGCAGTCTCAGTTTCGCTCTGCTGTCTCACGCCGCGGCCGCTGTCTCTGCCTCGCTCTCTCCTATGAGCTTCGAGGCTTCTTCCAAGGCGGCTTCAAGCTGGGCATCCTTCTCAGCGTCGTCTCCGGCTTCGACCACGATATCCGGCTCTATGCCTATCTTGTGGATATCATTGCCGGAAGGAGTGTAATAATGTGCCATGGTCATCTTAAGACCGGCTTTATCCGAAAGCCTGTAGACAGACTGCATGATTCCCTTGCCGAAGGTCTTAGTACCCATGATCGTCGCCAGACCGTGGTCCTTCAGCATTCCGGTCAGGACTTCCGCCGCGCTGGCTGATTTCCCATTGACCAGCACCACCGTAGGACCCTCCCACAGCACTCCTTTATTGGTGCGGTACTCGGTTTTCCTGCCGCTCTTATCCTGCACGTAAAAAATAAGGTCGTCCGAAAGGAAGAAATCGGCGATGCCGCGGACGCTTTCAAGCGTGCCGCCGGGATTGTTTCGCAGATCAAGAACGAGACAGGTCATATTTTGCTCAATCAATTCCTCAAGTGCCTTCTGCATTTGCTCCACGGAATTGTCATAGAACTCCAGCAGCTTCACATATCCGATGCCGCCTTCACGCATCTCACTCTTCACGGAATTATAATTGACACGGGATGGGGTGACGGTTACTGATACCTCCTCCCCGGCTTCCCCTCGGATCAGTTTAAACGAGATGGAGTCGCCGTTATGCTCCCTGATATAACTTACCAGTTCTTCCATCTCGATATCTTCAACAGGCTTACCGTCATATTCCGCGATGATATCACCGATCTCAAATCCCGCCTCGTCAGCCGGTGAGCCTTCCGTGACATCAATGACATCGAATCGCCCGTCGTCTCTTGCTGTGATCGTCACACCGATGCCGTTGTAGACGCCCTCATTCATCGCGTAGACCCGCTCCATGTCTTCAGCAGTGTAGTACACGGTATAAGGATCGTCCAGCCCCTCCACGTACCCCGACAAAATAGAGTCCGTGACCTTATCCGTGTCTATTTCTCCCACAAACTCCTTATCTATGAGCCTGTTGATCTGGGTCATCTGACGGATGAGGCGCTTCATATCCATGGTACCGGAATATTGATCCGATGCCGCGAAAATCTGTCCAGCTATATATCCGACCGACTCCGCATGCCTTGAAATGAGCGCCAGAAAAAGAAGCGGGAGCGCAACGAGCGACACGACTGCGCCAATGATGATTCCGCTCAAAAATGATCTCCGCTTCTCTTTTTCATGGAACTCATAGCTTGAATTCCCCTCTGCTCTTGAAGGAGAAATGTCATTCGCTTGCGAGGAAGACGTATTGCCCGCCTGTGAGGAAAATGCACAGTCCTCCATCGAAAAATTGCTCTGACGTTCGTTCAGATCCGCTCTAAAGGACGACTCATCGCCATCTTTTGAATAGTTATCCTGATTTGTGTTCATCTCCATCTTCAGATGTCCTTTCGATCAAATCTTGAGCCGATTCTTCTATCACTCTTACATTGAAAGTCGGTCCCCACAAAGCGGGTGGCCATATGGGGATGCATACATACATCGCCTGTATGCTGCCACAACTCTCATACGTAGTGGCAGCACAGGCGTGCTATGGATGTTTACGGCTTCATCATTGGCGGCTTCTTTTTTTCGGCTTTATTGTTGTCAGCTTCATTCTTGGCAGCTTCACTCTTGGCGGATTCTTTTTGGCGCCTGGCGAGTGCCTGACGACGGAACATCTCTCTCTTTGCTTTCGACGCGGCCTTCTTGGCTGCGGCTCTCTCTGCCTCGGCCTTGCCAGCATGGACATTGCCGGCAGCGGCTTTTTCTGCTATATCTTTCCCATACGCGGCTCTGTCGGCAGCACCTCTGACAACCACGGACCTGCCAGTCGATGCCTTGTCCAAATGACCATTTTCATGATGGGTATCCCCGTCAGCTCCACCTTCGCCTACAAGCCTTATGCCGTCTTCGGCGATTACTATCTTCCGCTCCTTGAGGAGACGGCCGACCGCCCTCTTGAATTCGTTTTTGCTCATCTGGAATTCCTCGCGGATTATTTCCGGACTTGCTTTATCGGTGAAAGGCAGCGCGCCGCCTCTGCTGATGATGCCATCCAGTACTATCGCGGCATCGTCGTCCATGGCCGCGTAAGCCTTTTTTCGGAGGGCTAGGTCAAGCTTGCCGTCATCGCATACACGCACTACCCTCGCCTCTATCTCCTCCGCTTCTTTCAACGGCTTGTATATCTCTTTTGCCGGGATGAGACCGTAATAACGATTGTCAACCGCTACGAGCGCGCCCAGGTCATCTCTCACCTGATAAACTGTTCCTCTCACAACATCGTCTTTGTGATAGGGTGAATCAGACGTCAGATATTCATACACCCTCATGGTGGCGCAGAGACGCTCGCTGTCATCCACGTAGAGGGCTACGAAGACGTTCTTGCCTTCCTCGACCTTCCCTCTCTGTTCCTGGAAAGGCATGAACAGCTCCTTCATCAATCCCCAGTCGAGAAATGCGCCGATGCGGTTGATCTGTGAAACCTTCAGCACTGCCATGGTACCCACCTGAAGCGGGGGCGGATTGATCGTGGTGATGAGGCGATCCTCGGAATCCTTGTACAGAAACACTTCAAGCTCGCTGCCAGGCGCTACATCATCCGGCACTTCCCTTCTGGGAAGCAGCACTGCCGGCTCCCCGCTTCCGTCTTCAAGATATGCTCCCTGGCCTTCTATACGGGCGATCCGCATCTTCTGAATCTTCCCTAATTCCATATATGGCACCTCCTCAACACATGCTCGTCGCACTTCCTTATACCAATTTCTTATGGCACTTCTTTATAGCATTTACTTATGGCACTTCCTTATAACGCTTCCTCATCGGACTTCCATAATTACGTATGGTTTACCGTCTGCGGCATCAAGAGATATGAGCCTTGCATACTGGCCAACCCTCCCCGCACCTGTACCAGAAGTATTTGCGCCTTTTCCAGCTGTCCTCACATCCAAATCAGCCGACCCAAGATTTGCATCGACCGTTTTCTCAGCTATATCAGCTATATCGGCCGTCTTCGGTATTATTACATCACCCAAATGCGCCGACCTTCGGTATTCTATCATGAATTCGTGAATATCTTGTGGAAAATATGGCAGAGCCGCACGAACGTACTGGACGTTATTTACATGATTGTTCGTGTCAAGCTGCCCCACTCCGACAATAAATGGCTCATGGGCTTCCATGTCCGTGGCAGTCTTCAGCCGTCTTCTGGGAGAAATGCTCCCAGGGAAAGACTCGTCTATACCAAAGCGGTCTACAAAATCAGCCGGAAGGTTCACATTCTTTCCATTCAGGACGTCTGAGAACACCCACTGGGAATCAGCCAGTATGAGGCTTTCCCCATTTTCGCCGTCCCTCTCGCCGCCATGCACGCGTATTTCAAAAGCTCTTTTACCAATCGAGTGCGCGAGCTTATAAGGTCTCGTCTCTATCTCAAGCTCCTCGCCAAACACCGGGAATCTGCTGATCTTAAGGCGCCAGGAAGCCGTCACCCATGCGAGGTGTTCTCTCATAAGCCAATCGAGCGTTATCCCCACATCCTGTGAATGGAAGGTCGCGCAATCCTGCAAGCTATCAAGGATGGCTGGTATCGTCATGCGGCCGCTTGAATCAATCTCGCTGTAAGCCACTCTCTTTCTAATAATATACATACGCTGCTTTACCTCCGAATACTTCGGCAATGATGCCCGCATACATAAACGACTGCGACATGTTAAAGAAAAATGCGACCGCATCGTCACCGCCTGGTGCTCAATGTGGTCGCATAAGCTGGGCTACAAGGATTCGAACCTTGAAATGACGGAGTCAGAGTCCGTTGCCTTACCGTTTGGCGATAGCCCAATAATCAACGCAAGAGATACTATAACTCAACTCCGTATATTTTGCAAGTACTTTTTTTAAAATATCGTAACTCTATTCAGCCTCTATTCAGCACCCACAGATTCGGGATGCCGTGCGCCCCATGCCCGGTAAAGCCCTGATAATTCCTTGCGCGAGCCTGTGCATAACGATAAACGGCTTCACAGGAACAGAAACGATCCAGTGAAGCCGCTTACTATATGTATGCTCTAAGCGTGACATGCATATAAGCCATCAGCCTATGCGAGCCTTACTGCAGCTTATCGGCGTATTGCTGCTGTCTGACCTCCCCTACTCCGCATCTGCCGTTGCTGACGCGATGTGCTGCGCGGGAAGCCCATAGTGCTCCCTGACCTTGTTCTCTATCTCTTCAAGCATGACAGGGTTCGCTCTGAGCGTAGCCTTGGCGTTCTCACGTCCCTGCCCGATCTTCTCGCCGTTGTACGCAAACCAGGCGCCGCTCTTGTCGACTATGTTCTCCTTGACCGCGAGATCGAGGATATCGCCTTCCTTCGTGATGCCCTTGCCGTATACGATGTCGAACTCGGCCTCCTTAAAAGGAGGGGCGATCTTATTCTTGACAACCTTGATGCGGACGCGGTTGCCTATGGGCTCGCCGCCCTGCTTGAGTATCTCGGTCTTGCGCACGTCAAGGCGGACGGATGAGTAGAACTTCAGTGCCCTGCCTCCGGTCGTTGTCTCAGGGTTGCCGTAGAAAACACCCACCTTCTCGCGCAGCTGGTTAATAAAGATGACCACGCAGTTCGATCTGGATATGACCGCCGTCAGCTTCCTGAGCGCCTTGGACATGAGCCTGGCCTGCAAGCCCACCTGGGCATCTCCCATCTCGCCGTCTATCTCGGCCTTAGGCACGAGGGCGGCGACAGAGTCAATGACTATGATATCAAGAGCTCCCGACCTGACCATAGTCTCCGCTATCTCAAGAGCCTGCTCTCCGTTGTCAGGCTGTGATATGTAGAGGTTGTCGATATCGACGCCTATGTTCCTGGCATATACAGGGTCAAGCGCATGCTCGGCATCTATGAAACCCGCGATGCCGTCCCTCTTCTGTGCCTCGGCAATCATATGAAGCGCTACCGTAGTCTTGCCGCTGGACTCGGGACCGTAAATCTCTACTATACGCCCCTTGGGAATGCCTCCTAGTCCAAGCGCTATATCAAGAGAGAGCGCCCCCGTGGGGATCGTCTCGATGTTCATATTCGCCTTCTCATCGCCGAGCTTCATCACGGCTCCCTTGCCGTAGGCCTTCTCTATCTGGCTTACCGCCGCGTCCAATGCCTTCAGTCTTTCTTCCTTAATCATATCGTCCTCCATCGAACACATGTTCGTTTATGTCTACAATGATAACCCTTCTTCTTAATCTTGTCAACAGGCTTTTGCGCTAATTTATAATTATGCAGCGCCCCAAGATAACTGTCAGAATACAGGACGAAGTGCTTGCACTTCGGACGTATTATAACAGTTATCTTGGGGCGGACAAGGCGCGCAGCGCCTCTGGTCGCCCCACAACGAGGGATGCGCAACATCCCGAGTCCGGGGTGCTGAATAATTACCGCTAATTTTAGCTTTAAGTCTGTACTGTGTCAATGCTGCAACGACAGATGTAACATTTTGTCGGCAAAAATGCCAGTTACAGGCTTGTTTTTCCAAAAAATGTAACAAGGATATGCTAAGCAGGTATCGCTGTGCATAAAAAAGAGGATAAGCTAAGCAGGTACCGCTGTGCATAAAAAAGAGGATACACCATGCCTCGCAAAGGCACGAAGCATGGCAAACCCTCTGTCTCCCAACAATTGTACAATCAACGCTTATGCTCTCACCTATTATGCCCTCATCACTTGTATGCCAAGCAAATAATCATCCGTGCATATCATTTACGGCACAGCCTGTCCGCGTCCTCGAACGGGAAATCATACCCCGAGAAATCATATACAGCGAAAAGGTCTCTGGGCGTCTCTGCCCTGCGAATCATCTGCACGGAACCGTCCTCCTTGAGGAGAAGCTCCGCGGACCGCAGTTTGCCGTTATAATTGTAACCCATGGACGAACCATGCGCGCCGGTGTCATGGATCACCAACAAATCTCCCATGTCAACCTTCGGAAGCATCCTGTCCACCGCGAATTTGTCATTGTTCTCGCACAGCGATCCTGTCACGTCATACTCGTGGTCGCAGTTCCAATCTTCCTTGCCCATGACAGTGATATGATGGTAAGCTCCATACATCGCGGGGCGCATCAGGTCAGCCGCGCAGGCATCGACCCCGATATATTCCTTATATATATGCTTCTCGTGGATCGCGCGTGTCACAAGGCAGCCGTAAGGACCGAGCATGAAGCGTCCCATCTCGGTAAATATAGCGACGTCGCCGAGTCCTGCGGGCCTCAATATCCTGTCATAGACCTTTTTCACGCCATCGCCGATGTTGAAAATGTTGTTCGGCCGCTGGTCGGGACGGTAGGGTATGCCCACGCCGCCGGAAAGGTTGATGAAGCGCATATCCGCGCCGGTCTCCTTCTTGATCCTGACCACGAGAGTAAAAAGCTCCTCTGACAGAGTGGGATAATAGTCATCCGACACGGTGTTGCTGGCGAGGAAGGCATGGATGCCGAACTTTTTCGCGCCCTTTTTCTGAAGGATCTCATAGGCCTTGAAGAGCTGCGCCTCGGTCATACCGTATTTGGAATCACCCGGATTGTCCATGATGCCGTTGCCGAATTCGAAGAAACCGCCCGGATTATAGCGGCAGCAAACCGTCTCAGGTATCCCGGCAGTCTCCTCAAGGAAGTCGATCATCGTAAAATCATCCAGATTGATTATGGCTCCGAGCTCGGCGGCATATCTCATGTCCTCCGCCGGAGTATCATTTGAAGAAAACATGATGTCATGGCCGGTGATGCCGCAGGCCTTCGCCAGCATCAGCTCAGTGAAGGATGAACAGTCGCAGCCTATGCCCATCTCGCCCAACAGGCTGATAAGGTAAGGATTCGGCGTGGCCTTCACGGCGAAATATTCCTTGTAGCCGTGGTTCCAGGCGAACGCCTCCTTGACCCGCATGGCATTTTCACGGATACCTTTCTCGTCGTACAAATGAAAAGGCGTCGGGTATGTCTTGACGATCTCGTCCAGCTGTGCTTTTGTGACAAATGGTCTCTTGTCCATCGTTATTCCTCCGATGCTCTTTTATTTTCTTCGTACTAAAGCCTAGATTCAATTCTGTGCGGTCTGACTATACTTCTTCGCTTTTGTTTTGTCCTACAACTGAAGAACTGCGCCGGATTCAATTCTGCGCGGTCTGACTATAAGCCAATGCTTCAATCTTGTAAGACAGCTGAACGCATGAGCTCAGTTCTGCGCGGTCTTATCAGGATTTATCACATGGACGTGCGTGTACAGATGATCCATGCAATATTCATAGTTCCCATCGCAGCGGGAGCAGTAGCGGAACTCCAGCTTCGGGTCATCCAGCTCCGTCCTGCCGCACACCGCGCAGCGATGCCTCGCATGTCCGGGAGCGGAACGAAACTCAATATTTCCCTTCTGCATGCTCTTCCGAAAATCTCTTTTCCTCATAGTCCGCTTCACGGAATCTCTGATGTCCCTCGTGAGGAAGAAGAATATAAGGAAGTTCAAAATGGACATGATGAGCATGACCCTGCCGGTCCCGTCTGTTCTGATGAACTCGTACAGCATGGTCGCCGCGTATACGTAGCCGATCCATTTTGCTTTGATGGGGATGATGAACATCAGCATGAACTGCGCGTCAGGGAACATGGCGGCCATGGCGAGCAGCATCGAGAGCCAGAGGTTATTGGCCATTCCAAATGAGTAGAAGCTTGCGTTCGCCCCCCAGATAAAGTAGCAGACGAAGATGCCTATGATCATCGCGAGTATGCCGACAAGGATGTAGAGGTTGAAACGGAAAGCGCCCCACAGCCTCTCAAGCGATGTCCCGATACTGAAGTAAATATAGCAGAGGAGGGCGCACCAGATGATATCTGTGCTTGGCGGGAATAGCAGGAAGGTCACCAGCCGCCAGACCTGGCCCTTCAGCACGGCAGCCGGATCCAGCATCAGGTACTGTACATAAATCATCGGAGACATCATCTGGATAACAAGCCCGATGGCAAAGATGATGACCATATAGAGCATCAGGTTATGGATCGCGTACCTGCCAAAACGCCTCTCTAGTTTATCTATGAATTTCATCTAACGTTCCTTTCATATGGTTTTTTTGTACTTATTTGTGATTCATGTGATACAAGTGGGTCATATGCAACGAATCTGCATGCTTATGCCGCAATCACCACCGCGCATATAACGTCCTGCAGATTGCTCCGCAAACGATTTTTGTGCAATAATGACATTTTAGAAGCGCAAAGGCACTTTGTCAAGGAACACGAGGTTTCATGTGCTTTTCCCAATACTCCCACTAATTCCCCTCACAATAATTAAGGAAACCTACATGCCAAGTTTGGCACAACCATACTTTATAAGTCTCCGCGTGGCTCCGTGCTTCGCACTCCCGCCACGCTCAACCGGTATTCGCACTTTCCTCCCGCTGCGCGAGCCCGTGTTCATACCGGTTGTCCGTCTTTTCTGATTCATTAAACACCTCAGCAAAACAGCTCTGGCTCATTCTCAATCAGATCCTGCACCAGATATCTGTAATCCATATTCTCTATTCCATAGCTGCCTTCAAAAATCTGCTGCGACAACATGCTTCGATAATATAAATCCATAGCCTGTCGAATCGGAATACCTTTTGTCTCTGCAAGCTGATTTATAATCTTCTCTTCTAAGAGTTCTTTATACATTCTATCAAGTACATCCTTCTCTATCATGACTTCACCTCATAAGAATACTTGAACACAACTATGCCGTCTATAATTTCCTGTGTCAAAAATGCAATCTGATCGTTCTTCTTAAAATAGTTTATCTCCTTCAGTGTCCTTTCTTCATCCCAGATTCCATCCATGAACATATTCACACACTTGAACACGTCGTCATCGGCAACATTTCCGATAACCGTATCATAATCCTGGTAAATATCTTTTCCATTGCGGCAAGCGACTATAAACTGCAGCCACTCCATGTCAGTATCCCCGAACCTTTTCACCCGATATTTAGACATATCGCCAATTTCATAAACATTAACTACGGCCGGCTTAGAAAGACGCAAGCCTTTTCTGAAGGCCCATCTCTCCGCCTGTTTCGGAAAGGTTGTCGTATAAAACCCTCTACCAAAATCCAGGTGTGCCTTTGAATGCTTGATATCAGGCTTTTGTATTTCCATTGTTGTCCCATGATACACAATCATACGGTCACTCCTTTTTCCCTTACAAATGCGGTAATATCCTCCACGAGATACTGTCTGCCCTGTGTGTGCAGCACATCATAGCAAGGCAAAATGTAACTGTCCAGAATTCCTGATTCATTCAACGCCTGATACACCGTCCTATATGGTCTCTTCCAGTCATCTGCCAGTGCATGAATCAGGAAAACAGTAAACTCCAATGTCTTCTTATCCATCACACACCTCCTCAAATCTTTGGCAAAAGGCAAGCTTTTAACATCAGTCCGAAATCTTTCACACTACAGCTCATTTTATCGTATTTATTCGGCACCCCGAACTCTGAATACTGCGCATCCCTCGTTGAGGGGAGGTCAGCGGTGCTGAATAATTATATTTTATCACAAATACCGTTTCTCCTCAACGACTATCTATCGGCTTATGTAGTTTTTATCGGATTTATGACAATGCTTTAGGGCAATAATTATTATCTTTCGGCTATGTCCATGCCCATCCTTGTTTCAAATGCTAACAAGGATGAATTATCCTCCTCTATTGATGATAGCTTCGCCGCGTCAATATCTGACTTACAAGCACAGTCTATACAGTTCTTCAATATTTTTCCTTAAGATTCCTTAAGACTCTTTTAATGTATTCTCTCTTGTTTTTACCTACTAAAAAAGGTATAACATACTGTGACGCTCTGTGAACATGCGGGAGA
>CACXUY010000007.1 GCA_902770965.1 uncultured Lachnospiraceae bacterium | reverse complement strand
CCCACGCCCAGCTTCACCATCAGCGTGAACAGGGCGCAGTACAGCATCAGTTGTATAATCATCATGGTACTCACTTCCCGCATCACATTCCAGCCTCTTTAGAAGAGGGTACAGATCCACGCAGCCAACGCGACATTGGTCTCGAATCTTTCCGAGGGCGTCTGTATCGAAGGACTGAACTCCATCGAGCTGACGGACTGTGACCTGACCGCAAACAACACCAAGCGCAACGGCAACGCCACATTTCTGGACAGCATAATGATCTATCAATCCATGTCGGGAGATGCTGACAGCGGAACCAGCCGCTTCACCATGACCGGCGGCAGCCTCACCAGCAAGAGCGGCCATGTTTTCCACGTGACCAATACCAATGCGGTCATTACGCTTGAAAACGTGGATATCATCAATGAGGATAAAGACAATATCCTGCTGTCCGTCTGCGCAGACGGATGGAACGGCGGAAGCAACGAAGCCACTCTGAAAGCCATTTCCCAGAAGCTTTCCGGAGCGGTCAAGGTGGGAGGCGATTCCAGCCTGGCATTGGAGCTGACGGACGGTTCCGCTTTCGAGGGCAGCATTGACGGCAGCATCACAAACGCTAAAGGCGAGACGGTCTCTACCGAGGTCGGCACGGTTTCTGTTACTATTGACAGTACGAGCACCTGGACGCTGACCGGAGACAGCTATGTGACTGAATTCAACGGCGATGCAGCTAATGTGATCAGCAACGGCTTCACCCTTTATGTAAACGGCGCAGCCCTTACAGGGACAAAATGAAGAGCAGAATAAAGTAGCGCAAATATTATGAAAAAATCAATTTTACGTATTCGGCAGCAGCACCGCCGATGCCCGGCACTGGGACAAATACGTGCTGAAGGTATTAGAAGAGCATGCGGATACGCTTGCGGAACTGTTCAATTAACAGATGCTGTACAAAGACCAATTAACGGATACTACGCATAGATCAATTACCAGTTTTTGTACAAAGATCAATTAACAGGTGCTGTGCAATGACTCATTAACAAGTGTAGCCAGGGGACGGTTCTATTGTCCGCTTTCGTCCAGCAGAAAATAGAACCGTCCCCTGGTTGTCTTATCCTGCATTTTTCTTTCTGGAAATATCAGCGACATAATCCGAGGCTGCCTTCTCATCAAGGCTGAACCTGGACATTATCTTCTTAGTGATTTCCTCTGGTGTCAAATGCATTTCATCGTTATAGATATGGATTGCTTCAGTTATAGCACCCTCAGAAAACCCTTCAGAATGTCTCACGTAGTATCGTGGTTTTTCCATTCTCTGATCCTTTTGAACGTTACAGGCTTAAGAAACAGAGTAACCGATTGTAACCGCTAGGAATAGCATCTCTACTACACAATTTTTTGTGTTGCAATCCGATGGGACTAATCATATAATAGAAATAATGAGTGTAGTACGTGCTTTTGAAAGTGCAGAATGGATTACAAGCACACATATTATGATCTGAAATAGCATAAAGCCAGCTCCAAAATCTTATGGGTCGCTTATCATCCTTGTAAAAAGACAGCATGAAGCCAGCTCGATAATCATATGACCCGCTTTTACCATCCTTGTAAAGATTCACATCTGTGCGACAGTCCCTTGACATGGGACAAATATACCGTGGAGGACCGCATATGGGAACAGTATATCACTTCACCGATACAGAACTTAGATTTCTCGAGAAGCAGCCTGCGCCGCTTGCTGTTTATCAGTATGTGGACAGGCATGTGTATACGCTTGCGCTGTCGGATGGGTTTCTCAGATTATTTGGTTACACTGACAAAGCCGAAGCCTACCGCCTCTCAAATCAGAACCCACTGATCAACACCCACCCCGATGATGTCGGGAGAGTAGGGGACGCCGTCCATCGCTTTGCCATAGACGGCGGCAGGTACGAGGTCATTTTCAGGGCAAAGATGTACCACAGCGAGAGAGAGGACTGCCGCATTATCCACGGTATTGGCGAACATATCTATACAGATACTGGAGTTCGCCTGGCGTATGTATGGTTTACAGACGAGGGTGAATTTACCGGGGATGATACACAGGCTGCAACACTGAACAAGGTGTTTAACCATGCGCTGCATGAAGAAAGCTTCCTGAAAGCCAATTACTATGACAATCTGACCGGGCTTCCTAACATGACGTTTTTCTTCTCGCTGGCAGAGGAGGGAAAGGCAGCCATCACGGCAAAGGGCGGACAGGCGGTGTTCCTTTATATTGACCTCGACGGCATGAAAGGCTATAACGATAATTATGGTTTTGCAGAGGGGGACAGGCTGCTGAAAGCATTTGCTCAGATCTTGGATAATACATTTGGAAATGAGAACTGCTGCCATATCAGCGCCGACCACTTTGCCGTATATACTGAAGAAGCCGGGCTTGAGGATGTGCTTCACAGGGTCTTTGCGAAAGCCCAAAAGCTGAATGAAGGAAATTCGCTCCTCGTCAGGGTCGGCATCTATCCGGACAGCATTGAAGATGTTCCCGCAAGCACAGCCTGTGACCGCGCAAAGATAGCCTGTGACTCAATCCCTAAATCGGATGCCTCCGATTTCAAGGTTTACAGCAATCGTATGCGCTATGAAATCAAAAAGCGCCGGTACATATTATCACACCTCGACAGGGCAATTGCGGAGAAATGGATACAGGTATATTACCAGCCGATTGTCAGGGCGGTCAGCGGGAAAGTGTGCAACGAAGAAGCGTTGGCCAGATGGATCGATCCTGTAGAGGGCTTCCTGTCCCCCGCCGACTTCATCCCGATATTGGAAAACGCCGGCCTTATCTATAAACTCGATCTGTTCGTGCTGGAGCAGGTGTTGGAGAAAATCAAGACGCTGGAAAAGGCAGATCTTTATATAGTTCCCCAGTCCATCAATCTATCCAGATCCGATTTTGATGCCTGCGATATGGTGGAGGAGATCCGCAGAAGGGTGGATGACTCGGGGATCAGCCATGACAGGCTGACGATAGAAATCACGGAAAGCATTATCGGCAGTGATTTTGAATTTATGAGGACGCAGGTTGAACGCTTCCGGAGCCTAGGATTTCCCGTCTGGATGGATGATTTCGGAAGCGGGTATTCTTCGCTGGATGTCCTGCAAAGCATCCGCTTTGACCTGATCAAGTTTAATATGAGCTTCATGAGGAAGCTGGATGAGGGCGAAAGCAGTAAAATCATCCTGACACAGCTGATGAAGATGGCGACTTCCGTGGGCGTGGATACCATCTGCGAGGGCGTGGAAACGTTGGAACAGGTCCGTTTCCTGCAGGCTATAGGATGCTCAAAGCTTCAGGGATTCTATTACCTGAAGCCTGTCCCATTTGGCGAAATACTGGAACGGTATAGAAAGGGCATCCAGATCGGCTTTGAGGATCCGGATGAGACTTGTTATTATGACGCCATGGGCAGGATCAATCTCTATGACCTGTCATTTTTAGCAAGCATGGATGAAAACATTCTCCAAAACACCTTCGACACGATACCCATGGGCATCATCGAGGTCAACGAGGCCGGGGACAGGGTCAAGTTCGTGCGCAGCAACCAATCCTTTCATGACTATTTGCTGCGGAAGGCCGGCTTTGCTCCAGGCGAAAACAATACAGGGTTCGATGTACCAATGACCGAAACAGGACCTGTATTTATGAAGCTGATTGAGGAATTCCGCATAGGCAAAGACCGCATATTTATCGAAGAGCAGATCGATGACGGGTCTGTCGTCCATTCTTTTGCCCGTCAGATATTCACAAACCCTGTTACGCACAGCAGCGCTGTTGCCGTCGCCATTCTCTCTGTTGACAGGCCGGAACAGTATCCGGATTCCATGGAATACATTGGGTTTACCCCGGAGAATGAACAGGCTAAAATAGATGCCGATGTTACACAAAAGATAGCGGAGCTTCAGGAGTCCGTTTCCTCTATTTTGGATAACATGCCAGGGTTGTATTTTACAAAAGATGCCGAAACAGGGATTTATCTGGCCTGCAACCAGGCCTTTGCTGATTATGCGCACAAGGAGATGCCGGAGGGAGTAGCCGGACTGACGGACTATGAAATCTTTGATTCGGAGACAGCTACGCATTTTGTGGAGGACGACAAGACAGCCCTGGCAATGGACGCACCCTATGTGTTCTTCGAGGATGTGCCGGACGCCGCAGGCCATCAAAAGCAGTTCCAGACAACAAAAATGAAATTCACCGACAGTGCTGGCAGGCAGTGCCTTCTTGGAATGTGCGTGGATGTGACGGAAGCATTCAGGATCAGGCAGGAGCGTGACTCAACAAAGAAAGCTTACGAAGATGCGATGGATTCCAGTGCCATCTATGCCCGCCTCCACGCCATAACCGGGAACTTCATCTGCGTGTACGTGGTGAATCCGGAGAACGGAAGCTATCATGAATTCAGTGCGACGGAGGATTATGAGAAAAGCTTTTCCCAGGCTAAGGAAGGCGAGGACTTCTTTGGCGTACTCCGCGATGCGATCCTTTCGTACAGCCATCCGGATGATAGGGACCGCGTGCTTTCCCGGCTTACCCGGGAGAACGTTATGGAGACGGTCGCACAAAATGGTAGTTTTTCCCTTGTCTACCGCATCATGATGGACGGCAAGCCTCTTTATGTCCAGATGAATGCTGCCATGGTAGAGGAAAATGATGGCTTGCGCCTAATTGTCGGCCTTAACGATGTTGATGCGCAGGTCAGGCAGAGAGAGCGGGACGAGGAGATTGCCAGGCAGAAGGATGTTTACGACCAGATTACCGCAAGCCTGGCTGAACAGTATGATACGCTGTATTTCATTGACCTCGAAACCAGCACTTACCTTGAAATATCTTCGACGGACGAGTACAAGAAGCTGAATGTTCCGGCGACAGGGAATGATTTTTTTGCCGAAAGCAGAAGAAGCATCCGCAAATACGTGCATCCGGAGGATCAGGATAAGGTGATGCGCCTTCATTATAAGGACGTGATGCTGGGCAACTTGGAAAACGCACATTCTTTCTCGATGAACTGGCGCCTGGTGGTGAATGGCCAGGTAAAACACATCCGCCATACAGAGATCCTGTCCAGGGATGAGAAGCATATCGTTGTCTGCATCAAGAACATAGATGCTGAGGTCCAGGCGGAGCGTGCTATGAGGGAGAACCAGAAGAAGAGCGTGACCTATACGCAGATCGCTGAGAGGCTGGCGGCCCGTTATGACATGATCTACTATGTTGACTGCGAAAGCTCACATTACGCAGAGCTTTCCGCTAAAAAGAAATCCGGTGTGTTTAAGATACAGGATGAAGGCGAACATTTCTTTGAGACTGCCAGAAAGAACGCGGATTGGCTGATATTTCCGGAGGACAGGGAAAGGATCAAATTATTTCTGGAAATGGATAATCTTATCTCACAGCTCGAGAACAGGAGGCAGCTGACCGAGGATTACCGTATGGTAATTGATGGGGTGAAGACGCAGTATACACGTATGTCAGTTACGTACTCCTCCGACCGTACCCATTTCATCATCTGTGTGGAAAACCGTGATGAGGATGTGCGGAAGGAAAAGGAGCATCTGGCTGCACTATCGTTGGCGAATGAGATGGCCCGAAGGGATGAGCTGACACATGCGAAGAACAAGACTGCATACCAAGAGATGGAGAATGAGCTGCAGGAGCAGATAAAAAAAGGGTGCGCTTCATTCGGAATTGTGGTCTGTGATATCAATGACCTTAAGGTGATCAATGATACAAAGGGACACAAAGCGGGCGATGATTATATCAAGGCCTCCTGTACCCTTATCTGTGAGATTTTCCATCACAGTCCTGTATTCCGGATCGGGGGAGATGAATTCGTTGTGATCCTCCAGGGGGAGGATTACGTGAACAGGAAGAGCCTCATTTCCAGCCTGAGAAATCAGGTAGAAGAGAATACCCGCATCGGGAAAGGACCGGTCATAGCATCCGGACTGGCAGGATACAAGCAGATCTCTGACCGCTGTGTGGAAGATGTATTCAACCGTGCGGATGACCAGATGTACAAGGACAAGGTCCGCCTGAAAGAACAGAAACTCATTCAGGAGAGCCACCTCCTTAAGGAGAGGGAGAACATCCGCATGATCAGCGAGGCCAGACGCATTATGCTGGACACTCTGTATAAGGCATTCGAGGTGGTCTCTGAAGGGACTTACGTATACCTCTGTGATATGAAGTATGATTATTCCCGCTGGTCCAAAAAAGCAGTGGATATTTACGGCCTGCCGTCTGAGTACATGTACGGTGCCGGAGATATCTGGGAAAACAGTATCCATCCGGAGGATCGGGAGATATATCACAAGGGCATTGACGAGATCTTTTCCGGAAATGCATCAGGGCATGACATGCGGTACCGGGTGAAGCGTCTTTCGGGAGAATACGCTATCTGTACATGCCAGGGCGTTGTGATACGGGATATCTCCGGTGTACCGGATTATTTTGCCGGCACCATACGTGACCTCGGCACACACGGGCATATCGATGATCTGGCCTGATTAAGGCCTGATTCCTAATTCCTGTCCAAATTCAAAAGTTGCCGAATGGCATCACTCTATGATATTATCGGTTTCTCAAAGAGTGAATGAGCTATTATCTTTAGCGCTGCACCGCGAGGGTATCGGGTAAGACTGTCATCTTCCCATCCTGATGGTTTATCATATTGGCCAATCCATTCACTCCACATCTAATGCAGCCTCGCAAAATCCGGTATGAACGATTCTTTCGCAGTGCCTTTGTCCTGAACAAAGGCATTCGTGATCCCTATTCCTATCGCATAGCCGACGACTTTATCGTATTCCCTGTCCGTCACGCGCCTGCCAAGCTCGGGATATGAGTCAGCTATGCCGCTCATCGGCGTGTACTGCCTCATGATGCTAATTAATATCTTGTCTCCATATGTGTCATGAAGATATTCCAACACAGCCTTAGAGTCTCTGGTATGTCCCGGAAGCACCATGTGCCGAACGAGCATACCTTTTTTCATATGCCCATCCGCGTCTATGACCGCCGGACCGCACATGTCAAACATGGAAGCTATCGCGGCAGCTGCAGCGGTAAAGTAGTCCGGAGCATGAGAGTACCTTCCGGAAAGCTCTGAGGAATAATACTTCAGATCAGGCATCCATATATCTACACAGCCCTTCAGAAGCCCTATGGAGCGCTCGGTCTCATAAGAGCCTGTGTTATATACTATGGGAAGCGTTAGCCCCTTAGAACGCGCTCTTGACACGGCTAATACGATCTGAGGGATGAAATGGGTCGGTGTAACGAGATCAATGTTCTCAGCCCCTATAGCCTGAAGACGGAGCATCTCATCCGCGAGCATGGGTATCGTCATCACATACGATGACATATGGTCACGAGGGGCAACTCCTGAGATGCTCCTGTTCTGGCAGTATACACAGCCGAGCGAACAGCCTTCGAAGAAAATCGCCCCTGAGCCACCGCTCCCGGCAAGACACGGCTCCTCCCAGAAGTGAAGGGCAGAGCGCGCGACATAAACATCCGCGCCCATCTGACAAAAACCCTGTTCTCCCGCAAGCCTGTTCACATGACAGCTACGATGGCACAGGCAGCAGTCTGACAGAGCATCATGCAGATATTCCGCTTCTTCCGCCGTCATATCATCTCCTAAAAGAGGCTCACTATACTTCATTGTCTCTCGTAAAACCTCAGCATACCTTCCACTATACCAAGTATCTGGCAATCATCGACTATGATCGGTTCCATCTCATCGTTCTCAGGCTGGAGGCGGATATGCCCGTTCTCCTTATAAAGCCGCTTGACAGTCGCGGAATCATCCACCAGCGCCACGACGATCTCTCCGTTGTTCGCTGACTGCTGGCTGCGGCATATGACCGTGTCGCCGCTAAAAAGGCCTATATTGACCATGCTGTCGCCCTTGACCCTGAGCATGAAATGATCTCCGGATGAAAGCATATCGGCGGGAAGAGGAAAGTAGTCCTCGATGTTCTGTTCGGCAAGTATGGGAACGCCTGCGGCCACCTGCCCCAGAATAGGTATGCTGACCATCTCCCGCCTGGAGACACCGAAATCATCGTCTATGATCTCTATAGCGCGAGTTTTGGAGGAATCGCGCCTGATGTACCCCTTCTTCTCCAAAGTAGCCAGATGGGCATGTACGGACGAGGTGGACTTAAGGCCTACCGCGTAGCAGATCTCGCGAACCGAGGGGGGATATCCCTTGCTAAGATATTCTTTCTTTATAAAATCCAGAATAGACGCTTGTATCTGAGTAAGTTCTGTTCTCGACATAATATTCTCCATTCCGCCGCCTGTATCAGACGGCACGTTCACACTTTTAATAGGCACCTCCATATCGGCACCTACACATATACACCATAGATCCGAATGCAAAACTACGATGATGCTACCAGTATAGCATTAAGAGGGAAGAAAAGCAAACATTTGTTTCGAAAATATGTTCTGGTTTGGTTGACAAACAGATGTTCGGATGGTACACTATATCCATGAGAAGAACATCTGTTCTTGCTGATAGTACCCGGCTTTCCTTTTTGCCGGAACGGTTGAGCAGCCTCTATGATCAAAGGTTGTTCAGCTGTCCCTGGTCTATATATGACGAGATATTTTTTTGATCTCCATTATAGATCTATCATTCAGGCTTTGGGAGATTATATTGAGAGGTGATATTATGAAGAAGCTCATCACAGTCATGTTCGCTGTTGTTATCGTCAGCGTGGTAGTCATGTTCGGAAGCAAGGTCGTCCGCGGACAGGAGCTTCCCGGAGAAGGAGAGAACAGAGGCTGCTGCTATACCGCATATACTGTCCAGCCCGGAGATACACTGTGGGAGATTGCCGAAGAGAACCACCACAGGACGAATGATGATGTCCGCGCCTATGTCAGCAACCTCATGAAGCTGAACAGCATCTCCGATGCCAAGAGTCTGCGCTCAGGTTCACGCATAACTCTTTATTATTTTGAATAACCGCGTTTCTTCTTCGTGCTCTTATCTCACTGCATTATACTTCCGATAAAAGAGGTCTATGCTTCGCGAAAAACGATTTTATTTGAGTTTTTGCGAAGCACAGACCTCTTGTTTTCATGAAACTACGTCCGAAGCGCAAGCATTTCGTCCTGTATTCTAACAGTTATCTTGGGGTGCTGAATGATCAACAAATTTCTGTCGGTTCTTTCGGAGTATCTTCACAAGCTTCCCGCAGAGGCATATAGCTGATCCGAGAATGATGACTCCCACTACCGCCCCTCCGGTATCGATGCACACGTCCACAAGCGAACCTGCCCGGCCCTGCACAAATCTCTGGTGGAACTCATCAGTACAGGCGAACAGCGCTGACACTGCCACTCCCTTCATCAAAGGACGCACCATGCTTTTCACACTACGCCTCTTATTTACCTTCGGAACAAAACGTCCATTAATACTGTTGTTATCCTCAACGCTTAACTG
This sequence comes from uncultured Lachnospiraceae bacterium, assembly GCA_902770965.1. Classification (GTDB taxonomy): domain Bacteria; phylum Bacillota; class Clostridia; order Lachnospirales; family Lachnospiraceae; genus RUG11623. Next base: position 44,356 of record CACXUY010000007.1, on the reverse strand, counting down.
CTCATCATCACCGGTGTGATCTCCGGCCTTGAGCAGCGAGGACTGTACGAGGAATACTCCGCCGGCCAGCATAGCAAGGATCGCGTATTCACTGGCATGTGCCGTTTTCCTGATGGGGCGGTCTATGCTCCTGATATACTTGTCCTGACTATCCGCCGACCAATTCTTAAAATTCGGAACAAAAAGCTCGGCAAAAAGCTTCCCTACCCGATAGCTGTCCTGCGCCGAGAGGGATGCGGGCCTGGATGAAAAGCCAAAGATCACTCCCATCCATACAAAAACTAACAGTATCAGCACCAGCCTTATCCTGTTTTCCATAGATCTATCCTGTGAAATGATATCATCACCCTTCCGTATATAACTATGTCATCCTTTGGATGTTTCACTTCTTCGCAAGATATTCCTCGTAACCCTCGCGGGACACTCGCTCAAGCTCTTCCCTGAAGAGTCGCACTGACATCCTTGACGCGCCCATGCCCATGACCGTGAGCTGCTCAAGCACGTCGCTTGTAGCGACAGTGAAATGGTACCTGTCGCTCTGGTCATGGACGAGCCTTTCTATGTAAGCATCCGCAGTCTCATCCGCCTTGGTGAAGACTACCTCAAGATTCTGATACTTCTGAAGCCTTTCGGGAGAAATGCCGGTCCTGTAAGCATCAAAAACTATCACCACACGGTTTCCCGTATAACCCTGGTAATTGCTGACCGTATCGAGCAGCTGGAATCGTGCGGCATCCATATTGCTTTGAAACAGCTCCTTCAGCTCGTTCCATCCAAATATAACGTTGTAGCCGTCGATAACAAGGCATTCTTTCCTCTTATCCTTCGGAGGATATATGGGATTGCCGCGTTTGTCGATCTTTTGCCTGATCTCATCGGTTCTCTTTACAGGACGTGATTTCCACCCATCCCGCCTGCCGGCAGACGTCTTATCGCGCCCTTTCTCCCTTGCCAGCATCTCGTTCAGTTCTTCATCCAGGTTCCAGGCAGACGCGTCATCGGCCAAATCGCTCTTTCGCCGTCCGCCATTTGGCATATTCAGCACTTCCGAGTAATCAAACTCGTCTTCACCAAACTCCTCGGGCTTATAAGCTCGCTCAAGATGCATGTAAGCGGGTACCATGTCCCAAGGCACTATGAAACCCGCCCCATGGGCACAGAAGACCGAACCTGTTGGGTTTCGGGTGTCTGCCTCGCTGTCATAGCCTATCTGTTCGACGACCTCATCCTGATCATGACAAGGAGCATAGCCCTGAAATTCAACGCTCAGGCTTCCGGTGCCCTTGGTGTAAGCATTTATCACGGCAGCATAGTCGCCAACCGTCGCTGCCGGCACAGTCCCATTAAGTATGGCCCGTTCCCCGACGGTCGATGTATGAAAGACCGGCGCGCCGAAATGCCCGCCCATCTGCTGAAGATCATTCATGGCTCTTCCGACATTTTCTTTTGGTACATCCAGATCGAATGAATAGACGGGTTCAAGCAGGATGCAGCTGGTAGATTTCAGCCCCTGCCTTATGGCCCTGTACACAGCCTGCCTGAAGTCGCCGCCCTCGGTATGCTTAAGGTGCGCCCTGCCTGTGAGAAGAGTGATCTTCACATCGGTCAGGACTGAGCCGGTCAGCACCCCCCGATGCTGCTTCTCAAGTATGTGTGTCATGATAAGGCGCTGCCAGTTCAAGGCGAGCACATCCGTGCTGCACACGGAGTCTGCCTGTATGCCGCTTCCGGGCTCGCCAGGCTCCAGCAGGAGGTGCACCTCCGCGTAATGACGCAGCGGCTCGAAATGTCCGATCCCTTCGACCGGTACAGCCACCGTCTCCTTATATACTATCCTGCCTTGACCAAACTCAACATCGACACCGAATCTTTCCGCGATCTGCCGCCGCAGGATATCCAGCTGGACCCGCCCCATGAGGCTTACGCCAAGCTCGCCGGTCTCCTCGTTCCACTTGACATTCAGCAGAGGGTCTTCATCCTCAAGCTGTTTCAGCTTACCATAAAAATCCATGGGATTCACGCCTTCAGGAAGAATGAGGCTGTAGTTGAGGACCGGCTCAAGAACCGGGGCATCGATGCTGGTCATGTACCCCAAGCCCTGCCCTGAAAAGGTTCCCTTGAGACCTGTGACCGCCACGACCTGACCGGCAGCGGCAGCATCCGCCGTCTCATAGCGTTCACCTGAATAAAACCGTATCTGTTCCGCCTTCTCATCGTTATCACCGATGGCTATCGGCTCCTTGACGCGAAGCCTGCCGCCTGTGAGCTTCATATAGGTCAGGCGGTTTCCCTGCCTGTCGCGGCCGATCTTATATACTCTGGCGCCGAATTCTTCCGGATAAGTCTTTGCGGATGGAAGAGAGCGCAGCACATCTATAAATTGTTCTATTCCTTCGAGACGGAGCGCGGAACCAAAAACCACCGGGAAGAGCTGCCTCTTCGAAAATGCCTTCCGCACGAGATCCATGCTGATATTTCCGTCCGACAAGAGCTGCTCCATCATGGCTTCATCACACGTGGACAGCTCTTCAAGCCAATCCATGTCGCAGCATCCGCCATCCGCGTCCTCAGAAAGGAAGCTGATGGAAGAGATGCCTTCTATGTTTGAAAAATCGACGCAGTCTCCGGACAGCTCGCCTTTGAGGTTCTTCATTATGTCAGGACCGGAGGAACCTTCAAGATCCATCTTATTAATAAATAATAATACCGGTATATCATAGTGCTTCAAAAGCTTCCAGAGCGTCCTGGTGTGAACCTGTACACCGTCAGTCCCACTTATCACGAGCACGGCAATATCCAGTATCTGAAGCACCCTCTCCATCTCGGCGGAAAAATCAACATGACCGGGGGTATCAACCAACGTTACAAGCATATCGTCAAAATGGATGCGCGCCTGTTTGGAAAAAATAGTTATGCCGCGTTCACGCTCCATATTATCGGTGTCAAGAAAGGAATCCCTGTGATCGACCCGGCCAAGCGACCTTATCTCCCCGGTCTTAAAAAGAAGCGCCTCGGAGAGAGTTGTCTTGCCCGCGTCTACATGAGCAAGCATTCCTGCTATTACTTCCTTCATGCGAACCTTTTCCTTAGAATTATTTGCAATTATTCAGCATCCCAAGTCTTGGGCACTGAATAGTTAAATATTATTTATTCTATGGCTTTCTTTTCATACATTGCAGCAGTGCCGGATTCTTTTTCAGACTCTCTCAGACGCACCTTGTTCCTCGCCATACGCCTGTGCTGGTCCTCGATAGCCGCATAGTGCTTCCTCGTCGTATTGATGTCAGAGTGCCCCAGCACATCTGCCACCAGGTATATATCGCCTGTCTCCTGATAGAGACTCGTGCCATAGGTGCTGCGCAGCTTGTGTGGAGTGATATTCTTCAGAGTCGTGACGGTCGAGGCGTATTTTTTTACAAGGTTTTCGATACTTCTCACACCTATCCTTTTCTTCTGAAGAGACAGGAAAAAGGCGTTCTCATGACCTTTCTGCGCCTGAATGAGCCTGCGTTCCGCCTCATAGAGCAGGAGTGCTTCCTCGACCTCATCCCCGAAATATACGATAACTTCCTTCCCGCCTTTCCTGTGAATGTGTATGCCGGCGTTTCGAAAATCGACATCATCCATGTCAAGGCCTACCAGCTCGGAAACCCTGATTCCGGTGCCAAGAAACAGTGTGAGTATGGCAAGATCCCTTGTCTTGGTCCTCTCGTGAAATGCTTTCTGGCGTCCGCTCAGCTTATCGCCGGACTCGACTTCATCCAGAAGCCTTGCCACTTCGTCAACATCCAGACGGATGATTTCTTTTTCCCTGATCTTTGGAAGAACCACGAGAGCAGTCGGATCTGTCTTGATCAGCTCTTTGCGATAGTAATAATGATAGAAAGACTTCAGCGAGGACATCTTCCTCATGATTCCCCGTTCCTGATTAACCCTCGCCCAGTCATTATTATCTTTACAATGATAGTATTTTAGATGCTCCATATAGTTCTCAAGGTCGAGAAGCTTCACGGAATCGAGCATTTCAAGGGTGATCTCATGAATCTGCCTGCCGCGGAAGGCTTCAATATTCTCAACGGCATAGGAGAAGAAAACTGAAAGATCGTAAGCATAAGCGATGCGGGTGCGGCTCGTAGTATTCGGTTCGATGGCTCGGAAAAACATCCTCGTGAATGGAGGAAGTGATTCCAGCTGTTCTCGAAGCTTCAAGGTATTTATGATATCAACCTGTTCATGCCAGACTTTTTTCTTTATCATACGATAGTCCCGATTAAGATACAATAATATGAGCGTTACAACGACCCTAACGGATCCACATCCATGAGCAACGCAATAATAATATCACAGTCATGCGTATAATCAAGATGTCAATATAGTAAACCTACATGCCAAGTTTGGCACAAGCATGCTTTATAAGTCTCCGCGTGGCTCCGTGCTTCGCACTCCCGCCACGCTCAACCAGTATTCGCACTTTCCGCACGCCTGTGCTGCCACAACGTGTGAAGGTTGCGGCAGCATACAGCGATGTATGTATGCATCCCTATATGTCCACCCGTTTCGTGAGGCCGACCTTCAAGGTTTTATCAGACATTAATGTCCCAAATGGCATGTCCGAACACAAATATGCCGTATTTATTCGTTAAAGCTGTCTTTAGCGAATAAATACATTTTCCTTCCATGAAGCATCCTCCATCGGCTGCTTCATTGCAGTTCTTCGCTCTCACCGTGACAATTCAGAGGCCAGGCTGACCTGCATCAAACGGATGAGGTTGCGCATCAGGCTCTTACAGGATATCTCCGCGGCAAAAATCCATGATAAGCTTCCAATATTTCCTAAGTACATCTTCCGTGCTGTCGTATATCTCGTGCTTAGAATTCTTTACGCGTATCAGTCTGCCGAAAGCCACATTCTTCATAAAATACTTGCCGCCATCCGGATGAACCAAGGTGTCGTCATCTGCCTGCAGCAGGAGCACCTTTGCTTTGATCTTCTGCGCATTCTTCTTGCTTCTGGCATACTCAGAGATCAGGTGGAACTGCATTACCGTATCACACGAAGGCATACAGGCTCTGTATCTGTCATCAGAACGCTTTAGGTTATACGCGAATTCATCTCTCTGGCGACAGGTGCCGCAGCCATCTTCATATACGTATTCTTCCCCTAAAGGCGCGCTCCCCGGCAGAGGCTCTCTTCCCTTTCCCGAAGCTATCAGCCCTTTCAAAAAAGCATACATAGCCCTGTAAGGCATCTTGCCCGTTTTCAGTCTAAGCATCGGCGAACTCAAAATGATCCGGTCAAAAATATCCGGATACCGCTCCGCAAAACATGCGGACACCGCTCCTCCCATAGAATGCCCATACAATATCCTGGGAAGACCATCGCTGCAATCCTTCATGACCAGGTTCACGACCATGTAATGCAGATCTTCGATCAGGTCATTGTAATCATCTATCTGAACCACGTCAGGATCAGTGGCGGTTTTATATGAGCTGCCGTGACCTCTCTGCTCTATAGCCCATACGGAATAACCGCCTTTCAAAAAATAATACATAACTTCATCTAATTTTCTGATAAATTCTGTAAAACCGTGAACTATAACTACAGTTCCTTTCTTGTCATCAGCTTCATAGTGTTCATAATAGATAGGCTGCCCCTCGATTCTCTCAAAAAAACCACTATTAATCCGGTTTGTCAGAAAAGGTTTGACCTTCTCTTCCATCTTTTCGACAAAGTCCTTATCCCTAAGCAATACCTTCATCTACGACCTCCATTTCAGTTGTATTATAAAATTTGCGTGGGTACGAAACGCGGAGCATTACATTGAAAGTCGGCCCCCGCGAAGCGGGTGGCCATATAGGGATGCATTCATACACGCATGTATGCTGCAACGACTTCTACACGTCGTGGCAGCACATGCGTGCTATGAATGTTTAATATGAGCAGTTGACGAATTGAACAATGAATCCAGCAGTTATAACAGCATCAGAAAACAATAACCGCATGTCGAAGACGATGATTATTCTCGATTCGACATGCGGCGTGATACCCATTCTTCACAGTTTATGGCGTATTTCTCCGTTTTTCTGCAGTTTATGGCATAATATCCGTTTTTAGAGGTTTATGGCTTATAACACGTTCTTTGCGATTTATCGCATGATATCCGTTTCACAGCTGTTCATGGCAGCAGCTGATATGCCAGGATCGCGATGATCGTGCTGGCCAGAGTACCGATTATATAGTATTCCGCGAAGGAACGCTCCCTCGTTATTCTCAGGAATCTGGCGATGGATTTCGCGACTATCAGGAGTCCGATGACGAGATACTGGTGGATGATTATGAGAACCACCATCACCATTCTTTCCATCGTCCCGATCACAACACCTGCGTTCCTGTCGCGCTCAGCTGTCTTCTTAGAGGGAGACGCATAGTCACCGATGATCGCCTGAACTATCATGTTCGCCGGTTTGTGCAGGAATAAGATGACAAACAACCATGACACTATCGAAAGACCGGGCAGGCCTATCGCCTCAAAAAGGGCGCTGAAAGGAGGAAGCTCGGAGACCGCTATGTACTTCATTCCGAATATCAGCCCGATAAGAAGTATCGAAATTGCGTGCAGCAGCTGGTCGAACAGAAATATGATCCTGCCAAGCTCCTCCGGAATCTTTCCTTTAGGGAACAGCATGCGCTGGACACTATATCGAAGGAAATCTATCGCCGCATGGAAAAGCGAGGCAAGCAGCCACGCAAGAACCGTGGTCACTGACAAGAACGGCAGCATGACCGCCAGCATGGACAGAGCATAGATCACGGAATGCAGAAAAACCGCATTAATATTCACGTCCTTCTTTTTTGCAAGCATGTCCGTCTGCAGGTAATAATCACCGATTATGTGTCCGAGCAGAAGGAGCGTCATATATTCTTTAAATATCAATGCTCTTTACCTCGCTCAAATAATGAACTATTGCATCATAGGAATCCTGGAAGGAATAGTATCTTCCTGAACTCAGGATCTTCTGTACCGTTGGTTGCGTGATGCCGTGTCTGGCAGCTACATTCACTTGGCTGTCGCGATGAATGAGTATGTCGTAAATTATCTCCTTCTGCCGATTGCTCCAGGCATCGGCAAGGGCATGGAGCAGCTTCAGTGAAGCATTGACATACAGATCCGCAGGGCTATCAGAAAAAACAAGCAATGAAGATGGTGCTGAGCGGTTTCGACCCTCGGTGTTCTTCACGGCATCCACTGCTGATCTTGCCCGGTGGTATGCAGGTCCGTCAGCTCCGACCGAAACCTGAGGGTTGATATCCGTAAATATAGGACCGATGCCTATACCAAAACGAAACTCGACCGGCTGCATCTCAAAGGCGATCTGTGTGAGCACGTCCAGAACTGGAGCGCCATCCGCGAAAAGTCCTTGGAACTCATCGCCGATAGTTATTGTAAGCTTAGAGGCAATTGCTTCGGCATACATCTCATTGATGCCGTTAAGCACCTTCTTGAGCTTCAGTTGACAGGCAGCCCTGTCGGAAAGCTTTCTTGACCCCTTTATGTCGCCGATGACAGCGACATAACTTCGGCCTTCCTCGGAATTATTTTTATATTCCTGCACACACATCACCTTATCCCTTGACGACGCGTTCATCTCTTCCTGAGTTCTATGAACTTCAGAATTAGGTCAACTGCGCCATCTTCCCCGACTATTGATGAATTGATGCATAGGTCGTAGCTCGACGCGCTGCCCCAACGCTTATTCGTATAGTAGTTGTAGTAATTCGATCTCTTCTTGTCCGTTTTCGCGATGATGTCTTCGACCTTCTTCTTATCCTCACCGAGGAGCTTGGAAATGCGGTCGATCCTGTCCTTCATCTCAGCTGTTATGAAAACATTGTAAACATTGTTGTTGGACGAAAGCGCATAGTCCGCGCACCTGCCGACGATGACGCAGGACTCCCTGGCCGCAAGATTCTGAATGGTCTCGAACTGAGCGAGGAAGACCTTCTGGTTTAGAGGAACGTTGACGTAATTGTTCATAGGCTGTCCGATGCCATGAGTATCCATCACCAGAGAATAAAAAAAGCTGCTTGTGGGCTTCTCATCGTTATGCTCAAAAACCTCCGTGCAGAGTCCGCTTTCCTTCGCGGCAAGGGTTATGAGTTCTTTGTCATAACACTTTACGCCGAGCCTCTCCGCAAGCTTTTTTCCGATGGTAAGACCGCCGCCTCCATACACTCTGCCTATGGTAATTATAAGATTGTCTGCCATCTTCATATGCTCCTTTCATCTATTAATATCACAAAGAAGGCCAAGTCTGGGGTGCTGAATTGTTACCCAAATATAACTTATTTATACCATAATTACTTCTAAGTGTCAAAAGTGTTATGCGTCACTCACTGTCATCATTCAACGCGATCATTCAATGCGCCCGGAGCAAACTCAAAAGCTCTTCAAAATACTGCGGCAGCGGGGCTTCCCACTCCATATATTCTCCGCTTGATGGATGTATCAATCCTAAGAGCCTCGCGTGAAGCGCCTGTCCCTTGAGCTGTATCGGGCAGGTTCTGGCACAGCCATTCTCCAGAACACGAATGCGCAGGGTCTGCCCTGACGAAGCATAAAGAGGATCGCCTGCCACGGGATGACCGATGTATGACATGTGCACTCTGATCTGGTGTGTCCGTCCAGTCTCAAGCCTGCATTCAACCAATGAGTATCCTGAGAACTTTTCGATTACACGATAGTGGGTGACGGCAGTTTTTCCGTTCACATGATCCACCGCCATCTTCATGCGGTTGTTCCTGCTGCGCCCTATGGGAGCGTCCACAACCCCTTCATCTGTCTTAGGACAGCCGATGATCAGAGCGACATAGCGCCGCGATATGGAATGCTCTGCCAGCTGCGCGGCTATGGCTGCGTGAGAAGCATCGTTCTTGCATACCACCAGAAGACCTGTGGTATCGCGGTCGATTCGGTGTACTATGCCGGGCCGCTGAACACCATTTATACCTGACAAGCTGGCACCGCAATGATACATCAAAGCATTAACCAGCGTTCCGGATGCGTGTCCCGGGGCAGGATGCACGACCATGTCTTTAGGTTTATTTACTATAAGTATGTCGTCATCTTCATATACTATATCAAGAGGAATATCTTCAGGCAGGATGTCGGCAGTGACCGGAGGAGGGAGTTCTATAGATATAGTCTCATTACCGCTGAGCTTCTTCCCGGCTTTCATAGGCTTTCCGTTTATATTTATATGGCCGCTGCGGATGAGCTTCTGGATATACGACCTTGACAGATCCTCATATGACTCCGACAGCCAGCTGTCAAGACGTTTGCCGCAAGCACCTGAGTCCGTGTTGACCACCATGAGTTCGTGTCCGGGGTCTTTATCCTTAGGCATCCTTCTCTCCTCCGTGTGCCTTACTGTCGACATCTGTCCTATCCTTCCTGAAACTGCCGATCCTGTTTATAATATGCTCCAGTTCATCATCTTTGTAATAGAACAAAACCAATAAGATGAAGGCTGTCACCGAGACCACGATATAACAGTCGGCAACATTAAACACGGGGAAATTTATCAGCTTAAAATAGATGAAATCTATCACATAGCCTAACCTGATCCTGTCTATGAGGTTCCCTAAAGCGCCCGAGATAAGGAGTATGAGCAGAATATAGATGGGTCTGAAACGTCCGACATACGGCAGCCTGATGACCAGATAGATGGCGGCCGCGAATATCAGGAACGACGAGCATATAAAAATCCACCGCATGTTCTGAAAAATCCCGAACGCGGCCCCCGTGTTCTCAACATATTCAAATCCTATTATATCTCCTATCAGCGGCAAATACCCATGTCCTAAGAGATGGGCGACTGCCATCGACTTTGAAAACTGATCCGCGAATACAAGCAAGAAACATGCCGCGGCCAAAGCTAGCCATCTTTTCATAGCCTTCCTTTCTTACCGGCACCTCATTTTCTATTCGGTATGCCTAATCTATTGAGTCGCATATCAAAATCTAACACGAATAGAGCAGCATGGAACAAAAAACAACGGCATCACAACAATTAAGATACGTGATGCCGTCTCATCTGTTGACTAATCCGAGGAAGATCCCAAGCGCCGTCAGGCCGATATTCATCAATAACTGCTGCCGTCAGAAATATTCGCTCTGTCTCCGAAATCACCTGAAAGCTCTATGGAACTCGGTGAAGCCATGAAGATATAGGTTGAAACCATCTTTATCTTTCCTTCGATTGAGTAGCAGGCACCTGACACAAAATCTATGATGCGCTGTGCGGCATCAACGTCTGCTCCCTCAAGATTGATAAGCGCTGCCCTTCCGCCAAGAAGAACATCGCAGACTTCCATGGCTTCACTGAAAGAGGTGGGCTTCATCATGCATACTTCCATGCCGGAGCTGCCAGGAAGCTGCGCGGTGCTCATCGGAACAACATTGTCAGAACTTCTTCTCATCCTGAACGTGCGATCTTTTTCCACTGGTCTACTCTCCCTTTCCTGTCTCTCGGCATAACGGTTGGTCCTGCCGGTGTCATAGCGATTAGCGGCGTAGCGCGCGGAGTTGTCAACCTTTACAGGCTCCTCCGGCTCATCGTCATAATCGTCCTCAAATGACGAATCATACTCGTCATCGTACTCATCATCGAATTCATCGTCATTGAGCTTCATCGTGTTTAAAAATTTATCAATTATGTTGGCCATCTCAGAATCTCCCTGATAGATTATTGGAAAATATAGGCACTGCTTTTTACATCGCTGTTCTCTATTATCGTATTTTTTTTGACTACTGTCAACCCTTAACTGTTGTCTGATGGCTGCTAACCGCCCCTAACCGACCTTGTCTGATGACTTCCAACCTGGACATCAGCCTGAACGAGCCAGGATCTTATCGTTCAGCGAGGCATCAAAGACCGTCAGTATACGGTCTCTCACGGCTATGCCCGACGCGCTTCCGGCCTGCACTATGACATTGGTCTCGTCTTTGCCGAGGATATTTACAGGACAGAATCTCGCGTATCCCTTGTTTATGCAGAATACGCCCTCTACCTCGGCCGTCTCGGAAACCGTGAAGGTCATCTGTGAATCGAAGGCCTTAATGACCGTCCCCGCTTCTATAGTGGAAGGATCTATATAATATGCGTCGTCGGTTATCTTCACCGCCCTTGCTCTGAAGATACCGCCGACCTTCAGTGGATCCGGATCAGGTACTGCGAAGGTAGGCGTATAGTTATCTCCTCTGTCGGACGAAAAGAACTTTGGCACAACGTAGCAGCTTAAGCTCCCCACAGCCGTTCCGGGCAGAAGAAATCCCTTCTCTGTAGACTCGGATATATTGATGTTCGTAAACCGCCTGTCAGAAAACAACGGGAGATAGCGACTTAGCGAGAGATTGGCATAGAATAATTCGTCAGCCCCGAAAAAAACGTTCACGCGAGCAAATGTGCTAATGCCCAGATCAGGAAACTCCACGCTCAGCACTGATGATCTCGAGTATCTCTCCGCCTGAGAACTCGTAAGAGGTATTATCATAGACCAGGCATCTGAGACGACCTGTTTAAATAGAGGCTCACCTTTTGTCACATATCGCCCGCTTACTATCGTCTCAGGTTTATATACCGTATTCTCGAAAGTCTCCAGAGTAACCGAAGACGGATCGAAATATTCCATGCCGTCGATCGTATATTCTATGAGACCTGCATCTGAGGCGTTGACGGCATGAAGCATCCCTTGATCAAAACCTGAATACCCCAGGCTCTCGTCATCAGCGAGCATCATGATAGATAAAAGCCTGCTTTCAATGCCGTATTTAAGATCAAGCAAAGTGGTGTAGTCGTTTTTGTCCGACTTCAGGCTATAAGAGACCAGAGCTGATTTCATCTGGTCGAAATCAGCTCCGGTAAAGCTTTGCTGAGGTAACGATCCATTATGAAGAAGGTTGTTATAGTCCCCCTTCTCATCCAATGAGCAGACTATGTCGCCGGATGCTGCCCGGCTGCCGTTCTGAAGGTAATAATTCACATATCCGTCAGCAATAGAGTAAGTGACCTTCTCACTCCGAAGAATCAGCGCGTCAAACGAGTCCACCTGGGAAATGGATGTCTTGTCCGCCACCTCAAAATATGCGATTTTCTCATGCAGAGCAAGGCTCACGATATTCCAGACCAAATACAGCAACATAAAGGAAAATAATACTACGCCAATGTTAATGTGAAATGGCGTGCGATACCGGATTATCTTTGAATCTCTGCTAATCATATATCATTATTATGAAATTAAAGCGCGACAATATCCATGGACTTTGAGACTTCAGGAAGATCAGCTGCATCCATACTAATTCCTAAGAAGAAATCGATGCTGCGCATCTCGCTGACCCTCTGTATATCCTCGAGTGCCTTTCCGATATTGTCCTTGTTTGTACAAGAGACCTTTATAAAATTATCAATATATATCTTCTCAATATCGTAATTCTGCGAAATTACACCGTAAATAAAACCTATAAAATTGTCATAGCTTGCAATACGATAAGCTGACATATCCAACAGCCTCACCCTGTTCGACAGGTCATGCATCTTGTTGGATGACTTATCAATAAATACAATATCTCCCCGGGCTTCCTTGATGGCTGTGTTGGCGGAATCAAGTAAATAGGATGATTTGCCCTTGCCATTAGTACCTGAGATGATCTGAACCATTCCGTTACCTCCTTAGCATAAATGCGCGGGATAATGACGATAATTAATCCCACACTTATTCTTGGAACAATAAATTCCATGAAAATATTATATTACAGCTCTAAGAAAAGAACAAGCCAATTCACGAAGAATGTTCTGTATAAACCCTTGGCTTATATGCGAAGTATGCCAGCCGCCTGTATGGGGTCTACTGTCTGTACTCATCAAAATAGACGGTTGTCTCCGGGTATCCGGACTGCTTTTTCAAAGTCCTCCTCTGAAGACCGACATTCAGTACTATCCCAAACCCACACAACAACGAGAACAGCGAGCTGACCCCCGCGCTCAGGAAAGGGAGGGGCAGTCCTGTATTCGGAAGCAGCCCCGTCGATACGCCGACATTGACGAAGGACTGGAACGCGATGAGGGTCGCGTACCCTGCGCATATAAGCCTTCCGCTCATATCCCTGGCAGTAAATGCCAGCTTAATGCAGCGGAACACGATCAAGGCAAGCAGCCCCAGGATGGCCATGCTGCCTTTAAAGCCCAGCTCCTCTCCTATGACCGCGAAAATAAAGTCACAGTTTTCTTCCGACAGGAAACGGCCGTTTTTTACCGATTCGAAGCTTGTCGTGTTCAACCCTTTCCCATTGAGCTGTCCGGACGCAATGGCTAAAACAGAGTTATCCTGCTGTGTCGTCAATCCGCTGGACGCGTACTTGTCAGGATATAGCCACGACAGTATCCTGTTCATCTGATATCCTCTCAAAAACGACACGTTGACATCGAGCAGAGGAAGGATGAAAAACACAATGATCACAAGCACAGCTACAGCCACCGAGACTCCGATGATCCACCTGCGGTCTATCCCGGCGTTATAGATCAGGGAGATAAAAAGCACGGTTGCGACTATTGTCGTGGAAAGATCAGGTTCCTTAATTATCAGCACGAGCGGAATTCCTATGAGGAAGAGGCTGGCTATAACTACCTTGGGGCTGCTTATCATATCGTTATATGTGCTGAAGAACATGGCAAAAAACAGTATTATGCCTATCTTGGCAAATTCAGAAGGCTGTATCTGTATTCCCGCTATGCTCATCCATCTGGTGGCGTTATGAGAACTGACTCCTATCCCCGGAATGAGCACGCTGACAAGGATCAGCACTGTGCCGGCATAAATAAGAATGCCAAAATTCATGAGGACATGGTAATCCAACAAAGCAAAAAAGGTCATGAACAAAGTGCCGAGAACCATCCCCAGTATCTGTTTGCGGATGGTCGAATCCCTGGACGCGTCATTTACCATCGCGGAATTCAGTATAAGAAGGCTCAAGACTGACAGCGCGACTATGCAAAGAATCATCGAATATTCAAGATTTCTCAGCCTGTATCTTTGAAAACGAAAAAAACGGGATAATCTCATATAGCAGTCCTCATAAAGTCCAGGCGATGTACGTCAATCTTCATAATAGGTTTCTTTAAGCGTCGCCTCAGAACCTGTGATCTCGTCAAGTGACAGGAAGCCATAGTAATACTCATACACCCTGGAAGCAATGTCGACAGCGTTCGCTGAGGTATAGCCATAGGGGATCGATACGGTGACTCCTATCTCCGGGTCAGAATACGGCGCGAAGCTGATGAAATTAGCGTGGTTGGGCCTTAGCTTGTTCTCTTCAGCCGAACCGGTCTTTCCGGCGACTTCAACATTTCCGGTGAAATACGAGCTTATGCTCCCTTCCTTAACAACTTTGCGCATGCCGCTCAGGACAGTATTCCAGCTCTCGTCAGAAAATGAACAGCTGCCGGTTTCTTCCGCGTCATACTCCTCGAGTATGTCTCCGTCCGAATTGCGTCTGCTTCCAAGCAGGGTCAGTTCATGCACCTTGCCGCGGCTTGCCAAGGTATCAAGGTACCTCGCCAGCTGTACGTTCGAAAAGAGGTAGGTACCCTGACCTATGGCCGAGGGTATGGGGCTTGTGTCTGACAGATGGGGTTCACGTTCATTGATCTCGATGCCGGTCTTGTCACCAAGTCCAAGGGCTTTAGCGTACTTGTTAAGTATCTCCAGCCCGCCGCTCTCACTGTAAGAACCGCTCAATGTGGACAGACGCTCACCCATGACCGAGAAATAGTAGTTGCAGGAGTCCCTCAACGCGTCCGCGGTAGTCTCTTTGCCATGAGTGGTACCCAGTGTGGAGAAGATCCAGCAGTTCATATGCAAACCAAAATTGACATACTGACCTTTGGTCTCAATAAGCTCATCCGGCTCTACGACTCCGGTGTTAAGCGCGGCAAACGCCGTACAGGGCTTGAAGACCGATCCCGGAGCTGTCTGCGCCAGTGTCGCGGAATTATAGAGAGGATTTGAGCTGTCATTTATAAGCTTATTATAGTAAGCTGTCTCAATCCTGCCGGACAAACGGTTGTTATCATAGCCCGGATAGGCCACACATGCGAGCACGTCTCCGGTATGAACGTCAGTCACGGTTACGGACGCGGTACAAGGGTCGAGGGCAAGCATGGCAGGCGAAAGTGAGAGATCCTTGATGTGCTTGCTGATGAAGCTGAAAGCCGCGCCCTGCCTGCTGCTTTCAAGAGCCGGCCTCAGCTTATCGTCATTCACCAAGCCCTGATCCAAGAGAGTCAGGCAAAGATCGCAGGGAGAAATATCGCCGTCCCAGATCATGTTCTTGTATACTGCCTTTATGAAGCCGCTGTCATCGGCAAGAAGCCCAAGGGCAGCCTGAATGAGGGCAGCATAAGTCTCCTCTGTGCTTGAATAGATCTTCTTGAGTTCAAGCATAGACGTATTGACCCAGCTCTTTGTTATCGCATAACGCAGGAACTCGCCAAGACCTATCGCCTCATCCGTAAAATAATCCTTGTATACACTGTCTTCCTGAGCCGCCTGGTCTATGACCAGGTACTCCTTCTCAACAAGGACCGAATAAAGGCGGCTCATGTAAGTCTGCATGAAATGTTCGCCGTCGCCTCTCTCAGAATCCAGATTTTTGTAGGCAGTAGGTTCTGTGCTTTCAAGCTCACGCTTCAGCTCCCCAAGGACCCGGGACTGACCGCTCTTCCAGGCTTCGTACACTCTGTGCCCGGCAGTGCCGTCCTGTGCGCCCTCGATGAAGTCAAGATCAAGCAAATTGTTCGCTATAAACTGATTGTATACGCTGTATGAAGATATAAGCCTGTCGGCGTTGTTCATGGATGTCGTGATACGGACCTTCCTGTCAACAAGCTTTCCAAGGATTATACCCGCCAGCTTCTGCTCTATCAAGTTATAAATCGCGACAGAAAGATCCTTATCGACCGTGAGGTAATAGTCCTCTCCCGCTTTTGCATTCCGGCTCTCTGTCACCTCCAGAATGTGGCCAAGGCTGTCCAGGAACATTGTCTGCTCGCCCTTCTCACCTTGAAGGTCCAGTTCAAGCACCGCCTCCAGGCCGCTTTGTCCTACGACATCCCCTGCCGAATATTTGTCATAACCCAGCTGCCCATTCAATGCTTCGACCTGTTCGGTGCTGATAGCTCCGGTATATCCGAGCAGCTGTGAGAAGACCTTCGAATTGGTATATACCCTGCGGTAATCCTCATCGACAGTCACGCCGAGCATGGTTTCTGAATGCTCCATGACGTCGGCCATCGTCTCCTGGTCAATGTCGCTTGCCACGGCAGTAGGCACATACCTTCTATATGAGTTCTGCGCCATGCCGTAACGGATATTGATGAGCTTGAGAGCAGTTTCATTGTCTATCTCGTAGGTTTCCCTTTTTCTTGAGTTGCGGTAACCTACGCCATAACGCTTGAAAAGATATTGAAATACGCCTTCCGCGGAAAGATTGGCGTCAGTCTTTCCCGACGTGTCCTCCTTAAGCTCCTCCACCGAGCGAAGACCATACATGTCCCGCAAAAACCTCAGCCTCGCGCTCTCAGAACAGGTATAGTCAAAAGTGCCGTCAGGATTGAGGACGATGGGCAAAAAAGTGTTCACTGCCGTATCGTGGCGGTCAAGTATGTCAATGAGCTTCAACAGCATGTTGTTCTTCTCATATCCGTCCTTATAATCGCCGTTGTCGGTGACATTCACGACATATATGAGTTTATTTCCGGCCAGCACATTGCCGTTTCGGTCATATATGATCCCCCTGGTGCTGGACAGGCTGATTGTCTTCTGGGTTTTCTGGGAAATGTACTGCTCCTGCTTTACCGCACCTTCTATGATCTGAAGCTGAAAAAGCCGGACTGCGAGTACCAAAAAAAGCGAAAAAGCAATAAGACCCAGGGGAAACAGCCTGGATCTTATAAATCTCTTGAAATTGTTTCGGGACTCATTCGCGGTAATACTAGACAAAACGCTTCGCACTCCTCTTGCTTGATTCCAGTGCCCGCTCTTCGAGCTTGAGCAACGGTTTGTAAACAACACAGGTTATCAAGGCCGTATAGACAACCTCAGGGATAATGATACTGATAAAATAGTCCATGAATGCCAGTCTTCCTCTAAGAAGAAAGCCGAAGAAATATACCAGGATGCCGAAGGCAAGGTCGCTCAGGACACTTAGAAGTACCGGTGCCGTGACAAAATCCCTGTAGAAATAATTGCCGCAGAAGCCGTTGACGTAACCGATGGCCATATATATCATCGCATAGAAGCCAACGCTTCCGCCAAAAAACGCGTCAAGGAGAAGGCCGCTGAAGAAGCCGACCAGCATTCCATCCTTAGGTCCCGCGATAAACGCCGTCACGAATGTCACCACAAGGAGAATATTCGGCGTGGTCTGTATGAGCGGGATCGCTGCGAACAGATTGTTCTGCAGCAAAAAGGCCGCTGCTATGACGCAGGCATAAAACACAGGCTTTCTCATATCAGCCCTCCGTCCGCTTCAGCGTAGTTATAACCATCACCGTGTCAAGCCTTGAGAAGTTAACTGCCGGTACGAGTTTTCCTGTCTTCGTGAGGTTATTGGTATCCTTATCAATATCTGATATATATCCTATAAGAAGACCCGGAAGATATTCGCTGCTCGTGTTAGAGGTGACGATCTTGTAAGAAAGGTCGATATCATCGTCCTTATCAATATGGGTCACATCAAGCTTGCCTTCCTGCAAGAGCAGCCTGTTGCCGGTAACCATGCAGGGGGCGCCTGATGACGCCGCCATGGCCGCAACACTGCGCCCATCGTCTATGATCGAAGTGACGGTTGACGTATGCGCCTCAACAGAGGTGATAATGCCTGCCAGACCTCCGTCAGCCAATATGTTCATGCCGACCGAAAAACCATCCCGGCTTCCCTTATCGATCTTAAAGGTCGAGAACCAGTTGCCTGAATTCTTGCTGATGATATGCGCCCCCACCATGTCGTAATCGGGGTACTCGTCTGTGATCTTCAGCAGCTCCTTGTATGTCGCAAGCTCCTTGAGCTGAAGCTGGTAACGTGTATTCTCCCTCCTCAGCTCTCCTATCTCCTCTTGAAGCTTTTGATTCTCCTCCATTACGCCATATAGTTCTTTTATGCTTCCTATTTTTCCATACACTAAACCACCAAGACGGTTCATGCCCTTCTGAAATGGCAGCAAGACTGTGCTGAAGCCACCCTGGATGCTGTGAGTCATGAATGTATTATAGGACGTAGAGGCTATCAATAATACACATATAGCAAGAAGAATCAGAAAAAGATGCTTGGGTTGTATATGGAAACGTCTTCTGCGTTTCATCTTTTAGAGTCCACACTCCTCCTAAGGAACGCAGCCGTACCTGCATTCTCATAGATATCCGCTTTCTTTGAAACTGCAATACTTGTTATCACCGATGATGACATGATCGATGACGGGAATGTTCAGGATGCTGCCTGCCTCCCTCATCCTCCTGGTCAGCAGCAGGTCCTCCTTGCTCGGAGCAGGGTCGCCGCTGGGATGATTATGCAGAAGAATGATAGATACAGCTCCATATTTCAATGCTTCAATGAAAACCTCCCTCGGTGTCAGAAGGGACGAATTCACTGTGCCTCTGCTGATCATAGATGAATGAATCAGCCTGTTTCTGGTATCAAACATGGCCACGAATATCTCTTCCTGCTTGAGATGTCTCATGTCTTCCATGAAATAATCCGCGACACCTGAGGGTGATGACAGGATGTCGCCTCTCTTCAGGGAGGACTTCGCAAGCCTCCTGGCAAGCTCTCCAATACATCTTAGCTGCACGGCCTTGACCGTCCCGATGCCGGGGATGGCTGTGAGGTCTGAGACAGTGCTGTGAAGCAAATTAGCGAGGCCGCCTTTGTCTTCACTCATGGAAAGAAGCTCCCTTGCAAGCTCAAGGGAGTTCTTTGTACGTGTACCGGAACGGAGCACGATGGCCACGAGTTCAGTGTCGCTCAAGGCATCTGGTCCGAATTCCAGACATCTCTCATATGGGCGCTCGCTCTCGGGAAGTTGTTTGATACCGCTTTGATTTTTGTTCTTCAATGGCGTCTCCTTTACTAATGGTGCTGTTATCTCTCCCGACGCCAAAGACAGTGTGTTTAATATTCTATCACAAGTGAAAACCTGCGTCTACAAGTTTCTGAAGCGACATCATAATCCCTACCTTCGCGTGATACCAGGTTATGCCTCCCTGGAAATAAATCTGATAGGGCGGACGGACAGGACCATCAGCTGAAAGCTCAATGGAAGACCCCTGCACGAAATCTCCTGCCGCCATGATAACAGGATCGTTGTATCCAGGCATCGCTTCCGGGATAGGCTTCACGAAGCTGTCGACCGGCGACGCAGCCTGTATGCCCTCGCAGAAAGCCCTCATATATGCCTCTGAACCCAGAGTTACAGCCTGAATGATATCATAGCGCTCTGTCTCACTCTTAGGATAGACCTCAAAACCAAGTTTCTCATATAAGGCAGCAGCGAAGATCGCTCCCTTCTCAGCTCCTGCCGTGACGACGGGGGCAAGGAAGAATCCTTCATAAAATGCCGGATTGGTCCCAAGATTCGCGCCCACCTCCCTGCCAAGGCCGGGTGAAGTGAGGCGTCTTGCAGCCAGGTCGATACATTCCTTTGTTCCGCAGATATAGCCGCCTGCGGGCGCCAGGCCGCCGCCGGGATTCTTTATCAACGATCCTACTACCATATCCGCCCCCGCTTGCGAGGGTTCCTTCGTCTCGACAAATTCACCGTAGCAGTTGTCCACCATACAGATGACCTCGGGCTTTACAGATCTGATGAAGCTGATGAGCTCCCCTATCTGTTCGACGGAGAAAGTGGGCCGGCTGTCATAGCCCTTGGACCGCTGTATCTCTATCAGTTTTGTCCTCTCGTTTATAGCGGCCTTTATCGCGGGATAGTCAAAGCTGCCGTCGCTCCTGAGTTCTGCCTGACGGTAGGTGACGCCGTTCTCGGCAAGCGAACCTGCGGAAGGACGGATGCCTATGACCTCCTCAAGAGTGTCATATGGCTTGCCGACAGGCGACAGGATCTCGTCGCCGGGCCTGACTACAGCAGACATGGCAACGCAGAGCGCATGGGTGCCGCAGGTTATCTGAGACCTGACGAGGGCATCCTCACTGCCGAAAACATCCGCATAGATCCTCTCCAGAGTATCGCGGCCCGCGTCATTATAACCATAGCCGCTGGTGGCGGCAAAATGCTCCGCGCTGACCCTGTTCTTCCGGAAAGCATTCAGCACCTTCAGCTGGTTGTATTCCGCTATCCGGTCTATCTTCTCAAATCTCTCCTTAAGTGTCTCAAGGACACTCTCGCAGTATTCATACACCGACTCAGATATCCCTGTGTCTTTATATATCTCTCTTATATCCATTTCCTGGAAATAGCTCCTTTGGATTTTCTATGCGTTTTCTATGCGCTTTCTATGCGCTTACTATGCGCTTGAATTTCTTCTCTATCTCGTTTTTTGACATAACGATCATGGTCGGCCTTCCATGAGGGCAGGTATAGGGATGCTCTAGTTTAAGCAGCCTGTCGATCAGCGCGTCCGCCTCCTGTCTTGACATGGCTGTGTTTCCCTTCACGGCAGCCTTGCAGCTCATGGTGGCTATCCTCTCGTAGAGAAGGTCGCCGGTCTCGGCAGCCTCCTCTTCGGTAAGGCTGTCTATCATCTCGCGCAGCAGCTCCTCCTCAGCGATCGAGTACAGATTGTATGGAATGCCATAGACCGCGTACTCCTTGCCGCCAAAAGGGCGGATGTCATAGCCCAGGGCAGACAACTGAGGCGTCAGCCTCTCCACCGCCTGTATCTCCCGATCGTTGAGAGTGAGTATAATAGGCTGAAGCAGCTGCTGTGAGCTGATCGTCTGCCTGGCGAATGAAGCCATCAATTCTTCAAAGAGCACCTTCTCATGTGCCGCGTGCTGATCGATCATCATGAATTTGTCGCGGTACTGTATGAGCCAGTAGGTCCCGAAAAGCTGACCCAGCAGCACATACTCCTTACGCGTCTCTTCCGTAAAAAGACGCTCGCCGAAGGAAAGCTGGGCGTAATCAGGTGAAACAGAGTCGCCCGGACTCTCACGCAGCATATTCTTCGCCCGATCTGCTCTGTCATATGCTGTTATGCCATTTTGTGCTCTGTTATCCGCAGGATGGTCTTCCTCTGTGCCAAATGAATGTTCTTCCTCTGTGACAAATGCCCTATAATCAGCACTATCGCCCTGGTTAACCTTTACATCATATGACCCGTCGCCCCCGGCATATTCTGTCCCCGCTTCAGATACCTTGTCGGCTCCGGCATATTCTGTCTCTCCCCCAGATGCCTTGTCAGCCACGGTATATTCTGTCTCTGCCCCAGATGCCTTGTCGGCTCCGGCATCACCATCCTGCTCCGCTTCTTCAACATAAGCTCCGATGCCAGCGCCGTGTTCCACCTTTTTCCCCAGATATGCTCCGTCCGCATCTACTTTTGTTTCAAAGCACGATGGCCTGTCATCCTTTACGCTGCCATCCGTTTCCTCCCGAAATGACTGCTGCAGGCGTTCTATTGTGGATAACTCATTGCCCGACTCCCTCCTTACGCGTTCAAAGGGCTCGGGCGGCTTCTCGGCAGGTCTTTCAAAGGCGGGCCTCCTCCTGTTCAAGCCGCTTCTGTCAAAACCGGCCTTTGGTATCAGCTCCTGACGCTCAAGCGCCTTTCTGACAGCATCGTAAACACTGTGATAGATCATGTCCTCCTGCCTGAAACGTATCTCCCTCTTGGCGGGGTGTACGTTCACGTCTATCAAGGCGGGATCAATATCCAGATATAAGACCGCGAACGGATATCGGTGCTGCATTAAAAAACCGCTGTAGGCATTTTCCAGAGCCTTTATCAGCAGCGGACTCTTGATGTACCTCCCATTGACGAAAAATATCTCGCAGCTCCTGTTTCCTCTTGAAAAGACCGGCTTCGCCGCGTACCCGCTGACTCTAAGGTCGGTATTTTCATCGGATGACCTGTCGCGGTTTTCATCAGACACCTCGAAAAGCTCATCTGCCGCCTCACGTCCATATATCAGATAGATTATATCCCTCACCCTTCCATTTCCGGACGTATGAAGCACGCTTCGACCGTTCATCAGAAGCCGAAAAGACACCTCAGGATGGGACAGAGCCAGTGTTTCGACCACTGAGCTGATATAGCTGCCCTCGGTCACTGCTGTCTTCATGAATTTCCTTCTGGCCGGCGTATTGAAAAAAAGGTCGCGCATGATGATCGTCGTGCCCTCAGGAGAACCGATATCCTCAATGGAAGACTGCTTTCCGCCTTCGATGACATAGCGTGTTCCCATGAGGTCATCATGCCTGCGGGTTATCATTTCTACCTTCGCCACAGAGGCTATGCTTGACAGGGCCTCTCCCCTGAAGCCAAGGGAGCTGACGCTGATGAGGTCTAGTTCGCTTCGGATCTTGCTGGTGGCATGGCGCTCAAAAGCGAGGGACACCTCGTCCTTCGGTATTCCCGACCCGTTATCTGTGACCCGGATAAAGCTGAGCCCACCGTCCCTTGCCTCCACCGTCACGGCCTCCGCACCGGCATCGACCGAATTCTCCAGAAGCTCCTTGACTACCGAAGCAGGCCTTTCTATGACCTCTCCGGCAGCAATCCGGTTTATAGTGTCAGAGCTTAACAATTCAATATGAGACATCCTTCCTCCCCTGTATTCGCGATCCGTGAGTTCCCTTCCCCGCTTGTCGCTGACAGGCGTTTCATTGCCCCTCGCCTGAATACCGGTTGTTGAGCCCCGCCTGTATGCGGTAAAGAGTATTCAGCGCGTCAAGCGGAGTCATATTCCCGAGATCCATCTCCTTGATCTCCTTGATAAAATCATCATCCTTGGCCGTCTCAAATAAAGACAACTGGCATCTGTCGACATCGTCAGGACGGCGCACCGCTTTTTTCCTGTCTCTGCCGGATGTCTCGGCTATCTGCCTTGCTTTCAACGTTATCTCCTCGTCGGTCAGCTCCTCGACCAGCTCGGTCGCCCGTAAGAGCACGGCTTCAGGGACTCCGGCAAGGCGGGCGACCTGGATTCCGTAGCTCTTGTCAGCGCCGCCGCGTATTATTTTTCTAAGGAAAATGATGGTATCGCCTTGCTCCCTCACCGCTATACAATAATTCTTTACTCCGGGCAGCGCGCCCTCAAGCTCCGTCATCTCATGGTAATGTGTGGCGAAAAGAGTCCGGGCCCCGAGATTCTTCGTGTTGCTGATGTATTCAACCACAGCCCAAGCTATGGCCATCCCGTCAAATGTGCTGGTGCCGCGGCCTATCTCATCGAGGATGAGCAGGCTTTTCTTTGTGGCATTGCGGAGGATATTCGCGACCTCGTTCATCTCTACCATGAAGGTGCTCTGTCCGGAAGCCAGGTCGTCCGAGGCGCCCACCCTGGTAAAAATCCGGTCGCAGATGCCGATGTTAGCGGAGTTCGCGGGCACGAATGATCCGATCTGCGCCATGAGGACTATCAGCGCGACCTGACGCATATATGTGGATTTCCCGGCCATATTGGGTCCTGTGATTATGGCCATGCGGTTGTCGTGGGTGTCAAGCATGGTATCGTTCGACACGAAAAGCTCATTTTTCTGCATGAGTTCCACCACAGGATGCCTGCCGGCGGAGATTTCTATTATGCCCTTCTCATTTATGCCCGGCCGCACATAGCGGTTCTTGTAGGCAGCGTGGGCGAGCGAAAGCAGCACGTCTATGGCTGCCACGGCCTTTGCGGTCGCCTGAACCCTCGATGTCTCCGCGCCCACCAGATCACGCACTTCCGTGAAAAGGTTGTATTCGAGGGTGCTCAGCCTGTCCTCGGCTCCAAGGATGGTCTCCTCCATCTCCTTGAGCCTGGCTGTTGTAAAACGCTCTGAACCGGTAAGCGTCTGTCTGCGTATGAAATCATCCGGAACCATGTTAAGGAAAGAATTGGTCACCTCAAAGAAATAGCCAAACACCTTGTTGTAGCGTATCTTAAGATTCTTGATGCCCGTTCTCTCCCTTTCCTCGGCCTCAAGACCCGCAAGCCAGCTTTTTCCTTCTGTCTTCGCCTTTCGAAGACGGTCGACCTCCTCGTTGTAGCCCTCTTTTATAATGCCGCCTTCCCTCACAAGTATGGGCGGGTCGTCATTTATGGAACGTTCTATCAGATCCGCTATATCGGTCAGCTGGTCAAGATTTCCGCAGAGCTCCTTCATAAGACCGGAAGAAAACGCCCCCGCCGCCTGCGCTATTGCCGGAAGCATCTGGAGGGAGCTTTTAAGGGCTATCAGATCCCTGGGACTCGCGCTCCTGAAGGCTATCCTGCCTATCAGCCTCTCGAGGTCATATACAGGGTTCAGGTACTCCCTCAGCTCCTCTCTTGATATCATGTCGTCAAAAAGCTCCTCAACGGCCTCCTGACGCTTCAATATTTCCTTCTTCCGCAGGAGCGGCTGCTCTATCCAGCATCTCAAAAGCCTCGCGCCCATAGCGGTTTTTGTGTGATCGAGCACCCAGAGCAGCGAGCCTCTCTTCTGCTTCTCCCTCATGGTCTCTAAAAGCTCCAGATTCCTCTGAGTGAAGGTATCAATGAGCATGAAGCCCCCAGCGTTGTACGGATGGATGGCGGTCATCTGCGCAAGGTCGCCCTTTATAGTATCCTGAAGATAAATGATAAGCGCTCCCGCGGCTACCATGCCTGCCGGGTAAAGCGACAGGCCAAGGCTGTCAGCTGACGCCACCCTGAAATGCCTGGCCAGTATTTCGCGGCATTTCCTGTCGTCAAAAGCGGAGTTTTCAAGAGCTGACACGGACAGGTTCATCCGGGTCTTGAGACTGTCTATATCCATGCCGCTTATATACAGGGCATCGTTGCATATTATTTCCGAAGGGACATATCTGAAGATTTCATCCTGAAGCGCTCCCAGGCTGTCGACCTCCGTCACCATGAAATCGCCTGTGCTGACATCCGCTGCGGCTATTCCAAAACCCTTGTCTATGTATACTATGGACATGAGATAATTGTTCCTGGTCTCGTCAAGCGCTGTCTCGCTGATATTTGTTCCCGGCGTTACGACTCGTATGACCTCTCTCTTCACGAGGCCTTTGGCGAGCTTGGGATCCTCCATCTGCTCGGCTACGGCTACCTTATAGCCCTTGTCCACAAGCCTGTTAAGGTAAGTATCCGCAGCATGGTATGGGACGCCGCACATGGGCGCGCGTTCCTCAAGGCCGCAGTCCTTTCCTGTGAGAGTCAGCTCAAGCTCACGGGAGACCGTGATCGCGTCATCGAAGAACATCTCATAAAAATCACCGAGGCGGTAAAAGAGGATACAATCCTTGTATTCCTCCTTCGTGCTCAGGTAGTGCTGCATCATAGGTGAAATCATTTTTCAAGCCTTCCCATATAGTAAAAGCCCTTGGCTTCCGTGAGCATCACATCGTAGATACCGCCTATCATGGATTCGTCTCCGGGGAAATGCACCATGAGGTTATTCCCCAGCCGGCCGGTCACGCAGCCGGGATTCTTCTCGCTCACCGTTTCCACCAGGGCCAGGCCTCTCTTGCCCACCCCCTCTTCCGTGAGCTGCGCGGATATCTCCTGCACTCTGCGGAGCAGGCGGTCAAATCTTCTCTGCACGTCTTGATGCGGAACCTGATCCGGAAAAGCGGCGGCAGGCGTTCCTGTGCGTGGTGAGTATTGGAAGGTAAACGCGCTCTGATAGCGCACCTGTTCCACGACATCCATGGTGTGTTCGAAGTCCTCCTCCGTCTCCCCCGGAAATCCGACTATTATGTCCGTAGTCAACGATATTCCGGGGACAGCCTTCTTTATGCGGGCGGCAAGGTCGAGATAGCCTTCCTTGGTATAGCGTCTGTTCATCCTCTCAAGCATCCTGTCTGAGCCGGACTGCAGTGGCAGATGAAGATGACGGCAGATTTTCTCAATTGAAGCTATCGCCTCTATGAGTTCGTCTGACAGATCCTTAGGATGAGAAGTCATGAAGCGGATGCGGTCTATGCCGTCCACCTCAGAAACCTTGTAAAGCAGCTCCGCGAAAGAACAAGGGCGATCCAGCCCTCTGCCATAGGAATTGACGTTCTGCCCAAGGAGCATTATCTCGCGGACTCCGTCCGCGGCAAGCCTCTTCACCTCTTCAACGATCTCCTCCGGGCGGCGGCTGC
This sequence comes from uncultured Lachnospiraceae bacterium, assembly GCA_902770965.1. Taxonomy (GTDB): domain Bacteria; phylum Bacillota; class Clostridia; order Lachnospirales; family Lachnospiraceae; genus RUG11623. The sequence continues at coordinate 18,009 of CACXUY010000007.1, read as the reverse complement.
GCTCTCGTCCCCGCACATACGGGACGATACAGTATGAGCAGAAGTTGTTGCAGCCGTACATGATATTCACGCCCGATTTATAACTGTATTCTCGCTTGACCGGCAGATCCTCTACTATAAAATCCGCTTTGTCCCATATCTCTATCACCTGGCTCTCGCCGGTTAGCCGTCGATAAAGAAGCTCCGCAAGCTTATAAACATTGTAGGTGCCAAAAACAAGGTCTACGAAACGGTAGCGGCTTCTGAAGCGCTCCGCCATCCCCGGCGTCTGAGTCATGCAGCCGCAGACCCCTATGATCTTGTCAGGGTTGTGTTTCTTCATGTTGTTCAGGAAGCCCAGCCTGCCGAACACCCGCTCGTCCGCGTTTTCCCTGACAGTACAGGTGTCGTATATGACCAGATCCGCTCCGTCATCGTCCACGATATTGAAGCCCACTGCCTGAAGTATGCCCGCGAGCTTCTCCGTATCTCGGGCGTTCATCTGGCAGCCAAAAGCCCTCGGGCAGGCAGTGAGGGGAAGGCTGCGGCCGCTGTTTCGCTCTTCAATTATACTTCTGCATTTTTCTATAAAAAAATTCTGCCTCGCGGGTTCTTCATAAGGAGGATCCGCGAAAGCTTTCTGATCGAAGTACATCTGTATACATCCTTTCAGACATTTTTTGTAATTATTCAGCACCCCGAGATAACTGTTAGAATACAGGACAAAGTGCTTGCACTTCGCACGTATTATAACAGTTATCTAATGGCGGACAAGGCGCGCAGCGCCTCTGGCCGTCCCACAACAAGGGGTGCGAGGCATACCGAGTCAGGGGCAGCCTGACATCACACCGGAGTGTCGGTGGCGGATTCTCTTTTTACCAGCCGGTACACCGCCACGTACATCGCGATTACGAAAACATCGAACAAGAGCGAAGCCAGGCTGCTGTCAGACATGGCGCAGGCATCATAGAAGCCATGGAGAAATACAGAGAGCACATATCCTGTCGTCAGGCAGGTTTTGCTCTCGACCTCCATGCCTCGATTGCTGAAGAATTTTGCCCTCCCATAGAATGTTCCGAACACCACCGAAAATGCCAGATGGCCGGGGACGGAAAGCAGGGCACGGATGACCGCAGTGCCAAGGCCGTAGCGGAATACATATATGACGTTCTCGATCGCGGCAAAGCCAAGTGATGTGAACGCCGCGTACACTATGCCGTCGAACCTGAAATCAAAGAAGGGGCTGTTCCATACGACCCTGTGCATGAGGTAGTATTTCGTGCCCTCCTCTATCGCCGCGACTATAAGGAAAGCGAGGAGTATGATATATATCGCGCTGTTCTGGGCTATAGGAAGAAGGTTCAGAAAGACTTCTCCGATAAACTCAAGCACCATGGAGGCGAAAGCCGCGGCAATGCCTGTTTTGAACAACTTTACCAAAAGCTCTCTGGGTTCTGGTTCCACTTTGTCGAGACGGTAAATATAACGCATCAGGAAAATGGCGGGGCAGACTGCGGCGGCAAGCAGGAGAACCCCATATTGGAAGGACAAGAAAAATGGCAGTATTATGAACATAGCGATCTACTCCTTGTTGTAAAATAATGGTAACTGTTCAGCACCCCAGACTCGGGATGCTGCGCATCCCTCGTTGCGGGGCGGCCTGAGAAGCTGGATAATAACAAAATATTTAATCCGCAAAACGTGTTATGCGTCCGCAGTTAAGACCGTAAAGGCTCTCCTGTTCGAGTCCTTCCCTGAGCCTGTCATAGTGCAGGAAAAGGTGTTCCTGATTCAGCGCGGTCATCTCATCCCAGGTCATGAGCTTGAAGGCAGTAACCTCACTGCTGTTAACCCGCACATCTCCCTCGTCAAAATCCATGTGGAAATGATAGATGTCGACAAAATAATTATCGCCCTTTTTCAGGTTCTCGCGGGAATATGTGTACATGAGACCCCCTCTGGCATCGGTGACGTCAAGGCCGGTCTCCTCTTTTATCTCCCTGACAATAGCTTGTGCCGAAGCTTCGCCCGCGCGGACCCCACCTCCCGGTATCTCCCACCAGCCTGCCGCCCACTTCTTGTCCTCGGACCTGCGGGTGGCGAGGAACCGGCGGTCGCTCCTCTCTATCAGGCCGACGACTATGACAGCATACTGGTTTTCTTTCAGGAAATAATCTTTTCTGGGCAGACGGACTCCTGTAAGTCTTTTTTCACTGTCATAGATGTCTATATACTCCACGGCGATTTCCTCCAAAACAAACCTACATACCAAGGCTGGCACAACCGTACTTTATAAGTCTCCGCGCTTCGCACTCACGCCACGCTAACCGGTATTCGCACTTTCCGCCCGCTGCGCGGGCCCGTGCTCATACTCATACCGGTAATCCTTTCCGCGTACCAAGCAATTGTAGCTTTTTACCTAAATTGTGTCAATGGCTGCGGTCTTTGCTACGGTCCTGAGTGTGAAAAATACGTGAAAGAGCACAAGAAAGACCACAAAAAGGCTGCGCTTTCATTACGAGAGTGCAGCCCTCAAAGGAGTAAAAAGTTAAACCTGACTAGATTACATTCTTTTTTATGCCTGGTCGATGAACGGATGCGGCTTACTTGTTTCTGCTGTGATACGAGTCATCGAGCTTCTTAAGGATACGGTCGGTGACCTCCTCTTTCGGACGGCCAAGCGCCGCTGCCAGCTCTCCAAAAAGGTGCTCACCGGTATTGTGGAGATACCTCTCGTCAATGGTAGTAGACTTTCTTCCCGACGCAAGCCGCCTCATCTTGCGGAAATACAGCGTCTTAACTATGCGGCAGCAGGTCCTGCTGTCGCACTGGCGCATGGCTTCCTTGCACTCGATCTCCCATTGCTTCATGTTGTCCGGCTTCATAGGCTCAAGGTCGTTCAGGCTGTCTATGAGTTCGTTCGCTGATAACGCGGACATAATATGCCTCATTGCGACCCTCGTGTTGTCAACCGGCGTATATATAACCCCTTCTTTGGAATAAATCGGATGCAGCGTGTAATAAACCCGTTGCTTGTCAATCCCCTCTATCTGCGGAGTCCCTATATCAACTACTTCGCAGACACCTGTCGCGCCATACACCACCAAATCCTTTCTCTCAAACATCTCCCACCTCTTTCTCTCCACACATGCCCCACATCACATGACTCCTATCATCTTCTTCAGGGATACGGAGATTGGATAGCTTCATTTTATGTGTTGTAAAGATTATATAAAAAAAACCTCTTTTTGTCAAGAAAAAGAGGTTTTTATGTTGACAAAGATATTCAAATATGTTATTATATCATCTTTTAAAAATCTGTTAATGATACTTTATGTACAGATAACTACGCCATTACAATGAATTTTGCATTTCAAAAGGTCATCTAAGGCAATAAAAGAATTAACTATCCCAGCTCAATCTATGCAGCTTTCCGCCTTCCTGAAGTCCCTTAAAGCCGTTCTGCCGCAGTGCTTCGTACAGGATAATGGACGCGGAGTTCGAAAGATTCAATGAACGCTTGCCCTCAAGCATCGGGATCCGCACGCACCGCTCACGGTTTTCCTTCAAAATCTCCTCAGGTATTCCCGCGCTTTCTTTTCCGAACATAATGTAACAGCCGTCCTCATACCTTACGTCGCAGTAGGTTCTCTCGGCCTTCGTGGTCGCCATGTAAACGACCGCGCCGGGATTCTTTTCCAGGAAATCGCCGTAGTTGTCATACACAGTGACATCGAGCTCATGCCAGTAGTCCAGCCCCGCTCTGCGTATGTTCTTCTCGCCAAGGAAAAACCCCAACGGACGGATGAGATGGAGGGCTGCCCCGGCGGCGACGCATGACCTGCCGATATTGCCGGTATTCTGCGGGATCTCAGGCTCAAGCAGCACTATATTGAACATATCAGGCTTTCCTCCAGGCTATCTCACCTTGTACGGCTGATTCCGCCGCAGTCGCGGGCGAGGCAAGATATATCTCAACCTTTGAAGTGCCCATGCGCCCCAGGAAGTTGCGGTTATTAGTCGCGACGACCCTTTCCCCGTCGGAGAGTATTCCACCGGCCCTGCCGCAGCAAAGCCCGCATGAAGGATGGGTTATCATAGCTCCGGCCTTTGCAAGAATGTCTATCGTCCCGTTGCGCAGAGCCTCAAGATACACCTTGCGGCTGGCCGGGGTGACGATGAGCTTCACGTAGGGTGCGACCTTTCTGCCCTTCAGTACCTCGGCGGCCAGCATCAGGTCTTCCAGACGGCCGTTGGTGCATGAGCCAATGAACACCTGGTCAATCCTTGTGCCCGCTGCCTCCGCTGCCGGCTTCACCGCGTCTACCTGAGAAGGGCAGGCGACCACAGGAACGAAGTCCTCAGCTCTTAGCTCCAGGGTCATGGCATAAGAGGCATCGGAATCCGCGCGAAGCTCACGAAGCTCATCGGTAAGCTCCACGCCGCAATATTCGGCGGTCTTTTCATCCGGGGCGAAAAGGCAGCACTTCGCGCCGCACTCAACGGACATGTTCGCTATCGTCATGCGCGAAGCCACAGACATGCCGTCCACAACATCGCCCGCAAGCTCGAGCGCCATGTAAGTCGCGCCGTCAGCACGAAGCTTGCCGATGATTGTCAAAATGATGTCCTTGGAAGTGACATTCGACGGGAGCGTTCCATTAATATTTATCCTTATCGTCTCTGGAACCCTTATCCAGAGCTCGCCGGTGCCAAGTATGCCCGCCATCTCAGTGTAACCGATCCCTGTGGAAAAAGCGCCCACGCATCCGTAGGTGACCGTATGGCTGTCCGTGCCGAAGACAACATCGCCTGGCTTGACATACCCTGCCTCTGTCATCAGCTGGTGGCAGATGCCGTCCGAGCGGTGGACATGCGGAAGCCCTTGCTCATCGGCGAAATCATCTGAAACATGATAGTGCCTTGTGTCATCGACCTGGGTCGCCGGTACCAGGTGATCATAGATCAGAACAACCTTGTCCGGATCCCACACGTCGCGAAAGCCCATCTCGCGAAATTTATCCACTATGAAAGGCATCATGATGTCATCAAGCATCACGCGGTCCACCGATACGGTCACTATATCTCCCGGCTTTACAGCTTTCCCGACATTGCGTGAGACGACCTTCTCGATCATTGTCATACCCATGGTTATTCCACCCCGTTTCTGTGGCGCATCGCCTTGACCAGGCCTCCGGCATCAAGTATCTCAACAAGGTTCTCCGGCAGTGACGCGATACCGAAACGCATACCGTTGGCCTCTATATACTCATTTGCCCTCACGCTTATCACATCGCCTTCCTGTACAGCATCGTGAAGGTCCGCGTTCTCTATGAGCAGGAGTCCATTGTTTATCGCGTTGCGGAAAAATATCCTGGCAAACGAACCCGCTACGATGCAGCTGATGCCAAGCGCCTTCAGCACCTCCGGAGCCTGCTCACGCGAGGAACCGCAGCCGAAATTCCTGCCCGCCACTATGCAGTCGCCTGGCCTGATCATGCCCGCGAGCTCCGGCCTGAGCGGGCTGAACGCATAGCCCTTCATCTCCTCAACGGTGGGAAAAGCAAGATACTCAGTGGGTATGATGATATCCGTGTCGATATCGTCCCCCAGCTTCCACAGCCTTGCCGTAAAATCTTTAATCATATACATTCGCTCCTAAAAACAGTACATCTGTCTACGCCTGTAATAATTTAGTGCCTGTGATAACTCAGTGCCTCTCACAGCCTCACAGCGAGGATGCGCAGCGTCCCGAACCCGGGGTGCTTAACATCCGCCTGCATTATAACTGGTCCGCGGTGGCTATCCTTCCCATGACCGCGGAAGCCGTGACGGTGGGAGCGGACGCAAGATACACGAAGCTGTCCGGAGAGCCGGCCCTTCCCTTGAAGTTCCTTGTCCCGGTCGATATGAGCGTCTCTCCCGCTCCTATCACGCCCTGGCAGCTGCCCCAGCACACGCTGCAGTTAGGATTCATCACGATAGCGCCTGCTTCCATGAATATCTCAAGCAGGCCTTCCTCAGCCGCCTGAATATATACCTCTTTGCTGGCAGGAACAACAAGAAACCTGACCTTAGGAGCCACCTTGCGCCCTTTTATGACTTTAGCGCCGGCGCGTAGGTCCTCTATGCGTCCGTTGCTGCATGACCCAAGAAACGCTTCATCTATCTTTACATCGCGGCACTCCGAGGCAGGCACCACGTTGTCCACAAAATGAGGCTTCGCCACCACAGGCACTATGTCCTCAAGATCAATTTCATAAACCTGCTCATAAGAAGCGTCTGCATCCGGAGCAAAGACCTGCTTAGGCACGCGTCCCCTTTCCTCCAGATAGGCCAGCGCCTTATCATCTACCTCCATAAGTCCTGTTTTCGCGCCCGCTTCGACGCACAGGTTGCATATACATATACGGTCGGCGATAGATAGAGACGCCAGTCCGTCACCGCCGAACTCCATCGCCTTGTAGCTCGCGCCGGAAGCGGAGATCATTTTGATAATGGAAAGTATAAGGTCACGGGCACATACTCCGTCACGAAGCTGCCCATGGAGGTTGAACCTTAACGTGGGCGGGACCAGCAGCCATGACTGGCCGGTCACCATCGCGTAAAGGTAGTCGGTGCATCCCACGCCGGTACCAAAAGCGCCCAAAGCCCCATAAGCACAGGTGTGGCTGTCCGCGCCGAATATAAGCTGTCCGGGACATACATAGTGCTCCATCATGATCTGATGGCACACTCCCCTCCCTTCCCACAGAGTTATATCGTTTTCCCTTGCGAAATCGCGCATCTTCTTATGGGAAGCCGCGGTCTTCACGCTGTCTGAAGGCACATTGTGGTCAACTATCCATATCAGCTTGTCCTTGTCCGAGATATGAGGGCTGACAAGCTTGTTGTACATGTCGATGGTCAGATGCGTCGTGCCGTCGTTGCTCATCATATAGTCAAGGGTCACGGTCTCGATATCACCCGCCCTGACACAGCTCTTTCCGGCCGCCGCGGCGATTATCTTCTCAGCTATGGTCATTCCCATTGTCATACCTCCCTGTTCAAAGACGCGATAAGGCCGCCCTGATTCAGTATCTCCTGCATCTTAGGAGGCAGCTTAGTGCAGGCAATGTCCCTTCCGCATGTCTTTATGCAGCCCTCGTCCATATCAAGCTCTATCTCATCACCGTCGCTCACGATGTCATAAAGCTCGCCGCACACGATGACCGGCAGGCCGATATTGATGGCGTTCCTGAAGAAAATGCGGGCGAAGGATTTTGCTATGACCGCTTTAACCCCGAGCGCCTTAAGGACGGCCGGCGCCTGCTCCCTGGATGAGCCGCAGCCGAAATTCTCAGCGGCGACCACGAAATCTCCTTCGTTTACCCGGGAAGAAAAACCCTTATCAAGAGACTCGAAGGTATGCGCCTTCATCTCGTCTATCGTGGGATACAGCAGGTACTGGGACGCTATGATCTGATCCGTGTCCACATCCTTGCCGAACCGAAATACTTTTCCCATGCTCATGCCTCCGTTTCATCTATAGCCTTGCCGATATCATGCCTGAAAAAAGCCCCTTCGAAGCTCACCCATTCGACGGCCTCATAGGCGTTTTTCCTTGCTTCCTTAAGGTCTGAGCCTGTCGCGGTGACATTCAGCACCCTTCCGCCGTTGGTCAGGTATCTGCCTTCACTATCCAGCCTTGTGCCCGCATGGAAGAGGTAATAGCCTTCCTTGCCATCAAAATTCTCGATCCCATTTATGACAAAGCCCTTCTTATAGCTCGTGGGATAGCCGCCGGAAGCCACGCACACACAGACACAGGCGTTGTCCGAGAACCTGAGCTCGATCTCATCGAGGCGGCCGTCTATGCATGCCTCAAAGATATCTACGATGTCGTTCTCCATCCTGGGAAGCACCACCTGAGCCTCCGGATCTCCGAACCTGCAGTTATACTCAAGCACCCTGGGACCTTTTTCGGTGAGCATGAGTCCGAAGAAGATGACGCCCTTAAATGGCCTGCCCTCCGAGTTCATGGCAGCGACTGTAGGCTTAAATATGTTCTCCCGGCACCACGCGTCGATCTCCTTGGTATAAAAAGGACTCGGCGAGAACGTGCCCATGCCGCCTGTGTTAAGCCCCTTGTCGCCGTCCAGGGCACGCTTATGATCCTGCGCCGAGGTCATGGGCAGGCATGTCCTGCCGTCGCAGAAGGAGAGAACGGATACCTCCCTGCCAGTCATGAATTCCTCGACCACCAGCCTCCTGCCGGCGTCGCCGAATTTCCTGTCGGTCATGATGTCGCGCACTCCCTGCAGAGCCTCATCCAGGCTGTTGCATATAAGGACGCCTTTTCCCAGGGCAAGACCGTCAGCCTTCAGGACGACCGGAAAGGCTGAATGCCTGAGGTATTCAGCTGCCGCGTCAGCGTCGTCAAATGTCTCATAAGCCGCGGTAGGTATGCCGTATTTTTTCATCAGATCCTTGGAAAACGCTTTTGAGCCTTCAAGTATGGCGGCTGCCTTGTCAGGACCAAAAATCCTTAAGCCCCGGGCATTGAATACATCAACTATTCCTCCTACCAGGGGATCGTCCATGCCCACCACAGTCAGGTCGATCTCCTTTTCTTTGGCGAAATCGGCCAGCTTCCCGAACTCCATCGCCCCTATCGGGACGCACTCCGCGAGCGTCGAGATGCCGCCGTTGCCCGGAGCGCAGTATATCTTATCAACTCTGCTGCTTTTTGCTATCTTCCAGACGAGGACGTGCTCACGGCCTCCGCTTCCTACAACAAGTATTTTCATCTGATCCCCTCACTTCCATATGCTTGATTATAGCTTCCTGATCATTTACCCACTTTTCCGTCGGCAAAGAGCTGAATGGCCTGAGGGAGAAGCTTCCACTCCGCCTCCTCCATGACCCGCCTCTGCAGTATTGAAGGCGTATCCCCTTCCTTTACCTCAACAGCCTTCTGCAGGAGTATGGGACCTGTATCCATGTCCTCATCGACTATGTGGACAGTTGCTCCCGTTACCTTTACGCCTCTTTCGAGCGCGGCCTCATGCACGCGCAGCCCATAGTAACCCACGCCGCAAAATGACGGTATGAGCGAAGGATGGATGTTGATGATCCGCCCCGGATATCTTTCGATGAGGGCAGGGGGGATCTTGACCAGAAAACCTGCCAGCACGACAAGGTCAAGGTCATAGGCATCGAGCGTCCTTACAAGGGCTTCATTGAACAAGTCGCGGGACGGATAGCTCTTGGGCGAGACGACCAGTGCTTCAATACCGGCTTTTCTTGCGCGCTCTAAGGCAAACGCGCCCTCATTGTTGCTTATCACTACGGCGATCTCTGTTCCGGTCAGCTTCCCTTCGGAAATGCTGTCGATGATGGCCTGCAGATTCGTGCCGCCTCCTGACACAAGGACTCCTACTCTCATCTTAAGTCAACACCTTTCTGTCCTGCTTCAAGATAACCTATCTCATAAGCGTTCTCGCCTGCAGACCTCAATGCCGCAAGTGCCTTCTCTTTGTGCGCTGGATCGACGGCGATGACCATTCCTATGCCCATATTGAAGGTATTGTACATGATCTTTTCTTCTATTTCCCCTGTTCTCTGCATGAGAGAGAAAATGGGCGGTACCGGATAGCTGTCTTTATTTATGACCGCCCTGATGCCCTCCTTGAGCATGCGCGGGACGTTCTCATAGAAGCCGCCGCCTGTGATATGGCTGCAGGCCTTCACGGCCGCTCCGGCTTCTTTTACTGACTTCAATGCCTTGACATATATCTTAGTCGGGGCTATGAGGACGTTGCCAAGGGTATCCCCCAGTTCAGGGCGGAAGGTCTTCAGGTTCTCGGCAGTCATGTCAAAAACCTTCCTGACCAGCGAGAAGCCATTTGAATGAACTCCCGAGCTCGCTATGCCTATCAGCACGTCCCCGCTCTTCAACGATGAACCGTCTATAAGCTCCTTCTTGTCGGCGATACCTACCGCGAAGCCCGCAAGGTCGTACTCATCTTCGGGATAAAACCCCGGCATCTCCGCAGTCTCACCGCCGACGAGGGCAGCTCCTGCCTGACGGCAGCCCTCGGCGACTCCCGAGACTATGTCCGCGATCTTCTCCGGAACATTTTTCCCACAAGCGATATAGTCAAGGAAGAAAAGCGGCTCACCGCCCGCGCAGGCGACGTCGTTCACGCACATTGCCACGCAGTCGATGCCGATCGTGTCATGCTTGTCGAGGAGGAACGCCAGCTTAAGCTTCGTACCCACTCCGTCCGTGCCGGACAGCAGGACGGGTTCTTCCAGCTTCTTGAAGGCAGTCATGTCAAACGCCCCCGAAAAACCTCCTATCCCGCCGATAAGCTCAGGGCGGGCTGTTGATCTCACGTGCTTCTTCATAAGTTCAACCGCTTTGTATCCGGCCTCTATATCCACTCCGGACGATTTATAATCCAATGCCATAACTCACCTCTGCATGCCTTCAAGATAGCTTTGATAGCCACCGGTCTCGAGTTTCTGCGCCTTCTCCTCCACCATGGCGCACAGTTCGCGGCTGTATGCCTCAACCCTTGCCATGATCTCATCATCAAAGGCTCCGAGCATCTTAGCCGCGAGAAGTCCCGCGTTCAGGGCGCCGTTGATAGCTACGGTAGCGACAGGGATTCCGGGCGGCATCTGTACGATAGAGTACAGCGAATCCACGCCGGACAAGGACTTTGTCTGCACAGGAACTCCTATGACAGGAAGCGCGGTCTGGGCGGCGACCATGCCGGGAAGGTGCGCTGCTCCCCCGGCGCCGGCGATAATTACCTTAATCCCGCGGGAAGCTGCCGACTTGGCGTACTGTGCCATGCGGTCAGGCGTCCTGTGTGCCGAGACAATAGTGATTTCATAAGGTACCTCAAGCTTGTCAAGCATCTCCGCTGCCTTGTACATGACAGGCAGATCAGAATCGCTGCCCATGATAATTCCGACCAATGGTGACATAACTACCTCCTGTTAATATGCCTTGTGTGGCTGTAAGCGTTGATATATACGTTCACATATTATTACCGTAACTCACTAAATTTCACCGTAACTCACATAATAATACCATAACTGTTCAGCACAGTTCATATCTGTAAGACCGTATTTGACAGTCCATATCTATAAGGCCGTATTTGACAGTCCAGATCTGCAAGGCCGTATATGACAATTCATATCTGTAAGGCCGTATATGAAAGATACGCTCTGTTCTTCCATATCATGCCCTTACTGTAGGACTGGCGCATTACCGAAAAGACGGACACCAAGCCTGAACACCCTCAGAATCTCAGGACGCTGTGCGCCTTTCTTACTGCGTCCAGGGCCTCTTCGAGCGTGTCAGCCGTCGCCGTGACATGCCCCATCTTCCTTCCCCTTCGAACCTGTTCCTTGCCGTAGTTGTGGATCTTAAGATATGGCAGACGGTATGCCTCTTCGAGTCCTTTCAGGCAGGCTTCCCCGTCCCTGTCCCCGATCAGGTTCTTCATCGCCGTGGGACGTATGAGGGAGGCATCTCCGAGGGGATATCCCAATATGGCCCGGACATGCTGCTCAAACTGGCTGGTAAAGCAGCCTTCTATGGTATAATGACCGGAATTATGCGGTCTTGGCGCAAGCTCATTTACCAATATATGGCCTTCCCTGGTGACGAAAAGCTCTATGCAGAGCATGCCGACGGCCTTGAACGCCTTAAGGCACGCCTTCGCGACCTCAAATGCCTCTTCCTCGGATCGCTTCAAGATGGCGGCGGGAACGGTCGTCTCATCCAGTATGCTGTCCTTGTGGACATTCTCTGCCACAGGAAAGACGCTTACATCGCCGTTCTCGCTGCCGCAGGCAAGGATCGAGACCTCTCTTTCAAAATCGATCCTCTCCTCAAGCATCATCTCGAGCCTGCCGCCTCCGAGCGCCTCAAATGCCCTTGCGACGTCCTCGCGGGACATGATCACGGCGTTTCCCTTGCCATCGTAGCCGCCTGTGCAGGTCTTTAATATCATCGGATAGCTGTACCTTCCCTCCGCTTCATAGATATCCTCAGCCGAGGACACCCTGATAAAATCTGGGACAGGGATGCCGTTCTTCCGCAGCCAGCTTTTCTGGACAAACTTGTTCTGTATGTGACCCAAGGTCTCAGAGCTTGGGTAGACCTTATGTCCATGTTCCTCAAGGATCTGCAGGGCGCGCAGGCTGATATGTTCAAACTCATATGTAACCACATCCATGCCCTCAGCCATCCTCAGTATCGCGTCAACATCATCAAAGCCCGCGACGACATGCCGGTCGGCTATGCTGTGCGCTGGACAATGTTCGGTCGGGTCGAGTATGGAGAACCATGTGTCAAGGCGCTTCCCGTCAAGGATCATCATCTTCCCCAGCTGTCCCCCGCCGATTATTCCGACTTTTTTCATGCTGCTGTCTCCCTAAATATCTTTGCCGTCAACGACGATTATGTCTTACTACGAGAACAGTCCGATCAAAGCTATAATGCAGTTCACCGCGATCACGAGTCCGCTGCACCACAGGCCTGACTGCCAAGGAAGCTTCCCCTGCAGCCTAACATAGCTGTGACCATACAGCGTCAGCATCGCCCCGGCGATACCGAGTATAAAGGAAATGAACAGCGCGGCCGCGGCTTCCATCCCGGAATTCCCATTGGTCGCGACAGACCGAATGAACGCGAACAATATCAGAAATGCCGCCAAGGCTGACATGACAAATACAACCTGAAGATATGTCAGCTTAACAAGCCTGCTCTTCTTCCTGTGAGAGCCATAGACAGAATAAGGGTCCTGACGTCTCCTTCTTCCAACTGTTTTTTTCTTAAAAATAGGCAGTCTGCTCAATCTTTTGACGCTCCGTATTTCTCATAGTAGGCATCTATAGCGGCCTTCATCGCGTCATCTATTATGACATTTCCTTTATAAGGCTTGTTCCACAGATGCTCCACCACGTCTGACATAGTTACGATCGCTCCCGTCTCGATATTGAAGTTATCCCTGATCTCGGACAGCGCGGACTTCTCTTTGCTGCCGCGCTCCATGCGGTCTACCGAGACGACCAGGCCGCGCACGTCCACGTCCGCCTGCGCGAGAATGATGGGGAAGGTCTCACTGATGGATGTTCCCGCGGTCGTGACATCTTCTATGATAACCACGCGGTCGCCGGACACCAGAGGACTTCCAAGGAGGATCCCCTTGTCGCCGTGATCCTTGACCTCCTTCCTGTTCGCGCAGTAGCGCACATCGACACCGTACTCAGCTGAGAGCGCCATCGCGGCTGCCACGGCAAGCGGAATGCCTTTGTACGCGGGACCAAAGAGGACGTCTACTTCAGAACCGTATTTTTCATAGATGGCTTTGGCATAGAAATGTCCGAGCCTCGCCAGCTGTGAACCGGTCCGATAGAAACCTGTATTGATAAAAAACGGTGTGTTCCTGCCGCTCTTCGTGACAAAATCCCCGAAACGCAGCACGGAGCAGTCAACCATGAATTCAATAAATTCCTTCTTGTAGTTTTCCATTATTCTTCCTCCAGCCTGATCTGTGAGACACTTTCGATCCCGTGCCTTTCCATGTATTCCTCTATTCCGTCCGCGACACGGATGGCGGCGTCAGGATGCCTGAAGGTCGCGGTACCGACAGACACAGCAGCTGCCCCGGCAAGCAGGAATTCGATGGCGTCCTCAGCCGTCACTATTCCGCCCATGCCGATCACCGGTATCTTCACCGCGTGGGTGACCTGATAGACCATCCTCACCGCCACCGGATGGATGGCGGGTCCTGAGAGCCCGCCCGTGCGATTTGCGAGCACGAAACGCCTTCTTTCGATGTCGATCTTCATGCCCGTGAGCGTATTTATAAGAGATAAAACGTCCGCGCCGCCCGCCTCGGCGGCCTTCGCTATCTGCGTGATGTCCGTGACGTTCGGCGAAAGCTTCATGATCACAGGCTGACGGGCTTTTTTCTTGATGGCGGCGGTTATCCTCTCGACCGCCATAGGATCAGTCCCGAAGGCTATGCCGCCCTCTTTTACGTTCGGGCAGGAAATATTGATCTCAAGCATGTCGACCGGTTCATCGGCCAGCCTCTCTACGACTTCCAGATACTCATCCTCGGTGTGACCGCAGACATTTACGATGATCTTAGTATCATACTGCCGAAGGAAGGGTATGTCCCTGCCGCAGAACACATCTATACCCGGATTTTGAAGCCCTATGGCGTTCAGCATGCCGGACGCGGTCTCAGCGACCCGCGGAACAGGATTGCCCGCCCACGGAACAGACGAGACGCCCTTGGTCACCACGGCTCCGAGCCTGTTAAGATCTATCATGCCGGCGTACTCCATGCCTGAGCCAAAGGTTCCCGACGCAGTCATGACCGGATTCTTCAAACGGACTCCCGCAAGCTCCACATCCAGCTTCAAATGATCACCTCCGTTGCCTCAAAGACGGGTCCGTCCGCGCAGACGCGGCGGTTCCTGACGTTGCTGTGTTCATCCGTGCGCTCAGTCCGGACCACGCAGCCAAGACAGGCGCCGACTCCGCAGGCCATCCTTTCCTCAAGTGACAGCCAGGCTTTTATGCCGTGCTTTACCGCGTATTCTTTTATCGCGCGGAGCATGGGCGAAGGCCCACAGGCATAGATGATGTCTGGTCTTATAGCGTTCTCCTTTATCGCGTCGAGCACAGTGCCCTTTGTGCCTTTGCTTCCGTCCTCAGTGGCTATATAGACATCTCCAAAGACAGCCATATCATCGTCAAGAAAGACCTCATCTCTATATCCCAGTACTATGTCTGGACGAGGGCTTTTTATGCCGGATCCGGTGCTGGATTCGGCTCTCATGCTGAAAAGAGAAGCTGCCAGCCCCAGCATGGGCGGTATCCCTATGCCCCCGCCGATAAGCATGAGCCTTGCGCCTTCTTCCGGGATTCCTGACGCGGCGATAAAGCCGTTCCCAAGAGGGCCTAAGACATCTATGGTATCTCCAGTCCCGAGCTTCGAGAACTCAGCTGTCCCCTTTCCGGCCACACGGTAGACGAGCCTGATAAGCCCGCCGTCCGCGTCAGTCTCACAGATGCTGATGGGACGGGGCAGAAGCCTTGACTGCTCATTGCAATATACATTGACAAATTGCCCTGCCGCCGCCAAGGAAGCTATTTTCGGGGTTTCGAGCCACAGGCTGAATATCCCGTCCGCTATCCTCGTCTGCGACCGGACCGCGGCTTTCTCCATATATCTGTCCATGGACCCTCCTTTATGTTTTCTTAAGCCAGTTCTTATAATAAACCCACATGCCGGGCAGCCGGCAGCACCATGCATATAAGTCTCCTCGTGGCTCCGTGCTTCGCACTTCCGCCACGCTAACCGGCATTCGCGCTTTCCGCACGCTGCGTGGGTCCGTGTTCATGCCGGTTGTCCTTCGGTGGCCGCGCTCAGCTTGGTCATCTCTTCCAAGCTGTCTTTAAATCCTCGATCATGTCGATGACAGCCTGACGAGAGGCATCTCCATAGGCATCCGCGCCGTATTTCACGTAAGCGTCCTTCTTCCAGGCGGCTATGATGCCCCTTGAGGAATTGACTATGACACCCAGACCGTCCTCATTGAAATAATCCTTGATATCCTCCGCTTTTCCTCCCTGCGCCCCATACCCCGGAACCAGCAGACAGGTTCGCGGCATCAGCTTCCTCATGGCCTTTCCCACCTCAGGATAGGTCGCGCCGACGACGGCTCCGACCTCGCTGTAGCCGTCCTCCATGAGATCTGCCCCCCACTCATTTACCTTGTCCGCTACAAGCTCATATAGAGGGCGGCCGTCTACCAGCTTGTCCTGGAACTCGCCGCTGGAAGGATTCGATGTCTTCACGAGCACAAATATCCCTTTCCCTTCCTTGGCGCAGACATCAAGGAAAGGCTTGATGCCGTCAGATCCCAGATAAGGATTGACGGTCGCGAAATCTTCATCAAAGGGCGAAATAAAGCTTTCCTGAAGAGCCACTTTCCCAAGATGCGCCGCGGCGTAAGCTGCCGACGTCGAGCCTATGTCGCCTCTCTTGACATCGCCTATGACGACCAGCCCCTTTTCATGGCAGTAATCTATGGTTTTCTTGAATACCTCAAGACCGGGAATGCCAAACTGTTCGTACATCGCTGACTGGGGCTTAACGGCCGGGATGAGGTCATATATAGAATCGATGATCGTCTTGTTGTATTCCCACACCGCAGAGGCTGCAGCCTCGAGGGTCTTTCCCCTCTGTGCGAAAGCCTTCTCTAAGACGGCGGGGGGGATGTTGTTCAGGGTGGGGTCAAGGCCGACGCAGATGGGGGCTTGCGTCTTCTTTATGAGGCTGTTCAATCTCCCTATCATTTCGTGCTCCTTTCTTCATAGGCGACCTTGCCGCCGACTATGGTGTACATGACCTTGCCGAACACCTTCCTTCCGGCATACGGCGTGTTCCTGCTCTTTGAGACGAACTCGGAAGGGTCGATGACATATTCCCGGTCAGGGTCGATGATAGTCACATCCGCAGCCGCCCCCATACCGAGCGTTCCGCTGGGATAGCCTATAAGCCTTGAAGGGTTCAGGCTCATAAGCTCTGCCATCCTGAGAGGTGAAATGATGCTTGTGCGGACAAATTCGGTGATGATAAGCGGCACTGCTGTCTCAAGCCCGACGATGCCGTTCGGCGTCTTTGCAAATGGACGGGCCTTTTCTTCAGCTGAGTGCGGCGCGTGGTCTGTGGCGATCGCATCCAGCGTGCCGTCCACAAGACCCTCTCGGACCGCAATGACGTCCTCCGGATCTCTTAACGGCGGAGCCATCTTGAAGTTGGAATCCGCTCCCGGCATGTCGTCCACCGACAGTATCAGATGATGAGGAGTGCACTCCGCTGTGACATTGATCCCGGCAGCTTTTGCCAAGCGCACCATCCGGACGCTGTCCTTCGTGGAGACATGGCATAGATGCAGATGCGCTCCTGTCTCCTTCGCAAGAATTATGTCACGGGCTGTCATGACGTCTTCCACGCAGTGCATGACTCCCGGCACACCCAGCTCTTTCGCCTTCTTTCCCGCCTGCATAGTGCCTCCGGCAAGAAGGTTCAGGTCCTCGGCATGGTCGAGAACAGCCTTTCCGTTCCTCTTGGCGGCGAGGAGTCCTCTGCGGTACAGTTCAGCGTTCATGACTGGCCGTCCGTCCTCGCTGAAGGCAACAGCACCCGCCCGGGCCATCGCATCCATATCCGCAAGCTCTTCGCCCTTCAGTCCCAGAGTGACCGAGCCGACAGGAAGGAGACGGCAGGAGCACTCAGTCTCGCTTCTCTCAAGAAGCTTTGTTATCTTCTCCGCAGTATCCGTGACAGGCATGGTATTCGCCATTGCGACCACGGCCGTGAAGCCTCCCTTGACGGCGGCGGCTGTGCCGGTTGAGAGCGTCTCCTTGTATTCATACCCCGGATCCCTGAGGTGGACATGCATGTCCACTAGACCCGGCATCACATAACAGCCTTCGGCGTCGATGATCCGGTCGGCCTGCATCCCTTCATCAAGGTCACAGAAGACACCATCGCGAATGCACAGGTCTTTTATGCAGTCTGTGCCGGACGACGGATCAAGTACTCGTCCATTTATGATTCGCAATACCATTGACACTCCTCCTTTCAGCCTTAAAATCTATGAGGACAATGATTCATTTTCATGAAGCACTTTTTCATTTCCTCATGCTATGCTTATGCTGCTTTGAGGAATATTTTCCCTTTGCAGCCATTTATCAATATATCTTATCATATACAACAGTATTCTATCAAGGAAAAAACCTTGCCGCCATATCGACGACAAGGCTTTCCCCTATCAACTGCTATACAAATATTAAAATATCTGGTGGCTATTTACCAACTCATGGTTGATATTTATAAATTTCCGAAGCTTTTTATGCTCCGGTCTTTTAATGGCATTAGCCTGATGCCTCTACCTGATCTAATTCAAGCTACATTGAGTCTTATGACTTTCTCTTTTTCC
>CACXUY010000006.1 GCA_902770965.1 uncultured Lachnospiraceae bacterium | reverse complement strand
CAGTGGATATATGAAAGCATCAGAGCGGGTTATCGGCGCACACAGCCGATCATCACGCCGCGTTTCACCCCATCCTGCAGCGATGAACTGATGGAAGGCCTGGGCCGCATGAGGGTGAAATATCATTTGCCGGTACAGTCGCATCTTTCGGAGAATTATTCGGAAATCGAGTGGGTGAAGGAGCTATGTCCTTGGTCTTCATGCTATGCGGATGCGTATGACAGGTTCGGACTTCTTGGGGACATCCGATGGTCAGCCAATATTATTAGCGATGGCACAAATCAAGAGTATCCGTCGGGAGCGATAATGGCTCACTGCGTGCACTGTACCGAGGAAGAGATACGTATGTTAAAGGAGAGAGGTACATACATAGCGCACTGCCCGCAGTCGAATATAAATATTGCATCCGGGGCGGCTCCGGTGAGGACATTTCTGGACAGAGGCATGAAGGTGGGGCTTGGCACGGATATTGCCGGAGGCGCAAGTATTTCCCTCTTCAGAACGATGGTGGATGCTATCTCTGTGTCGAAGCTTCGATGGCGGCTTGTCGATCAGGCACTAAAGCCTCTCACCTTTGAGGAGGCCTTTTATATGGCGACTGCGGGCGGAGGGGAGTTCTTCGGCAGGGTCGGTCGTTTTGAGAAGGGCTATGAGTTCGATGCCCTGGTCATTGATGACAGCCGATATCGTGCGGCAAGGGTCATGGAGCCAAGGGAAAGGCTGGAGCGCTTCATTTATCTGGCTGAAGGCGGAGGCGATATCGTGGAAAAATATGTTGCGGGAAGAGAGATACTGAATGAGCGCCGCTGACCGCCCCGCAACGAGGGATACGCAGGATATCAGGTCTGGAGTGCTGAATAGTCACCATAATTGTTCTTCTTTGTTTTTTTTCGTATTTTGTGGTAAAATCACTGCGGCAGACGCTGTGGGACAGCGGACATAGAACCAATGTCAGGGGGCAGCGGGACGGTATATATTTTGACTGATGCGATCAGATAGATTCAGGAGGGATTTGAAGACATGCTTGAATTGAAAAATATAAGCTTGGCAGTCACAGAGGATAGCGGGCAGGAAAAAGAGCTGCTCAAGGATATCAACCTCAGCATAGGAGATTGTTTCACCGTGATAACGGGGCCGAATGGCGGCGGCAAATCCACCTTGGCAAGGGTCATCGCCGGAATTTATAAGCCCACCGCCGGACGTATTTTCTTTGACGGCGTCGATATCACGGATATGAGCATCACGGACAGGGCTAAGATGGGAATCAGCTTCGCTTTCCAGCAGCCGGTGCGCTTCAAGGGCCTCACTGTCATGGATCTGATAAAGCTTGCGGCCGGGAAGGATACCAGCCTGGCTCAGGCCTGCGCTTATCTGTCGGAGGTCGGTCTCTGCGCGAAGGATTACCTCAACCGAGAGGTAAACGACAGCCTTTCGGGAGGAGAACTGAAGCGCCTTGAGATAGCTATGAATATAGCAAGGGGCACGAAGCTGTCCATTTTCGATGAACCGGAAGCCGGAATAGATTTGTGGAGCTTCAACAACCTGATACGAGTCTTCGAACAGATGCATGAGAAGATCAACGGCGCTATCCTTATCATTTCCCATCAGGAAAGGATACTGTCCATAGCAGACCGCATAGTAGTCATCTCTGAGGGCAGTGTTTCCCGCGAAGGCTCACGAGAGGAGATCCTTCCTTCGCTGCTGAACACTTCCGACAGGGCGTGCCAGACGCTCATGAAGAATATCGTGTGAGGACGAAGAGTGCCGGGATAATGAGAAACATTCTGATCAGAAAAGGGGATCTGAGACCATGGATAATATAGAGAAGAACCTGTTGATGCAGGTTGCCGATATGGATGGGGTGCCGGAGGGCGCGTACAATATTCGTTCGAACGGAAAGCTTGCCGGTCGCCAGTCGACCGCGAACATAGAGATAACCAGCAAAGAGGATAAACCGGGCATCGACATCCGCATTAAGCCCGGCACGAAGCATGAGAGCATGCACATACCGGTCGTGATGACGGAGTCGGGCATGAATGACCTCGTCTACAACGACTTTTATGTCGGAGATGATGCCGATGTGCTCATCATCGCGGGCTGCGGCATCAACAATTGCGGGCACCAGACATCACAGCATGACGGCATACATACGTTCTGGGTCGGGAAGAACGCCCGGGTGAAATATGTCGAGAAGCATTACGGGGAGGGCGACGGCGACGGAGCCAGGGTGCTGAATCCCGAGACGGTCATCCATCTGGAAGAGAACAGCTACATGGAGATGGTCTCCGTACAGATCAAGGGAGTTGATTCCACCATCCGTAACACTGTCGGGGATCTGGCTGACGGCGCGACATTGATCATCAGCGAGAAGATCATGACGCATGAGGACCAGGTGGCTGAGACAAATTTCACTGTCGATATGAATGGTGTTGACTGTCACGCTGATGTTGTGTCCAGATCGGTGGCAAGGGGCAATTCGAAGCAAATATTTAATTCCTCGATCAACGGAAATAACCGCTGCACAGGCCATTCCGAGTGCGATGCCATCATCATGGACAATGCGCATGTAGTCGCAAGACCTGCGCTTGAGGCGAATGACATCGAGGCGAGCCTTATCCATGAGGCGGCTATCGGCAAGATCGCCGGAGAACAGATAATCAAGCTTGAGACTCTCGGTCTGACTGAGCAGGAAGCGGAAGAGCAGATCATCAGTGGTTTCCTCAAATAAACCTACATGCCAAGTTTGGCACAAACATACTTTATAAGTCTCCGCGTGGCTCCGTGCTTCGCGCTCACGCTACGCTCACCGGTATTCGCGCTTTCCGCCCGCTGCGCGGGCCCGTGCTCATACCGGTTGTCCTTCGGAATGGTTATGGATTAGATATGGATCAGTTTCGGATTCGCATTTCAAGGAGCGAAAACAGATGACAGACGATGAATTGTTCATGAAGCGAGTGGAGGAACTCTCGGAGCTGTGCTACTCCCGTGACATCCCGGTCAATACTTATTTTATGGATCTGCATGAGCAAGACTTGTTCGTGAAAGTAATGAACCGCCGCAGAGCACGTTATGTGCTGAGCGGCGGTTTTCCTGCTGCCGAAAGACGGCTTGCGGTTTTTCTTCCTTCATATATGAGTGAGGATGACGAGGGCATATTTCCCGGGACATGCATAGAAGCCGCTCCGGTATCAGAAAAATATGCCGAGGAGCTATCCCACAGAGATTACCTCGGCGCGCTGATGAGCCTTGGAGTTGACAGAAACCGGCTCGGGGACATCATGATCGATGGAAAGAGAGCCTGGTTCGTGTGCCTGTCAGAGATAGCGGCTTATGTCTGCGAAAATATGACTTCGGTAAAGCATACATCGGTGAGATGCTGCGAGTGTCCTTGGCCGGAGCAGCTGCTTGCTCCGAGGATAGAGGAGCGAAGAGGATCTGTCAGTTCGGAGCGTGCGGACTCGCTGATTGCTTTCGCGCTGCGTCTATCGAGGTCCGACGCGGCAGAGCTCATCAGGCAGGAACAGGTTTACCGAAATGGCAGCCTGGTCAGGTCTGTCTCGGATCAGTTTCGGCCAAACGACATCGTCTCGGTACGCCACAAGGGGAGGTTCGTCTACCATGGGGCGGACGGAACCTCGAAGAAGGGACGGATGCTGGTCAGCCTGGGGCTGTATAAATAGCCGTAACTATCCGGCACCCCAAACTTGGGATGCTGCGCATCTCCCGTTGTGGGGTGGTCAGAGGTGCCGAATAGTTACAAATAGCCTTGCATGGCAATAAACCTTCAGTTCATTTTTGCGAAAAATGTATCGCGCCAGAGCGCGGCGAGTATGCGGTGACCTTCATCTGTGAGATGGATACCATCGGTTGTCACCTGCCCCCATCCCAGATGGCTTCTGCTTGCGGCGATGCCGAAATGCTCCTTAGGAGAAATAAGGCAGGCGCCGTTTTTTACTGCAATGTCGCGGACCTGGGCGCAAAAATGCATGACGCAGGGTTCCCAGTGAATATATTCGGAAGGACGAGGGAAGATGAAGGGCTCGGTAAGGATGACGCGGCTTCCCTTATTTATGGCTTCAGCCACGATGGTTTCGAGGTCATGCCTATAGTATTTGAGAGCCTGTTCCTCGGAAAAGCCGGTGTTCATCACCATGCCGACATCGTTGATCCCGACGAGTATGGACACAACAGCAGGAGTATCTCCGGTCTTGAGGTAGTGTCGCCACTGCCGCAGGATTCCTGACGAGGTGAGTCCGTCAAGACCGCGGTTGATGAAGAGATAATCCTTGGGAAATGATTGAGAAAGCATGCCGACATAGCCGTGTCCGAGACCTCCCTCTGAACTGCGTCCGCAGTCGGTGATGCTGTCGCCTAAGAATAATAATGTGTTCATATGTTTTGCCATATACAGAAAAAAATCGCGGCATCCTCGGGGATACCGCGAAATCATCCGAACTTCATCACGCAGGCGTCACGTTAACTGCGCGGGTCTTGCTGGGATCCTTGGGATCAGGCTCGGTGTCAAAAGTCACCTTCTGCCCATCGTTAAGTGTCTTGTATCCTTCAACGTTGATAGCTGAGAAATGAACAAAGACATCGTTCCCGCCGTTATCGGGGGAGATGAATCCAAAACCCTTGTCGGCGTTAAACCACTTGACAACACCAGTATACATTATTATTACCTCCTCACAGTGTTACCCGTTAAGTGAACTAAAAACGCCTCCTGTAAATCATTAAACTTCAATGACCTACGCGAGACGTGAAGACAATTACATTTAACGAATACTTCATCATAATATCCTTTTGGCATCTAAATGTCAATAGAAAAGATGAAAGTTTTTTGCCCCCCGAAAGAGACAATATTATTGATAATCAATATCAAAGTTTGAAAATAATAAACATTATGTACACAATTCTTTGCCTATAGGGAAATATTATGGTGAAGGCAGGGCGGAGGCTAATAAACTTTTGACATTGTAACATTAAAAACCAAGCAACTGATCAGAGCAAAAGATTGCGGACAGGATTGGAACGTGATTCACATTTTTTCTTTTATATGTTACACTTAACTATAGGAGATTTATGATGAATTATATCGTATTTGACTTGGAATGGAACCAGTGCCCTAAGGGCAAGGCACGTGAGAATCCACGAATGCCTTTCGAGATTATCGAGATCGGAGCTATCAAGCTTGATGAGAACAGGAAAGAGATAGGAAGATTTTCCGAGATGGTCAGACCGCTGGTGTACCCCACGCTCCATTATCGAACCAAGGAGATCACGTCGCTTGACCAAAATCAACTGCGAAGGTCAAGGACGTTTTGTCCGGTCGTGAGGGATTTCCTGAAATGGTGTGGGGATGACTGCAAGTTCGTCACATGGGGCAATCTTGATCTCACAGAGCTTCAGCAGAATATGGATTACTATCGGCTCGCGAATCCTTTTCCGAAGCCTCTGTTTTATTGTGACCTTCAGAAGATGTTCAGCATACTGTATTTTGACGGTAAGTCAAGGATGGCGCTCGAGGAGGCCGTGGAATACTTGAACATCCCTAAGGACATAGAGTTCCACAGGGCATTTGACGATACATACTACACCGCTGAGGTCATGAAGAAGATGGATTTCGACAGGGTAAAGGAATACGAATCCATTGACTATCATCGGCTTCCTTCCAATCAGAAAGAAGAGGTTCTTCGGCATTTCCGCACATACACGAAATACGTGTCACAGCCGTTCCCGGCTCGTGAAGAGGCTTTCACCAACAAGCGTGTCACTGCCATGCGCTGTCCGAAATGCGGGCTGGCGTTGAGGAAGAAGATCAACTGGTTTTCATCGGCAGGCAATCAATACCTTGCGCTGTCAGTTTGTCCGGTACACGGTGCGGTAAAAGGCAAGCTGAGGGTGAAAAAAGCCACTGACAATAACATTTTCATGGTTAAGACGATAAAGCTTGCGGACGAGAACGCGGTCGCCAAGATCACGGAGCGTCAGGATCAGATCAGGCGAAGACGCAAGGAGAGGCGCGTGAGGCAGAAGCATGAGACGGACGGAGATAGCTGATGGATGGGACACCGCCGGAGGAGCTGACGGAGATGCCGTCAGCATAGATGCAAACAATAAGACCGGGAATGCTATGGAAATTACGATACGCCCTATCGCCAGGATACATACCGATTTTCCGTCAAAATTCGGCATACCGCGACAGCCGGGCATTGTTAAGAGCCTTCGCGGGAGGATCGTCTTCGAAAAGGACTACAGAAATGACGATTCCTTGAGGGCACTGGACGGTTTCTCGCATATCTGGCTCATCTGGGGTTTTTCCGCGTCATGCGGGGGGCGTTGGTCTCCTACGGTCAGGCCCCCCAGGCTGGGAGGCAACGAGCGGGTAGGCGTCTTCGCGAGCCGTTCCCCCTTCAGGCCTAATCCTCTGGGGCTTTCCGTGGTAAAACTTGAGGAGATAGTACGCGTCCCGGGCAGCGGGCAGGTGCTTGTCGTCCAGGGCGCTGATATGATGGATGGCACTCCTATATATGACATCAAGCCGTATATAGGCTATTCGGACTGCATAGAGGGAGCCAGATGCGGATACGCTTCCGAACCCGCCGGAGGCAGGGTGAAGGTCGAGATCCCTGAGGAGTTATTTGCCAAGGTACCAAAGGATAAAACCGAAGCATTGTTGGGCATATTGGCGCAGGATCCTCGTCCGGCTTATCAGGAGGATTCGCAGCGGATCTATGGCTTCGGTTTCGCGGGGCTTGAGATTCGGTTCCGTGTCGAGGAAGGCACGCTTTACGTGTGCGGCATAAGCTGAAAAATGCGGCAGACAGAGCCGAAGCATACAGCCCTTTGTCCTGTTTTTAGCAGTCCTCCTGTTATGCCGAATAGTTACAAATATAAATTGATGCACTAATCGCGAAGATTGAAAGGAGTTTGTAAAATGAAGGACGACAATTGCATTTTCTGTAAGATAGCCAACGGCGCGATTCCGGCCGCGACACTGTATGAGGACGATGATTTCAGAGTGATACTGGATCTGGGACCCGCATCGCGCGGACACGCGTTGATCCTGCCCAAGGAGCATTTCGCGGATGTGACGCAGCTTAGTTCAGAAGTCGCCGCGAAGGTTCTTCCTCTTGCGGCGAAGATTGGTAAGGCTCAGATGAAGGGGCTTGGAGCCACGGCTTTCAACGTAGTCATGAATACGGGAAAGGACGCGGGACAGACGGTATTTCATTTCCACACGCATATCATTCCCAGATATGCGGACGGTCCCTCAATCGCGGCGTGGAAGCCCGGCACGACTACGCCGGAGGAGATGGCGGAGACGGCAGGGCTGATCAGCGGAGCTATAGATGATCAAGCTTAAAAATTCGAGTCTGGGGTGCTGAATAAACACTTTGAAATACGGTGTGGAGAACGTGAACCATGAGAAATAAAAACAAAGCGGGGAGATTAATCGATAAGCTTTATGGCGGGCTGAACATGGGCTGGCCGATGGTTTTCGCCATTGCTTTAGGCGCGGCATTATTGACTGCTGTTTTTCTGGTCGTCCCTGTTTTCAAGAACACCTCTTTTGCAAGGATGGGCGTGACTTTTGAAGCGTGGATATTACTGGCTGTAATAATTATGGCAAATTGTAAGAAGCCTCTGGAATCGGCGCTCAAGACGTTTGTGTTCTTCCTTGTCAGTCAGCCCTTGATATATTTGTTTCAAGTACCGTTCTCATACTTGGGGTGGCAGCTTTTTGGATACTATAAGTACTGGTTTATCTTGACGCTCTTCACATTTCCGGCGGCATTCATAGGCTGGTATATCACTAAGAAGAACTGGCTCAGCTTGCTGATACTTGCGCCGGTGCTTGCTCTCTTAGGCTACTTTGTTTATGAGAGCGGAACGGAATGCGTCAGCCATTTCCCCCATCTGCTCGTCACAATGCTTTTCTGCATTTTACAGATAGCGCTGTATGTTGTTGTTTTCCTTCCGGATATCAAACAGAGGCTCATAGGAATATTGATACCGGTCATCGCGGTCATCGCCATTGCCTCTGCTTCTCCGCAGGTTAATCTGACGCAGGTTCAGTATCTTCCGAATGAGGCGTCTTTTTCTTCCGACGCGACTATTTTTGTCAACGACAAATCAATCGCGGACATTTATATTAACTCGCCGGAGGAGGGGGCGGTATATGTATACGCGCATAAATACGGCAGGACGGATTTTGCCATAACAGACAGCGGCCGGGAATACAGCTATACCCTGGAGGTATATGACGACAATGGGAACGATCAAATAAAAATATCATGTGAATGAGGTGTCCTCAGCAACGAAGCAAAATAATAGGGCAGGGAATATGAAGCTCCCCTGCCCTATTGTTATTCTGAGCGAATTGTTATGCTGGCTGAATAGTACTGCTGGCCGAGCTGCGAGGCATTTACCGCGCGGCGGTGCCGGCTACCTCATTGATCACATCGACTACTGCCTCCGCGCCGTCTCGCAGGGGACTGGCATCCATAGCCTTGATATATTTCTCTTTCTCTGCCCAAACCTTTTTGACAGCGACGAGGAGCGCGTCCTCAACCAGTTCTTCCTCCTGAAGAACTTCCGAGAATCCCTGCTTACGGAAGCTCTCGGCGTTGAGTAGCTGGTCTCCGCGGCTTGCGGCGGCAGACAGAGGAATGAGGACATTGGGCTTGCGCATGGCTATGAGTTCGCAGATGGCATTTGCTCCGGCGCGGGATATCATGCAGTCAGCTGCGGCGAAGAGATCCTTCAACTCTTCGGATATGTATTCATACTGCACATAGCCAGGTGTCCCTTCAAGCTCAGGCGCCAGATTTTTCTTGCCGCAGAGGTGGATAACATCAAAGGTCTTCGTGAGTTCCGGCAGGATGGCTCTCACGGCGTTGTTGACGCAGACAGAACCAAGGCTTCCGCCCATGATCATGAGGACAGGACGGCTGCCGGTGAAGCCGGTCATGGCCAGGCCGGCTTCCCTTGATCCTTCGGTAAGCTCACGGCGGATGGGACAGCCGGTGACAACGGCCTTACCTTCGGGCAGGCTGGCAGTGGTCTCCGGGAAATTGCAGCAGATGCGCACGCAATACGGTATGCAGATCTTGTTGGCGAGTCCGGGAGACATGTCGGACTCATGGAGCACAACCGGTATCTTGAGATGATGCGCGGCGAGTACGACAGGCACGGAGACGAAGCCTCCCTTGGAGAATACCACGTCAGGGCGTAAAGCCCTGAGAGTACGCCGGGCTTCGCCGATGCCTCTTATGACGCGGAAAGGATCGGTGAAATTCTTGATGTCAAAATAACGGCGGAGCTTGCCGGATGAGATGCCCTTGTAAGGTATCCCGGCATCCTCCACAAGCTTCTTTTCCATGCCGGTCTTCGAGCCGATATAGTGGATGCTGTAGCCCTGTTCCTCCAGCAGAGGAACGAGCGCGAGATTCGGCGTGACATGTCCGGCGGTACCGCCTCCGGTGAGAACGATCTTCATGGGATGCTACCTCGTTAGTATTGTGGTTGGTAAGCTCTGATCGACTGGGCCTCGATCAGGTAAGATCAGGATCAGGCGAGCTTTGAATAAGTAAGCCATGATCAGGCAAAATCCAGATCAGGCGAGCTTCAATATGATCAATCTTATATCGCGTTTTCCTGCTTCCAGGCGATGAGTGCTTTCGCCAGCTGGTCGCCGCAGGATGTGGGCTTGAAGCCGCAGCGGATGCCCGCAAGCTTGGAAATAACTTCATCGACAGGTAAGCCTTCGACAAGGCGTGACAGTGCTTTGAGGTTGCCGTTGCAGCCGCCCAAATAGCTCACGTTGGTGACCTTTCCGTCTATGACATCGTAATGAATATTCACAGAGCAGGTTCCTTTTGTTTTATAATCTGGCATATCTTTCCTCCATATACAATATAAACCTACATGACAAGTCTGGCACAACCATACTTTATAAGCCATCGCCGACTCAGAACATCATACACTTTTTTTATGCAAAGAACAAGAGTACTTGAACCTCAAAAAGAGTTCTATGTTTTGACACAACTATCAAAAAATATTATAATGATTTTAAGGTATATGGCTTCGGATGGCAGTGATCGGATTGATGTCAGATGGACTTTTATTATCAGATGGCATAGATCAGATTGTCCGGATAACATTGATTAAGAAAGGTTTGTGCTGGGGATGGAGAGCAGAATATACGATCTACAACCGGAAACAGATATATTTCGCTGCCTGTATATGGACAATATCGCTGAATCGATAAACTGGGGCGATATGGTTGAAGTCTTCGGCGCGGTCGATGAGGACAGAAGAGTGCGTGTCGGGCTTGCCGATGAGCTTCAGGAGACAGTGGACAGAGTGGGCGCTTATCTCGATGCCCAGATCGTGTACGCCTCGAAGTCGGGTTATTCATGGCTCGCAGAGTACGTCATACCGCGTCTGAGGGGGCTGAGGCCTCATAGGGTTATCATTCAGGCGAAGGGTGGTGAGAGTCCAAGAACCACAGAAAATTCTAATACAAGCCGCAATAATATCCTGCCCGCTGTGCCTGAAGAGCTTGATGGCATCGGGGCGGTCATCGCGAACGGGCTTCGGCTAAAGCCGGAGGATGTAGTATTTGAGAGGTACGAGGGCAAGGCAGACTGGACTTATGTCTGTTTGTCAGAGAATTCCAGGGGCGTTCGCACGAATGCCGGAGCCTTCAAGGCGCGTTTTTCCGAGAGGAAGGCGGAGGATGGAGCGGCAGCTCCGAGGACAACCGGTTATATACAGGTATTTGTCAACAATGATAAGATTCTGGACCGATCTATAAAGACCGAGGCGGAGCAGGCATGGGAGCTTTATGCGGACGAGATACTCCCCGAATTCATTGCTTTATATGGAGGCGATAAGGACGGCACAGGCGATGGGATCGGAGCCTGCGCGGCGCTAAGGGTCGAGCTTGCGTTAGGAACATCAGGTGTGACGCTGGTCGATGATGAACTGAGCAAAAGAACTCTGGCTGAGCTGTGTGAGAGGATGCTCGTTTACGGCGATGGGTATTTAAGGGAGCAAGGCTTCGATTTCGGGGGCAGGACTGCCGAGGAAGCCGGAGCGCTCAGCATAGCCGTCGTGGAATATATGGGAAAGCCTCAGGTCAGGGTAAGCATGCAGTCCTTGGCGGATGCTGACGCATAAGAATAAGGAATAAATAGTTATAAAATATATAACATCATAACTACATAATGATACCATAAGCCATAGTCTTTTCATCGAAAAACGGAGGAGAAATGTATGAAGATGAAGACGAAGAGAAGGTGGCTTTGCGCAGCCATCGCCGCCGCAATGTTTATTACGATAACCCCGGTAATTGCTGCACCGAATGAAACGCTTTCGGCCGCTGCCGCCGCCCATGCGGCTGCAGGAGCAAAGTCAGCGGCACGCGCGGCTGATGCAGAGGCTACGGCTTATGTCGCGGATGCCAAAAAAACAGAGCTTTCCGACGATCCTGACGCTGTCAATGCGGAGCAGTCCAGTTGTTACGGCGAGATCACTGATGAAAGCGAACAGGCGAATCTGGTGGCTGCCGACCCGGTAAAGGTGGAAACCTTTGTCACGAGGCTTTACCGGAATTTCCTTGGGCGCGAACCTGACCCTAAGGGGCTGAAGGCCTGGTGCGATGTGCTGACGGTGAACGGAGGAACCGGGGCATCCGTGGTGAAATCATTTGTCCACAGCAAAGAGTTTCAGAATCTTGGCCTGAGTGATGAGGAGTACGTCACCTGTTTTTATCGCGTCATTCTGGGCAGGGAGCCGGATCAGAAGGGCCTTGCCTCATGGGTGAATATCCTGCTGCAGGGCTATGTCAGGGACAAGGTGCTGGAGGGTTTTGTGAATTCAAATGAAATGCGGCTGATCTGCGAGGACATGGGTGTGGAGCAGGGAAGCTTCAAACCGACCAGAACCTGGAACGACATAGTGAAGGAGTTCGTCACAAGGTTCTATCGTTATTGCCTTGAACGAGAGCCTGACCAGCCGGGGCTTGAAGCATGGACTTATGATCTCAAGACCGGGAAAAAGAACGGATATGCAGTCATCATGGGCTTCTTCGGAAGTGATGAGCTGCTGAAAAAGGATCTGACTGATGAGGAATTCGTCACTTTATGTTACCGCACCATACTCGACCGTGATCCTGACCAGGGCGGCCTGAAGACCTGGGTGAACAAGCTGCACAGGGACGGGATGCTCGGAGTACTCAGCGGTATCTCAGGTTCGCAGGAGTTCGAGAAGCTTTGCGGCAAGTACGGCATCAGCGCGTTTGGCTCGAATATCGAAAAAGAGCTTCTGAAGTATATCGGAGTGAATTTCGGCACGTTCCGCTCGAACTTCGGATGGATGACCGAGCGCTATGAATTTGACGACGGGGAGATGGAGTACACCGACGGAAGAGTCGATGTGTCACGTGATTCCGGAGGCACGATAACGTTGATCGGCATACGTTCCGCCTGTAATTATACCATAGATGGCATAGGCTACGGAGACGACCTCTCTGCCACGAGGAGCCTCCTCAGGAACAGGTACGGCGCGCCGACTGACAACGACGAGTTTTATGAATATTATCTGATATCCTGGAACAGAATTATCGCTGTGAGCATCTGGTCCGGCAGAGTCGAAGAGGTTTTTGCCTACGCCATTTGATAAGGACATACCATAGACAACGCAGCCATACATAATCATGAGATATGGACACTAAGGAGGAGAAGCAAATGAGCAGGATAAGACTTGACATCGGAAAAGCAGCTGGATTTTTCACAGAGGAGCAGCTTGCGGGCATGAAGGCGGAGACAGAAGCGGCGAAGAAAACGTTGCTAAGCCGTTCAGGCGCGGGCAACGATTTCCTTGGATGGATAGACCTTCCGGTGGCTTATGACAAAGAGGAATTCGAGCGCATACAGAAAGCGGCCGAGAAGATCAGGTCGGATTCGGACGCGTTGGTCGTCATCGGCATAGGCGGATCATATCTGGGCGCCCGTGCCGCGAATGAATTCCTTAACCATTCTTTTTTCAACAGCCTCGCAAAGGATCAGCGCAAGTCTCCCGAGATCTATTATGCCGGAAACAATCTCAGCGGCAGCTATCTTGCGGAGCTGATGGAGGTTCTTGAGGGCAAGGATTTCTCGCTGAATGTCATCAGCAAATCCGGCACTACGACCGAACCGGCGATCGCGTTTCGCGTGCTGCGTGCCGCGATAGAGAAGAAGTATGGCAAGGAAGAAGCGGCGAAGAGGATTTATGCCACCGCCGATAAGGCGCGAGGTGCTTTAAAGACGCTTGCCGACGCGGAAGGTTACGAGACCTTCGTGGTGCCGGATGACATTGGCGGCCGTTTCTCCGTCCTCACCGCTGTCGGCCTGCTGCCTATAGCCGCGAGCGGAGTGGATATCTGCGCTCTTATGAAGGGCGCCGCAGAGGAACGCGCGGCTCTTATCGATGCGCCGTTTGAGGAGAACGCGGCTATGCGTTATGCCGCCGCCCGGAACCTGCTGTACCGCGATGGTAAGAAGATCGAGGTTCTGGCCAACTATGAGCCCGTGTTCCACTCCGTGGGCGAGTGGTGGAAGCAGCTTTACGGTGAATCCGAAGGCAAGGACCGCAAGGGCATCTTCCCTGCGGCAGTAGACCTGACTACAGACCTGCATTCCATGGGACAGTTCCTGCAGGACGGCGAACGCGTGATGTTCGAGACCGTGGTCGTCGTGGACAAGCCGCGCAGGCAGCTGGAGCTTCAGGCCGAGGACAGTGATCTTGACGGACTTAATTATCTGGCCGGCAAGGACATGGATTTTGTCAACAAGAGCGCTATGAACGGAACTGTTCTCGCTCACACCGACGGCGACGTGCCGAACCTCATGGTTCATATGCCCGCCCAGGATGCCGTCTCTCTCGGAGCACTGTTCTATTTCTTCGAGTTCGCCTGCGGCATCAGCGGCTATCTGCTCGGAGTCAATCCCTTCAACCAGCCCGGAGTCGAGAGCTATAAGAAGAACATGTTCGCTCTTCTTGGCAAACCCGGCTATGAGGCGGCAAGAGAGGAACTGCTGAAGAGGCTGTAAAGCAACGGACTGCTGAAGAGGCTGTAAAGCAACGGCCAAAGCCAAGAGGGCTATTGAGGATAGGGTGAAAAGCGTGTCACCCCTATGGACTCTAAGCTTGATTTCAAGGAAATCATAGAGGCGATAAGAGATTCCGGTTTCGATGGGGTATTGACTTTTGAGATGCCGCCCTCGCCGCCTGAGAACAATGCGGAGCTGTCGCTCTCGTATATCAAAAAATTGATGAACGAAGCCGGACTTAAATGAAGCAGGGCTTAAATAAAACCGGACTTAAATTGGGTTACTCAGAAATAAGACCGAGCTGAAATTCGGAACGGTACAAATCATAGCCGGTAAGATGAACTGAGGGGGAGCGTTGGTCGTCAGCACTCCCCCCTAATAGTCTTCTTCTATAACCTGAAACTCAAAATATTGGAAATCTATCGGCTCACCGAAGGAATCCGGTCCGAAACGAACCTTGGCGGTCCGCTGAAAATCTCTTATGTTCACATCCAGCCACATTGGAACGGCCAGGTCGAACTCGGCGCAGGCTGACTGAAGCGCATCCGTCACCTTCTGTGTCCGGTTTGAGCTGCTGTAATCTTCAATGACCGTGTCGCGCTCGACCCGTCGGTGGTTTACTATCTTTGCCCAGAATCTCATATCTACCTCCAATGTTTTATTTGTTGATCTACAGATAAAAGATTACCCCATAATAAGTATGAGACAAGGCATACAATCACGTCTGCCGTAAGATCCTGCTTTAAGATATTGTAAAGGCAGTGTTAAATGGGTGTCAAGCCAAAACACTTCATAAAGGACAGTTTATACAGAAATGAGACAGTAAACCTGCATGCCAAGTTTGGCACAACCATACTTTATAAGTCCCCGCGTGGCTCCGTGCTCCGCACTCCCGCCACGCTAACCGGTATTCGCACTTTCCGCCCGCTGCGCGAGCCCGTGCTCATACCGGACAAGAAAACTATTTAAAAGAAAGCAGGGTAAGCTTATAATACAAAGAAAATGGCGGTAGCACGTGTGGCGCTATGTAGGCTTACGTTGTGGCAGCACAGGCGTGCTATGGATGTTTGCTTTGTAAACCTGCATGCCGGGAACAGGAGGACGATATGATCTTAGTGGGAAATGGACGGGTGGTGACCCGCGACAGCAAGAACCCTTATTATCGGGACGGCGCCGTGGTGATCGACGGCGATATCATACTTGAGACGGGCGATTTTTCCGGGATGAAAGATAAATACCCCGAAGCAGAGTTCGTGGACGCCGGAGGCGGTGTCATCATGCCGGGATTTATCAATGCCCACACCCATATCTACTCAGGCTTGGCCCGCGGCCTGGCGATAGAGGGCAACAACCCAACTAATTTTTTGGAGGTGCTGGAGGGGATGTGGTGGAATATCGACCGCCATCTCACGCTGGACGGAACCAGGGCGAGCGCGTACGCTACCGTGCTGGACTGCATCCGCGACGGGGTGACCACGATATTTGACCACCATGCCAGCTTCGCACAGATACCGGGGTCACTCTTCGCGATCAAGGACGTGTGCCGCGAGCTTGGTATCCGCGCCTGTTTGTGCTACGAGGTCTCAGACAGAGACGGTGAGGAGAAACGCGATCAGAGCATCCGGGAGAACGCGGAGTTTGCGAGGTGGGCGGCGAAGGAAGACGATGACATGATTCGGGCTATGTTCGGCGGCCATGCGCTTTTTACCATCTCGGATAAGACATTTGAGAAGATGGCAGAGGCAAATGACGGGCTGACGGGTTTCCACATCCATGTCTCGGAGGGCATGAACGATGTCTATGACAGCTTGAGAAACTATGGGTGCAAACCGGTGAACCGCCTGTTGGCGCACGGCATACTTGGGGAGAAGACCCTGCTCGGGCACTGCATTCATGTGAGCCCGTCCGAGATGGATGTCATAAAGGAGACCGGTACGATGGTGGTGAACAATCCCGAGTCCAACATGGGGAATGCCGTGGGCTGCGCTCCGGTCCTTCAGATGATGAAAAAGGGCATATTGGTGGGCATGGGAACGGACGCCTACACCCATGACATGCTTGAGAGCCTCAAGGTGTTCCTTATCATACAGCGGCATAACGCCTGCCTGCCGAACGTCGCGTGGGGCGAAGCAATGCAGATGCTCTTTGCCAACAACGCTGCCATCGCGGCGAAGTACTTCCGAAAGCCTCTTGGAGTGCTGTCTCCGGGAGCCGCCGCGGATGTCATCGTCATGGATTACAAGCCCTTCACTCCATTTTCAGAAGAAAATGTGGACGGACACATGTTGTTCGGCATGATGGGCCGCAGCTGCCGCACCACGATCATAAACGGAAGAGTGCTGTATAAGGACAGGGAGTTCGTGGGCATCGATGAGGAGAAGATCAACGCGTGGACGCTTGAGCAGAGCAGGAGGCTCTGGGGCGAGCTGAACCACAGGACATACTGAAAAGAACATGATGGGGAGCAGCAGCCGCGCAGACTGCGTCCGCATGCCCGGCATCAGTGCGGCTGAACCGGCACCGGGAGGGCAGCCGTATAGAATGCACCGGGAGGGCAGCCGTACAGATCGCGCCCATAGGACAGCCGTATAGACCGTACCCATAGGGCAGATATCAATAATACAGATAAAAAACAGCGCTGACAGAGGAGGATAATATGAGCGATATCATGCGTCCGATTCCATTTTCGAATTTGATGAGCTGGGTGCTCAGCGAATATAAAAGTCAGGGGAGCATCTTCGGCGTTCCTGCCGAGACGAAATATAATAAAAAGGCGCTCCTTCCGATTTTTGGAGAGAAGGTCGAGGCACCTTTTGGACCTGCCGCCGGGCCAAACACTCAGCTTGCCCAGAATATCGTGGCGGCGTATGTCGCGGGGAGTCGTTTCTTCGAGCTGAAGACGGTACAGATCATGGACGGCGCCCAGCTTGCGGCCTGCGTGCCGAAGCCCTGCATAAATGCCGCGGATGAGTGTTATAACTGTGAATGGTCGACGGAGCTCACTGTGCCGCAGGCGTTGTCTGAGTACATCAAGGCGTGGTTCGCCTGTAAGCTGCTGGCGAAGGAGATGAATTTCGGGGATCCTGACGGCTTCGTCTTCAACATGTCCGTGGGCTACGACCTTGCGGGAATACAGTCCCCCAAGATTGACGCGTTTATAGAGGGCTTGAAGGACGCTTCCGCCACGGAGACCTGGCATGAGTGCGTGAACTGGACATTGGAGAATCTTGACAGCTTCAGCCGGATCGATGAAGCTTATGTGAGAAATATTTCCGCCAGGATCTCGTCCTCAATAACTGAATCCACCCTGCACGGATGTCCTCCGGAGGAGATCGAGCGGATCGCGGCTTACCTTATCCGTGAGAAGGGACTTCATACCTATATAAAATGTAATCCGACGCTGCTGGGCTATGAATATGCCAGACAGAGGCTCGACGCATTGGGCTTCGGTTACATAGTTTTTGACGACCATCATTTCAGGGAAGACCTGCAGTGGGAGGACGCGGTTCCCATGTTCCGCCGCCTGTCGGCGCTTTGCTCGGAGAAGGGCCTGGAGTTCGGACTGAAGCTCACAAACACCTTCCCTGTGGATGTAGCCGCGGGAGAGCTGCCCAGTCAGGAAATGTATATGTCAGGAAGGGCGCTTCACGCGTTGACTATTCATGCCGCGCGGAGGATCGCCGAAGAATTCGGCGGTGGGTTGCGAATATCCTTCTCGGGAGGGGCGGATATCTACAACATCAGGGATCTTTATGACGCGGGAATCTGGCCTGTCACCATGGCGACTACGGTGCTGAAGCCCGGAGGCTACAGGAGGTTCGGACAGATCGCGTATGATTTTATGGAAGATGATGGAAGAGCGTTCGACGGCATATCGGTGGACGCGGTGGCGGCTCTCGATGAGAAGGCAGGCGTCGATAGGCATTACCGAAAGCCTGTGAAGCCTTTGCCGAACAGGAAGATCAGGAGGAAGCTGCCTCTGGCAGACTGTTTTACCTCCCCCTGCCGCAGCGGCTGCCCTATAGAGCAGGATATTCCGGCTTATCTGCGGGCGGTAAATGAGGGGCGCAATGAGGATGCCCTTCGTATCATCCTTGAGAGAAATGCCCTTCCTTTCATAACCGGCACACTCTGCCCTCACCACTGCGGCGATAAATGCATGAGGAATCATTATGAAAGCTCCGTCCGCATCCGCGAGGCGAAGCTGACAGCGGCTGAGTCGGGCTATGACAAGGTGCTCTCTGAGATGAGAAAAGCCGGAGCCGTGCTCATAGCGGAGGCGTTGAAAAGAGAGGAAGAAGCTGAAGTCAGGGAAAGGCAAGCAGCGGAATGTGCTGGAAATACTGGATGTGATGACAATGCCGGTGGCGGCGCTGCTTTTGAAGCGGGTTGCGGTGAAGCGTTGCGAGGTGATTCGGGTGCTCGCAGCGAGACAGCTGATAAGGTGAGAAAGGTTGCTGTGATAGGCGGCGGTCCAGCCGGCCTGGCTGCGGCGTATTTCCTCTCAAGAGCCGGCGTGGACGTCACAGTTTTTGAGCGCAGGCATCAGCTCGGCGGCGTGGTGCGCCATGCGATACCGCGTTTTCGAATTTCAGATAAGTCTATCGACAAGGATATAGAGCTGTGCAAGGCTTATGGCGCCAAATTCCGCTTCGGCATCGATGTCGGTTCCGTCAGCATCCTCTTTGAGGAAGGATACACCGATGTTATCGTCGCGACGGGAGCCTGGATGCCATCCTCCGCGGGTCTTAAGTACGGAGATGAGATGGACGCGCTGTATTTCCTTGATCTGGCAAAGAATTATCCTCAGGCTTTGTCGGTTGGGAAAAATGTCGCTGTCATCGGCGGCGGCAACACGGCCATGGACGTAGCCAGGGCAGCGAAGAGACTCGATGGCGTGGAGAATGTCCGCCTGATATACCGCAGGACCAGACGCTACATGCCGGCGGATGAAGAAGAGCTTGATGAAGCGCTCGCTGATGGGATTGATTTTTGCGAGCTGCTTTCGCCTGTCGGCATGAGGGACGGAATTCTGACCTGTTCAGTGATGGAGATGGGAGAGCCTGACGCTTCAGGCCGCAGGTCGCCGGTGGACACCGGACGGACAATGGAGGTTCCGGCTGATACGGTCATAGTGGCGGTAGGCGAGCGGATCGACACCGGGCTCTACGAGGAGTGCGGCGCGGCTGTAGACAGGAAGGGCAGGCCTATGACGGACGAGGGGATGGAGACCTGCGTTCCCCATGTGTACGCCATCGGCGACGCGCGGAGAGGACCGGCAACGGTGGTTGAGGCGATAGCTGACGCGGCCAAGGCGGCTGCCGCTATCGCGGGAATATCTTATGAAACCTTTACCAAGGAAAATATTGATCCGGATATCAGCAAACCCCTGATGAAGAAGGGAATGGTCAGCCTGACGGATGCCGGTGGAGAGGTCAGGCCTGTTTCCCGTAATGAACCTTGCGGGTGCAGTGCGGGCGGCACGACCGGCGATTCGGCAGGTACATGCGGCGCGGCCGACGACCCGGCAGGTACATGCGGCACGGCCGGCGATTCGGCAGGTACATGCGGAGCGGCAGAAGCTTTCGGTGGGATAGCTGCGGCTCCGGACAGCCGCTGCCTGGGCTGTCCGACGGTCTGTGAGGTGTGCGCCGATGTCTGTCCGAACAGGGCAAATGTCGCGATAAAGGTGCCGGATCTTGCTCAGGAACAGATCATACATGTCGATGGGATGTGCAACGAGTGCGGCAACTGTGCCGTGTTCTGTCCTTACGATGGCCGCCCTTATAAGGATAAGTTCACCCTCTTCTGGAGTGAGGAGGATTTTGAGAACAGCGAGAATCAGGGATTCCTGCTGCTTGATAATGGGGACTTTGGGAAGTTCAGGGTGCGGCTGACAGACAGCAGCGAAGCGGAGAGTACTTCGGTTTGTGATAAAAAACCCGAAGCGGATGGCTTAGCGGCCTGCGATAAAAAGCCCGAAGCGGATGGCTTAGCGGCCTGCGATAAAAAGCCCGAAGCGGATGGCTTAGCGGTTTGCGGTAAAAAGCCCGAAGCGGTCGGCTCGGCGGCTTGCGGTAAAGATGTGGAGGCAGGTCGGGTCATGGTCTTTGATGCGGAGCTTGATGATGTCAGGCTGCCGGAATACATAAGAAAAATAGCAGCTGCCGTGATCAAGGACTATCCTTACCTGATGAACGCCAGGATAAAAACCCGCTGATCATGTTTTTATGGATGTCTTCCTAAGAACCTGTACAGCACTCCCGTGCAAGGGGAGAACCCGTACAGAGAAAGTACTATAGGCACAGGGAAACAGTAAGGATTTATGGAATGGAATAGCTGCCAGATTTATGGAATGGAATAGCTGCTTATGGAAGAGTATCACATTGTCGTAAATGGAACTGAATATACAACCTCCTCGATGAAACCGATGCTGCGTTACCTGCGCGATGACCTTCATCTATGCTCGGTGAAGGATGGCTGCAGCGAGGGCGCCTGCGGCACCTGCACGATCATCGTTGACGGGAGAGCGACACGAGCCTGTGTGCTGACGACGGCGAAGGCGAACGGCAAGAGAATTACTACGGTGGAGGGTCTCAGCGATCTTGAGAAGGAAGCCTTCGTCTACGCTTTTGGCTCAAAAGGAGCGGTTCAGTGCGGTTTTTGCACCCCGGGAATGGTGATGTCGGCGAAAGCATTGCTGGACAGCAACCCTGCGCCCGGCGAAGATGAGATCAAGAAAGCCCTGCGAGGAAATATTTGCCGCTGTACGGGCTATAAAAAGATCATCGAGGCAATACAGCTGACGGCGGCGATCCTGCGCGGCGAGGAAGCGATCGATGCTGACCTTGAGCTCGGTGCTGATTACGGCGTGGGCCAAAAGGCTTTCCGCGTGGACGTCAGGGAAAAGGTGCTCGGATACGGCAAATATCCTGATGACATCTACATGGAGGGCATGGTTCACGCGTCCGCTGTCCGCTCGGCTTATCCGAGGGCGCGTATCCTGAAGATAGACAGCAGCGGGGCGGAGGCGATGCCGGGAGTGCTGGGCGTCCTGACCGCGAAGGATGTGCCGAACAACAAGGTGGGGCATATCGTGCAGGACTGGGACGTGATGATCGCGGAGGGCGATGTCACTCGCTGTGTGGGGGATGCCATCTGCCTTGTGGTCGCGGAGACCCTGGAGATACTTGAGGAGGCAAAAAAACGGGTCAAGATCGATTATGAGCCGCTTGAACCTGTGCGGAATATTCACGAAGCCGTGGCTAAGGATGCTCCAAAGCTTCATCCTGACGGAAACATTTTCAAGAACCGCCATGTAACGCGAGGGGACGCGGCGAAGGCACTTGCTGAGTCTGCCTATAAGGTCACCCGCTCATTTTCCACGCCCTTTACAGAGCACGCGTTTCTCGAGCCTGAATGCGCGGTGGCATTTCCTTATAAGGATGGGATAAAGGTGTTAAGCTCCGACCAGGGGGCTTACGACACGCGCCGCGAGATCGCGATCATGTTCGGATGGCTTGATCAGGAAGAGAGGATCGTGGTGGAAAATCAGCTGGTGGGCGGCGGCTTCGGCGGCAAGGAGGATGTCTCGACGCAGCATATCGCGGCCTTGGCGGCTCATCGCTTTAAGCGGCCGGTTAAGGTGAAATTTTCACGGCAGGAGTCATTGCGTTTCCATCCAAAGCGCCATGCTATGGAGGCGGAATTCACCTTAGGCTGCGATGAAAACGGCATATTTACAGGACTTGACTGCACGATCTGGTTCGACACCGGGGCTTACGCGTCGCTGTGCGGACCGGTGCTTGAGCGCGCCTGTACCCATTCGGTGGGGCCGTACTGCTACCAGAACACGGACATCAAGGGGATAGGCGTATATACGAACAATCCGCCGGCCGGCGCGTTCCGCGGGTTCGGCGTGTGCCAGAGCCAGTTTGCCCTGGAGAGCCTGATCGACCTTCTTGCGGACGAGGCCGGCATAAGCCCATGGGAGATTCGTTACCGGAACGCCATCGAGCCGGGCAAGGTTCTGCCGAA
The DNA here is from genome assembly GCA_902770965.1 of uncultured Lachnospiraceae bacterium. Lineage (GTDB taxonomy): Bacteria > Bacillota > Clostridia > Lachnospirales > Lachnospiraceae > RUG11623. Next base: position 52,660 of record CACXUY010000006.1, on the reverse strand, counting down.
CGGACAGATCGCGGATAGTTCAACGGCTCTGAAGGAGACGCTTGAGGCGGTCAGGGAGGTCTATGAGAATAATCCCGGCAGAGCCGGTATCGCGTGTTCGATGAAAAATGCGGGAATCGGAGTCGGGATGCCGGACAAGGGACGCTGCCGTCTGGCGGTGGAAGATGGACAGGTGGTGATCTACAGCGCGGCTTCAGATATAGGTCAGGGCTGTCTTACCGTATTTTGCCAGGATGTGGCGGAGGCGACCGGCCTGCCGCTGTCAAAGATAAGGAACGCTAAGAACAACACGGAGAACGCTCCGGATTCCGGAACCACATCGGGGTCGAGGCAGACTCTCCTCACCGGTGAGGCGGTAAGGCAGGCGGCGATGCGGCTTGGCGAGGCGATGAGGAAAGAGGGAAGCCTTGAGGCGTTGGAGGGACGTGAGTTCTTCTATGAATATTTCGAACCGACCGATCTGCTCGGCGCGGACGTTCCGTTTCCTAAGAGCCACATCGCTTATGGATATGCGACGCATGTAGTGATCCTTGATGACGAGGGACGGGTTAAGGAGGTCTGGGCTGCGCATGATTCGGGAAGGGTGGTTAATCCCATAGCGATCCAGGGGCAGATAGAGGGAGGTGTGCTCATGGGTATGGGTTATGCCTTGACGGAGGATTGGCCGCTGAAGGATTGTGTGCCTCAGGTGAAATTCGGGACGCTTGGCCTGCTGCGGGCGACGGACATACCTGACATCCACGCGATATACGTGGAGAAGGACGAGCTGCCTGAGACAGCATACGGCGCGAAGGGAATCGGAGAGATCGCGGCGATACCGACGGCGCCGGCCGTGCAGAACGCGTATCGGGCGTTCGACGGAAGGCTGAGGACGAAGCTGCCGCTGGAGGATACGTGGTACTCGAGGAAGAAAAAATAGCACGCGCGAAGATAGATGGACAGTGTAACCCGCACAGATAACAGAGAGGTCAAGCGCAGGATGAAGAAGAATAATCATGATCAGTGGATTCGGTCTCGCGATGACCTTATCCGTGCCCTCATATCACTTGGTTTCCCGGAAGAGCTGGGTCACGCCATAGCGAAGCACCTAGGCAGCCCTAAGGCTATAGACAGAATGACTGCTTATCTGGGATATGTCAAGCCGAAGACGGCCGAGCTGATAGTCGATGAGATGCTCGCCATCCGCAGTGAGATAGATGCATGGAAAGAGAAGAAAGCCAGCGAAGAAGCCAACATGACCTACAATGAGATGCTGTATCGAGGATGGGACACGGAGGAGGATGAATGACTCAGGAACAAATCACAATAGCTGTTATGTAGTGTTGGTTGTTTATGCAATCGAAGTCCAGAATTGTTTCCGGAACTCAGAGGCAAGTATAAATATGTTAATGTTGTTGGCGGAAAAGCTGCGGATGATCAAAATGCTTTGACTCTTGGCCACTATATTTGTAACGATGCTTGCAATGTTAGCATGTGGGTTTGCTTGGATTATATGAGGAGGAAAAGAAAAATGTTGAAAATGGTACAATATGTTATGCTTATTATTGCCATAGTACTTTTGGGCAGTACTGTAACAGGTCTCATCATAAATCAAGAAATGAATTTGATGACAACGTCGTTTATGTTTGTAGCATTAATCGTGTACTTTGGCATAGAATTGATCAAGAAAAAGAATAATGAATGACGCTGCTTTATGTTTATGAAATAAGATAATCGCCATATAGTCAGCGGCTGAATATTGACTTAGCACCTCCTGAGACGGGCGGGATAATAGGCGGATAGGAAAGTCATAATATGTCTATATCAATAAAACAGATAGCTTTGCATCCGCAGTTGTACGTTTTTGTTACTTGTAGTAAAATCCATATCATGAACAGGGAAATACGAGGACAATACGTAATTATTCCCGGGTATGGATGAGATATATGGCTTGCGTGAGGGCAGAGGATTTGAAAAATGGAAAAAGATAAAAAAGAAGTGAATCTTTTGCTGATACATGCCTCCCGAGTACTTTGGGAGGCTGTTTTTGATGAGGATAGCCCTTCTTTTTTGGATTATTATTATCAGCATAAGGCGATGGAAAATGAGATAGATGTGGATATGAGCGCGGCAGAATCCGGAGAGGCAGCCAGACCAGACGAGGGAATTGAATCGGCAAAAGATTCTGTAAGAGTTGTGTCCATGATTCATTGGAATCCTTATTCGCTTTGTGTCGGAGATACTAGAGCAAACACAAAGACAGATACAAAGTTGAACGCTAAGGCAGACGGCATGGCAGATGGTGCGAGAGATGGTACCGAAGATGATGAAAGAGACAGCATAACAGATGGTTTGCAAGATGGCAGACGGATTCCTTATATCGTTGGCGTCGCGACGTTGCCGGAATACCGTCATCAGGGCAGGATGGCGCGGTTGCTTCGAGAGGGGCTAAGGCGTGAAGCGCGGAGGGGGACTCCTTTCGTATGGTTGATTCCGGCAGACGGAGCGATTTATGAACCGTTTTCTTTCAGATATGTCGGAAAGAAATATATAGTGGTGTGGGATGAAGAGGAGCAGGGCGGAGCAGACCGGAATACAGCAGGGCAGTATTTAACAGGACAGGGCAGAGCAGACCGGAATACAGCAGGGCAGTATTTAACAGGACAGGGCGGAGCAGACCGTGACGCCGTAGGTCAGCCCATTGCTGATCAAGGCTTCGTGATCGAGGAGCTTTCAGGGGCTGATGATGTAAGGGTTTCATCCTTCCTGAACGACCGCCTGAGGGAGCTTTGTGACGTATTCGCGGTTCGAAGCAGGGCATATATCGCCGATGCCAGGGCGCAGTTTTCCTCTGATGGAGGAGGCGTCGCGGTCATCAAGCATAGGGATGATATAGAAGGATATTTTTCATGGTGGCCGGAGGATGGCATCCTTAAAATCAGGGAGATGGTGCTTTCACGTAGGCTGGAGAAGCTTGAAGGTGACGCGCAAGAAGAAAAAAGACTGGGTCCGGTAAAAGATAGCCCGATAAAAGCAAGTCCAATAGAAGAGAGCCTGCGTTCATTTTTCTATGCCATAGGTGAAGAGAGGAATTCAGAGGAGCTTAAAGTGCTCTCAAGTGGCAGGATAGAGGTCGTTACCACAGGGTGGACGGGAGCCCCTGTCTCTTGTATGCCGCAGCAGAACGTGATGTTCAGGGTTGCCGATGCCAGGAGTTTCTTGGAGCTTTTTCGTTCGAAGACTCCTTATCACATCCGCATAAGGGTGACGGATGATATAGTGGAGGAGAACAACCGTATATTTGATTGGACGGTGGATGCGGATGGCGCGAAAGCCGAACCATTTTCTGAAGAAGAGCCTGGTCTTGCTGAAGAAGAAACCGAGCTTGATGGAGCCGGGGATGAATTGGACAGAGCAGGAGGCGGCATTGATAAAGCAATATATAGTCTTGATGAATCAGGGAATGGCCTTGATGGGGCGAGGTGTGACGTTGTGGCTGCGCCTGAAGAGCTGATCGCATGGCTGTTAACAGATGATATTCCTTTTGAAACGCATAGGCCAACAGATGCTCGTGGACCAATAGGCGGTCATTTGTCAGAAAGAGAGCAGAACCCTTATCCAGAGCTTCAAAAATATGCACGCATCCATCTTCCGGAATGTGTGTAAATGTATAAAAAGGTGCACTTTTCAGGGCATCTTTTTTACCTGTGGGGTAGCAATCTGTGTTAATATGTGATATACTACATCCGTCTTCAACTGGCTTTTCTAAATGTCCAGCAATGATAAATCCTCGTATTAATACAGTAGTATTGTCCATATAGCAAAGCTCTTTTATTTCTCCTTAGGAGATTTATATGTACCAGATAGCTTATTACGCGAGTTGTTTCATATTTTCCTGTATCCTGTCGCTAATCTACATCTATCAGTGGCACAGGCGTTTCGATGCGCACATGACCGCGACTTTTATTCTGGTTCCCATCGCGAATTTAGGATATTTGCTCATGTACTCAGTACACGATCTGTCAGCATCGACCTCTCTTATAAAAATCGTATATTTTGTGGGCTGTTTTCTTCCCTGGGTGCTCACGATGCTGATCGTGGAGCTTTGTCAGATTGAAATCCTGCGATGGATGCGCCTGGCTACTCTCCTGGCAAGCGCGATGGTTTTTTTCTCCGTCATGTCCATAGGGTACACAGATTGGTACTACAAGAGCGTCGAATTAGAGAAGGTTGGCTCGGTTTGGATACAGCATAAGTCATATGGACCGTTGCATAAGCTCCACTTGATCTGCCTGTACTTTTACCTCGCCACCGAATTTGTCGCCATTATTTATAGCTACAGAGAAAGGAAACAGGTCTCAAGACGTATTCTGAATTTGCTGTTTATACCTCTTCCTATCTCCATGTTCGGATATCTTGCGAACAGCTATACGATGCGGTATGGAATTGAGCTTATGCCGCTGACTTATTCTTTCGCGCAGTTAGTATATCTTTTGATAGTGCGAAGGATGGTACTGTATAACGTATGTGAGATAGTTATCGAGTCTGAGGTGCAGTCAGGTGATATCGGATTTATTACGGTGGATATTGACGGGAGGTATCTTGGCAGTAATGAAACGGCGCGGCGGTTCCTTCCTGAGCTATCACTGCTGACAGTAGATCATCCGATAAGCGAGACAGCGGCGCTCAGGGACACCGTAGTCAGATGGCTGATGTGTTTTCAGGATGATCAGGCAAAAGGGACGTTTCTGTATTCGTGTAAAGACACAAAAAGCGGAACGGAAATAATATACTCAATTAATGTGAGTTATCTTTATGACAGGAGGAGACGATGCGGATATCAGATTTTTATTAAAGATGACACTCGGAATCAAAAGTACATCCGCCTCCTGGACAGCTATAATTCCGACCTTCAGAAGGAAGTTGAGTCCAAGACTGAACGCCTGACGGAAATGCATGACAGATTTATATTGGGCATGGCGACTATGGTTGAAAGCCGGGATAACTCGACAGGCGGCCATATCCGAAGGACGAGCGAGGGCGTGCGCATCCTTACGGAGGCTATACGAAAGGGCTATTATAAAGAAGGTATTGAGCTCACGGATGAATTTTGCCGGAATATAATAAAAGCCGCGCCCATGCATGATCTTGGCAAGATCGCTGTCGATGACGCGATCCTGCGAAAACCTGGACGCTTCACGCCCGAAGAATATGAGAAGATGAAAACACATTCAGCGGAAGGCGCGCGTATAGTCCACGAAATCCTTAAGGACACGGACGATGAGGCTTTTCGGGTGATAGCGGAAAATATGGCTCATTACCACCATGAGAGATGGGATGGTTCGGGATACCCGGATGGCCTGAGAGGCGAAGAGATACCGTTTGAGGCGAGGATCATGGCCGTTGCGGATGTGTACGACGCGTTGGTCAGCAAGCGTATCTACAAAGACAGCTATTCCTTCGAGAAGGCGAATAATATCATAATGGAAGGTATGGGCAGTCAGTTTGACCCCTCACTGAAACGCTGCTATGAGAGATCCCGTCCCGCGCTGGAGAGATTCTATGAGACGGAGTGAGCCTTGGCTGATGACTGCCGGGAGAAGCAGACAGGAAGAGCAGGCAGGGAGAGCAGGCAGGAAGAGCAGACAGGAAGTGCAGACAGGAAGAGCAGGCAGGGAGAGCAGGCAGGAAGAGCAGGCAGAGAATTGAGCAGGATGAATCGATAAAGATAGCAATTGTGCGCCTCCTATCATATAATAAGACTTAGCGTAATGAGCCGGGTTTTGTTACTTTAGAAATCGGCCCCCTGCGAAGCAGGGTGGCCATATAGGGATGCAATCATACACGCATGTATGCTGCAACGACTTCTATACGTCGTGGCAGCACATGCGTGCTATGAATGTTTATATGACAGGAGGCAGTCTGTATAGACGACATTTGTATAATATTTAAAGAAAGGTAAGAAAGCATGAATAGTGAGATCAGAGATATAAACCTGGCGCCGTCAGGGCATCGCAAGATAGAGTGGGTCAGGCGGAACATGCCGCTTCTACGGCAGCTGGAGGATGAGTTCAGAGCAGAGAAGCCTTTTGAGGGCATCCGGATCGCGCTTTCCATCCATCTTGAGGCGAAGACAGCCTATCTGTGTAAGGTGCTTGCGGCGGGAGGAGCCGAGATGCACGTCACTGGGAGCAATCCGCTGTCCACGCAGGATGATGTCGCGGCTGCGCTGGCTGAGGACGGCCTGGACATTCACGCATGGCACGGCGCGACCGAAGAAGAATACTTCACTCACATCGCGCACGTCCTGGAGTATAATAACAACGTGATCATCGATGACGGCGGGGACCTGGTGCACATGCTGCACAGCAAGATGCCTGAGCGCATTGCCTTTGTCTACGGCGGCTGTGAGGAGACAACAACCGGTATTCTCCGGCTGAAGGCTATGGAGCGGGAGAGGCAGCTGCGTTTCCCGATGGTCATGGTAAATGACGCGGACTGCAAGCACCTTTTTGACAATCGTTACGGCACGGGTCAGTCGGTCTTTGACGGCATCAACCGCACGACCAACCTCATCGTTGCCGGGAAAAATGTAGTCGTCGCGGGCTATGGCTGGTGCGGCAAGGGCGTCGCGATGCGTGCCAAGGGTATGGGAGCCAGGGTCATCGTCACGGAGATAAATCCTGTTCGCGCCATTGAAGCGGTCATGGACGGTTTTGACGTGATGCCTATGAATGATGCCGCCGCAATCGGTGATTTCTTCATCACCGTCACCGGCTGCCGTGATGTAGTCGGACCGCAGGCCTTTGCCAGGATGAAGGACGGCGCAATCTGCTGCAACGCGGGACATTTTGACGTGGAGGTCGACGTGGCGTGGCTGCGTGAGCACGCGGTGTCCGCTGAGGAGCAGAGGGCAAATATCATGGCTTACGAGATGGAGGACGGCAGGAAGATAAATGTGCTGGCGGAAGGCCGCCTGGTCAATCTTGCCGCCGGCGATGGCCATCCGGCTGAGATCATGGACATGAGCTTTGCCATCCAGGCTCTGTGCGCGAGATGGATCGTGAAGAACCGGGGCAAACAGATGGCGAACCTTATCCCTGTGCCGACAGAGATCGATCAGGAGGTGGCGCGCAGGAAGCTCGCGTCTCTTGGAAAGGATATCGATGTGCTTACGCCCAGGCAGGAGGCATATCTCAACGAATCAACGCTGTGAATGAACAGGAGTACTGACAGCTATCGCCGTGTCGCTGCGCGGATGGATTCTGCGGCAAGGAAACCTGAGATGCCGAAGGTCATGTATAACCTGCCGTACAATGTGTGATATCCTAAGTCGGACGCGCTGCAAAAATAGAAAGCTGCCGTATCGATGCGTGATACGGCAGCTGCTGTGTCCGTGGGGCAATGGATATTATTTCTTCTTGATGGAATTCGTGACGATTATGGCGCAGGAGGCATCGCCTGTGATATTTACGGCGGTGCGGCCCATGTCGAAGATGCGGTCAACGCCCGCGACCAGGGCTATGCCCTCGACAGGCAGTCCGACCGACTGGAGAACCATGGCGAGCATGACCATTCCCGCGCCGGGCACACCGGCGGTACCGATGGAAGCCAGGGTAGCGGTGAGCACTATCGTCAGCATCTGAGGGAGAGTAAGGCTGATGCCGAAGCAGGACGCGATGAATACGGAGCACACGCCCTGATAGATCGCGGTGCCGTCCATGTTGATGGTCGCGCCCAAAGGAAGGACGAACGAAGACACCTCTCTGTCAGCTCCAAGCTTCTCGGAGCACTCCATGTTCATGGGAAGGGTTCCGACTGACGAAGCGGAAGAGAAGGCGAGCATGATCGCGGGCATCATTCCCTTGAAAAACGTAAGGGGGCTGAGGCCGCCGAGTACCTTGACTGAGGCTGAATATACGACGACCGCGTGCACTATGTAACAGAGATAAGCGACAAGCAGCACCTTTGCCAGTGAGCCGAGGATGGAGGGACCATTTTCCGCGACGACGGGGCAGAGCAGGCAGAAAACACCGATGGGAGAGAGCTTCAGGATCATCTCCATCGCCTTCATGCAGATATCGTTCGCGACATTGACAGCCGTAAATTCGACGTTGTCAGACTGGTCGCTGATGAGGATCAGGGCGAAACCGATGATCAGCGAAGCCACGATGATCTGGAGCATGTTGGCATCGACGAAGGGCTTTACAAAGTTCGACGGGAAGATGCCAACCAGAGTATCCATGAAGTTGACGCTCGTCGCGGAAGGTTCGTATGAGAGGTCAGAGGTGGAGAGCACCGGAAAGATGCCCTTGAAGGTGTTCGCGAAGAAGAGTCCTATCGCGACGGCAAAGGCAGTGGTGCACATATAATACAGTATGGTCCTGCCGCCGATGGCGCCGACCTTCCTGATATCGCGCATGGAAACCACGCCGGCCATGATGGAGAAGAAGACCAGAGGACAGACGATCCACTTGATCAGGTTCAGGAAGATAGTACCGAAGGGCTTGATGTAGGTAGTCGCTATAGACGGAGCGCCGGTGAACGCGATGCCGGCTATGATAGCCAGTACCAGCGCGATGAAGATTTGGGTGGACAGAGCCAGTTTTTTCTTTTCCATTTGAAAGAACTCCCTTCTGTTTTTATAAAGTATTTTGCGTGAATTGATCTTAATACAAGATATTATCTTATATTGAACCTAAAAAATCAAGCAAAAACGAGAAAAATTATAATTACAGATAATTGTTGCATTTCAGGACATGAATTACAGCAGTGCTTTTTACGATTTCGATTGACAAAAGATAATTATTCGGGGTCGATGGCAGAGCAGACGCTCGCAGACAAGATATGGATAAAGCGGGAGACTAAACTCATGAGTATTTTGATAAAGAACCCGAAGGTGCTCATATATAATGATGACGCGCCGCGCGGAAGGTATTTTACTATAGAAGAGAAGGATGTCGCGATATGCGGGGACTCGATCCTGTATGTGGGTGAGCCGGACGATGATGATATCGCGGGCACCCCATGCATCTCACCCTCCAATCAGGCGGCTGCATTTAAGCCGGACATCGTCATCGATGGCACGAACCGCCTGGTCATACCGGGGCTTATCAACGCCCATACTCACAACTATATGACGCTTTTTCGGAATCTGGCGGACGATGTGCCTTTCGCGCAGTGGCTTTTTGATGGGGTCATGCCGCATGAAGACAGGATGCTTCCTGAGGATGCCTATTGGGGGGCTATGCTCGGAATCATGGAACTGTTAAGATCGGGCACCACCTGCTTCAACGACATGCATATGCATATTCATCAGACTACGAAGGCGGCGGTCGATTCAGGTATAAGGGCGTTGATCGGAAGGGGCATATCCAATACCGAAGGTCGCTCCGGTCTTGAACGCAGGCTCAGGGAAGTCTCGGAAGAAATAGAGCGCTGGAGCGGCAGCCCATTGCTTTCATTCACGATAGCGCCCCATGCTCCTTATACTTGCGATAAGGAGGGCCTCAGGGTCTGTATGGCCGAGGCGGAGCGGCGGGGACTGCGCCTTCATATCCATCTCTCAGAGAGCAGGCAGGAAACAGCTGACATGAGGGGGCGCTGCGGGATGACCCCCATAGCTTACGCGGAGTCCATAGGGCTGTTCGATTTGCCGGTCATAGTGGCGCACGCGGTACAGGCGGAGCCGGATGACATCAGGATCTTGGCCGAGCATGATGTGTCGGTCGTCACGAACCCTGCCAGCAACATGAAGCTTGGCAATGGTTTCGCGCCGGTGCCGGAGATGCTGATGGCGGGGGTCAATGTCGCCATCGGTACGGACGGCGCGGCGAGCAACAACGGACTTAACCTTTTCCGTGAGATGAACCTGCTTTCGCTGATACACAAGGGAAGCCATGAGAACGCGGTTGCTCTAAGCGCTCAGGAAACTCTTAAGATCGCTACCGTGAACGGCGCGAAGGCACTGGGTCTTAACACCGGCAGGATAGCCGCGGGCTGCAAAGCGGATCTGGCTGTCCTTTCCCTTGACCGTCCCCAGATGCGGCCCTTCAACAACATCATTTCCGGGCTTGCCTATGCAGCCAACGGTTCAGAGGTAGAGACGGTCATCGTCAATGGTGAAATAGTCGTGAAGGACGGACATTGTATTAAGATTGATGAAGAAAGGGTTTACTTTGAGGCCGCAAATAGGTTAAGATAAGCCTCATGACATAAGAAACCAAAAAAGGATTGGAAGAGGGAAGCCGGAAGAAAATCAGATGAAGAATAAGCAAATGATAGTGGTTGCGGCTGTCATTTTTGTGATGCTGTCCGTTCTTACATGGACCGTCTATGTGGGAAGCCTTGGCAGTCGTGGCTCATTTGATGAGGAAGATGGGCAGGGCTCCGGTAAATTAAAGGTCGTGGCCACTATTTTTCCTTTATATGACTGGGCGATGAATGTTGTCGGCGCTGACAGTGAGAGTGTGGACGTGAGCCTCCTCATCGACAAGGGCGTTGATCTTCACAGCCATCAGCCGACAGTTGACGAGATCTTGAGGATATCCACCTGCGATCTGTTCATATACGTGGGAGGCGAGTCGGACGACTGGGTGCAGGACGCGCTTAAGGAGGCGGCGAACAAGGATATTAGGGCTGTCAATCTCATCGAGGAGCTAGGAGATGCCGTCAGAACCGAGGAGCTTGTGGAGGGTATGCGGCAGAAAAGGCATGAACACGATGATGAGGAAGAGGAAGAGGATGAGGCGGATGAACATGTGTGGCTGTCCGTCAGAAACGCGGCGATCTGCGCGGGAGTGATCAAGGACGCAATAAGCCGGCTTGATCCTGAAAATGACGCGGCTTACGAGAGCAATCTTGCGAGATATGTTGATCAGCTGGAAGCCTTAGATGAAGAATATCAGGCCGCGGTCGGCGCAGCTTCCTCGCGAAGGCTGCTCTTCGGGGATCGTTTCCCTTTCAGGTATCTGGTCGAGGATTATGGTCTTGATTACTACGCCGCGTTTCCCGGCTGCTCCGCGGAGACGGAGGCGAGCTTCGAGACTATCGCTTTCCTTGCTGATAAGATCGATGAACTCGGCATAGGCGCTGTCATGACGATAGACGGCTCTGATGACAAGCTGGCCAGGATCATCGTACAGGCGACAAAAAACAAGGATCAGGCGATCCTGACTCTTGATTCCATGCAGTCAATAAACGCTAAGGATATGGCCGCCGGGGCGACATATTTGTCGATCATGGAGAAGAATCTTGAAGTATTGAAGGAGGCTCTGGGTTAATGACTCTGCTTTGCGCACAGCAGCTTTCTGTCGGGTACGATTCCCGCTCGGTGGTCGGAAACCTGAATTTCACGGTAAATGAGGGGGACTATCTCTGCATCGTGGGTGAAAATGGTTCAGGAAAGACCACGCTGATGAGGACCTTGCTCCGTCTGCATGAGCCCGTCAGCGGAAAGATAATCATCGGCGGAGGGCTGAAGAGAAATGAGATAGGTTATCTGCCTCAACAGACAGTGGTTCAAAAGGATTTCCCCGCATCCGTCAGGGAGATAGTCGTGTCAGGCTGCCAGGGCAGATGCGGCCTTCGTCCTTTTTACAATAAGGAAGAAAAGCGTCTCGCTGAAGAAAATATGGAGCGCATGCATATAAGCTCGCTGGCCGACCGCTGTTACCGTGACCTTTCCGGCGGGCAGCAGCAGAGAGTGCTGTTGGCGCGGGCTCTTTGCGCGACAAGGAAGATACTGCTTCTGGACGAACCGGTGACGGGTCTTGATCCCATGGCGGCGGCGGAGATGTATGATCTGGTTTCTGAACTTAACAAAGAGGGCATCACGATCATAATGATCTCTCATGATATAGTCGCGGCGGTGAGGTACGCCACCCACATCCTTCACATCGGATCGAAGGTATTTTTCGGCACGAAAGAGGAGTATCTGGAGAGCGATGCCGGGAAGGTATTTGCCTCGGATGATGAGGATAATGGCAGTGCTGTCAGCGGTGAGGTCGGAGTTGACAGTGGTAAGGCCGGTGTTGACAGCGGCGGGGTCGTAGTTGACAGCGGCAAGGCCAGTGATAGTGGCCGTGACAGCATGGATAAGAATGCTCCGCGACAGCGTGAAGGGGATTCGGAAGGAGAGGGGACGAGATGATAGAGAAGCTCATCATATATCTTCAATATCCTTTTGTGAGAAATGCCCTGATCGTCGGCATGCTCATAGCCTTGTGCTCATCCCTCTTCGGTGTGACCCTTGTGCTAAAGCGGTTTTCGTTCATAGGAGACGGATTGTCCCATGTGGCTTTTGGCGCGATGTCAATAGGAGCCGTACTGAACCTGACCAACGAAATGCTGCTCGTGATGCCGATCACTGTAATAAGCGCGGTCCTGCTGCTGAGGACCGGGCAGGACACCAAGATAAAAGGCGATGCCGCGATAGCCATGATCTCGGTGGGCGCATTAGCATTTGGCTATCTTATAATGAATATTTTTTCCACGTCGGCAAACCTTGCCGGTGATGTGTGCAGCAGCCTGTTCGGGTCGGTGTCGATACTCACGCTCACTACATCTGAGGTATATCTCTGTGTGGTCATGTCTGTAATTGTGGTGGCGGTATTCGTTTTCTTCTATAATAAGATATTTGCCGTGACGTTTGATGAAACATTTGCGAACGCAGCGGGGACGAAGACGGACAGATACAACCTCCTTATCGCGGTCATCATCGCTGTAATAATAGTTCTGGCGATGAATCTCGTAGGGTCGCTGCTGATATCCGCGCTGGTGATATTCCCCGCGCTGTCTGCCATGCGGGTCTTTGACAGCTTCAAGAGGGTAACAGTTTTTTCGGCGATCCTTTCGGTGCTCTGTGCCTTTTTCGGAATCCTGATATCCATTCTTGCGGGTACACCAGTGGGTTCAACGATAGTGGCGGTTGATGTTGCCGCTTTCGCCGTCTGCTGCGCAGTCGGAAGGGTTGTTGGAGAGTAAACCTACATAGCACGCCTGTGCTGCCACAACGTATGAAAGTTGTGGCAGCATACAGGCGATGGATGTATGCATCCCTAAATGGCCACCCGCTTCGCGGGACCCGACTTTCAAAGTGAAGTTTTCTTGACAAATATCGTGCAAAATGCTATCGTTGGATTCATCTATCGCAGCCTGGGCATGGGTCGGCGAAACCAACGAAAAATGCGAGAATATGTTGCGGATCGCGGGAGCGCGCAGCGCGGAGCAATCTCCAGGGCGTTATGTGCAGGGTGTTGCCAGCTGTCTGGCATGCAGGTCTACTCTATTATCAGCATTGGCACACAGATTTTATTCTTACAGGTTATATTTGCAGGCTTATTTTACAGGTTTTATTTTACAGGTTTTATTCACAGTTTATGAACAGAAAAGAACTTAGCACAAGAATAGCTGACAGAACTGGCCTGGGCTTTCGGGCAGCGGATGACGCGGTCAAGGCATTTGCCGAGATCATTGCGGAGACACTCTCTGAGGGGGAGACCGTGAGGCTTCAAGGCTTTGGTACGTTTAAGGTCATCGAAAAAGCCACGAGACAGGTCTACAATCCTGTCAGCGGAATGAAGGAAGAGAGAAAGCCGGAAAAGGTACCGGTGTTTAAGGCGGCAGATGCCCTTAAAGAGAGGGTCGGATGAGATACGCAGAGTATCAGCGCATAATATCAGCGCAGAAGTATCAGTGCGGAGTATACGCGCAGGAGTAAACGCGCAGGAGTGTCCGCGCAGAGTATAGCGACTGTTGAATACGGAAGGCTGAGCTTTGGCGGCGGCCGGTTATTTCGTTGGTCGGATAAAGCGGCAGACAGCTAAAGATGTGGATGATAATGACGGAAGATAGTACTTGCTGCGGATGGTAAGTCAGCATAATAACTATCAACGGTCAGAAACGGTGGCAGACAGAGCTGCCGTAGGATTGGAGCTGGAGATGAGATTAGATAAATATTTGAAGGTATCGCGTCTGATAAAGCGGCGCACAGTCGCGAACGAGGCATGTGACGCGGGGCGAGTCACGATAAACGGACGCGTCGCGAAGGCATCCGCCGAGGTCAAGGCAGGTGACGTCATCGAGATCGGATTCGGAGCCAGGACGGTGAGGGTCGAGGTAGTTGACGTTAAGGAGACTGTCAAGAAGGATGAAGCGAAGGAAATGTTTAAATACATCTGACTGCTTTCAGAATGGCCGATCACAGAGAATTAGTCATATCGACGGATTATCGACGGATGCCATACATAAGCTGCATAGAGCGGGTCAGTTGGATCAGCTCCGTGTCTGCATTACCTTGAAATCTGGTCACCGCGAAGCGGGTGGCCATATAGGGCAGCATACATACATCGCCTGTATGCTGCCACAACTTTCACACGTTGTGGCAGCACAGGCGTGCTATGGATGTTTGCTTAGAAAGGACATATAAAAGCTCCTCGATATCTTATTGGTTAATCGCGGAGGGCAGTTAAGATCATGGATGACGATCAGGAGGGGCTGAAATGGCAGTTTCGAAAAGAAAGAGGCAGCGAATGAGCAGATCGGCCGTTTGGTTAATCACGGTTACTGTTCTGATCGCTGCCTTTTTATCCTTGAAAATGATTACTTTGATAAAAACGGAGCATTATTATGCCGACAAGGAGAGAGAAGTGGCTGCGGCGTATGAGGCCGAGAGTCAGAGGGCTAAGGAACTCGAAGAGAGTGCCGCATATATCAAATCAAATCAGTATGTAGAGGATGAGGCCAAGGCAAAGCTCCACCTGGGCTATCCCGAAACAGAGGCAGCCGAGCCGGACGAACAGGCCGTCACAGCCGGACAGACCGTGACATATGGCGGGCAGGCCGGGGAGAATGAACAGGCAGATGAATGATACACAGATCGGCGTGACGCGTGGAGAGACCGGAAGGCTGTACGGGCTGACTGGAAGGATGCTCAGGTACGTTGAAGATAACGATCTCATAAGGCGCGGCGACCATGTGGTTGTGGCTGTCAGCGGCGGCGCGGATTCCATTTGCCTCTTGTGCTGTCTTGCCGAGATCAAAGACCGGCTTGGAGCCACAGTGTCCGCGCTTCATGTTGAGCATGGAATACGTGGAGACGAATCAATAAGGGATGCTGAGTTCACTGAGAATTTTTGCCGGGAGCTCGGCATAGAATTTGCGCAAAGAAGCATACCTGAGGGTGAATTGAAAGCCGCCCGGGGCCTGTCCCTTGAAGAAGCCGCCAGGTTACGGCGTTATGAGTTCCTGGAAGAAGAGAGACTTCGATTCTCAGGCATGGCGGACGAGGGCAGTCCCCATGGTCCTTTCAGAAGCCTGATCGCCGTCGCGCACCACCGTGATGATCAGGCAGAGACGGTGCTGCTTAACATTTTCCGAGGCTCCGGCATCGAGGGTATTCGAGGGATGCTCCCTAAGCGAGGCATGATCATCAGGCCGCTTCTGTTCGCGAAAAGGACGGAGATAGAGGATTATCTAAGTGCCAGGGGCATTTGCTGGTGTACAGATTCCACGAATCTGGAATATGAACAGACCAGAAACCGGATCAGAAACCATATTCTTCCTTATATAGAGAACGAGATCAACCCACAGGCAGCGGAACATATCGCGGCGCTTGCGGAAGATGCCGGAGAGGTAGCCGCCTATCTGGAGGAAGCCGCGGCGGGGTGGCTGGAGAGAGCAGCTGCATGCTGCGGAGCAAGCGTGGATCAATCAGCGTATAATGCCGGTTTTTTGGAGCTTGCCATCTCAGAGATCAGCCGCTCTCCTTCACTGATAGTCAGGATGGGCATGCGCCGTGCCATGGAGCTCCTGTCAGGCTCCCGCAAGGACATAGGCAGGGTCCATATGGTGGCTCTGGCGGAGCTTGCCGGGAAGAAGGTCGGGAGTCGGATTGACCTGCCATATGGCATCACGGCGGAACGCGGGTATGAAACCATAACGCTTGTCTCCAAAAGGAGCATGGGGCCACAAGGCATTGGCGCAAGCCCTGAGACCGGGGCGGCTTCGGACGTTGTGGATGAGGTCAGATCCATTTCCGGACGGATGAAACTAAGAGTGTTTCAGAATCAGACGTGTCATGAGCAATTAATTCCTAAAAAAAAGTATACTAAGTGGTTTGACTATGATAAGATGAACAATAAGCCGGAGATTCGTTTTCGGATGACGGGCGACAAGATCAGTCTCAAGGGCGTAGGGACAAAAACCGTGAAAAGCCTCATGATCGATCTTCGCATACCGGCCAAAGAGCGCGGACATATTCCGATTTTGGCGGATGATAAGGCTGTCATCTGGGTGGTCGGGTATAGAGTCAATGACGATTATCTGGTCACGGAGAAGACGAAGCGGATCCTCGAGGCTGTTTACGAGCCAGAGGGGCATGCATGATACAGATGCGGAGAAAACACCGGGTAACCGCAGCCGCTAACAGCCGGTTCTTTATCGATCCATGCTGCTAAAGGGTCATATTTGGAGGGAAGTCATGAGCGAAAAAATAAGTGTGTTGATTTCATCTAAGGAGACAGAAGCGAGAATAAAGGTTCTGGCAGACCAGATCAATCAGGATTTTGCCGGACAGACTGTACATTTGCTGGGCATACTTAAGGGCAGTGTTTTCTTTATGTGCGAGTTGGCAAAGCATCTCACGATACCCACGACGATGGATTTCATCAGCTGCCACAGTTATCAGGGCACTACGTCAACGGGCACTCTTACCTTCAGCAAGAAGCCGGAGCACTCCATCGAGGGGCGAAATGTCATTTTGGTAGAGGATATCGTGGATACGGGCAATACGCTGTCAGTGCTCATACCGATGCTGCTTGAGATGAAGCCTGCCTGCCTGAAGCTTGCGACGCTGCTCGACAAGCCTTCGCGCAGGATTCATCCTGAAATAAAGATAGATTATCTTGGTTTTACGATCGAGGATCTGTTTGTAGTAGGATATGGTCTGGATTATGACCAGCAATACCGCGCCCTGCCCTTTATCGGAATAGTCGAACAGGATTCGGAGGGAGAAAAAAAGAATTGATTTCAGAGAGGAACAGAAGCCCATATTTTTACCTGGTGATGTGCGCGGTATTATTCGGGTTCTATCTCTTGTTTCGCATGTCGGCGTCTTCTCTGGTGAACCAGAACGAGGGAAGCTACACGGCATTTATACAGGATGTAAAGAGCGGAAGAGCAAAGAATGTCGAGATACATCAGAACGAGGCGACTCCGACGGGGTCTGTCGTATATGAGACCGACGGAAAGAGCTATTTCTTTTACGTGTCGGATGTGAACGACATCAGGAATACGCTTTTGGAGTATCCGGATGTTTCCTGGAGCATGACGAATATAGAGAACAGGACGGGACCGGCAGATATCTTGATGATAGTCCTTTGCGCCGGCGCCCTGGTGTTCATGGCGCTGATGCTGTCGCGCAGCCAGCAGGGTTCTGGCGGCAACAAGATGATGGATTTCGGCAAGAGCCGGGCGGCGGTAGTCACCGACAGCCAGGTGCGCTTTGACGATATAGCGGGCCTTGATGAAGAGAAAGAGGAATTGGAGGAGATCGTGGATTTCCTTCGTGACCCCGGTAAATATACCCGCGTGGGAGCCAGGATTCCGAAGGGAATCCTTCTCGTAGGACCTCCCGGCACAGGTAAGACCTTGATGGCAAAGGCCATCGCCGGAGAAGCGGGAGTGCCGTTCTTCAGCATTTCGGGATCTGATTTCGTTGAGATGTTCGTAGGCGTGGGCGCCTCCCGTGTCAGGGATCTTTTTACGGACGCGAAGAAGAAGTCACCTTGCATCGTATTTATCGATGAGATAGACGCCGTCGCACGCCGCCGCGGAGCCGGTATGGGCGGAGGACATGATGAGCGCGAGCAGACCCTTAATCAGATGCTGGTTGAGATGGATGGATTTGGGGTAAATGAAGGCATCATCGTCATAGCGGCTACAAACAGAGTGGACATACTTGATCCCGCTATTATGAGACCGGGGCGCTTTGACCGCAAGGTAGGCGTTTCCCGTCCTGACATAAAGGGCAGGGCGAGTATACTGAAGGTGCATTCCAAGGGCAAGCCCATCGCAGACGACGTTGACCTGGAGACCATTGCAAGGACGACGGCAGGCTTTTCGGGCGCGGATCTTGAGAACCTCATGAACGAGGCCGCGATAATCGCCGCGAAGAATAATCGCGAGTTCATCAATAAGTCCGATATCGACAAAGCCTTTGTGAAGGTCGGTATAGGACAGGAGAAACACAGCCGTGTCGTTTCGGAAAAGGAACGCAGGATCACGGCTTATCACGAATCGGGCCATGCTATTTTATTCCATTTGCTTCCTGACGTAGGACCGGTCCATCTGGTCTCGATAATTCCCACGGGAGTCGGAGCTGCGGGCTATACCATGCCGCTTCCTGAAAAAGACGACATGTTTGTCACCAAAGGATGGATCGAGCAGGAGATACAGGTTCTTTTAGGCGGCCGTATAGCCGAGGAGATCATTTTCAATGACATAACTACCGGCGCGTCGCAGGATATCAAGCAGGCAACAGCATATGCAAAAGACATGGTCATGAAATACGGCATGTCGGACAAGGTGGGGATGCTGAATCTGGGGGATGATGAGAACGAGGTGTTCATAGGCAGGGACTTCGCGCACACCCGCGGATACAGTGAGGAGATGGCGGCTTCCATCGACAAAGAGATCAAGAGGATCATCGATGAAAGCTATGAAAAAGCCAGGAAGCTTCTGGAGGAAAATCTCGATGTTCTTCATAAGAGCGCAAAGCTCCTTCTCGAGAAAGAGAAGCTCTCGCGTGAAGAATTCGAAGCTCTATTTGAAAGACAATAAAGGATGCAGTATTTAAAACAATGTTTTGCGGATGAATCTGAGGAGTTCCGCACTCCCATAGAGCCAGAGGTCGGAGGCTGTGTGACCCTGCGGCTGCGAGTCAAAGAGAGGACCAATACATTTGCATGGGTCGTCGTAGGCGGGCTTCGGATAGCCATGAAGATCAAGACAGACAATGGCCGGTATCTGATATATGAGGCCACAACTCCTCCTCTGAAGGAAATAACTACTTACTACTATGAATTGCTTCAAGGCAGCCGGACTGTATATTTGAGCCGGCGCGGCATACATGAAACCGTCCCGTCGGATTGTTTTTTCGTGATACATCCGGGTTTTATCATACCTAAATGGTCACGAGGCGCGGTCATGTATCAGATATTTACGGATCGTTTCTGCAACGGAGACCAGACCAACGATGTGACGGAGCGAGAATATCTCTACGAGAGAGGTTATGCCGCTCACAGGACGGCTCATTGGAACAGCCTGCCGCAGCCGCTGGACGTGCACAATTTTTATGGCGGAGATCTGGCGGGCGTGCGAAGCAAGCTTGACTATCTGCAGTATCTTGGCGTTGAGGTGATATATTTCAACCCCCTCTTTGTGTCGCCATCGAACCATAAATATGATACGCAGGATTATGACCACATTGATCCTCATTTCGGCAGGATCGTGAAGGATAACGGCGAGCAGGTTCCGGACTGGGTGGGAAATAACCAGATGGCGACCCGCTATATCGAGAGGACGACGGACGCGGCGAATCTGGAGGCTTCCGACAAGCTTTTCATAGAATTGTCCGAGGAGATACACCGCAGGGGGATGAAGCTCATACTCGACGGCGTTTTTAACCATTGCGGTTCATTCCACAAATGGATGGACAGGGAGGGCTTCTATAAGAACGCAGGCAAAGAGGACAGGGGAGCATACATGAATCCCTCAAGTCCTTACCGCAGCTTCTTCAAATTTTTGCCGAACGGCACTTATGAGAGCTGGTGGGGATTCGTGACGCTGCCTAAGCTGAACTATGAGGGCAGCGAGAAATTATGCAGGGAGATACTGCGCATAGCCGCGAAATGGGTATCGCCGCCTTATAACGCAGACGGCTGGAGGCTTGATGTAGCCGCTGATCTGGGCCATGTAGAGGAGTTCAACCACCTGTTTTGGAAGCGGTTCCGCAGGACGGTCAAGGAGGCGAATCCTAACGCGCTGATACTTGCGGAGCATTACGGAAATGCGGCAGCATGGCTGGATGGAAGCCAATGGGACACGGTCATGAACTACGATGCTTTCATGGAGCCGGTGACCTGGTTTTTGACAGGCATGGAGAAGCACAGTGACCGCTACAGCGAGGATGCGGATTGCAACGGCTACCTGTTCTGGAAGAACATGGAGAAGGCGCTGATCTCATTTCCTGGATGTTCCAGGGAATGCGCGATGAACCAGCTTGACAACCACGACCATTCGCGTTTCATGACCCGCACGAACAAGACCCCGGGAAGGCTGATGAGCAGGGGCTCCAATGCTGCTTCGGAGGGGATCCGCCCCGGACTTTACAGGGCGGGCGTGGTCATGATGATGACCTGGACAGGCGCGCCGACTCTTTATTACGGAGATGAGACCGGGATGTGCGGCTGGACAGACCCGGATAACAGAAGACCCTTCCCTTGGGGGAGTGAGAACTGGGAGCTGATAGAGTTTCATAGATATACTATAAGCCTGAGAAAGCAGCATAAGGCTCTCCGAAGGGGCGCGCTCATCAGCATGGCGGGAGAGCATGGCCTGGTCGCGTATGGACGCTTCCTTGAGAATGACAGGATAGTGGTAGCCGTGAACAGCGGCAACTATTATCGGAGGGTGGAGCTGTCGGTGGACATGGTCGGAGCCCCTGAGAATGGAAGCATGGTCAGGCTGCTTGAGACCACGGAGGACGGCTACAACGTCGGACGGATGCCCATTGTGATCCGGCAGGGGCGCATATCGTTTGAGATGAGGCCTACCTCTTCGGTGGTATTTGCCTGTATGTGACGTGATATCGGACTGCGGCGGTATGAAAGAAAAGCGTTCATGACCGTCTGTGGGCGCGTGCCCGTGACAGCAGGCATGAAAGGTTTCTCCCACGGTCCATGGCTGCCCGTGAGAGCGGTTTATATGACCGGCCGGCATGATTAAGCGCCATACAATATTTCTATAGCTATAAGGAGGTAGTAATAGCTCTTTATAATAAATAAAAGGAGGAGAAAACTATGTTGTCAATCAACATGGATGATGTAATGAATGTTATTACATCAATCAAAAGCTACCTGATAGTGATGGCAGTGGCTATTGTCCTGGCTATCATTATCGCGATCGCGGTTGGCAAGATGAAAGCTTCTAAGAAAAAATTAATCCGAGGAAGCGCTATCCTTGCGGCGATTCTTGCCATCGTCATCTGCCTGAACCAGATTCTGACGGGTCCCATGAAGACCATGATCAACCTGGTGACCGGAGGCGGCACCATCAATGCCGCGACCAGTGACGCAGCGGCTGAATTGTGCGTCAAGATCGGCGACGAGGGCATCGCCCTTCTGGAGAACACCGACGACATACTGCCGCTTGCCGCCGATGCAAAGCTTAACGTCTTTGGATGGGCTTCCATCAACCCCATCCTTGGCGGCGCCGGTTCAGGTGCTCTCAACGACGCATATCCTTCAACGGATATCCTTACGAGCCTTGCAGATGCCGGTATCGTCGTCAATGACGAGCTTACCAAGTTCTATACTGCTTACAAGCCGGATCGCCCCGTTGTCGGCATGTGGGCCCAGGATTGGACTCTTCCGGAGCCCAATGTCTCGGCTTACACTGATGAGCTGATAACGAATGCCAAGAATTTCTCTGACACCGCGCTGATCGTCATCAGCCGTTCCGGCGGTGAGGGCGCTGACCTTCCGAATGACATGACCGCGTTGGTCAACGGGTCTTATCATGATGGCACTACTTACACGAACGGAAAATATGACGACACGCTCAATGAAGGCAAGGACTGGGATGAGGGCGACCATTATCTGCAGCTTGACAATCGTGAAGAGGAGCTGATCGACCTTGTCTGCGAGAACTTCGACAAAGTCATCCTGCTTT
This sequence comes from uncultured Lachnospiraceae bacterium, assembly GCA_902770965.1. GTDB lineage: Bacteria > Bacillota > Clostridia > Lachnospirales > Lachnospiraceae > RUG11623. Next base: position 30,730 of record CACXUY010000006.1, on the reverse strand, counting down.
ACAACGGAGCAAATGCCTTCGAGATGGGCTTTATAGAGGAGCATCCCGAGATTAAGGGTGTGCTTTGGTCGGCAGGACAGGGTCATGTCGGCATGAAGTCCCTTGGACGAATCATGTCCGGTCAGGTCAACCCTTCCGCAAAGCTTATCGATACCTTTATCTATGATTTTGAAGACGCGCCTTGGTTCAACAACTTTGGCGACTTCAACTACACCAACATGGATGAGTTCGCCGTAGTCGGCAATTCCTCTACCGCTCTTGCCAGCTTTGTCAATTATGTGGAAGGCATCTATGTAGGCTATCGTTTCTATGAGACGGCCGGCGCTGAGGGTGTTATCAACTATGACGAAGTAGTACAGTATCCTTTCGGCTACGGCTTGAGCTATACCACCTTCGAACAGAAGATGGGCGAGATCACCGAAGCAAACGGACAGATCAGCTTTGACGTCACCGTCACCAATACCGGCAAGGTCGCCGGCAAGGATGTCGTCGAAGTCTATTTCAACCCGCCTTATACCGATGGCGGCATCGAGAAGGCGACCGCGAACCTTGTCCAGTTCGAGAAGACCGGCGTCATCGAACCCGGCGCCTCCGAGACCGTGAAGATCAGCTTCGCGGTTGAGGATCTTGCGTCTTACGATTATAAGACGGCGAAGTGCTATGTCCTTGAGGAGGGCGATTACGTTATCTCGATCAATTCGGATTCACACACGATCCTTGACAGCAAGAACTACAATGTCGCCGCCACAGTGATCTACGGTGAGAACAACAAGCGTGAGAGCGACCAGGTCGCTGCTGTCAACCAGTTTGACTATGCTGCCGGAAATGTGGAGTATCTGTCCCGCGCGAACAAGTTCGCCAACTACGCGGCTGCCACCGCAGCTCCCGCAAGCTATGAGCTGGATGCGGAGCACAAGTCAACCTTCTACAATATCAGCAATTACCTGACCGCTGAGGCGACTGCAGCGGATGAGGATCCTGACGCGGAGGCTGTGACTACCGGCGCTTCAAGCAATATCACGCTCGCTGACCTGCGCGGCCTTGACAAGGACGATCCGAAGTGGGACGAGCTCCTTAACAAGATGACGCTTGATGACATGAACGCCCTGATCTCACTCGGCGGCTATCAGACCAACGAAGTTGCTTCCATAGGCAAGGTCCGCACGAATGACTGCGACGGTCCTGCCTCGATCAACAACAACTTCACCGGAGTCGGCTCTCTCGGCTTCCCTGTGGGCGTTGTGATCGCAGCTACCTGGAACAAAGAGCTGGCTCATGAGTTCGGCGACAGCATTGGCAAGATGGCCAACGAGATGGATGTGTCCGGCTGGTATGCTCCTGCCATGAATATCCACCGCACGGCTTTTGCGGGACGTAACTTTGAGTACTGGTCAGAGGACGGCCTGCTGTCCGGCTGCCTTGCCGCTGAGGCAGGTAAAGGCGCCTGGGAGAACGGCGTGTATCCTTACTACAAGCATTTCGCGCTGAACGATCAGGAAGCCAACCGCTGCGACATGCTTTGCACCTGGACCAATGAGCAGGCACTCCGCGAGATCTATCTGCGTCCTTTCGAGATCTGTGTCAAGAACACCGAGATCGCCGCGATGATGTCCTCGTTCAATTATATTGGCAACCGCTGGGCCGGCGGCACAAAGGAGCTTCAGAAGACTGTCCTTCGTGACGAGTGGGGCTTCAAGGGCTTCGTCCTGACCGACTACTTCGGAGTATACGGATACATGAGCTCTGACCAGGCTATCCGCAATGGTACGGACCTCATGCTCGTCAACTATCCTACCGCTACGAACAACGTCCAGTTCCGTGAGACCAACGGCGCTCAGAAGGCTATGCGCGACGCTGTCCACAACTGCCTGTATGCTGTTGTCAACAGCCGTGCATACGCTCCCGAGAACCTGAATCCCGGAATGCCGACTTGGAACAAGGCTCTCATCGCCTGTGACGTAGTGCTTGGCGCTCTTGGCTGCTTCCTGCTGTGGCAGCTGATCAAGAACTACAAGAAGCGCGTCGCGGAAGGCAAGTAATGGCTACAAGAAGCGCGTTGAGGGGCGGTCAGAGGCGCTGCGCGCCTTGTCCGCCCCCCAAGATAATTGTTATAATACGTCCGAGGGACAAGCACTTCGTCCTGTATCCTAACAGTTATCTTAGGGTGCTGAATAAATAAATAACAGAATAAGAGGCATAAGCTGCGCGGCTTATGCCTCCTTTTTTGAAAATCAACGACAAATCAATTCATGTACAACGTATTCATATGGTTTCGGACGCAATTCGACGATAAAGAAATGACAAACAAATGACAAAGAAACGACAAAAAAACCTCCGGCATCCATCTGCCGAAGGTTTCCGCCAAGTGTACGAGACAAGATTCGAACTCGCGACCTTCTGATCCGTAGTCAGACGCTCTATCCAGCTGAGCTACTCGTACATCGTGCATGAGCTATGCAACGTTGCAATTGTATATCTCCAGAGGATGATTGTCAAGTCTTTTTTTCTTTTTTTTGGAGCTTGTATTGACTCTTGCATTGACCGTATATTGTCTTTTTTGGAGCTTCTAATAGACTTGTATCGGCCTTCTATTGGTGTTTTATTGACGTTTGCTGGAGCTTATAAAAAATCCACTTGATATTTATTTTTTATCTGCTATAATACTTATTACTGGTCTTCGGAGCGGTTGTTGGAGATATAGCTCAGCCGGGATGAGCGTTCGCCTCACACGCGAGAGGTCGTGGGTTCGAGCCCCACTGTCTCCACTCTTTTCAAGGATTTCTGACGATAAGGTCACGGTTTGTGATGATGTTCGATTCGCAAGGATCCATACAAAAGAATGCTGCTTTACAATTTTATTCTTCATGCTTATGTTCAAGGATAGCTGGTAGGTGTCATGAAGAAGTATGGGGGTGTAGCTCAGCTGGGAGAGCGCTGCGTTCGCAACGCAGAGGTCAAGGGTTCGAATCCCTCCATCTCCACTAAAAACCTCTCTTGCCACAAAAGGCAGGAGAGGTTTTTCGTTTCATGTTAAGCTTTTGAGAACAGCTCATTCATGTCTCTTCAGAGCGGCTACCGGCATCCCATTGACTGTCACCGCTCCGTCCGCCGGTATCATGATATATGTCGTGCCGTCTATTTCCCTGGTCTCTATCAAAGGCGCCAAAGCTGATTTGACGGTGATGACACCGCTGTCTGTTTGGATGACCGTCTTCGCCGAAGCGACAGCCGCCAAGGGGATGGGCTTGTTGCCGGCTTCCTTGTAGGCTTCTTCGAACTCTTCATCTGTGACCCCGCTTTCGGAAACCATGCGCCACAGGTCGACTTTGCCAAGTGAAGCAGAGTCGTTCTCCTCGGCTCGTTCTATGAGATCCGCTGTCAGGCCGGCGGCATCCTCAACGTTGAGATGAAGGTCGCCTATCAGCTGCGCGAACCTTTCTTTCTGAGCTTTTTCACTGATAGGCTGTTCCGCGACCTCGAAAAGATCACCGAGGAAAGCTTCTTCTTCCGGGACGGCCGAGTAGAAAGCAGCCTCGTTGCGGTCTTCCGAGCGCTCGCTGAACGAAGGGTAGAGGAAACCGAAGCTCGGATTGCCGATGACCCACCGGGGCTTCAGCTCGCTGACACGTTCATTCTCAAAACCGAGGGCTGATTTTGTGAGCTTCGCGGGGCAGACGGCGAAGAGCAGCGCGTCGTAGACCTCAGAACCATCGTCTGCCCTGGTTCCATCAGACAGCTTTTTCGGGATATCGTACACTATGTGAACCGCTATGGCATAATATGGGTCGGTGTGAATATACTTGTCCAGAAGCAGATCCCTAAGCTTAGTAAAATTATCCTTGTCAGAAACATTTTTCCTGAGCAGCAGAAGCTCTTCCTGCTGGAATTTGAGGGGGACGGAGAATGTCCGTTTTCCGAGAGCGGTGCTGAGTACATTGTTTATTATCTTCACATGCCGAAACCGCTCGGAATCCTCCATGTTGCCTAGCCGTTCCAGCGCCTCATAACGCAGCTCGTTTTCCGGGCTAACGTAAAGGCTGTAGATCCAGTCGATGATCGCGGAGTCATCGCGCTTTATGATTTTCCTGAGTTCCTTAACATCTTGTTTTCTCATATCTGCCAAATACTCCTGTAATGTCAGCGGTGCCATTTAACTGCATGTTGCCGGTGATTTGCTTTGCCGTGGGAAATGTTTAACGATTGCGACACGGGCAGCGCGGGCATGAGCCGGCGCATGAAGCTGTCGGTGTGAAGGCGGCTGCCGCTCGTTTGAACCACGATTATACCACAAGGAACGAAGCGCGTCACATTTTTCTTCTGTAATATGGTACATCTCCGTGTTATAATGGGGAATAGATTTGAGATGGAAACAACGGAATTTCATAGAAAATGAAAGGCGCAGCATTCATAGAAGAATAATCATAAAACATAATAATGAAAGGATGGAAGCATGAGAAGAATGAAGAAAAGGAAGATATGCGTATTTCTTCCGTGCATACTTGCCGCGGCGATGGTGACCGGAAATATTTCTCCTGCGGCTGCGTATGCCTTGTCTCTTCCGCTGGAGGAGGACATCGTATCGATAACTGAGCATGATGATACGGGGATAGGCAAGCTGATCGACTTGATCCGTAAAGACCTCGAAGATGGAATCGTAGGGGAGGACGCGACAAGCGACACCCCTGCCACAGAGGTTCCGTCTGAGGAAAGCGAAACACAGGAAGCTTCTTCAGATGAAGCAGATCCGCAGGAAGAACCTTCGGCGGAAGAATCAGCTAAAGAAGAGCCTGGACAAGAGGATCCGACTCAAGAAGAACCTGCGCAGGAGGAGCCCGCGCAGGAAGAACCCGCGCAGGAAGAACCCACGGAAGAAGAGCCCGCGCAGGAAGAACCTACGGAAGAGGAGCCTGCGCAGGAAGAACCCACTGAAGAGAACCTTACTCAAGAAGAACCTGCGGAACAGCCCTCTACAGCTGAAATGCCGACACAGGAAGAACCTGTGGATCCCGGACAGCTTGAAGAAGATAAGCTTGGCGCGCCGGTGAACCTGTTGACGTATAATGTTTCGTCCATAGAGGTTTCCGAGGAGCCGAACCGCCTCTCGTTGACGGGATATTTCACCATTGATGTCTCCGCAAGGAGGAGCGTCAAGATTTATATCCCGGAGGGAGCACCCATTGCGTCATATTTCACGGTTGTCGAGGTTCCGGAAGGAGTCGATACCGCAGAGTTTCTGGTTGCTTCCGGATGGAAGAGATATGCCGACCGCATGGAAGAAGGACTTTACGTGCTTGAACCGGGCAGGAACGGCTATGGTACTTATGAGAGTGAGAAGGCTTATGTGGAGTCGGCCATGAGATGGCTGCTTTCGCCTGTGATAGGTGCCACTCCGGCATTCTCAACATATGGGATTTTCAATTTCGTCGGTTACGGAGATCAGAGCGCCGCTCTCGAAGCCTGGTGCGCGAGGAATCCCATGCGGGTCATTGCCCAGGCATACGTTGGTTCTTCAGGTGTGCCGCGGCAGGAGCTGGAAGAGATCGGCCGTACCCCTATGGGAGAAGCAGGCCGCACTCCATTTGTCATTGAAGATGATCTCAAGATGACATACTCCCAGATAACCATACCGACCTATTATGTGACAAACGATATATCGGGCCTCCGCAGCCTTGACTACTGGAAGGCGGCGAATGATGTCACTGATGAACCAAAGATCATCAACGGTGCTGTTATATACTATCAGAAGTTGGATTCGGAACGTTGGCAGACGACTATGTGGAACAAGCTTTTCTCCAGATATCCTGAGATATCGGGGGGCAACGGCCTGTCTGCGGTCGGTTTCCGCAAGGCCGAGACCTATGACTACGCCGCTCACAGCAATGATATAAGGCAGTTCCTGAGCCGTTATATGAGTTATGATTTCAGCACAGAGTATAACAAACAGCTGAGCTATCGCCCCGACTGGAACGAGCTGGGCGTCAAGATCGTGACTACGACGATAGAGCCTGTTAAAGGTCATGCGAAGAGGGAATACATCGTTTATGCTCCCGAAGGCTGCGAGGAAGCGTGGGGCAGCGCCGGTGCTCCGCTGGTACTGGTTGAAGCAGGAGCCGGGACGACGGACCGCAATTTCTTCAATGCTTCTCAGTGGTGGCTGACGGCTCTTAGCGAGAATTTCATAGTCGTATTTTTGTGCGAGGACAACAACACTCCTACCACTTTAACTTACAGGGATACCGACATTTTCATGGATAAGGTTATAGAAGAGGTTACCGCCGACTATAAGGTTGACGAGAGCCGCATCTATCTAACCGGACATTCCGCGGGCAGCGGCGTGTCACAGGCCATAGGCATCCTTTATCCGGATCGTTTCGCCGCTGTTGCCAGCACGTCTGCGGTTCCTGATGTATACAATCCTGCCGAGAGCTTCGAGGGCATGTTCGGCGGAGCAGGCAGGAAATACGGTGCTGCCTCCAACGCTCCTGTGCCGGTCATGTTCATGTACGGAGAGGGAGACCGCCCCGAGCTGCACAATGGAATCTGGTACACTAACCACAAGGACTCGGAATATTACGCCGAAGCTGACGAGGGCAAAAGCATCGAGGCGCTCACCCGTTATCATCTGATGCTCTGGGGGCTTGAGATGGGCGAGGAGGCGACGAACAGTACGCCGCAATATACCTACCGCACAAATGTCATGAAGGACAGGCAGCACGGTTATGAGAGCTGGACCTGGTCTGTGGATGCGGAAGGAACGAGGATTCCCGTCTACAGGGTCAACCGCATGCAGAATATCGGCCACACCAACAGCAACACTGAGTTCCCTCTTCTGTGGGATTATCTCGGACATTTCAGCGTGAAGGATGGAGTGCGTTACTACAGCGCGTCTTATTTCAAGGAAAATGACGCTGTGGCCATTATAGATATCGACAGGGAAGCGCTGCTTCACGAGTATGTCAGCAGGCTGTACCGGAATTTCCTGGGACGCGAAGCTGAAGCCAGGGGACTCATGTCCTGGGTGGTCATGCTCCGTGAGGGGAAGTGTTCAGCGTCCACGCTGCTCAAGGGCTTCGTGTTGAGTGATGAATTTAAAGCGAATCCCCTCGACGATGAGGCTTACATCAGGGCCTTATATGCCACGATTCTTGGAAGAGAAGCGGATGAAGCCGGACTGGAATCATGGCGGAACGTACTTGACACGGGCTGCACCAGAAAGAAGGTCTTTGAGGGCTTTTCCAATTCACCTGAGATGACCGAGCTTGCGGAAAGGCTTGGTATAGCCCGGGGTATCTATATTTCAGATGAGATAGTCGACAGGAATTATAGAGTGACTTCCTTTGTCAGCCGCCTTTACTGGTCTTGCCTGAACCGTAAACCAGACAGCAGAGGGCTTGAGGACTGGGTGGGGGCCCTGATTGACCGTCGCGCCACCGGGAGTCAGGTGGCATGGGGGTTCTTCGACAGCCGTGAATTTAATGAAGCGAACTGGGACGATGAGTCATACATCTATTTCCTGTACTACACAATGTTGGGGCGCACGCCGGACAATGAAGGCTTCAACACCTGGTCGAAGGCTCTGAAGGAAGGGGCATCCCGCAAGAGAGTATTTGACGGCTTCGCCAGGTCGGTAGAATTCAAGGGACTTTGTGAGGAAGCCGGCATAGATGTGTGACAGACAGGCCGGCTGAGGCAGATAACAGGAAGAACGAGAGAATCGGGCAGCCGGAAGAACGGCGGAGCAGATAAGCGGAAGGCTGAAAGCAGCAAACAGCCGGAAGAACGGCGGTAGCAGATGAGCGGAAGGCCGGAAGCAGCAAACAGCCGGAAGAACGGCGGAAAAGGCGGCTATGCGGTACGACCGCTGTGCCTTGGAATATCCGGGGCTGTTTTGATAGAGGAGAGGCGAGGTATGGAGACATCAGGCAAGAGGATATGGCTGACCTGTGTTATAGCCGGGCTGATAGCCGGGCTGCTCTTTGCATTGATGTACGGCTTCGGTATCATCAATCCTCTGAACACCGCATGGGTCATAAATCCTGATAAGGATATCTATCAGGCATACTTAGGCTGGCGGGCGTTCCGTATCAGTGACTGGAGATTTCCCTGGGGACTGTACGATTATTTTTCCTATCCGGAGACAAACAGCATAATATTTACGGACAGTATTCCGGGGCTTGCCATCTTCTTTAAGCTTTTCCGTGACTATCTGCCCGAGGATTTCCAGTATTTCGGAATGTGGACGGCATTTTGCTATTTTATGAATGCAGCTCTGGCAGCCAGGATACTGCACAGGCATACTGACAGCCAGGCTGCTGCCGTGATCGGCGCGGTATTTTTCGCTTTCGTTCCGGCGCTGCTGCTGAGAACCACGGTTCATGCCGCGCTGACCTGCCAATGGCTGGTCATCTTAGCCCTCACGTCTCTGTTTTTCTACAGGGAGAGGTATCGCCGTCCGCTTCCGGCTATGTTATTCTGGCTTCTCATGGGGATAATGGCAGCATCGGTTCATATGTATTTTGTGCTGATCTGCGGTATCGTCCTTGGAGGCTACTGCCTGTGCAGCATCGTGGACAGGAAGAACGGCTGGAATGCCCTGCGCTGCCTCATAGCATACATCGGGAGCGCATTGCTTGTCATAGCTCTTCTCGGCGGTTTTTCCACAGGGATGGAGACGGAACGAATCTCTGACCTGGGTTATGGGGAGTACTCGTTCAACCTTAACAGTTTCTGGAACGCCCGGGACAAAGACCCCAAAGGGATATTGTCGCTCTTCCGCAGGCTGCCGTGGGTGGATGAAGCCAGACAGGCGGAGGGCTTCTCATACCTGGGGCTGGGCATGCTGCTCATGATCTTGATAGTGGTCGTATTGTTGATATGGCGGCTGCTATGCGGAAGCAGCCTGTTCTATCATCCCGTCGCGGGTTCGGATCTGACCTATGGATCCGCTTATAACAACCGCCGGGGCATTTCACGCCGCAGGAAAAGCGCGGATGAAGAGGATCGGTACGCCTATGAAACCGCGGGATACGATCCATATGACGATGATTACGAAGATGGCGGCGCGGACAGGCTTCATAGGGGCGCGGCAGCGCCGGAGGATAATGAAACGGCCGAGTCCGGATATGTGACGGTCACTGAGAGATGGAAGGCGGAGAAACAGCGTCTTGCGGGGAGTCCAATTGCCGGGCTTGTCGCAGGCTTCTCGTTTGCGGGCCTGATGTCGCTGCTGGTTGCCGCATCGAATGTGATATCATTTAATGACAAGGTCATATTTTCCTATCCGTTGCCGCGTTTTATCTTGCACATTATGGAAACATTCCGCTCTTCAGGCAGGGTGTCATGGGTGTTGATGTACATGATCATGCTCTTTGCGCTGATACTGACCTTGAGAATGCACCCGGCACATGTATCCGTAGCTTTGCTCTCCGTTCTTTTGGTCATCCAAGGGGGAGAACAGCTGCTGGATGGGAGGGTGGAGCCTGTAGTTGTGCCTGAAGGAATCGTGGAAGCGGAGTTCGGGAAGACGGCGGTCGGCCGTGCGCTCGCAGATGACGATGGAATCACGCACCTGATCATCTCCATACAGATGGAGGCGCAGGACTACTACTATTTTGGAAAATATGCCGTTGACCACGGCCTGACACTGAACGATTTCTGGTTCGCGCGCCCGGCGCATGAGAAGGCTTCGAAAAAAGCGGAGGTGCTGTTGGAGACGCCGCCTGAAGATACGGCATTCGTTTTCTTCTCGATACAATCGACCGCATTTGACCAGTATAAGCTATATTTTTATGACGCAGGCAAATACGCCATCGGATGCGCCGCAAGGCTTGAGGGCATAGAGCCGCTCGACGCGGGGTTGGGAAGAAAAGATGCCGAAGCACAGCCGGCCGAACAACCGGCGGATGGGCAGACAGCTGAAGCACAGCCGGCAGATGGACAGACGACTGATGGGCAGCCGACTGATGGGCAGATAAAAGACGGACGGGAGACTGACGTGCAGATAAACGGTGTATCGGTGATTGGCACGCATGTAGTTGGTGAATAGTTACAAATATAAATATAAGAGGTGCCGGATATGATGAATTTTATCTATGATGTTCCGACAAAGGTCTATTTTGGAGAGGATGCCGAAACTCACATAGGGGAAGCGCTTGCATCCATAGGGTCGAAGAAGGTGCTGGTGCATTATGGCAGTGAGAGGGTAAGGAAGACAGGCCTTCTGGCTAAGGTAACAGCGGAGCTGGACACGGCAGGCATTGCATGGGTCGAGCTTGGAGGCGTGGAGCCGAATCCGAAGGTAGGCCTCGTTCGAAAGGGCGTAGAGCTCGCCCGTCAAGAGGGCGTGGACTTTCTCCTCGCGGTGGGCGGCGGAAGCGTATGTGATTCGGTCAAAGGCATAGCCATGGGTCTTACTACCGGGAAGGATCCTTGGGAAGTCGTGATCGCCGGCGTGGCGCCGAAGCAGCGTTTTCCCATGGGAGCAGTCCTGACGCTCTCCGCAGCGGGGAGCGAGATGAGCGATTCCTGTGTGCTCACAAACGAGGAATTCGCGCTGAAGAGGGGAATCAACGGCTCGCACAACCGAATGACCTTCGCCTTCATGAATCCTGCGAATACGGTCACCGTTCCTGCATGGCAGACTGCGGCGGGCACGGTGGATATCATGATCCACACGATGGAGAGATTTCTGACGGATGAAGAGGCGACTCCTCTTACAGACAACATCGCGGTGGGCATCATGCGCAGGGTAATAGAGTGTGGGGCGTTGCTTCGCGACAACCCCGCGGATCTCAATGCAAGGGCTGACATCATGTGGGCTTCCTCTCTGGCTCACAATGACCTCACCGGCTGCGGGAGGCATAAGACCTTTACCGCGCACAAGATCGAGCATGATTTCTCCGGGCTTCATGACAACATCACCCACGGAGCCGGCTTGTCGGTCATATTCCCGGCATGGGTCATGTATGAGTACAAGATGGGTCCGGAGCGCTTTGCCGAATGGGCTGTGAGGATTTGGGACGCGGAACAGGGAGAGGATCTTGAGAGCACAATTAAGGATGGCGTTCACAGGATGAGGGCATTTTATAAGAGCCTCGGCATGCCTGTCACCATCGAGGAACTTGGCATCACGCCCGATGAATATGAGAAGCTGGCCGACATGACTACAGCGGGAGGCACCAGGACGCTGCCTTCATTTGGACATGCGCTGACCAAGGAAGATATTATTGATCTTTACCGCCTCGCTGAAAGAAAAGCTGTTGAAGAGTAAGGCATGTTATTTTGGCACATAGTCAAAAAAAGTGTCTAAAAAATGCCGTGAAGCCGTCATATACTTCTTGACGGATTTATCTTTTTAGACGATAATATTAATAACTGCATTGTATTGTGCGTTTGCGTTCTCCTTTTTGCGCAGATGCTGTCGAGATATGGCTTTTTGACATCTTTTCCCACGAAAAGATATGTCGGTTGTATAAATGTTAACTAATATTTAAGGAGGACAAACCGATGAAACTGTATGAACATGGTGCATACCTTATCAATGGTGTCGATCTTGTTGAGGATCTGCCCGATGCACCTCAGGCTGTAGCTAAGAAGACCGGCGTCACCCCCGACAAGGAAGCAGCGAAGAAGGGAACCATGGCTTATGGCATCCTTACCGCTCACAACACTTCGGGCGATGACCAGAATCTCAAGATTAAGTTTGATGAGATGATTTCCCATGATATCACTTACGTCGGAATCATCCAGACAGCAAGGGCCTCGGGCATGGAGAGATTCCCTCTTCCTTATACCCTGACCTGCTGCCACAACAGCCTATGTGCCGTTGGCGGAACCATCAACGAAGATGACCATATGTTCGGTCTTACCGCTGCCCAGAAGTACGGCGGATCCTTCGTCCCCCCTCATCAGGCTGTTATACATGAGTATGCCAGAGAGATGATGGCAGGCGTTGGCAAGATGATCCTTGGCTCCGACTCCCATACTCGTTACGGTGCCCTCGGCACCATGGCTTGCGGCGAAGGCGGCGGCGAGCTTGCGAAGCAGCTGCTGAACCAGACCTATGACATCAAGATGCCTCAGGTCGTCGCTGTTTACATGCACGGCACCCCTCGCCTTGGTGTAGGTCCCATGGACGTCGCTATCGCTCTTGTCGGCGCGACCTTCAAGAAGGGCTATGTCAAGAATAAGGTCATGGAATTCGTCGGCCCTGGCATCAAGAACCTTTCAACCGATTTCCGTATCGGCATCGACGTCATGACGACTGAGACCACCTGCCTGTCCTCCATCTGGATCACCGATGAGAACACCAAGGATTGGTTCGAGACCCACAAGAGGCCTGAGCAGTACAAGGAACTCAAGCCCGCTGACATCGCTTACTATGATGGAGTCATCGATGTCGACCTCGGCGCGATCAAGCCTATGATCGCCATGCCTTTCCATCCGTCCATGGCTTACACCATCGATGATGTCAACGCGAACCTTAAGGATGTCCTTCACGAGACCGAAGAACGCGCGAAGATCAGCTTTGGCGACAAGATCAATTACTCCCTGCAGAAGAAGATCGTCGATGGCAAGCTGTATGTCGATCAGGCTCTTATCGCCGGCTGCGCCGGCGGCGGCTTCGAGAACTGCATGGCTGCGGCTGACATCCTTGAAGGCCAGTTCATCGGTGATGACAAGTTCACGCTGAGCGTATATCCGGCTTCTACCCCGATCTACATGGAGATGATCAGGAACGGAGCTGCCGCCACGATCCTTGAGTCCGGCGCGATCCTGAAGACCGCGTTCTGCGGACCTTGCTTCGGCGCTGGCGACACTCCTGCCAACGATGCATTCTCCATCCGTCACGCAACCCGTAACTTCCCTAACCGCGAAGGTTCCAAGGTCCAGAACGGACAGATCGCTTCCGTCGCCCTGATGGATGCCCGTTCTATCGCCATGACAGCTGCCAACAAGGGCTTCCTGACCAGTGCTGAAGGCTTCGAGGGCTTCAAGAGCCATCCTTATCACTTCGACAGCACGATTTATGAGAAGAGGATCTACGACAGCAAGGGAGTTGCGCATCCTGAAGTCGAGCTGCAGTTTGGTCCAAACATCAAAGACTGGCCGGCGATGACCGCCCTTACCGAGGACGTCATGCTGAAGGTCGTCTCAGAGATCCACGATCCGGTCACCACCACCGACGAGCTGATCCCTTCAGGCGAGACTTCTTCTTACCGCTCCAACCCTATCGGCCTTGCGCAGTTTGCTCTCAGCCGTAAGGATCCTAACTATGTTCCGAACGCCAAGGCAGTTCAGGATGTAGAGTATGGCCGTCAGGAAGGCAAGGCTCCCGAGGGAGAAGGCTTCGCGGCTGCTTATGAGGCTCTTAAGGCTCAGTTCCCGGCCATCGATCCTCTGAAGATCGCTATCGGCTCCACCATTTTCGCGGTCAAGCCCGGCGACGGCTCCGCCCGTGAGCAGGCAGCTTCCTGCCAGAAGGTTCTTGGCGGATGGGCGAACATCGCCAAGGAATACGCCACCAAGAGATATCGTTCCAACCTCATTAACTGGGGCATGCTGCCTTTCCTGTACAAGGGCGATGACAATGAGCTTCCTTTCGCACTCGGCGATTTCGTCTATGTCCCCGGCATCCGCAAGGCTCTGGATGAGAAGAACGACAACATCAAGGCATACGCAGTCACCAAGGACGGCATAAAGGAATTCGAAGTCAGCCTGGGCGATCTGACCGATGCTGAGAGAGAGATCATCAAGGCCGGCTGCCTGATCAACTACAACAGGAACAACCTGAAGAAGTAATCCGGTGAGCTGGTAGATAGCTATAAGGTCATATAGTTATAATGATATGGCATATGGTAGACAACAGATAGGGATACGGCTGATACAGCTGCTAGATAGTGATAAAGATGCCGGACCGTTATATTTGTTACTGGATAGTGATACAGATACTACATTATGGCATTGTCATATAGGTGCTGTATGTGCGGTATACGATGAATGTTTTTTCTGTGCCGTGTCTATGTGCTTTGCGGGGTGCGCCTGATGGCGCACCCTTTTGTAGTGATTCAGAGTATGGATTACAGGTCTCAACCGATGCTTTGTGGCTGATGAATTTCGAGAAACTATTTTGGGTTCATGGATGTAGCGTATTTGTTGCGACTCAGAGTCAGACGATAGGATCCTGATTAGTGCGTCGCCTCCAGCCGGATCACATCCGGGAACACGTCGTCTTACCTCATCACACTGCGTTCCCATCTGCTTCGCTCCCGGCGGCTATAAGGGCTCGCAGGGAACTTGTGTGATTTCGGACGACTTCCTATCGTTCCCTTGATGTGATTCCGGCTGTCAGCTCTATGGTGCGCAGTGTGCTCTCAACAGCAGGGTTTTAAAGTTAGTGTACATATACTATGGTACAGATGGAGGTGAAGATACCGAGGACAGTATATTTTTGCTTAGCTTGAAAGAAGCATATCACTATTTTTCGGATTCGGCAGACAGGATGGCAGCACCGACTGGGTATGCGATCAGAAGGGGAGCTTCTGTTAGCTCCGAATTCTTAGTGGGCAATGGGGAGGGAGCGGGCTGGTGGTGGCTGCGCTCGTCTGGCTTCAGTAGTTACTGTGCCGCTTATGTCGACTTCGATGGCGACATCAATGAGGACGGTGACGGCGTGGATATGCCTGGCGGTTCTGTTCGCCCCGCTTTATGGCTGAATCTGGAATCTTAAATCTCTGAATCCATAAATCCATAAAATATATAATAATCATCTAATTATTCAATTTTTCTGAAAATATTAAAGTTAGAGGTGCAGATGATTGCATGCTTTAACAGTGGGCAATGTGCCTTTAGCATTAGCGGCTTGACACATGTTAATGAATGAAGAGGAGCTGTCATACTATCGTATCATTCGTGTGACAGCTTTTTTCTATTCTCAAAATCGATATGTGGTTCTGAGCTATTGTACTCATACACGATAACGTGTATAATTATTGATATTGATATGTCTTGTTGGGCAGGACAACCGGTATGGGCACGGACCCGCGCAGCGGGCGGAAGTGCGAATACCGGTTAGCGTGGTGGGAGTGCGAAGCACGGAGCCACGCGATGACTTATAAAGTATGGTTGTGCCAAGCTTGGCATGTGGGTTTACATTATTTTGTGGAGTGTATAAGATGAGAACCTGCGGAGTATTGATGCATATATCATCCTTGCCGGGCGATTACGGCATAGGAAACCTGGGACGCGAGGCTTATGATTTTGTTGACTGGCTGGAAGAAGGAGGACAGACTTATTGGCAGATATTGCCTATGGGACCTGTAGGATTCGGAGATTCGCCATATTCGTCCTATTCCACGTTCGCGGGCAATCCTCTGTTTATCGATCCTGATCAGGTGGCGGAGGCCGGCTACTTGACTTATGACGAGATCGATGAGATCGACTGGGGCCGGAATTTAGATAAGGTCGATTTTGACAAAGTGAGAGCCGGATGGAAGCAGCTTTATCCTGTCATGCTTGAGCGTTTTGCCATGGATCTCCCCGATGATTTTATGGATTTTTTGGCAGAGAACGCTGACTGGCTGGGGGACTACGCGCTGTTCATGTCGATAAGAGATGAATTGAAGGAAGCCCCTCTGAGCGAATGGGACAAGGACATCCGCACGCGTCAGCCTGAAGCGGTGGAAAGATGGCGTGGGCAGTGCGATGAAGCTATTCTGCTGCATGAGATGCTTCAGTATTTCTTCTACCGCCAGTGGAAGAGGCTGAAAAGATATGCCAACGCGCACGGCGTGAAGATCCTAGGCGACGTGCCTATTTACGTTCCCGTGGAAAGCGCGGATGTCTGGAGCAATCCTGATATATTTTTGCTGGACGAGGATTATGTTCCGATAGAGATGTCCGGCTGCCCGCCGGATGTTTTCTCGCAGGAGGGCCAGCTGTGGGGGAATCCCGTATATAATTTCGAATACATGAAAAAGGAAGGATACAGCTGGTGGGTTTCGCGCTTCAGGCAGCTGTTCAAGCTTTGCGATGTTGTAAGGGTGGATCACTTCAGGGCATTTGACTCGTATTACTGCATACCGAAGGGCGCGCCGAATGCCAAAACGGGCGTATGGCGCAAGGGCCCGGGGATGGATTTTTTCAAGGCTGTAAAGGATCAGTTAGGTGATCTGCCTTTGGTTGCGGAGGATCTGGGGGATCTTACTGAAAGCGTGAGGGAACTCGTGCGCAAGACGGGTTATCCTGGTATGAAGATACTTCAGTTCGCCTTCAATCCGGCGGACAGGAGCACCTACCTGCCGCATAATTATGACAAGAACTGCATAGTATATCCGGGAACTCATGACAATAACACTGTCTGCGGATGGTACGCCGGCGACGCGGACAGGCAGACCAGGGATTTCTTCAGATTTTACACGAGCATGCGCACGGATGAGACGCCTGCCCGGGCGATGATAAGGACGGCTTATGCCAGCGTTGCCGACACGGCGATAGCAGCCATGCAGGATATCCTGGAGCTTGGGGCAGAGGCGAGGATGAACATCCCTTCAACGGTCGGAGGAAACTGGGCATGGAGGGCGAGAGAGGAGCAGATAACCGTCGAGAAGAGCAGATGGCTGCACAAGCTGGCGGATGCCTTCGGACGGCTGCCTGTAGAAGAGGACGAGTCGGAAGAAAAAAATGAAGTGGGAGATGAAGAAAAAGAAGGAGCGAAAACGGTGGTATTATAACAAGTAATCAACAAGTGATGGATTATAATGGGTGATGAATTATAACCAGTAATGAATCGTAACTAGTGATGAACTGTAACTTGTGATACGGAAGAGACGCCCGTACAGGATATGGTTGGCAGAGCGTGTATGAAAGCCGCCATTGGAAGAACGGATGGCGTGGACAATGGCCTCTCGAAGCCTTGCTGAGTCAAGGAATCGGGAGGCTTTTTTATAAAAATTTTTTTGCGAATGAGCGCTTATGAAAGCGTGTCTGTTATCATATAGAGTCTGTTATCATATAGAGTCTGTTATCATATCGGGTCTATTATCATATTGGGTTTATTATCATATCATGTCTGTCAATTGAGGTATAAAAAGCGCATCACATAAATTCGTTTTAACGAAAATATTTATGAAGATATCAAGGCAATATTTGCTGGTGCAGGCACATGTGGGAAGTATGGAAGAAATCTCTCATGGTCGCCTGTGAAAAAAGCTCACATGGACAGAAATATGTAATTAACGGCACAAGGGTGCGCAAAATATGTATTATCATGTCCTGAAAAGTACATTAAAGTTAGAAATGTATCAAAAGGAGTACGAATTAAATTACATAAATAGGCTATTGACAAGGGTAGGAAGCTGTGTAATAATAGCGTTACGACTTAACAGCGTAGTGTTCGGCAGACGAAAAAGACGTGAACACGGAGAGGAAAAGAAAACCTAAAGGGCAGTTTAAAGGGCAGAGCCTGTTTTCAAAGAGAGGATGCTGCCGCCGAAGGAGTGGTGAAGGTTGATGCATTTTATCAGGGATATTTTTATCTTGCTTTTTGCGGGCGCGGCGGCATTGTTCGATTTGCGCACATCGAAGATACCGAACGTCTTGCTGCTTTTCGGCGTGGCAGGCGGATTTCTCTGGTCCAGGCATCCCATCTACTTGATAAGGCTGGCGCTGCCATTACTGCTGCTTTATCCGCTCTATTATCTGAGGATGATCGGGGCGGGGGACGTGAAGCTGTTCGCGGTCTACGGTGGACTGCTGGAGTTTCAAGATTGGAAGGCTATGTTTTTTTTGTCCTTTTTTTTCGCCGCGCTGTGGTCGGTTCACCGCATATGGAGCAAAGGCCTGGTCCATGAGAGGCTGCAGAAGATCAAATCTTACGCGGCGGGCATGCTTGCGGCAGGCAGGCTAAGCCCGTACTTTGTCAGAGGAACTGACCCGGATCACGCAGTGATACCATTGGCAGTGTCGATGTTCCTTGCGGTCGTTGTTATAGAGCTGTTGTCTTACAAGGAGGTGATTGAGATGTGGATACTCGCGTGAAGAAAAAAATACTGGCCTTTTATGATTCGGACAGCACGTATACAGAACGCCTGAGCAGGTATCTTGGCAGAAGGAACGACTGTATCTTCGATGTCAGGGGCTTCTCCGACCACAAGGCGTTCGATGCTTTTGTGCGGGACACTCCTATAGACGTGCTGCTGGTGTCAAAGGAGGCCATGACGCAGGATCTTGACGGTCAGTCCGACATGGTTTTCATGCTTGCGGAGGATGCAGGGGAGCGGGACGAGAATCACGAGACAGTGTATAAGTACCGTTCATCGGCACAGCTTATACGCGAGGTGATGGCGGCTTATGAAGCCAGAAAGCTGAATTGCGCCGGAGACACGGAGTATCTGAAGGCGGAGGTCATTGGCGTATATTCGCCGGTTGGGAGATGTTATAAGTCGACCTTTGCGGTAACTCTGGGCATGATGCTGGCGGAACGCGCGCCCTCCATTTATCTAAGCTTCGAGGATTATCCGGGGATCAGCTCAATGCTCCCCGAAGCGAGAGATATCACGGAGACCGGGGGAAGGGACGATCTGTCGGATATTCTGTATTACCGCAGGGTATCGAAGGAAGAGAACGGAAGGCTTTTTCATGCGGTCAGGAACAGCGGGAAGCTGTCGTACCTGCCGCCGGTGAGCTGTCCGGCGGATATAAGATCCGCGAAGCCGGAGGAGCTCGCCTCTATAGCGGCAGCTATGGGAGGCAGTGAGCTTTATCGTTACCTTATCCTGGATGTGGGCAGCGCCGTCGCCGATCCTCTCCCGCTGCTGGCGCTGTGCGGCAGGATATTTGTTCCCGGAAGACGCGACAAGGCGTCAGAGTCAAAGATAGCCGCGTTCCAGGAATATCTGGGAAGCATCGGGCAGGATAATATTCTTAGGCGGCTGGAATATGTATCTGTACCGACCTATACGCAGATGTCGGAAGGGGTTGACATGGCTTCAGTGAGACATTCCCCGCTCGGAAGGTACATGGAGAAGCATATGAGCGAGTTGGGTTTCTCATGAGCCAGACATTGGATATCGTTCACGAGCTGCGGCAAGCCGTCATGGATGAGCTGGATATCACAGAAGATATAAGCGATGCTGAGCTTCTGGATAAGATAGACGCGGTGCTCCTGCGCGAGAGCAGGAGGCGTGTCTTGCCGGTAGGGGACAGGACGAAGCTTCGTAAGCAGCTTTTCGATTCCTTCCGGCGTCTGGACATGCTGCAGGAGCTGGTTGACGATGAGTCTATAACAGAGATTATGGTGAACGGACTTGACGCTGTATTCATCGAACGCGGCGGCAAGATCGTCCGGTGGGATAAGCATTTTTCCTCGCAGCAGATATTGGACAATGTTATCCAGCAGATAGTCGCCAGGGTGAACAGAGTGGTAAATACCTCGACGCCTATAGCGGACGCGAGGCTTGAAGACGGTTCTCGAGTGAATATAGTCCTGCCGCCGGCTGCCCCCGACGGTCCTATATTGACTATCAGGAAATTCTCAGGAAAGCCTTTGACCATGGACAGGCTGATAAGGCTGGGGAGCATAAATAAAAGCGCGGCTGAGCTGCTGCGGCGACTGGTCATAGCAGGCTACAACATTTTTATCAGCGGCGGTACCGGTTCAGGGAAGACAACATTTCTCAACGCTTTATCACAATATATACCTGAACAGGAACGCGTGATAACGATAGAGGATTCCTGCGAACTCCAGCTTCGGGGCATACCGAATCTGGTCAGGCTTGAGGCTCGTAACTCGAATCTTGAAGGAGAAAACGAGATCACTATACGTGACCTGATCAAGACCAGCCTCAGGATGCGCCCCAACAGGATTATCATAGGAGAGATACGAGGACCGGAAGCCCTGGATATGCTGCAGGCTATGAATACAGGTCACGACGGTTCTCTGTCTACGGGACATGCGAACAGCCCGGAGGATATGCTTTCCAGGATCGAGACCATGGTGCTGATGGGAGGTGAGCTGCCGATATCCGCCATCAGGGGACAGATAGCATCCGCGATCGACATCATTGTGCATTTGGGACGGATGCGTGACGGCAAAAGGAAGGCAGTATCTATCATGGAGGTATCGGGCATAGATGAAAAAGGAGAGATACGATGCCGGCCTATCTATCGATATGACAGAGAAGCCGGGGGACTCATACGGTGCGAATCTCTTGCGTCAAGAAGGAAGCTTGAAGCTGCAGGATTATCGGACATACCATATGAGCCTGCCGGAGAGGGCAGTGGCCATATGTGAAGGCATAGGCGCCGCAGCAGGCATGTCGTGGCTTTTTTATCACAGCCTGATTCCTGCCGTACTGTTGAGTCCGCTGCTTGTTCTATGGTACAGGCATTGCGGCAAGCGTGCGGCAGCCTTGCGCCGACAGAACCTGACGCTGCAGTTTAAGAATGGAGTACAGGCTCTGGCAGGCGCGCTCTTAGCCGGATATTCTGTAGAAAACGCGTTCCATGAAGCGAGGCGTGAGCTGACAGTGGTTTACGGTGAGGATGGGATGATTGTGCAGGAGTTCCTTGCCATTGAAAGACAGCTTGGTATGAGCATGACAGTTGAAGAGGCTCTCAGCGATTTTGCTGACAGGAGCGGTGTGGATGATATCAGGCAGCTTGCCGTCATATTTGGCGTTGCCAAGAGGAACGGCGGCAGGATGATACAGATATTGGACAGCACCGCGGCGACTCTCCGCACCAAGCAGCAGGTAAGGGAAGAGATACAGACTCTCATGACAGCGAAAAAAATGGAGTCGAGGGTGATGAACCTAATGCCTGCGGGAATACTTTTGTACATGAATCTGACTAGTCCGTCTTTTTTGACGCCGCTTTATGGGACGCTTGCCGGCAGAGCTACCATGACGTTCTGCCTGATTCTATATGCCGGAGCCATTATTCTTGCTGAAAAGATAATGGACGTGACTGTATAGAGATAATTCTCAGAAGGGCGGGACGTGTTGGAAAGGAAAGAAAAATTCAGACTGAGCGCAAAAATCGTGGACGCGATTTTTGAAAGACGAAGGAAGAGACAGCTTCCGGTATGTTCTTTGCAGAAGCTGGAGAGGCTCAGGTCTCTGAATCCTGAAGTGAGACCGGAGGTCTCAGCGAGGACTCTTGCCATAAAAGAATGCGCCATAGTTCTTCTATGTGTGGCGGCGGCGATCCTCATAGCCTCTTTGCTCTTGCTGACGGGTTCAAAAAGACGGCTTAACGAGGATTTCACTATTGTACGACCTTCGAAAGACCAGAAAGCCGAGGAGGTGGGTGTCAGGCTTCACGCGCAGGACAGGGATTATGATCTTAAAGTTGAAGTGGAGCCGTCTCTTTACACTGATGAAGAGATAGAAGGACTTTTCGGCAAGGCTGAGGAGGAGTATATGACGCTGCTTAAGGGGCGCAACGATTCACTGGACGAGATAAAGTATGATCTACAGTTCGAGACCGAATGCTCCGTGCGAGGCATGAAGGCTGAATGGGGATTAGGTTCATCTGATTGTGTCAGCAGCGATGGAACGGTGGACAGGACTCGTATCAAGGATATTCAGCCGGTGGATATAAGCCTGACCATGATCCTTACTGAACGAGGTGAGGAGAGGGGCAGGAAGACGGCAGGGACTACCGTTAAGGTGCTTCCCGCGGATGCGCAGCCGGAGGATGAGTTCAGGCAGGCTGCGGAATCCGCGATTGCTGAAGCGAGCAAGCAAGGAGACGGGGAGCTTGTCCTTCCAAAATATGTGGGAGACAGGCCGGTCACCTATTCCGAGCCATCGAATATCGGCAGCGTGGTGATCGTGGCAGTGCTTGGCGTGATAGCCGCGGTATCTATGGCATATCTTCAGGAACAGAGGCTGATCGAAGCCTCCGGAAAGAGAGACAGCCAGATGCTTTTGGACTATGGGGAGTTTGTGAGCGAGCTTACAGTATTGACCGGTGCGGGACTTTCTGTGAGGCAGGCATGGAACAGGATCATATCCAACATGCAGGCAGAACAGGAAAAGGGCGCGGAGAGGAGATACCTCTACAGGGAGATGCTGTTGACGAAGAACGCAATGGATCGCGGCGTGGCTGAGGAATATGCCTACAAGGATTTCGGCAGGCGCTGCGGTCAGCCCCCCTATTTAAGGTTGGGGAGTCTGCTGGAGACCAACATACGCAAAGGCTCCAAAGGATTGAACGATATGTTGAGGCAGGAGGCCGAGGATGCTTTCAGTGACCGCATGCAGCTTGCCAGAAGGGAGGGCGAGAAGATTTCGTCCAAGCTCCTGATCCCGATGATGCTGCAGTTTGTGTTGGTGCTGATAATCCTTATGGTACCGGCATTCATGTCGTTCTGAAAAAACACAGCTGCCCGGTGTCTCGGACTCAGGATGCCGCGGATATTTTGCGGTTGAATCAAATGTCAGATGGCGAAAAGGGCTGCAGCAGAACAAAAACAAAACCTGTGTGCTGTACACTTGTGAAAAATGCGTACTGGCAAGGAGCATAAATAACGCATAACAAGTGTAGACTGCGTTCTATGCGCGAAAGATATGCAAGACCACGGACGACAGCAGGATAACGGTATTCCAGAAACTGCGTTTTATGCGCGAGAGATATATGCAAGGCAGCTGCACAGGTTCATTTATAGGAGGAGATATTAAAATGACTGAAAGATTGGATATGGGACGGCAGGATGTGGATTGCCGGAATATAGACGTTGATAACACAGATGGACGATTTGCGGATCGGCAAGCCTCGTCAGATTATGATGAGGAGTACCGTGATGGATGTGAAGATGAGGCCTTATATGAGGCGGCGGAGCTCGAAGCAGGATATGAAGCGGAGAGGGATTTCCCGGGCGGGAGAGATTTTCTCGCAGAGGAGGATGGTATAGGAGTTGTCGAGATACTCCTTATCCTGGTCGTTCTCATTACGTTGGTGATCATTTTTCGTGAGAGGCTTACCGAACTCCTCTCGACGATCTTCGAAAGCATCAACTCAAAGTCAGCTACAGTCATGCAGTGACCTGTTGGCGGGAGGCTGTTCTGCTACATGTGGGCGAGCGCGAGAACGAATGCATATTGGCGATTTTGTACCGCGGCATCTCTCATATGACAGGCTGGCCGCAGCGCGGCAGCGGTCAAAGCCTGACAGGAAGCAAGGGCGGCAAGGCTGGTCGTACAGCCTTCAGGGCAGTATTACAGTATTCCTCAGTCTTGTGCTTACGCTGGTCATAGCATTGGTGGGGGTCAGCCTTGAGTCGGCGAGGAGCAGCGGCATGCATATGCGCCTGAGGCTTGCTGCGGATGCGTCGCTTGAGTCGGTATTTGCCGAATATGATGACGCGCTCTGGGGAACCTTCCATTTGCTCTTTCGCTCGGCGGGAGACAGATCCGGGGAGACGCTGGGAAATCGTATGCTGGCATATGCGAAGGAAGGGCTTGGGGACAGTGAGAACCTTTTCGGCGGTTATCCCGATTGGTTCACCCTTGAGGCGTCGTCGGCTGAAATCTCGGATATAGTATATGTAACGGATCAAAACGGAGCAGTGTTTGAAGATGCCGTTCTTGACTATATGAAGGGCGGCATCATCAGAATACTGCTGGAGGAGATGATAGCAAGGCTTGGAGTATTTAATGATGAAGACGCCAAGGAAAAGCTGGATGAGAGCGGAAAGAAGGGCGAGTTCTCCTTTAATTCAATATACAGCGATTATGAGGAACTTAAAGAGAAGGCAGAAGAGGAACACAGGAAGGAAGAGGAGGCCAGGCTGAAGGAAGAAGAGGCAAGGCAGGGCGGCAATGCCGATGGTGGCGAGGCGGGAGCTTCGCCACCGTCTTCCCAGGATGGCGAAGGCGATACTGCCGCAGACGGATCACAGGCTTCCGGAGGAAACGGGGATAGCTCAGAAGAGCCGGGGATCAGCATGGACGATATACTTAAGACCGTGAAGAACCTGATGCGCCACGGTTTTATGGGAATCGTGGTAAATGATCCTAACGGTCTCTCTCACAAGGCTGTCTCCGGCGTGGGCTTCCCGTCGCATTTGTCACAGTCAGCTAAGTCACGGCGGTCGGCGATGACTCCGGTCTCGGCAAGCGGAAGCAGCGGCAATCTTAAGAACCGTCTTCTGGTCGATGAATACCTGCTGCGTTTCCTTGATTGCTACACCTCTGAGGATGATCCGGATGAGGAGGAAGACAATGATACTCCTGAATTTCAGGTGGAGTATGTGATAGCCGGGAAAAACGCGGATTATGATAATCTAAAAACAGTGGTGAATCGTCTGCTATGGTTCAGGGAAGCCTTGAACATGGCTTATCTTCTGGCTGACGCGCAAAAGAGCGAAGAGATAACGATGCTCGCTACGGCGCTTATAACACCAACAGGACAGCTGTATCTGATCCCGCCGGCGGCGGGACTGCTGACTGCGGCGTGGGCATTCGCGGAATCACTGCGCGACGTGAAGGCACTTCTGGCCGGAGGCAGGGTTCCTTTCCTGAAGGATGGGCAGAGCTGGAAGACATCGTTGGAAAATATCGCTTCTGATATCGCCTCTGCCTCATCGGTCAGGGAGGAGGATGAGCTGCCCACAGGCAAAGGGCTCACATATGTTGATTACCTCAGAGTACTGCTCGCCTTCGTCAATCCGGAAAGCAGAAATTACAGGGCTATGGATATGATCCAGGTATCGATGAGGAAGATCCGTCCTGACTTTGATATGACCGAATGTGTCTACTCGTGCAGCGCCACGCTCACAGCGACGGGACCTTACCGTTTTCTCGTGTTTTCGCAGCTTCTTCCTCGCGGAAAGGAAGGCGGCTACAATATCAGCTGCAAAACCTGGTACGGCTACAAACAGAGACAAGGAGACTGAACTATTACGTGGCATAAAGGGCAGATATATGTCATGGGGCGCGATTCGGAGGTGAGGAATGTGATGACGCTTTTCTCAAAGAATAATAACAATAGAAATGGTCCCTCATTACCATGCATGTGGCTTTTCGCAATAATAAAAACTCTCCCGTTAAATAAAAAAAGACAGTGGTCGAATAGCCGCTTTTTTCTTAGAAGAAAAGCGTCCCCATGTTCCTCACCCCTTGCTGATTTATCTGAGCCGGAAGCTGAGGTCTCTGGGAAGTGTGGCAGCCATTTTGAGGGGAACCGCATGGATCCTGGGGAGTGCCGCAGCCATTTTATCAGGGCTTCCCTTACTGTGGAAGCCGCGATGGCACTTTCCATATTTATGTTCGCAATGAGTACGTTCCTGACACTGTTTCCGGCGATGAGCATAAGCATGAAGATTCAGATGGCAATGGAAGAGGCGACCGAGAGCGCGGCCATGTACACATATGGACTTCGCGCTCTCGGGGGGTTGGAGGTCACACAAGCTGTCATTGAGTCGTCAGGGCTAAGCGGAAGTGGCGGAAACGTCGGATTTATGAGCCGTGAGGACTGGAACGATTTGGCGAGCCAGGCGGCCGCGATGGCATTGCTTCACGCGAGGGTCGTCGGTCTGGTAGGGAGAAATCAGCTGGACAATTCCTGCATACGCGGCGGAAGCCTGGGGCTGACGACTTTCGGTTCATCTGTGCCGGACGAAGAGGACAGGTACATACTAAAGGTATCGTATCTTGTGAAATTCCCATTGAGCTTAGGGTTTATCCATGACATACCGGTCACTCAGACCTGCTGTTACAGAGCGTGGACAGGCGCGGATAAAGGAAAGAGCAGCAAGCCCAAAGAAGATGACGATCAGAAGGAATTAGTCTACGTGACGGAGAACGGAACGGTGTATCATTCTACTACATCTTGTACGTACATAGATTTGTCTGTCAGGAATGTATCAACATCATCGGTGAAAAACCTTCGCAACAAGAGCGGAGAGAAATATAAACCGTGCGAACGATGCGCTGCCTATGCTGCTTATGTGGGTTCTGTTTACATAACAGATTATGGCAACCGTTATCATGCGAATCGGGACTGCGGCGGCTTGAAGAGGACGGTAAAGGCTGTTGAGAAGGACAGCATATCCCTTCCGCCTTGCAGCCGATGCGCAAAGACAGCAGCATGAATGTACGATTTGTGTAATTATTCAGCACCTTTGGCCGCCCCATAACGAGGGATGCGCAGCATCCCGGTCTGGGGCACTGAAATTCCGAGTCTGGGGGTGTTGAATGGTTACCACAATCTTAAGATAAAAAGCAGATTTCTGATGAAAGGCATGGATAGGCAGAGAGTATCTCTGAAGAAGGCCGCCGACAGACAAAGGACATCATGAGTGAAAAGTATGGATGGAAAAAGCGCATTCTTGGCGGGAGGCGTCAATGGGCAAATCATATCACGGATGAGCGGCATTGACAGGGAAGGTGCATCGCTGATGGAGCGTCATCCGCAGTGAGAGAATATCGATGGAGAGAGGATTTAGCTGAAGATATGGAATTTGATGCTGAACTCATGTGTTATATCACGATAGTGATCTTCTTAGTGGTCCTGTCAATACAGGACATACTGAAAGGGAGCGTGAATGCGATGACAATGTCGGCA
Organism: uncultured Lachnospiraceae bacterium; assembly: GCA_902770965.1. Lineage (GTDB taxonomy): Bacteria > Bacillota > Clostridia > Lachnospirales > Lachnospiraceae > RUG11623. The sequence continues at coordinate 4,162 of CACXUY010000006.1, read as the reverse complement.
TTCATCCTGGTCGGGCTGCTTCTTGGATTTCTGGTGCTGAAGGTGTCGTGGAAGGATATGTGCGTTGCCTTTGTTCCGGGAGTCTGTCTGCTCCTTGCGTCATATATATTTGGTAATTCTATTGGCACAGGTGACGCATGTGCGCTGATGCTGGTTGGCACGATGAACGGAATCCGCGAAACCTTCACGATATTTTGCACGGCGCTTGCGCTATCACTTATACCGGCTGCATTCCTATATATAAAAGGGAAAAATGGCAGGAAGACCATACCGTTTCTTCCCTTCCTGTGTGCCGGTACGGTTATCGTGCTTATTGGGAAGGTCCGTTAGTACGGCATGAAGGCGTCACGCTGAGGACAGGGGCAGCAAAGCGGGAAGATAAAGAGAGGCAAGGAGCGAGAGGATGCAAAGTGAAACAGCAGAAAACGTAGTATTGAATATATTGAATAAGCGGTTAAAAGGCAGCTTCACGATAGAGGCGGCATTGGTCATGCCTATAGTCCTGTTCGTCATATTTGCCGTCATATGTTTTTCTTTATGGGAGAGAGATATGATCGTCGCTCAGGCAAGTATGATAGAAAGCATTCAGGTATACCGGTCTATCTCATTGGATGAAGCAGAAGAACTGCTGGATGATATGGAACGATCAACGCTTTATTCTATAGTATGGGCATCAGAACCATACAAGGAGCAGGGCAAGATCGGAGTGACGGCGGCAGGCAGATCGTATGGAATCTTCGAGAATATCCGCTTGCGTTTTGCCGGAAATATAAAAAGGGGATTTTGCGATCCTGCTTCATTTATAAGGAAATGCGGCTTGATTCAGACGCTGGTTAAGGGTTAAGGCCGCATAAGCTGACAGATAATATTTATGGCTTCACAGATGCCAGATAAGGAGGAGACTTGATGGAGGTTCAATATCGCAGGAAACTGGATCAGACATGTCTAGTGTTCAGTGGAGAGTGTCCGCCAGATCCATATGCCGTGAGGGTATTGGAGGAAAACAGGATACCAGGAATCCTGGAGATGAGGATGATCTCGGTGGATCAGAAGGACGAGTTTCATTTTGTCGTCACCGGATGCCAGCCTCTTGCCAGACTGTGGGAGAAAAAGCAGATTGACATATCGGAGATATATCTGGTTCTTAACGCGATCTACAGGATCGCCAAGACACTGGAAGATTATCTTATCGATGCCAGTCATATCATGCTGAAGCCGGAATATATATTTGTCAGAAGGGATATATCGGATATATATGTATGCTGCCATCCCGGATATGACGGGGACTTCTATGCGCAGATACGAGAGCTTGCTCAGTATTTCCTCAATAAGATTGACCATAGCGACAGAGAAGGAACACGCAGGGCTTACGAGATATATCGCATAACCGGGGAGGATTTTTTCAGTTTTGAAGAGCTCCTGGATATGGCAAAGCCGGATGTGGAAGACGCAGAGCATGTGGAAGGATCAAATGCGGCCTCGCCGATAACGGAAACCCATGATGATGGGTGGGACGATGCGCCTGTATATAAGGGCGGGGGCATATCAGCAGAGAACACGAATGCAGTACCTGTTGAGGAGGAAGACATAGGCTATAAATACGCGATTCTGGGGCTTAAGCCATCAGAGATGGCGGCGACCCTCATCGCCTGTGCATGTGTCGGCTTTGGAGTTTATTTTTTCGTGCGGCGCGGAAGCCTTCAAAAGGGCTGCATGATGTTGGCGGCATCACTTGCTATTTTCATTATGATAAAAGTCACCAGATCAATGGCTAAAAAAGAACGATCCGATGAGGAAGAATACGGAAAATCCGCAGATGTCGAACAACAAGAGGAGTCCATATATCGCGTCCCGCAAGTCCAGGGATCTCGATTAAACGAGAAGTCGATAAGTGAAGGCAGGATGGATAAGGTCTTGTCGGAAGCTGACAGGTCAAAGGGCAGACAGGATGAGTCGATATACATACCTGAGAGCACGAAGGAGAGCATGTCGGGGAGCGCGACGACCAGCTATAAACCTTATGCGGAGCAGTTCTGCATGAGCGACAGCAGACCATATGATGAAGAGCAGTACTCTGTGAATGGCGCAATATTTGCGGCAGAACCGAGAGCGGTGTATGGGACGGAAGACGCTTTGCCGCGAAAACCAGAGTATGGCGCGGTATTTGCGGCAGAACCGAGAGCGGTGTATGGAACGAAGGACGCTTCAGTAATGAGATCGGAATACGGCTCGGATGCGGCTTTTGCGTCAAGGCAAGGTGCTGAACGAGCGCCTGAGGATGCGTTGGATTCTGTTGCGACAACACGTGAAGAAAAGGAGGGTGTGACAGATTCTGGCATACCCGGCAGTCATTTCCTCATACGCAGGGATTCTGTTGTTCAGGAGGGAATCCGGCTTTGGCATATGCCGTTCGTGATAGGAAGTACAAAGGGAAACAGCGATTGGCTGCTGGGGAGTCAGGACGCAGATCCTGTGCATGTGCGTCTTGAGGAGATATCAGGCGAGTATTATCTGGCGGATATCGATTCCGCAAAAAGCATCTGCATAAACGGAATGCCGATACAGGCGGGCAGACGCTGCCAGATAAAAGAAGGCGATGAGATACTCATCGCCGGTCTGAGGTATTTGTTTCAATAGTTGTCAAATTGGGGGCAGCCGCCTGTATGGGGCGCAGCCGCACGATGAGACGATGCAAGTGAAGGTTTCAGGGAAGGCCGCCTGGGGGGCACCCCAAAAGCGCGAAGCTGTCAGGGATTCGAGTCACGGGTATTCGCATTCATGCGATATTGGGAGGGCGTCATGCCATATTCTTTCTTAAACTGCTTGATAAAGTAGGATGAAATGTTGAAGCCGCATTCATCGCCTATTGTCTGGACGGGCCGGTCTGTATAAGTAAGCAGGCGCGCTGCCTTCTGCACACGTAATTTCTTGACATATTGTTTCGGGCTAAGTCCGTAAGCTTCGTTAAAACAACGAGTCATGTGGGATGGACTGTATGAATACTGCTTGGCAAGATCTCCCAGGCGGATGTCTTCTATAAAATGCTTGTCAATATAGTTATGCAGCCTTTCCGCAATGCTGAACTTCAAGTCGGGAGAATACTGCTGGGACTGAAGAAGAGATAACAACTGTAGAAAACTGATCTGCTGCTCAAAAAGCTGAACGGGATCAGTTGTGCCGTCTCCCTTTTGACCTTTGTGATCATCGGGTGAAGATGTTAGTGACTGTAACAGTTCCTCAAGATAAATCCGATTGTGCTTTTCAACATTTCGATGTCTGGCAATGGAGGTTACGAACAGCTGAGAGGATGTATTACGATCTCCTTCCATGCTCTGAGGTGAGCAGGCAGTGCAGGTGTCCGAAAGTGAGAAGGAAAGTGACGATCTGAAGCTTATCCAGTACATCATAGTTTTCTCGGTACAAGGAGTGAGTTGCAGATAGGTACAGTGGGGCGTTGCTATGAAATAGTCGCCTGTTTTCAATTGTGCTGTCATAGATTCTTGCTCCAGCAAGAGATTCCCTTTTTCAATATAAATAAAGGTAAAGGTTTTCACCTGTCTCCGGGGGAGTTGAACGTTTATGTCGCATGTAATTTTACCGCCTGCCAAATAATAAGGCATAGGCGGACAGTTTAAATTTAGGTAGTTCATGACGATCCTTTTCTGGCATAAATCAGGGCAATGCTGCACAGAGCGCAACACTCTTATTATAGCTGAATTTTGTGTTAAAACAAGACAAAAATTAAACCTGCATAGCACGTGCAGCCGGCTGCCCGGTATGTAGGTTCACTATATGTGAACCGGCATATCAATTTACTTGTATTAAGTGCAAAAAGAGTGCGTTTACAGAATTCCGATTTGGGGTTAATATATAAAGCGTGGGTTCTTGATGAACCATTTTTAAACGAACGCAGTTACTAATAAGCAATAATCGTGTTCAGGTCATCATTTTGGTATACTCTCGTTTCGGCGAGTGGTATGCATATTACCCCCTCAGGTCGTCGTTCGGTGCTTTGCGCCGGGCGGCGACTTTATTATGTGTGCCGGGCATGGCACTATTCTTTCTGGTGAAAGTCCAGCCATGGGTAACCTACCGCCCATGTAGTTAAACGCAAACCGAAATCGGAGACGATGGGGTGAAAGAAGCGCGTAGCAAAGTCATG
>CACXUY010000005.1 GCA_902770965.1 uncultured Lachnospiraceae bacterium | reverse complement strand
CTGTACATACTGTTATTATGCACGGCGAAAGCGGGGGCAGAGGAAGGAACAGGGGCAGGAAGCTCGTGGGTTCACACCGGACGCGCGATGTGCTGAAGAAGGCAGTTATCATGAACGATGGGAAGATGGCATATCTTCTGATGGGCGTAGAGAACCAGACGGAAGTCAACCTGGCGGAGCCGGTGAGGTGCATGCTTTATGACGCGATGAAATATGCGGATCAGATCCGTGATATCGCAAGTCGTAACGAGAATGAATGTGGGGTGAGGGCGGCATCTGGAAGAGGACAGAAGAATGACAGGCCATGGAAAGAGGACGGATATGATTTCCTGTCTGGCTTGAAGCCGTCCGACAGGCTCCATCCGATAATAACGCTTGTCGTGTACTGGGGCGTGGATGAGTGGACCGGGCCGAGGAAGCTGTCCGACATGCTGGATTATGTGCCGGAGGAGGCCAGGCATGCGGTAGCGGATTATGAGATTAACCTGCTTGAACCTTGCAAGATCAAGGATTTTTCAGGATTCCGTACAGGATTGGGGCCGGTGCTGAGGCTGCTTTCTGTGGGCGGCGACAAGGAAGAGGTCAAGCGGCTTTGCAATGAACAGAAGGAAGTGTATGAGAATCTTGGGCGGAAGGACGCGGAGATGCTTGAGGTGTTCATGAACAAGAAGTTTAAACGAGAGGAAAGAGAGGAGGGGACGGTAAACGTGTTTAAGGGGATACAGGATTGGATGGATGAGACGAGGGAGGAAGGACGAGAAGAAGGACGACAGGAAGGACGAGAAGAAGGACGAGAAGAAGGACGACAGGAAGGGCGAGAGGAAGGACGAGAAGAAGGACGACAGGAAGGACGAGAGGAAGGACGAGAAGAAGGCTGTGATAAGCTTGCCAGTATGATAAGGTACCTTATGCTTAATGGGAGAAATGAAGACGTAATCAGAGCAACGGAAGATAAGAATTACAGGAACAAGCTTTTTGCGGAGTACGCTGACTTATCACCGGCAAAGTAGGCAAATATGAAGGCGGCTGCGGCTGAAAGGCGGCAGCCGCCTTCATCTCTGTATGGTGCCAATCCACAATTTTTGCAGATAAAATAAAAATAAGCCGAGAGAAATAGCAGCAACAAGGTGATACACGGGATTTTTTGCGACATATATTTGACCGCATGGTTTATTCGGGATAATGTACGAAGTTTTATAAGATGTCATATATGTTGACTTTTATAAACAATATAGTTATAATTTATCTAGTTAAGGCGGCATTTGCGAAGAGCATTTTATTGTGTTCGTGGAGAGCATTTATGCTTGTTTATCAGATACCGTTGAATTGCGTCTGGATGTTGGCTGACGCTGTTTTTCTTGCGTCTATGATTGCGGCAGAGGAGAGATTTTCGCCGTATTTCATCGTATTTATTCATTCTATTTCAATACGAACCTATATTAGTTATATAACTTCAACATAATGTAAAATTAGGAGGAAAAAGAGATGGCAAGAAAATATTCACTGGCCTATCTGACGATCCCGGGCACGGATCCTATGGAGCAGATTCGCATTGCCAAGGAGACAGGTTATGACTATGTCAGCCTTCGCACGATTCCCATGCATCTTCCTGGTGAGCCGGAGTTCCTGCTTGACAAGGATCCGGCATTGTTCGAGGCCACGAAGAAGGCTCTCAAAGAGTATGATATGCCGCTTATGGACATCGAGCTGGCACGCGTACGCCCTGACCTCAACATCGATGAGTATGAACCCGCGTTCGAGAAGGCCGCGGAGCTTGGCGGAACTGACGTACTCGGCAGCGTTTGGACCCGTGACAAGGCATTTTATGTTGAGAAGGTCGCAAAGATCGCTGAGATGGCCAAGAAATACGGCCTGAAGTACAATGTTGAGTTCCTTCCTTGGGCCGGTGTCCGCAACCTACAGGAGGACATCACTCTGGTCGATACTGTCGGAGCTGACAACCTTTTCGTCATGGTCGACACGCTTCACGCGGGACGCGCGGGCGTGACAGGAGCAGAGCTTGCCCGCACGGATAAGAAATATTTCAATTTCATGCATCTGTGCGATGGACCCGCCGGCCCCGACGGAGATGTGGTTCTTGACAACATCAAAGATGACCTCATGCTCTACACCGCTCGTGAAGCCCGCTTCTATGTAGGTGAAGGCGACATCGACATCGCCGGCATGGTCGCCGCTGTTCCTGATGTTCCGCTTTCGATCGAGCTGCCTCACCTTGGCCATATCAAGGAGTTCGGCGTTCAGGGGCATGCACAGCGCTGCATCGACACAGCGAAGGCTTATTTTGCCGCTCACGGCGTAGAGTAAGCCGCTCGTGCGGGTGATTCTTTGTCATGTTCAACCGGATCTTACAAGGCCGTGAGCCCAAAAGCTTTTATCGCAGGCAGCTGACGGTCAATCCTGGCAGCCGGTATCCATGCCTAGTGGGTCTTTCTCACAGACCTCATCATAAGCAAGATGCCGAAGACGGTAAACCGGGCATCATTATAGCGGGGCTTTCTCACAGACCTCATCATAAGCAAGATGCCGAAGACGGAAAATCAGGCATCATTATAGTGGGCCTTTCTCACAGACCTCATCATAAACGGTAAAAGATTTCGGATTGTTGTTAATTTGATATTGACTAGTACATGACAAAGGTGTATATTTTCATTATGTGAAAACGAGATTTCACTATACGGAATCTCAGCAACAATAATCATACTGCAACCCTATGTCATTTTCAAGGAGGAAAAGACCAATGAGCAGAATGAGCGACATGACAGAAAAATACGCAAAGCTGACACAGGAACAGATCGACGAGATCGAAGAGTGCTTTGCAAGAGCGGACAAGGCTCAGCTTGAGTTTGAGAAGTGGAGCCAGGAAGAGGTTGACCGCGCGATCAAGTCCATCGCGCAGAAGGTCGCCAACTCCAAGACCTTCCATGAGCTGGTCGAGCTTGGCATCCAGGAGAGCCGCTTCGGCGATCCCATCAGCCGTGAGAACAAGAGATTTAAGATCCGCGGTATCCTTCGTGACTGCCTGCGCCAGAAGTCTGTTGGCTGCATCAGAGAGATGCCTGAGCGCAAGATCAAGGTCTACGCGAAGCCCGTTGGCGTTATCGCCTGCATCATTCCTGCGACCAATCCTGACCTTACGCCCGCCGGCAACGCTATCTACGCGCTGAAGGCCCGTAACGCCATCATTTTCAGCCCCCATCCTCGTACGCAGGGCACCAGCCAGAAGACTGTTGACCTGATGCGTGAAGGTCTGGCAAGAGTTGGCGCTCCTGAGGATCTGGTACAGTGCCTTGGACATTCCTGCAAGGTCAACCGTGTTATGTCCGAAGCTCTTATGACCAAGTGCGATCTGGTCATCGCTACTGGCGGACAGGGCGTTGTTCGCCGTTCCTACAGCTCCGGTACCCCCGCTTATGGCGTCGGCGCCGGTAATGCCACCATGATTTGGGACGAGACTGCTATCCAGGATCTGCATCATGCAGCTGATAACACCATGCGTTCCAAGACCTCTGACTTTGGTTCCGGCTGCTCCGCAGATGGCAACGTTGTTATACATGAGAGCATCTGGGATGCTGCCTGCGCAGAACTCAAGAACGTCGGCGGATATTTCATGACCGAAGAGGAGCAGGAGAAGATGAAGAACGCGATGTGGGATGAGGACATCCATCGTCTGTCCGACACCGTCGCTCTGTCCGCGAAGGATATGGCTGAGAAGGCTGGCTTCGAGGTTCCCGAAGGAACCAAGTTCCTGGTCGCCTCTCACGGAACCGGCATCTATGATAAGAGTCCCGCTGGCGTGTGGTGCCGTGAGAAGCTTTCCACCGTCCTTGCGGTACATAAGTATGCCGGAGAGTTCCAGAACGCTATCGATGCTATCATGGCTATCCATGAAGTCGGCGGCAAGGGACATTCTGTCGGTATCTTCACATTTGACGAGAGCCACATCGATCGTCTGGCATCTGTTGCCCGCGTTGGCCGTATCATGGTCCGTCAGCCTCAGTCCAAGGCGAATTCCGGCTCCATGAACAATGGTATGCCTATGACCTCTTCCATCGGCTGCGGTACTTGGGGCGGCAATGCTACTTCCATGAACGTCTGCCTGCAGCATTACATGAACGAGACCTGGGTGTCCTGGGAGTATGAGACCCCCGATTGGCCTACTGACGAAGAGCTTTTCGGCGAGTTCTATGATCCTGAGCTTGAGAAGGTTCAGTATACTGCTTACAACTCCAACGATGCACTTGCTGCAGCTGATCCCGACTGATCAGTTTTTTTCGGGCGCACTGCGGTGTATACCGCGGGCGCCCTTTTACGCAACCAGACTACAGCATACCAGATGAAGAGGTAAATAATGAAAAAATTAGTCTCCGATCAGATTGTTGATTATTTGGAGCGCAGAGGCGTAGAGTATGTTTTCGGCCTTTGCGGACATACAGTCATAGCTATGCTCGATGCTTTCAGCCGTTCCACTAAGCTCAGGTACATCAGTGTCCGTCATGAGCAGATCGCGGCTACCGCAGCCGATGGCTATGCCCGCGTCGCTCACAAGGCCGGCGTTATGATCTGCCACTTAGGTCCCGGTCTTACCAATGCGACCACCGGCGTTGCCAACGCGGCATTTGACTCCATTCCTTTGGTTGTCATCGCCGGCGACGTCCCCAGCTACTACTACGGCAAGCATCCTCATCAGGAAGTCAACATGCACTGCGATGGGTCTCAGTATGATATTTACAAGCCTTTCGTAAAGCGCGCATGGAGGATTGACCGTCCTGAAGCTTTCCCGGAAGTTCTTGACAAGGCTTTCCGTCTTGCCGAGTCCGGCCGTCCGGGTCCTGTTCTCATCAGTGTCCCTATGGATATGTTCTCACGCGAGATCGAGACCGACTGCTTCGAGAGGACCTACATGGATTCTCACGAGACCATCAAGCCCGCTCTCGATCCCGACACTGCCAAGAAGATCGCTCAGACCCTGATCGATGCAAAGTGCCCTGTCATCCACGCCGGCGGCGGCGTCCTGCTGGCTCAGGCTTCCAAGGAACTGGCAGATCTGGTCGAATTCCTTGACATCCCCGTATCCCGTACCCTTATGGGTCAGAGCTGCATTCCGGACACTCATCCGCTTATGCTTGGCCAGACCGGTTTCTGGGGCTTTGAGCTTACCCACAAGTACACACTGAACGCTGACCACATCCTGATCCTCGGCTCCCGTATGGCAGAGGCTGACAGCTCCTCATGGTACAAGGGCGTAACCTTCAACCAGAGCGTCACCAAGTTCATGCAGATCGATATCGATCCTACCGAGATCGGCCGTAATTATCCTGTCGAGATCGGCGCTATCGCCGACATCAAGCTTGCCCTGAAGCAGATCCTGGCGGCGGCCAAGGAGATCAAGCCTGAAGGCATTAGCAAGCCTGAGCTTCGCAAGGAGATCGCGGATTTCAAGGCGAACTTCAAGAAGCAGAATCAGCCTATCTGCGACGATGGCCGCTTCCCGATGACTCCTCAGAGGATCCTTCGCGACTGCAAGGCTATCCTTCCCGAGGATGCTCTCATCTTTACAGACGTGGGCTGGAACAAGAACGGCGTTGCCCAGCAGTATGACATCACTGTTCCCGGCGCTATCAACCATCCTTCGGGATTGGCTACCATGGGCTTCGGCGCAGCCGCCATCCTGGGCGCCAAGCTGGCTGCCCCTGACAGAGTCGTCATCACCCTTACCGGTGACGGTGGATTCGGCGCTGCCAACCCTTGCGTTATCGCCACAGCGAAGGAGCAGGGCATCCCTGTTATCTGGGTCGTCATGAACAACAGCGCTTTCGGTACCATCGCCGGTCTCGAAGGCCTGCACTACAAGAACGAGAGAGAGAACTGCGCTCTGCATCTTGGCACTGAGTTCAAGATCCGTCCCGCCGAGATGGGCGATACCACCGGCGGTGAGGGCACCTTCCAGCAGGCGTGGGAGCCTTACAGCCCCGACTGGGCAGCTGTCGCGCGCGGCTATGGCATTAAGGCCAGGAAGATCGCCAGCGCTGACGAGTTCGCGGAAGCCCTCAAGGAAGCTATTGAGTGCAACGAGCCTTACCTCATCGATGCTCCGATGGAGAACATCGCTGTTCCTACGCCCGGCGTCTGGAACATCAACGATATCTACACTCACAAGGATAACGTCGATATTGAAAACGGCCGCCTGAAGTTCCCTGATGAGCTTGGCGGAAAGAGCGCTGAGGTCGTCCGTTCCCAGGCTGACTGATCGATGATATTTTGTTGATTAGTAAATATCACGGAAATACACCCAAGGGCCGGCGGCGGCAGCTGCCGGCCTTTCTTGCAAAGGAGTGTTTAATATGGGTTTTGATTATGTAAAGAAAGTACGTATCTGCGAAGTTGGCCTTCGTGATGGCCTGCAGAACGAGAAGACGATCCTGACCACCGATCAGAAAGTCGAGCTTCTCCGCGACATGATCGATGCCGGACTGAAGGTTATCGAGGTAGGTTCTTTCGTTCACCCTGTCAAGGTTCCTCAGATGGCGAACACGGATGAGGTCGTCAAGGTTCTCAAGGAAGAGGTTCCCGCGGACGTCGAGCTCCGCGCGTTCATTCCCAACCTTCGCGGCGTTGACCGTGCTATCGCCTGCGGATGCACCAAAGTAAAGCTGAACGTCTCCGCTTCAAAGGGGCATAACCTTGCCAATCTGAACCGCCTGCCTTCAGAGACAGTTGCCGGCTTTGGCGAGTGCGTTGAGAAGGCTCACGCCAATGGAATTGACATCTCCGGTTCCATTTCCATGGCATTTGGTTCTCCTTGGGACGATGAGATCCCGATCGATGACGTCAAGGAGATCGTTGAGGCTTATATCAAGACCGGTGTCACTGAAATTTCACTGTCTGATGCCTCCGGCATGGCCTACCCTTCACAGGTCTACGATATCTGCACCGAGATGAAGAAGTCATATCCCGAAGTGAAATGGTGGCTGCATTTCCACAACACCCGCGGACTTGCCATCGCCAACATCATCGCCGGCATGCAGGCGGGCTTCAGCCAGTTTGATGCCTCCTTCGCCGGCGTGGGCGGCTGCCCCTTCGTCCCGAACGCGGCCGGCAACGTAGCCACGGAAGATGTCCTTCACGCTCTCGACGAGATGGGCGTTGAGACAGGCGTCGATGTTGACAAGGTCATAGCTATCGGACGTAAAGTAACCGGTATGCTGGGCCATACCGCTGACAGCTATATCCTGAAGGCCGGCAAGTCGGCAGACCTTAAGCTTGAGCTGCCTAAGGGTCAGATCGCAAATCAGACCGCAAAGAAATAATTTTAGGCACGATGATAATCAGAATCGTTGATTGATTGCTGTATGGTCAGTTTAGGGCATCCTCCGCATTCTGTGTGGGGGATGCCTTTTATAAAACTCTTGGTAAACCCGTATAGCGCTTCACGTGCTGCCACAACGAGTGAAAGCTGTGGAAGCGTACAGGCGATGTATGTATGCTGCCCTGTTTGGGCACCCGCTGCGTGGGCCCGTGCTCATAACGGTTGTCCTTCGGTGACCGCACTCATCCGAAAGCAAGCTTTCGTCTGTGCGCGTTCGCCTCAGGGACTTAAAAAGTACTTAATGAGAAAGTGTCCTGGCGTAGGGGCTGGAACGTAAAGGACGGGACCGCCCCGATACTTATAAGGTTGATCGTGCCAATACCGGCACGCAGGTTTATAGACTTGGGAATAGATTATGGAAGATAAACAGGCTTCGTCGTCTCGCTCTGTGGAAAGAGCGATGAGTATTTTGGAATGTTTTCTTGATAAGCAAGAGTATATATTACTTGAGATAGCGGAGAAGACACAGCTGTCACCCAGCACGGTTCTTAGAATCCTCACCGCGCTTCAGGAGCATGATTTTGTAGTTAAGAATGTCAAGAGCAAGACATATCATCTTGGCAGTAAGATAAGCTGGCTTGCGGAGATGATCCCGGGCAAATCGTTTGAGGAACTCCGGTCTCTGGCTTATCCATACATGCTGAGGATAAATCAGAAATACAATGAAGATGTCCATCTTTTTGTCCATGACGGCAAATCCAAGCTTTGCATAGAAGCGATAGATTCCAGGCGGGAGCTGCGTCAGGTGATCCGGGTCGGCAGCAGGCATGATTTGCTGCGCGGCGCCGCGGGTAAGATAATAATCGCTCATCTCCAGCCTCAGATGAGGAGGCAGTGCCTCGGCGAGAAGGACATCGATGATGCTCTTTATGATAAAATCAAGTCGGATGGCCTGGCGTTGAGCGACGGAGAGAGAGAGGAGGGGCTTTTTGGCATAGCCGCTCCGGTTTTTGACAGCGAAGGACAGATACTTGGAGCGGTGTCATTGTCCGGTCCTTCAGTCAGGTTCAAAACCGAGCTTCTTGACAAGATGAAGGAAGACGTGAGAAGGGTTGGGGCGGATATCTCAGCTGCCTGCAGGAAGAAGTAATAATAGACCCGCGCAAAGGATAGGATAGTAGGCCTGTGCAAAGGATAGGAACATATGCCTGCGCAAAGGAGGGAAAGTCATGAATTTTATGGAATTTAAGGCGTGGATGAAGGAGAAAAACCTGACGATGAAGCTAGAGGGGTGGTCGGGGTGCATACCGGATACCATTCTGGTCTTCAGGGACGGCAAGCCTGTGTACACCGGAGATTATTACGGCAACACTGACTATTCCTCGGCTGTCACAGAGATAGAGAAGGTCTTGGCAGGAGGCGATTTCCGCGAGCAGGATTTTTGAGAAAGAAGGGAATTTGGGTATCGGAACTATTTCTTAATTATCTACTCAAGGTTTTTATTATGTTTAGAGTTTCTTTAGCATGATATCACAGTTTGTCCATATTATTCTGATATCATCTAACCATCAAAGGAAATGAACAAGCCTTTGAGAACATAATTTCTACCCTCCCTTTACTTCTTTTATACGAAAGCCGACCCGATCCTCCCTTTCGGGTCGGTTTTTAATTCAATAGTAACTATTCGGTAAAAATGCGTCCGTCCTACGGATAAGGGTCTGGAAAGCCCGAGTTGCATGATGATTGTATGCAATGTTATTCGATAAAAAAATAACAAAAATAGTGACTTCAAGTCAAATGCAAGCGGTAAAGAGACTATTTAAAACAGCGAGTTATGTACAATTATCAAAATCTTATCATAATAAAAATGAATATACTTTTATCTGAAATAGCAGTAATATTTTTCAGAATCATAAAATCTAATTTAATTGACTAAATTTCCACAAATAAAACTTGACATGATATAAAAAATCGTATAGCATTATTGTAAATGTAAAACTTGGCGGAAGCCGGGAGGAGCATTTAAACAAAACACCTGAACAGATCAGTGTGGACAGCCGGGAGCATTTGGACAGGTCTGCGTATGAAAACCGCATGTGAGTCCGAAGCCACAAGGCTGGACAGACAGGCCGGAGTTCGCATGTCCTGATGAAGAATAATAGACACTATTCAGCACGACATCGACCGCGAGGCTTTTGCCACTATATATGTGACAAAAACCGGGGTTCGACAGCACGAATATGGTAATTATTCAACACAACGAGGGATGCGCAGCATCCCGAATCCTGGGTGCTGAACATTTACCGAATATGTTAAAACGACAGATTTTGTGCATTGGCGAATGCTGTTCGTAATTGTGAAGGATGTTGCCTTGAACAGTTACGGATAAAAACGGATGAACATGGATGGCATGGCAGACTGGCAGGTCTCTGTTTCTTTATAACTTATTGGCAGCAGTTTATGCGAGGATGTGACATGGAGAACAACGATAGAACGCTTATAGCTGGAGACCGGATATGTTTTCCGTTGTACGCGAGTTCTAAAGAACTGGTAAGACGCTACAAACCGTATCTGGATGAGATTGGATTGACGTATACACAGTACATCACCATGGTGATATTGTGGGAGAAGAAAAGCCTGAACGTGAAGGAGCTAGGGAGAAGTCTCTATCTTGATTCCGGCACGCTTACGCCGCTTCTGAAGAAGCTTGAGGCGAAGGGCTTGGTGAGCAGGGAGAGGTCTAAGAAGGACGAGAGGTGTCTGAATATACAGATCACTCAGAAGGGTGAAGAGCTCAGGGCAAAAGCGGGCGACATCCCGAACATGCTCTCCCGGCATGTGAGTTTTAACGAGGGAGAGGAGGACGCGCTTCACGACATGCTTTACAGGATACTTGACTCGGTCAGTCCAAGGGGTCCGGAAGAGTGAGTCCTTTCCGGAATTATTCATTTGACTTAAAAAAAGCGCAATTGCCGTATGGCTTGCGCTTTTTTTCACATAAGTCACTTATTGCTACATAATAATATATATGATATAATGCCTGTGAAACGCCGAGAAGTCAGCGTTTCTTTTACACGTTTTAGGATTAGATTTCAGGATGGTAAATAATATGAAAAGAGCTTTGATCACCGGAATAACCGGGCAGGACGGATCATATCTGGCAGAGCTTCTGCTCTCAGAAGGCTATGAGGTCTACGGCGTTGTCCGCCGCAAGAGTGTTGTTGACTATGGGAATGTCGATTTCCTGAAGGACAAGCTCCACTTTATATATGCGGACATGACAGATATCGTCTCGCTCGCGAATGCCCTCAGGATATCTCAGGCGGATGAGGTATACAATCTCGCCGCGCAGAGCTTCGTCGCAACAAGCTGGGAACAGCCATTGACGACGGAAGAGATCGATGCCCAGGGAGTCCTTAATATGCTCGAGGCTATCCGCATGGTCAGACCTGCGGCAAGATTCTATCAGGCATCAACATCTGAGATGTTTGGCAAGGTTCAGGCCGTCCCGCAGGATGAGAGCACTCCTTTTTATCCGCGCAGCCCTTACGGCGTCGCGAAGCTTTACGGTCACTGGATCACGAGGAACTACCGTGAGAGCTATGACATGTTCAACTGCAGCGGTATTCTGTTCAATCACGAGAGTGAGCGCCGAGGACTGGAGTTCGTCACACGTAAGATCACGAACAGCGCGGCAAGGATAAAGCTCGGAGTACTCGACCATCTGGAGCTGGGCAATCTCAGCGCTAAGAGAGACTGGGGTCATTCACAGGATTATGTTCGTGCCATGTGGCTGATGCTTCAGCAGGATGAACCCGACGACTATGTGGTCGCCACCGGTGAGACCCGCACTGTCCGTGAGTTTGCGGACTGCGCCTTCCGGAGTGTTGGGCTTGAACTCGAGTGGGAAGGCGAGGGAGCTGACGAGGTCGGAATTTCAAAGGATTCCGGCAAGGCTTTGGTCAAGGTCAATCCCAGGTTCTTCCGCCCGGCAGAGGTCGAACTGCTTCTCGGCAATCCCGCGAAGGCTGAGACGAAGCTTGGCTGGAAGCGCGAGATCAGCTTCCATGAGCTTGTTGAGCGCATGGTGCGTAACGACCTCGAGCTTGTCGAAAAAGAGATCAAGATCGGCCGGATGTGACCGCTGTCAGCGCGAAGCACGGAGGCACGCGGAGACTTATATTTAAGGTGCTGTATGTGAAGCTGAGAGATACAGCTTTGAATTGATATCCCCGGCGTTTATCGTAGACCGACGTTTAACGGCTGCTTACAGGAGTAATATATTATGAAATCACTGATCGTAGGAGGCGCCGGCTTTGTCGGCTTCTATCTCACTGCCCATCTGCTTGAAAAGGGCGAAGAAGTTGCCATAACCAAGCTTCCGGGCGAGACACCGCAGACGGATATGGCAGCTGCCTATGATCTGGATATATTGAATAAAGGCGAGATCGTTGACCTTTTGAGCAGGCTCCGACCGGACAGGATATACCATCTGGCGGCGCTTGCTTCTGTTGCTTTGTGTTGGAAAAACCCTTCAGCCGCTATTGATGTCAACATCAAAGGAGCGGTTAATCTTCTGGATGCTGTCCGTGAGATTCCCGGCTACAGCCCGCGCATACTTGTCATTGGTTCCGGCGAGGAGTATGGCCATGTGCGTCCTGAGGATATTCCCATAGATGAGGATACCCCCGTTCGTCCGGGCAATATCTACGCGGCGACTAAAGCGGCACAGGGGCTTATGTGCGGCATCTATGCCAGAGCCTACGGTATGGACATCATGACGGTCCGCGCCTTCAACCACATCGGCCCGGAGCAGGCTCCTATATATGTGGCAGCGGATTTTTGCCGCCAGGTCGTCCGTATAGAGAAAGGGCTTCAGGCGCCGGTGATGAAGGTGGGCAATCTTTCCGCAAGACGTGATTTCTCAGATGTCAGGGACGTGGTACGTGCTTACAGGCTTCTTATGGAGTATGGCCGGGCGCAGGAGATATACAACGTCGGCAGCGGAAAGGCTATTTCCATAGAAGAGCTGCTTCATATGATACTTGAGATATCCGATGCCAGAATCAACGTTGAGGTCGATCCCGCAAGGCTTCGGCCGGTGGATGTACCTGTTATAGAGGCCGATATCACTAAGATCAGCCGTGACACGGGCTGGAAGCCGGAGATACCGCTGCGCGAGACCATTTCCAGGACACTGGAATACTGGCGCGGAAAGGATGAGTGAGGAGCTGTATTTTGATCAGAACACTAAAAGAGGTTTACGCATATAGGGAGATGGTAGTGACTCTTGTCCACAAGGACCTGCGCGGAAGATATAAAGGTTCCGTGCTGGGTTTCATGTGGACTTTTATCAATCCTCTTTTCCAGCTTCTTATATATGACATCGTCTTCTCGAAGCTGATGCACAATGCTGTAGACAGGTACTACCTTTTCCTGTTCGTTGCCTTGATACCGTGGATCTTCTTTTCCGCATCGATGACGGGAGGCTCCATGGCAGTTCTGGGGCAGAAGAGCCTTGTCACCAAGATTTATTTTCCCAGGGAGGTTCTTCCCATAGCCTACGTGACATCAAGTTTCGTCAACATGCTGCTGTCATTTGTCGTGGTATTTGCCGTGGTGCTGGTGGCTCGTGTCCCGGTAAGCCCTCTGGGCCTGCTGGCGCTGCCGCTGGTTATGATCGTTGAGTATCTGATGGCTCTCGGAGTGGCCATGACGGTCTCCGCCATAACGGTATATTTCCGCGATCTGGAGCATATCCTGGGCATTATTTCCATGGGCATGCAGTTCCTGTCGCCGGTCATGTACAATGAGATTACCATGAATATCACGGGCAGGAGTCTGACGCTGTTCAGGCTCAACCCGATGTACTACATACTTAGCGCATACCGCACCATACTTTATTACGGTGGGGTTCCGGACCTCAAGACTCTGCTTCCGGGACTTGCATTCGGAGTGGTGATGCTGTTGGCGGGTTTCGCGATTTTTGACGTGCTCAAGAAACGCTTCGCGGAGGTGATGTGATGGGCAGTGTCATCCGAGTGAAAAATGTATCCAAGAAGTTCAAGATATTCTATGACCGTGGGGACAGCTTCAAGGAGCGGCTTCTTTTCAAGAACCGCAGCCGCTATGAGGACCGCTGGGTACTGAGAGATGTCAGCCTGGAGGTTGAAAAGGGAGAAGTCCTTGCGCTTATAGGCCACAACGGCTGCGGCAAGAGCACGCTGCTGAAGCTCCTCACCCGCATTTATTATCCTGACGGCGGCACCATAGAGGTCGACGGCAGGGTATCGAGCCTTATTGAGCTGGGCGCAGGATTCCATCCCGACATGAGCGGGAGAGAGAATATCTACACGAACGCATCCATTTTCGGGCTGACCAAGCAGGAGATAGATGCCCGTCTGGACGACATCATCGAATTCTCTGAGCTTCGGGAGTTCATAGACAATCCGGTCAGGACTTATTCCTCGGGTATGTTCATGCGTCTTGCCTTCGCGGTGGCCATTAACGTCGATGCGGATATCCTGCTTATAGACGAGATCCTGGCTGTGGGCGATGCCAATTTCCAGTCGAAATGCTTCGACCGGCTGAGGGAGCTGAAGGCTGCCGGCGTGACCATAGTAATAGTGACGCATGATACGGGAACTGTGACGAGGTTCTGCAATAAAGCCGCCTGGATAAACGAAGGCAGCATTATTTCTTACGGAAGCGCGTCTCAGGTCGTCGATGCCTATCTCTCTTATATGAACGGCAAAAAGCTTGAGATCCTTAAGAAAGAAGAAGAGCGCCGTATGAAGAAGGAGGCGGAGGCGAGGGCGCTTGAGGAGAAGAAGAACGCGTCCTTTAAAGCCCAGCATGAGAGCAAGGCCACGATGCCCGATAAAGAGACGGAGAACATCGACTACACGGCGAACCATTTCGGGCTGAAGTATGCCGAGATTGAGGAGGCGCGTCTGCTGAATCATGAGCTGCAGAGGACGAACGTCCTTGAGGCGGGAAAGCCCTGTTCGATAGAGATATACTATAAGGTAAACAAACCGCTTGATGAGTATGTTTTCGGCATGGCTTTCTATACGCTCGAGGACGACCGGCTCTACGGCAACAACACGCAGCTGGACGGCGTGCGCATACCTCATGAGAAGACGAACGGCAAGGTGACTTTTAAGGTCAGTTCGCTGCCCCTGCTTTCCGGGAAATACAGGCTGAACGTTTCTATAGTTGATGTTAACGGCATGCCGCTTGATTTTTACCGCGAGTATTGCCGTTTCGATGTCATATCAAATGATAAGAGCGTGGGGTATTTCAGCGTTGATCACGACTGGGAAGTAACCTGAGATATGAGCCGAGTCTTATGATATGGAAATCAGGAATCCTAAGCAGGAAGCATAGGAATACAGAAGCGAAGGCATACAGAGGCTTAGACATATAGAAGTGCAGACGCATAGACGCATAGAAATACAGAAGCATGGATATATGGAAGTGTAGAAATATTGGAAGCAGGCCGCAAAGTATGTGGATGATTCGGCTCGAGGCCGGCGGAGGCAGAACATGAAGAAAATCGGATTTGTGATACCTTGGTATGGCGAGGATATACCGGGCGGAGCGGAGATGGAGCTCCGCAATCTGGCGCATCAACTGTCGAAAAGACAAGTGGAGCTGGAGATACTTACTACCTGCGTCAAGAGCTTCTCGTCCGATTGGAGCACCGACTACCACAAGCCGGGGCTGACCCAGGAGGCAGGGCTGGCGGTGAGGCGCTTCAAGGTCCGCCGCAGAGACACGCCCAGGTTTGACGCCGTGAACTACAAGCTCATGAACAATATCCCTATTAACGCGGATGAGGAGCAGATATACATCAGGGAGTCGGTAAACAGTCCCGATCTGTATGAATATATTTCCTCGCATAAGGGCGACTATTCGTATTTCATTTTCATACCATATATGTTCGGCACGACGTATTATGGCGCGCTCGCCTGCCTGAAAAAGGCGGTGTTCATCCCCTGTCTGCACGATGAATCCTATGCGAAGCTCGACATATTCCGGAAGCTTTTCCCCAGAGTCCGCGGCCTTCTCTTCAACGCGAAGCCGGAGGAGAAGCTCGCAAACGACTTGTATGACCTGTCAAATGTAAAGACCAGGGTGCTCGGCATCGGCATGGATACCGGAATCACCGGTGACCCGGGTCGATTCCGCGATAAATACAGAATATCAGGTCCTTTCATCCTGTACGCGGGCAGAAAGGATGCTGGTAAGAACGTGGATCTGCTAATACGGTATTTTGCCGAGTATAAGCAGCGCCGCCGTGACGGGCTGAAGCTGGTGATAATAGGCGGAGGCCGGCTGGACATCCCCGCCCGATACAGTGAGGATGTCATAGACCTGGGCTTCGTGGATATTCAGGACAAATACGATGCGTACGCCGCTTGCAGCGTCTTCTGCCAGCCGTCGAGGGCAGAGAGCTTTTCACTGGTCATCATGGAGAGCTGGCTTCTGGGAAGCCCCGTGCTGGTCAATGATGTGTGCGAGGTGACCAGGAATTTCGCTCAGGAGAGCAATGGCGGGCTTTATTTCAAGAATTATCTGGAGTTTGAGGGCTGCCTGAGGTACATACTGAACCATCAGGAAGAGGCAAGGCAGATGGCACAGAACGGACGCGAATATGTTCTGAAGAATTTTTCTCACGATGCTGTGTGCGGCTCTTTGATGGAGTTCCTGGAGCAGCTTGACGCACAGGCGCAGCTTGACTCGCAGGAGGATGCACCGAAAGCTGATGCCGAGGAGGCTGAAGCTACCGAGGACGTGGAAGCTGCCGAGGACGCGGAAGCTGCCGAGGACGCGGAAGCTGCCGATGACGCGGAAGCTGCCGAGGACGTGGAAGCTGCCGAGGATGGCGCGTCAGAAGAAGATATGGAGGGAAGATGACATGGAAGGTGTTATAGATGTCAGGCAGATCATGGCGGAGATTGACAGCTCTATAGATTCTATGAGCGAAGAAGAGAAGCGTCTGTCCTTTAATGATGGCGGCTCAAGGGGGCTTGATGACGTCGAGTCCATGCGTTTTGATCATGCAGTCCTTGGCAGCATCATTGATTTTTGCCGTACCCACAGCCGTGTGGAGTCATTTCGCGACCTCAACGTGCCGGGCGTTAAGACGGCTAAGCCTTTCATTATGCTCAAGAAGGTCATTCGCAGACTGACTCAGTTCTACGTCGAACCTGTGGTCAATGATCAGGCCGAGTTTAACGCTAACGTAGTCATGGCTATGGATCAGGTTGATGCTTTTATCCAGGAGAATCAGGATCTTAAGGCCAGGCTGGAGAGACAGGAGAGAAGGATAGCGGAGCTGGAGAAGCAGCTCAACGTGTGAGAATATCTGATCGCTATGATCGGTTTGATCGATCTGATCGGTTTTACGACGGCTTATGCGTAAAATGACGTGGGCATTTGATGGCGTGAGCAGACAGCTGCATGAGCAGACAGTTGTGTGAGCAGGCAGTTGCATGAGCAGATGATCATGCGGGCAGATATTTGGGGAAGCTTGTTAAGGGAGATATGAACAGGGCTGCGACGGCAGGCTGTTGGCTCGGGACGGAGGATGTCGCTATGAGTAAGATCGTACAGGTACTTCTTCATCAGGGGTACGGTGACGCTATAGGGAACGACTGCCTTGCCATAGACCGGATCCTGCGTCATGACGGCTGGGATACCGGAATATACGCGAGAGTCGTGGATAAACGTATACCCGCCGATACGGCAAAGCCCTTGTCCGAGCTGTCAGGGCTTGACGATGACGATATAGTGCTCTACCACCTCTCAACCGGGACGGATCTGAATTTCAAGGTAAGCGGCATTCCGGGACGGAAGGTAGTTATCTATCATAACATCACGCCGCCCGGATTCTTCCTCAGCCCAAGCAATTATAGGATGTATAAGACCTGTGAGGAGGGGCTTTTCCAGACCAGGATGATGACAGGAATTGTTGATTATTGCCTGGCAGATTCTGAATTCAACCGTCAGGAGCTTATCAGGATGGGCTACAGATGTCCTGTAGACGTGCAGCCGATATTGATACCATTCTGGGAGTATGACCGTGAGCCGGATGAGGATTTCATGCGGCGGTTTTCTGACGGAAAAGTAAATATTCTCTTCACGGGCAGGCTTGCGCCGAACAAAAAACAAGGTGACCTTATTCAGGCTTTTCGCGTTTTTCATCGTCTTGTTCCCGATTCCCGCCTCATAATCGCCGGAGCTTATGACCGTTCCGAGCGTTATGTGGACGACCTCATTGAATACGTTGGTGACATCGGCCTTTCGAACGACATCCTCTTTACCGGGCATATTCCATTTGATAAAATCATCGCGTTGTACCGCACCGCCTCGTTCTTCTGGTGCCTGAGCGAACATGAGGGATTCTGCGTGCCTCTTGTCGAAGCGATGTATTTTGGGATACCGATCATAGCTTACAATTCCTCTGCCGTGCCGGAGACCCTTGGCGGGAGCGGAGTCCTGCTGGATGACAAGCAGCCGGAGCTGGTCGCCCACGTAACGAAAGCGCTGATGGACGATTTCGGGATGAGGACAGGTATAATTGAGAGACAATGGATGCAGCTGGGCAGCTTTTCTTATGATATTGCGGCAGCCCGCTTCCGCGCGAATCTCGCAAAGATCATCGCGAGCTTTCAGGAGGATTCCAGATGAAGATCATCCAGATGCTGCCCACCATAGCCTACGGCGATGCCGTGGGAAATGACTGCGCGGCTATTTATAAAATATTGAAGGACGATGGCTGGGACACCGCCATATATGCCGAGAACATAGACTACCGCCTTCCAAAGGGCTTCGCCCACAGGGTGTCCGATATGCCAAGCCTTTCTGCAAATGATATACTGATATATCATCTGTCGACCGGAACGGAGCTGAACAAGAGGCTCAAGGACTATCCCTGCCGCAAGGTGATATTTTATCACAATATCACGCCGCCTGATTTCTTCAAGCTGTATGATCCGATCAGCTTCGAGCTTTGCAGGAGCGGGCTGGCGCAGGCGAGGGCGATCGCTCCCCATGCGGAGTACTGCATAGCTGATTCCGAGTTCAATCGGCAGGATCTCATCCGCATGGGCTACAGGTGCCCGATTGACGTCGCGCCTATACTCATACCATTTGAGGACTATGACAAGGAACCCGATGCGGATACTATGCGCCAATACTCTGACGGCAAAATAAACATCCTTTTCACCGGAAGGATAGCTCCGAACAAGAGGCATGAGGATTTGATACGGGCCTTCGCCGCATTGCACCGCGATGAACCGAATTCAAGGCTTATCCTCGCGGGTTCTTATCAGGATGGCGACCGCTATGCAAAGCGGCTGAAGCGCTATGTAAGGGAGCTGGAGCTTGAGGAGAGCGTGGTGTTTACGGGACACATTTCCTTCGCCTCGATACTTGCTCTTTACCGCACTGCTTCGGTTTTCTGGTGCATGAGCGATCATGAAGGATTCTGCGTGCCTTTGGTTGAAGCGATGTATTTTGATATACCTATAGTGGCCGCCGCGTCCACCGCTATACCGTGGACTTTGGGAGGCAGCGGCGTGCTTTTGGATGAAAAGAACCCTGAACTGACCGCGGCCGTGACGAGAGAGCTGATGTCCGATGAGGTACTGCGGAAAAAAGTCGTGGAGGGGCAGCGTGCCCGTTTGGCAGATTTTGGATATGACAGGACGGCCGATCTCATCCGCAGATATCTGAGGAGGGTAATAGAAGGAAGGGTCGCAGAGGAGACGGCTGTCGATATGG
This sequence comes from uncultured Lachnospiraceae bacterium, assembly GCA_902770965.1. GTDB lineage: Bacteria > Bacillota > Clostridia > Lachnospirales > Lachnospiraceae > RUG11623. The sequence goes on along the minus strand of CACXUY010000005.1, from coordinate 136,759 downwards.
CTGAAGGAGATGCAGGCGTATACGCGCCGGAAGGGAGCGGGATATGATTGATAATCAAGCTGTGCGGGACATGGTAAGCCGCGTCAAGGACGAGATAGCCAGGATGCCGCATGACTGCATCCTGGATTTTGACCGCATCCCTATCCAGGACATGAACGGGCCGATCACCGTTTTTTCCAGAAGGGACATGAAGGATGCCGCTCAGAGGCTGATGAAGTCTTACAAGCTTATCCCTGAAAGGGACATAGAGTCCGACAAGCCCGGCATGAAGGGGAGGGTGATCACCATTCTCAAGAGGGCGGCCAGAAAATCCCTGCGTTTCTACATCGAACCCATCTGTGAGCAGCAGACAGAACTGAATCATCTTTTTGCCTGCGGATTCCGGCAGTTTACGCTGGCATTTACTGATATGCGGCCGGATATTGCGAAGATGGATGACCACGAGGATCGTATCATACGCCTGGAGAAGCTTGCGAAGGTGAATCGAGCCAGGCAAGGAAAATGACGGACAGATTATCAGGAGAAGGGTAAGGGAAGTATAACAGGCATGATTACAGCGGCGAATACTGTTCCTGGCCGTATAGAGCACGGTTCGGAACAGTTTCGATATATTTAATGTTGCCGTTGACAGAGGTGACAAGGAATCCGAGGCGCGCCGTTTGTGCGCGGATTCTGCAGGATGCAGGACTCGGGCAGAGAGCAGGAGGCTAAGAATTGGTTAGGTTAGGAAAAACAATTGTATCAGTAGTATGTGCCGCCGGCATGGTATTCGGCACGTTTTCCCCCGCAGCCTTAGCGGCAGAGAAGGCATTGGCGGCCGTACATCAAACGGTCGAAGTAAATTATTCATCATCAGCGAATCCTGGCGCAGATGAAGCAGGTGACATTTATGCAGAGCATGGATCGACTGACGAAGGTCAGGCCAACGATGCGGTTTATCCTGATATAAACGGTATCGTCAATCCCGATCATACAACTGCCCATGAGGGTACTGCCATTCTGGAATCAGAAGCCGCTTCGGAAGATAGTGCTTCCCCTGAAGACATAGCTTACCCGGAGACAAAGACAGTTCCGGTTTTCTCAGCTGTTCCGGGATTGACGAGCGCCCCGGAATCAATAGCTGCTCCGCAAGAGACAGCTTCACCGGGATCAACGGCTGTCCCGGAAGAAACAACTTCACCGGGATCAACCGCTGCGCCGGAATCAACAGCTGCGCCGGAATCAACAGCTGCCCCAGAATTTTTGACTGTCCCCGCAGAGCCTGTGCTTGACGCGGTGGAGAAGTTTGTGGACTGGTTTTATGTCTGCTTCCTTGGAAGGCATGCAGAGCCTGAAGGTCTTGAATACTGGACATCCGGCCTGAAGGACAATACAAGGACGGCGGCGGATGTAGCGTCAGGCATCATGTTCAGTGCGGAAAGTACGGTTGTAGGGCAGAATGACAGAGAATTTGTCATCGCTCTTTATAGGGCGATACTTAACCGTGAACCCAGGGAGGATGAGATCAAGGTCTGGATCGAAGTACTTGACAGGGCATATACAAGAAAGAAGATCGTCGATGGATTTTTCGGCTCCGATGAATTCGAGGAGGCGTGCAAGAGGCTTGGAATCAAAGCCGGTTCATTTATCTCCGATGATATAGCGGACCTGAATCACGATGTGGCGGAGTTCGTCGCCAGGTTTTACAGGGTCTGCCTGAATCGCAGATTTGACAAGGAAGGCCTTGATTCCTGGATCAGGGCGCTTGTGAATGGGGAGGCGACCGGCGCGCTTGTCGCCTGGGGCTTCCTTGACAGCGAGGAGTACAAGGCATTCAAGCGCTCTGATGAAAAATATATCGAGGATCTATACAACACTTTTCTTGGAAGGTCGAGTGACGCCGAAGGTAAGGAGAACTGGCTTCGGGTTGCCGGGATGAATTTTACCAGGAAATATCTCGCTCAGGGCTTTGTGGGTTCAGATGAGTTCGGAGGACTCTGTAAGGCCGCCGGTATCAAGCGCGGAAGCTTGAAGCTTGAGCAGCTCAGGGATCTTAACAGCGGTCTTGCGGAGATGATCAATGGCTTCTACAAGAACCTGCTTCAGGAGAAGGGCAAGGTCGCCGCGTCGGATATAGATTATTGGATCAAGAAGGCCTTGAATGACAAGAACATCGTAGATATCATAAAAAGCTTCTTCAATTCGGACGAATATAAGGGAAGAAAGACATCAGCGGCTCAGTTTGTCAAGGATTTGTACCGCTGTCTGCTTTTCAGAGATCCTGAGGACAGCACTCTCAAAGCACGCTCTCAAGAGATTAAGGATGGGACTACATCTCGTGACGCGATGCTTAAGTCCATCATCAGCTCCGAGGAATTCCGCGTCATATGCGAGTCCAAGGGAATCCCGCTTGTGGTCGAGGGCTGGTCAAACGGCAAATATTATGTGAACGGCAAGGCCTATACCGGCTGGAAATACATAGACGGCTTTAAGAGATATCTCAAGAGCGGAGTCCTGCTTACAGACCTTGACGATGTGCTTGGCAATACAAAGAATTACGTCCTGAAGATCAACCGCACCGCCTGCACTGTCACGGCATATGCTTATAATTCTGAAACAAAGAAGTACGACATACCCGCTAAGGTGTCGGTTTGCACGCCCGGCGCTGCCGCTACCCCTACGACAGCCGGAACCTTCTATATTTCAGACCAGTATCGTTGGAAGGAATTGATGGGACCGTGCTGGGGACAGTGGTGCAGCCGTTTCAATGGAGGCATGCTTTTCCACTCGGTATATTATGCTGTATCCGGTGACAATAAGACATTGAGCGTCAGCGCGTACAATAATCTTGGCAAGACAGGTTCTCATGGCTGCTGCAGGGTGCCCGCCAGCATGGCGTACTGGATTTATTATCATTGCAGCAGCGGCACGAAGGTCGTAGTCTATGACAGCACCGATCCGGGACCTCTCGGGAAGCCCGCAACAATCAAGCTGCCTTCATGGCACACCTGGGATCCCACGGACCCGACAGCGTATAAGTACTGCAAGGAGAAGGGCTGCCACTGAGACGGAGGTGTCCCTGAAGCTGAGGCGGCACTGAGGCCATGACCGCAATGAAGCCGAGGCTGCATTGAAGCTGTGGCCGCGTTGAGGTTGTGGCTGGTGCTGCTGTCTGGCAGTAACTTTTGACAGGATGTGATCTGCATTTCCCCAGGAAGAAGGAGGGTTCATATATGAGATATGCTTTTGATGCCCAGCTGCTTATGGAAGCAGAGAAGACCGGCATAGGCTATGTGGCCGACTGTCTTTTACGTGAGATATGCAGGCAGGATAAGGAGGACGAGCTTCAGCTGAACTATTACAGTCTGAGAAAACCGGCCGTTCCTGAATCGCTCAGGGAGTACATGAAGATGGGCTTTCGCCTGAGGTGCGGCAAAGGAAGCTACACTGCCTATAAAGCCGCCTGGAACGTAATTCCCGTGCCGTATTCGCATTTTTTTGGCAATGACGCTGACGTGACGATGTTTTTCAACTACTACATCTCGCCGGGTGTAAAGGGCAGGAAGGTGACCATGTTCCATGATATGGGGTACAAGGCTTTTCCTGAGACGGTCAGGTTCAGGACGAAAAATATGCTCGACCTTAACATGGGAAAGGCCTGCAAGTGGGCGGACGCTATATTCTGCGTGTCTGAGTTCACGAGGGACGAGGTCCTGAAGTATCTCGATGTCGATCCCAAGAAGCTTGTGGTGATGCCGGAAGGAATAAGAAGTGACCGTTTCCACACCGGCTATGACAAAACAGACATCGCTTCGACGAAGGGGAGATACAGGCTTCCTGACGATTATCTGCTGTATTTGGGCACGCTTGAGCCTCGCAAGAACATAGTAAGGATGATAGAGGCTTACGCGCTTCTGAAGACAAGGCATAGGACCATACCTCCGCTCGTTCTCGCGGGCCGCAAGGGCTGGATGTACAGCGATATTTTCCAGCGGATAACGGAGCTCAATATCGAGTCTGACGTCATCTGTACGGGGTATGTGCCGGATGAAGATGTCCCGCTGATACTCAGCGGTGCCATGGGCTTCGTCTTTGCGTCGCTCTACGAAGGCTTCGGGCTTCCGCCGCTTGAGGCAATGGCTTGTGGTGTTCCTGTTCTGACCACAAACGGCAATTCGCTCAAGGAGGTCGTGGGAGACGCGGCTATCCTGGTGGAACCTTTCTCTATAGAGGACATCAGCGAAGGCATGGAGAAGTTAATCTGTGACTCTGAGCTGCGGGCTGATTTGTCGAAGCGCGGAGTGGAACGCGCCGGGATGTACAACTGGGCGCGGTCAGCGGAGATAGTGCTCGATACGTTCAGGTCACTGACCTGAAAGATAAGGGGTGTGCGATGAAGGTGCTTCAGGTCAACAAGCTGTACCCTCCTACGACGGGCGGCATAGAGAAGATAGTGCGGCAGCTGGCGGAGGGACTCAACGAGAGAACCAACACAATGGTTCTGGTCTGCAGAGAAAGGGGTTTGACCAAAGCTGAACGCAGGAACGGAGTAAAGGTGGTCAGGGCTTCGAGCCTTGGCGTGTTCTTCTCCATGCCTGTATCGTTTTCCTTCATCGCATACTTTCGCTATCTGTCGCATAGAAGCGATATCGTCCAGCTTCATACGCCTTTCCCATTGGCTGATCTGGCGCTGCTCCTTTCCGGATACAAGGGGAAGGTTCTGGTCTGGTGGCACAGCGACATAGTCAGGCAGGAGAAGCTGATGTTCATCTTCCGCCCGCTGATCGAATGGACGCTTAGAAGGGCTGACCGCATAATCGTCGCCACGGAAGGACATATAGAAGGTTCGTCATTCCTGAAGCCTTACAGGGAAAAATGTGTCATCATCCCATATGGCCAGGACGTGATACCAAGCGATGAGGAAGTGCTTGAGGCGATGGACGCTGCCAGAAACCGCACTATGAACCGTGCCAAGAATCGCATGAAGAATTGTGGCAGGACCAGTGTCAAGCACTGGTCTGACAACCGAACAGAAGCGGATTCGGCAGTCATTGCGGCCGAAGCGGATTCTGCGGACAGCGCGGATGTTTTTAAAGGAAACAATTCCGCAGTGGATACTTCTGAAGGAAATGCTGACCGACCGGTTCGTTTCCTGTTTGTGGGCCGGCTTGTCGGCTACAAGGGCTGCCGCTATCTCATCGAAGCTTTTTCGAAGGTAGAAGGCGCGGAACTCACCATCGTCGGTGACGGACCGCTCAGGACAGAGCTTATAGGTCAAGCTGACTATCTGGGGGTCGCTGACCGGGTTGCTTTCAAGACTGACCTTGACGATGCCATGGTGCAGCATGAGCTGAAGGAATGCGATGTTCTGGTGCTGCCATCGATAGAGCGGAATGAGGCCTTTGGACTGGTGCAGATCGAGGCAATGGCATGGGGAAAACCGGTCATCAACACGGACATACCCAGCGGGGCTCCATATGTGAGCCTGGACCATCAGACAGGACTTACAGTACCGCCGGAGGATGCGGAAGCCTTGGGCAAGGCCATGCAGCTTTTGGCAGATGATGACGAACTAAGGCTGAGCTACGGAGCGGCTGCCAGAAAGAGGGTCAAGGAGCATTTTTCTTCGAAGAAAATGCTCGATGATGCATATGAGCTGTACAAGTCGCTTTTGGAGGAGTGACGGTGAGGGGCAGCGCATAGCGCAGAGCCACGCCGAGACTTATACAGTTGGTGGTGCCAATCTTGGCATGCAGATTTAGTATGTTCTGCGAAGCCTGTATGGCTGACAACCCGAAATTGGGGTGTGGTATAGTGATGGATATATGGATATATGGATATCATTTTAATAAATGTTTAGAAACAGTAGGAGAAGAAGCATGAAAAAACCTGCCCTTGTTGTTATGGCTGCCGGAATAGGAAGAAGATACGGCGGCGGTATCAAACAGCTGGCAAAGGTGGGCCCTTCCGGTGAGCTTGTCATTGATTATTCTGTCTATGATGCGAAAGAAGCCGGTTTTGATACGGTTGTATTTATCATCAGGAAAGAAATCGAGGAAGACTTCAAGCAGATAATCGGAGACCGAGTCAGCAAGAAGATGAATGTGATCTATGTGTATCAGGATCTCAAGGATTTGCCGGAGGGCTTTGCCTGTCCTGATGGGCGCACGAAGCCTTGGGGTACCGGACATGCGGTGCTGTGCTGCAAGGATGTCTTAGACGGTCCTTTTGCAGTTATAAATGCCGATGATTATTATGGAAAAGAGGCGTTTCGCCTGATCTATGATTATCTTGTCAGAGAGCAGAAGGAGGATGGAATCCACCACTTGGCCATGGCCGGTTTTATCCTTGGAAATACCCTGAGCGACAACGGAACGGTCACGAGGGGAGTCTGCCATGTGTCGGAGGATGGACGGCTGACCGGCATAGATGAGACCAAGGAGATAATCAAGGGAGCTGACGGTGTTGTTACGGGAGTTTATGCCGGAAAGAAGAGGATCCTTGATGATAAAGGACTGGTGTCCATGAATTTTTGGGGCTTCAGGCAGAGCTTTATGCCTCGGCTTGAGGAAGGCTTCAAGACCTTTCTCACGAACATCCCTGAAGGCGACCCTAACCTTGACCCCAATCATGACCCACACCTTAAAGAGGAGTATCTTCTGCCCATCATGATCGACGCCATGATTGCGTCAGGCGAGGCCGATGTTACGGTTCTTCCCACCAATGATCAGTGGTTTGGCATGACCTACGCACAGGACAAGGAATATGTCATGGAAAGATTCCGCGACATGTGCAAGAAGGGAGTCTACTCTACGCCGCTGGAGCTGTAAGAAGATTTGGATTAAGACGGTTACTTTAGAAGTCGGCCCCGCGAAGCGGGTGGCCATATAGGTATGCATACACATACACTGCCTGTATGCTGCAACGACTTCTATACGTCGTGGCAGCATACAGGCGTGCTATGGATGTTTACTTTATGGGTTGAAGGCACCCACTCCAAAGTGGATGCCTCCCAGATGACATCAACAGACTGATCATTTCCAACACAACCATAATGGTTTCATAGGCTGTCGTATCATTAAAAATCTAGATAGCTCTAGAAGCAACGGTTGACACATCGATTTACTTATACTATAATAATAGCATGTAGATTATCCGGAGGTTTTACATGAAAACAGGTAATGATAAGATTCGCCGAGATGCGCTGACTCAGCGCGAGGCGATGACAATGAAGATCGTGTGGGATCACAGCAAGCCCATATCTGCAGTTGAGATTCAACAAGAGTTGGCTGAGAGGTATGGGATTAGTTATGAGCGGTCGACCATCACAACTTTCATTTTGCATCTGAGGCAGAAAGGGTTCATAGACTCCTATAAAAAAGGACAGATACACTACTATGTGCCGATAGTGTCCGAGGCGGAGTATATTGCAGACCAGACGAGACAGTTTGCAGATTTTTGGTTTGGCGGCTCTGCGGCGAAGATGATAGCGGCATATGCATCGGATGACAATGGCGGTATCAGTGAGAAGGAGGTAGATGAGATTCGGAGGATAATAGATGATTTGGACAGATAATTTCTTCCTGATATTGATCACCACTTTGACAGCTGCGATATCTCTGCTGATATGGCGGGCAATAGAGAAGTCGCTTCGTGGTTGGGGTGGGGACAGTTTGGCTTGTATGCTTCTGATCTGCAGTATATGTCTGCATCTGATACCTGTCGGATATCTGATGATTGATGCTTTGACGTGGATCTATAACGGTCGCAGCCTATTTTTGGATGTGGCGTTTCTGCCAACTCCTTTCCTTACCTATGTGACTCACGGATTGGCGATCCTATGGGTCGTTGGTATGATCTGGCATCTGAGGGGATATGTTTACAGTGCATATATGCTGCGTAAGCTGGTTAGGGGATGTATGCCTGTAGAGCAAAAAGAGCATGAGACGCTTAAGCATTGTCTCGAGCTGACAGGCGTCAGAAAAACTGTGACATTACTTAAAGGCTATGCGGTCCATACCCCGATGTTGGTGGGCGTGATCCGTCCTCTGATACTGCTGCCGGCAGACAGGGAGTATACTAAAGAAGAGCTGGAATGTATCCTTGTTCACGAGTTGATGCATATCAGGAATGGCGACCTTGTCGTCAAGAAGTTGGCCGTTATTGCAGAGGATATACACTGGTTCAACCCTGTCACACGGCATCTGTTGCTTAAGTCTGTGAATGAATGGACAGAGTATCGCTGTGACAACAGTACCTGCGCCAATTATGTAGACAGAAAGATATACTATGAGACATTGTTGTCGAATGCGGTCATACAGACTGGGCAGGTCGGAACATATAACACGGCTTTACTTGAAAGCAGCACACAGGTTACAAAGAGGATTAAGTATATGGAAGTAAAAAAAAGAAAGAAAAAGATAAGCAAAGCGGCAGCATTGTTGCTCACTTGTACGTTCATTCTGATAAACGGTACTGCTGCCTTGGCAGCAGGGTTTGGGAGCGTCGCTTTGCACAGACCGGTGTATGACGCAACGGTTGTCCGTATCCGGGAGCCGCTGCAGCCGCCGAAGGAATATGAAGAGTTTATCGGCAATGATGATTTCAGCTCGGTTTCGGAAGGTGAAGTGAAGCAGAATGAAAGAGGCGGTGGTTGTTTCAGTTGGGTTTTAAATCCAGGGGCTACATTAAAATCACCGGTATTTGCAAAGAACAGTGGAGATACGATACGCATAAGCGTAGATATTGATCCTTCATCTGTCAGCGTTGATGTAGGTATCGTCCAACCAAATGGATCGCAGACATATATTACGGGAAGCGGTTGGATAAACCATGAGTTCAGTGTCACACAGACTGGATCTTACAAGGTTTTTGTCAGGAACACCGGCTCCGAAGCCATCACTGCGAATGGATATTACCGATGAGGTGATATCCGCTCATTATATATGCTAATACTATAGTCAAAGCAAAAAGGAGAAAAAATGAACAAGAAGTTATTGGTATTCTTACTTGTGTGCGTTTTGGCATTACCTACAGCACTTAATGTATTTGCTGCAAATACGAACGACATGCCGATTAACTTTGATGTAAATGCTACGAATTTTAACGTAAAGACTGGGGCAAGAAACAAGGAAAAGGCTTGTGGAGTCCAGACAGCACACGGTCTTATACTGACGCTTGGCAATAATTTGACATCGTAAAGCAGGCGGTCTTTCTTTTGGGGGAGATCGTCTGCTGTTTGATGGTGACTCAAATGAAAAAAATACTTGTAATCATTGCACTGGTTCTCAGCTTTTCGTTAAGTGGATGCGTTCATAAGTCCATACCCGATTATTTGAATCCTGCACAGGAAGAGTATCTCGAAGTTGACAGTCGTTCATATAAGGGAAATGTCAAATATCAGATCACGGATGCCTATATCACACGGTCTCCGGGGAAAGATGGTATCAACCTTGACTATATTGATGAGCATACCTGCATAATGGCTGAAAATAACGATGGAAAGATTGAAGAAATCCACAGGGATGATTTCCTGAACAATGACGGTAGCTTGAACTACGAGGCGATAATGTATGTGCTTCACATAAAAGTAACTAACATAGATGCGGAGTATAAACACTACAAAGAGGCCGGTTATGACACGCCTTACATATTTCGTGCGGACAATCTGTTCTTGAACTTCATAGATAACAAAGGCAAAGCAGTTATGTACAAAACGGCTGACTATTACAGCAAACGCCAGGAAGGGGATCATACTTGGAGTTGTTTTGAATTGCAGCCTGGTGAAGCAACTGAGTACGATATCGGTTTTATAGTAGGAAGCGTATACCGTGATAATAGCGTTAATTATTATCTTGATGAGTATACGCCTCTTATAAGCTCTATGCAGGGCGGCTTGGAGCAGTCTGCCAGGCAATATCAGGTTGAGTGGAAGGATAGAAGCTGATGAAGAATGCCATAAAGCATGAAATGAAAAAGATGTTGGCTTACAGGAATTACAGGATCGCTTTAGTGCTCGGAATGATTATTATAGCTGCGCATTTCATCTCAGTAGCATACTATGTTAACACCTTCTTTTCAATCATGGCGGACGCACAGCATCCGATGGGGCTGGACAGCATATCGCTGCTGGTACTTTTTATCCCAGCGGATGGTTGGTTTATGACAGCGACCTTGTTCTATCTTGTACTGCCGGTCCTTGCTGCCTTACCTTTTGGGGCATCGCTTCATAAAGAACGGAAAAGCGGATACCAGATGCAGGTCATTTCCCACTGTGGAAAAAAACAATATCTTACAGCGAAGCTCTTGTTATGCGCCATGTCCGGATTTATGCTGATATTCACCCTCTTGATGCTGGATGTAATGCTTTGTGCGGTCGTATGCCCGCTGGCACCGGTTCATGTGCTGTCACTCATCAGTGCAGTCATGCAGGGAAGTTTTGCATCAGGCCTGTTCTATAATCATCCGGTGCTGTATATAGCAGTCTGCATTCTTATGTCATCTGTATGGGGGGCTGTATGTGCCGTGATCGCGCTTGCGTCTGAGATGTATCTGTCAAACTCGTTTTTGATCACAGTATTTCCATGTCTGCTGATGTTGGCTATTACAACGATTATGGAGCTTCCTCGCGGTACGCTCTTTAAAGGCGCATATGAATTAAGACCGCTTCTTCTGATGAGAGCGGCGCCGAATAATCCCAATCCTGCATGGTATATCCTGCTCTGGCAGTGCGGCTTTGCTTTAACCGCAATTATAGTTTATTATCGGAAAGGAATGAAGCGTGAAAATCTTTAGAGTAGCATGTGCAGATATGATAATAGGCGGAATACTGAAAAAAAGGTATTTCGTTATGATCATGCTTTGCGCATACTGCAGTTACGTTTTCCATGTATTTGTAAGCAATCTTGACAGTGTATATGGGATTCGGGAGATCGGTCTGGGAGATATGATCGCCTTTGTACATTGCGGAACGATACCAGGAATCCGCATGATACAGCAGAGGGAATTTGAGCTGTCTTATATGTGGCTGACGCTTATCATGCTGCATCTGTTTCTGCCGTTGGACTATCCGCTATATGCAATGGAGAACTGGGGATATCCATATATCGTGAAAAGCAGCCGGAAACAATGGTGGCTTGCTAAGTGCATATATACTTTAATGGTCAACCTGATCGGAATATCTATGGAAATAGTAACTTTCTTGGGCGGCTGTCTTATCAGTGGGTTTGGCCTGGGATTGAAGTGCCACAGTCAGGCAGCTGAAATCATCTTCGGCAGTGCCGATGGCAGCTTTTCAGGAACACTGACGACGGGACAGAGCTTTTTTTTGCTGATAGTTGCGCCTATGCTTGGGATCATGGCCATGAGCATGGTATTGCTTCTGCTGTCTGTAACTTTTGGAAGGGTTGTTGCTTATGTTATCGGAGCCGGGTGGATTTTTGCATCGGTATTTGCTGTCCATCCGCTATTACCGGGAAACTGTACTATGGCGATACGCAGCAGCTGGATCGATGCAGAGGGGATGGGAGTCGAAATACAGGTGGCTTCCTGCCTGGGAATTGTTGCGGCAGCTATGATTCTGGGCATCCTTATGATACGTCGGAAAGATTTTTTTGGAAGCGTCATTGAAGAATAACCATATGGATTTTATCTGTATGTCAGACAATAGTTTCAGACAATAGTATCAGGCAATAGCTTCAGACAATAGTATCAGGCAATAGCTTCAGACAATAGTTTCAGGCAATAGCTTCTGAAAAATGTCGTCAGTCGTTATTACATGGGGGGCACGTCTGTCATAGTCAGGCGGTTTTTATTGAGTGAAATTGCCTTTATTAGGCAGCTTATATGAGATGCACAACATCATGGGGGATGCGTATGGGAATGATCCTTGAACATGTAACAAAGGAACTTAACGGTCGCAAGGTTCTTAACGATATCAGTGCAGTCTTTGAGGAAGGACATGTATATGGTCTGCGGGGATACAATGGCTCGGGCAAGACCATGCTGCTGAGGGTACTATGCGGACTCATGTACCCTACTGAAGGGCGTGTGCTGTACGATGGAAAAGAGCTTGGCAGGGATATCGAATTCCCGGAATCAGTTGGTTTGCTGATTGAAAATCCTGCATTTATCGGAAATTTAAGTGCGGCAAAGAATCTTGAACTGATACTGTCGCTGAACCCGAAGTCCTGCACGGAGGAACGGATAGAGCATGCTCTATCAAGCGTTGGTTTGGCGGAAGCAGGGAAGCTTCGCTACAGCAGATTCTCTCTTGGCATGAAGCAGAGACTTGGAATTGCGGCAGCGATCATGGAGGAGCCGCGCCTCCTGATATTGGATGAACCTACCAATGCACTTGACGAGGACGGCATCAAAATGGCAGCGGATCTGATACGTGATATGAAGTCCCCTGACCGAATAATCATCGTGGCATCGCATGAGAAGGAATTCCTCAATTCTGTAGCGGATGAGGTCATAGAGATGAGGGAAGGCAGGATACAGACAGATGAAAAATAAAAAACGTTCACTATCAATCATGATGGTTCTATTATCTCTGCTTCTGATTCTGATTTTTGCTGCATGGCTGATATGGGTAGTTACATATAACCATAAGCTCAAGTCAAGAGATCTTGTGCCGATTGAGAATTATCCGATGAATACATTTGTGGATCTGGGAAATAATTACTGCTACGGGGACTATTATGACGGAGTATCCATATGTGCGAATAACTACAAGATTATGGATACGGATGCATATTTACAGGAAAAGGGGCTGTCAGAAGACGATTTTGGTTATCTGACAGACAGAATATGTATCGTGGATATAAATGTGCGGTACCGGGCAACTGAAGAGCAGAAGGATGAGGCACAGAATAATGAGGCACAGAAGGATGATGTGCAGGCGAATGAAGCGCAGAGGAATGAAGCTCTGATGGTGGGAGAGCCTTATATGGATGTAAATATGGGGGCATTTTTCATGTGTGGGCAGGATTATTATAATGGACAGAATACAGAGCTGTATTATGAAGAAAATCCTTATGCGAACGGAACTACGGGCATCAGATTCTATGATGGCGATGAATGCAATGTGAGGCTAGTCTTCAATCTCGATAAGCGATATTTTACAGAATACTCCTGGAATCACATTGAAGACCTGCCTCGAATGCTCTATCTGACCGGAATGCCGGTACAGAAGAATATAATATTACACAAGTAAGCACATAATGAGACAAAGCATCCAATATACTTGCGCAGACCAAAGGTGAGAGGTAAATAGAGCAGGTGAACTGAACCCTCGATTTTCCTCTTGCTCTTTTTATCGAGGAGCTTCAGCAATGCGATTAACAGCATATTGGACGACAATTAGTTACAACGTTAAAATATGATGTCAACAATCCGATTACTCCAGACACAACCATAATGGCTTCTTCATGTTGATTATTACTTCTTGTAAGCTTATACTATGTTAAGATGAATAAATCGGCAAGACAGCGACAAGACAGACATCGGTGGAGTCGGAGCGTTGGCTTCTGAGCCTCTAATTGCAGAGACGGTTAATAAGAAAGACTCATGAAAAGAAACAAAAGGAGCATATACAGATGAGAGAGTTCACAGCCGTGAGCCTGTTTTGCGGTGCGGGCGGCTTAGATATCGGTTTCGAGCAAGCCGGCTTCAAAACTATATGGGCGAATGACTTTGACAAGGATGCTTGAAAAACTCATCAGAACTGGAGCAAGGCAGAGGTTGTCTGTGATGAAGGATGGCAGATATCAATGAGAATACACAGCGCAAGTTCCAGGGTTGAGCCGTCGCTGAAATTTGATGTTCGTCTGGTCTCATTTCCGTCATCTGTTTTCACTCAGACGGAACCATGGTTTATCGACAGCGGTAAGGACAGGATGTGTTCGTACAATTGCTTTCCTCGGTGATGGATCATGGCGGCGATGAACATAGGGATCAAACAGTCTTGATGGATCTGAGATATGAGTTGAGGGTGAAAGATGTTTAGACGATCACGGAAAAAAATCATAATATCGATCATGGGGTCGCTCATCCTTTTGTTTGCAGTTACGCTGTCTGTAATCATGTTTGCCAGTTATCGTGAGGTCAGGATGCGTAATTCTAAGATGCTGGAACGTTACGTAGAGTTATTTTTCCTGGGAGATCCGCAGGATGTACAGGACAGGCTCATGCCTGAGCTTCGAAGAGACGACATGGACACGGCCGAAGTCAGCGGACAGGGTATGCCCGTCCTTCGTCCGGATCAGGGAAGACCGCCGCTTGACGAAAGACCGGACTTTCAGCTCTCCACATTTTACTCGGTGGCACTGGATGACGACGGCACTGTACTTGCCGTGGATACAGGAGAAAAGTCTGTATATGGCGAGGATGACCTGGTTGAGATTGCGAGGGATATTCTGGAGGGAGGTGCAGCCTCCGGAAGGCGGGGGAATCTTTCATACAGCGTAAGCCGACGTGACGGATACACCCTTGTAGCGCTTATGGATAACACGGTGTCCGAGAGCGGATTAAAAACGCTGCTTCGCAATGTCCTGATCGTAGGAAGCGCCGCTATAGTCCTGCTGTTTTTCATCTCTCTCTATCTTTCGAAACAGATCATACGTCCACTCGAGGAAAATGACCGGCAGCAGAAGCGGTTCATTTCCGATGCCAGCCATGAACTTAAGACTCCGGTTGCGGTGATAGGGGCGAACCTTGAGCTGCTTTCAAGGGAGCTTGGGGAGAATGAGTGGCTTTCAAATATTCAGTATGAGAACGAGCGGATGGGAGACCTTGTGAAACAGCTGCTGGATCTTTCCAGAGCCGAAAACAGCGATGCCACCATGGAGCCGGTCGATTTTTCACGCGTTGTAACAGGAGAAGTGCTTGCGTTTGAAAGTCTGGCCTTCGATCAGGGGAAAATAATACGGAGCGATATTGATGACGGGATCCGCTTTACAGGCAACCAGGTCCAGCTGGCGCAGCTTGTTTCCATCCTGCTTGACAATGCGGTCAGGCATTCGACAGGCAGAGAGATTGAGCTGTCGTTAAAAAAGCAGGCCCATGCGGTTGTCCTCAGTGTGGTAAATGAGGGCGATGATATTCCGCCAGAGAAGCTCGAGCATCTTTTTGACCGTTTCTATCGGGCTGATGAGGTCCGGAACAGTGAGGGAAACCACTATGGTCTGGGGCTTTCCATAGCAAAGGCAGTGGCCAGGATGCACGGCGGAAGCATCGAGGCCGGCAGCAAGGATGGCAAGATCCGGTTCACTGTCCGGATTCCTGAAAAATAATAAGTGCAGGCTCTTCGTCATGCATTTTAACAGTTATTCTAGGGGGACTGATTTATTACAATTGCCGATTATAAGGAGTGCTTATCATATATGCTTACAAGTGTTGAGATTTGTGCGGGAGCCGGTGGTCAAGCATTAGGGCTGTCACAGGCGGGATTCCATCATATCGCTCTGGTAGAATATGAAAAAGACTATTGTGAGACGCTGAAACGCAATCGACCGGAATGGAATGTGATATGCGGTGATGTAAAAGAATTCGATGGCTGGCCGTATCGTTTCAAAGTGGATTTATTGGCTGGCGGAGTCCCATGTCCGCCTTTTTCGGTTGCCGGGAAACAGCTTGGTGCTGATGACGAGAGGGATCTTTTTCCTGAAATGCTGCGGCTTGTTGAAGAAATCGTCCCTCGCGCGGTGATGATTGAGAATGTTAGAGGCTTTCTTGATCCTGCTTTTGAAGAATACAGAAAGAATATATTTGACCAGTTAGATAGGCTAGGCTATTACGCAAAGATCAGGCTCATGCAGGCTTCGGATTATGGCGTTCCTCAGCTTCGGCCTCGAATTGTGATCGTAGGGATAAGAAAGGACATAGATAAAGAATTTTCATATCCAGAACCTCGTCCTGATTTGACAAAAACGGTAGGAGAGACAATTGGAGATCTGATGAAAGAAAAAGGATGGACGGGGGCGGATGCGTGGATAGAAGGTGCCGATAAAATCGCGCCAACAATAGTTGGAGGGTCAAAGAAACATGGAGGACCAGATCTCGGACCGGTGAGGGCTCGTAAAGCATGGATGGAGCTGGGAGTAGATGGTCTCGGAGTTGCAAATGAAGCCCCCGATCAGGATTTTGTCGGTATGCCAAGGTTGACTCCTCGTATGATCGCAAGGATACAGGGCTTCCCCGATGAGTGGGATTTTGGGAAAAGAAAGACAGCGGCCTGCCGTATGATCGGTAATGCATTTCCGCCGCCTGTAGCGGAGGCGGTAGGGAAAAAAATAAAGGAGGTATTGACCTGATGGATGGTCTGATAGCGATAGAAAGAAAAAAATACCATGAAAGGCTTCTTCGCGAAGGAGTTCTGACAATGGATAAGAATGGCATTCCAAGTAATGCAGACAAAGCATCAAAGCTTTCAATATCTATTGCAGCCGGGATAGCAAGGAGGCTGATGGCTGATACACATGAGAAAGCAGTGGGTCAGACATCAGGAGCGAAATTTGAACAGCTGAATATGGAATTTTTAGCTGCAACATTTCCGAAATTACAGCATCTGCGTCCGGGGAAATGGACGATCACAAAGCTTGGAAACAGAAATTCCATGAAAACAAGCAGCTTCTCTCAGTACGAACACTTGGAATATCTGACAAGATTGATGGCTTATGACAGCAAGCTTGCAGCGAGTATGGGAAATGATTATATGGTGACACCGGATGTTGTTGTGTATCGCGATGCTGAACCAGATGAGGAGATAAATCGCACTGAGGTTTTCGTAGACGACAACGTTTGCAATATGGCTGATCTAAGAGCTAAAAATGGCGGTCTTCCGATCCTTCATGCATCTGTTTCGGCAAAATGGACCATGCGGTCTGACCGCGCTCAAAACAGCAGGACTGAAGCACTTAACCTGATCCGCAACAGAAAAGGGAAGCTCCCTCATATCGTTGTGGTTACAGGCGAGCCGATGCCCGCGAGAATTGCCTCATTAGCGCTTGGGACGGGTGATATAGATTGTGTATATCATTTTGCGCTTTATGAACTGATCGAGGCGGTTAAAGAGATAGGGGCGGAGGACGCATTGGAGATGCTGATGGTGTTAACGGAAGGTAAACGTTTGAAAGATATCAGCGACTTGCCTTTGGATTTGGCAATATAAGATAATGGAAGGTACATTTTTTTTATCTATGAGTTTATATGATCTTTTACGACTGAGAATAATATAATCGATTGATATTTGCAGTAGATTCATCTATGGTTTCATTATGATCAATATGATGGCAAATGCTAAATTAACTATAATTTAGCGGACAATGGTGATATTATTTAAGATGAACCTGATATTGTAAATGATGGGCGAAATTGGTTGCGATTAGATACAGAGGAGAAGTGAAATGACACCAAATTTAGGTTTCTATCCTGTAACTACAGGTGAACGATATTTCATAAGTTACAGAAGAGACGATTCAAGGCGTATTGGAGGGATTGCTCGGCATCTATCTGATATGGGCGTTCCTATGTGGTACGATTATGGAATTCCTATGGCTGAAGATTTTGAAAAGATTATCAGTGAGAATATAAGCAACTGCAAAGCAATGATTCTTTTTGCGACCAAGGAAGTTTTTTTAAAAGATAGTTTTATGAGATTTGAATACGAAACGGCATCTAAGTTAAAAAAAAAGATATACGTGATTTCTCTAGATTCTTTTTCTATTGATGAAGTAGAACCATCATTGAGTATTTGGTATACACGGGTTATGAGTGAACAGGCTCTTATAACATCTGATAAAACATGGTCTGATGATAAAATTGCCAATACAATGATAGAAAAATTTCCATTGCTAAGGCGTTATACTTCTAGGTCTTCGTCATCGGATGTTGGTGTAGCAATGTTTTTCTTATTTGTTATCTTCATTGGAGTTTTAATTGCCGCATCCTATTCTGAATTTGACTTAAATAAGGATGCATCGGAAGAAGCGTTTATTGATGGAGACCGAATAAATAGCTACATTTTTGTTCCTTCAGATAATGGCTGGGAAGATGCCTGGAATGCGTGTTTGGAAAGAGGAGGACATCTGGCATGGATCAATTCAGAATTAGAATTTAATTACGTTGCCAAGTATCTCAGCACCTATTCTGTCCAAACAAATTCAATGATAGATTTCGTGTATTTAGGTGGAATCAAAGGTGGTGAAAACGAATATCACTGGAAGAATACCGATGAAGAGATATTTCCTGAGAACATAGCGGAATCCTCTTCTTGGTATGTAACCCATTGGTATTCAGGAGAAATGTCAGATGAAGGAAAACTGGTGGGAGCCGAAGATGTTTCTCATTCACAGGATGTAGTATCACTTGCGCATGTAGAAACGGATTGGTTTTTTATGGATACAAGCACTGGTTTGACAGCCAATTATCCTGATGCTCTTAATGGCAAAGTGGGCTATCTTATAGAGTATGAAGGTGGGATGGTCATACCACAGTCTGCTCAAGGGGAAAGTGAACAGACACTCATAGAAGAAGTGGTTCTTTTTAATGGTATTACCGTCCCGGCTGCGGAGTTTATATTTCCGTATAGCAGTTCTAGAGTAATCACAAAAGAAGAACTGTACAATTTATCGCATGATAAGGATGAAAGATTAACTTTGTCACAAATAGCTATAAACGAAATACTTGCGAGATATGGATATTATCCGACTGCCGAGTCTGTTTCCGCTCAAACCATTAGAAACAAGTATGATGATAGAGAATGGTACGAAAAGGTTAGGGATCAGTGTCCGTCTAAAATGCAGGATATTTTGATAAAGTCATACTTAAATCCAGTCGAATGTGATAATATAAAAACTATAAATGAATGGCAAGAAAAGAATTCATAAGGAATAAGACAATAAGCGGAGTAACATCATGGCAGAATATCTGGGCTTTGAACCCATTAAGTCAGGTGAACGATATTATATCAGCTATACAGAGGAAGATAATAAGAAGGTAGGTAGCATAACAAGTTATCTTAATATGATGGGCGTGCCTATGTGGTATGACCATGGATTTTCTGTGGACTATGAAAGGGAGGCGGTAATAAGCAAAAACCTTGTTGAATCTTTGGCTGTGATTATCTTTGTTTCAAAGAATGCATTCTCAGATGCCGATGCGTATATGTGGACGGAGTATATTGCAGCCAGAAATGAGAAAAAAGTCAGATATGCGTTGTGGCTAGATACGGTTACAGTATCAGATGTTGATGATGAGCTAAAAACAATATATGCAGATATATTACGTTTGCAAGAGATAAAAATAACAAGTAAGCTTTGGAAGCCAGAGGACATTGCATGGAAAATGGTGCGCAGCTTCTCATTGGTCTGGAATGACGAAAGATTGTTGGAATGCGCCTTTTCTTTGTTGAAAGAAAAGAAATATATTCTTGCGGAACAGTATTGCGAGAGCGTGTTGGATAAGAATCACAGGAATGGACGGGCTCATCTTGGCAGAATGATGGCTAGGCTGAATGTACAGTCTATTGAAGCACTTGTTGAATGCCACGAACCGTTTGATGGTAATGATGATTATAACAGTGCGTTGGAATATTGCGATGATTCATTACGTTTGAAATTAATCAGATACAATGACGTGATTAAAGAACGTATCGAAGAGAACATAAAAAACAAGTGCTATAATGATGCTATAAAAAAGAAAAATCGCGCAAACAAAGGAACCAACCTTAAAGAACAGTTTGAATACTATGTAGAAACAGCCATAGAACTTCAAAAAATAATCGATTATAAAAACTCACGTGAACTTGCGTCAGATTGTTTGGAGCAAGCGGAGAGTCTTCGAAAAGATATTTGTTACGATGATGCCAAACTCAATATGGGAAGTGGAAGTATTGATGGATATGAGAAGGCATTAGAGTCCCTAGGCAGTATCCATGGTTATAAAGATGCTGATAAACTTATTGATGAATGCCAAATGAAAATTGAGGAAATAAAAGAAAGGAGAAAATCTGTTCATCTTGAGTCAAAAGATGAGGTGCCTGAAGAGGTTGTTGCGAACAATGGTAATAATGTATGGATACCGATCCTGATAATAGGAATTATTCTGTTCTGTCTTATATTTGCAATAGTTCTGCAATCAGTTATTATACCTAGATTAAAATATAATAAGGCGGTTAAACATATAGATGAAGGCAACTATGATGCAGCCAAAACACTATTATCTGAGGTAGATCAGAAGGAAAAGAGGCTTAAATATGATATCGAAAATTATATGATCTCAAATGCAGAAGTAGGTGGATCATTAATATTCGGTTCTTATGAGCAAGATAACGATTTGTCTAATGGAAAGGAAAACATTGAATGGTTGGTGCTTGACGAAGAAGATGGTTTTGTTTTAGTTATTAGTAAATTAGCATTGGATTGCCAACAGTATAATAATACGATGAATGATGTCGTATGGGATACCTGTGCATTGCGAAAATGGCTCAATGGCACATTCATAAAAGAGGCGTTCAATAAAAATGAGCGGACAATAGTGCAGAAGGTAATAATAGATTCGGATGATGACATCAAATACGCTACAACTGAGACAGAAAGTAAATCTGATGGCGTATTCTTGCTTGGTATACCTGAGATTAATAGGTATCTGAGTTCAGATGATTCGAGAAAATGCGAGCTAACAACGTATGCCACAGCACAGGGAGCTTGGTCGGACAATTCTAATGGTGAATGTTGGTGGTGGCTTCGTTCAACTGGATACGATAAAAAGTATGCCATGTCCATTAGAAGTGACGGGAATATAAATGGGTATGGTAATCGTGTAGATAATGATAGCGTGGCCATACGCCCTGCTTTGTGGATTAAGAGAACAGCAGAATCGGAATAGATTACAGAAGAAGGCTATCGCAGCGTAATATAGGTGGATAGGCAAGAGATTACTTGATAGGAGATATATCATGGAAAAAGAAACAATACTGCAAACATACATTGATCATTATAAAGATTCATACGAATTAGTCAAGAACGCTCAAGCTGGTCGCAACAAGAGCTTTGTGGGGTTATGCATATTAGAAGCGATATCTTTTTTGCTGATCATTAACCCTGACTTAATATATGGACTGCTCAAAGAAACTATAAGCGAAAAACTAGAAACAACTGTGCTGTTAGGCAATGCTATTCTACAATCATTTATTTGGGTTCTTATTGCTTATGTGTTAATTAGATATATTCAATTTACCATGTATATTGAACGGCAATATTCATATTTAGATAAGTTAGAAGGAAAAGTACAGGAAGTAATGGGAAAAGACAGCATCTTTGATCGAGAGGGTGCGAACTACTTAAGAGACTATCCTATCGTGCTCAACTTAATAGACTTGTTTTACAAGATGTTCTGTCCGATATTCTTTGCATGTGTAAATACTGTACATATAAATTTAGAATGGAGAGATGCCAGTGTAGTTGGTTTAGCACTAGTTGTAGACACAATCATTTATGTAGTTATCATCCTTTTGATTTGGTTCTACTTCTTCGAGATTCATGATAAAATATCAAAGTGGTGCAAAGAACATATTATCGGTGTGAGGTGTATTTCAGAAAAACTTCACAAAATACTCAAGTATGTGTAATTGTAAGCAGTTTTATATGAACATCTTCATATCTTAGATTATATGCCTCATTTTATTGTGAAAGCAACATGTTGATGCTTTATATGATGGTATCCGACTTATTGATATAAATGTATAGGATGAAAACGTTTTATCCGTAATAACGGAATGGTAAGAGGAACATTCCGGATTAGATGGAGAAAAGAGCATGGAAAGTAGGTTGGGGTTTAAGCCTGTCACTCAGGGCAAACGCTATTTCATAAGTTATAAGAGAGATAGTTCTGAGCTTATTAGAGGGATTACGCATTGCCTGGATGAAATGGGCGTGCCGATGTGGTGCGATGAAGGGATTCCGATGGACTCGCATTGGAAAGGGATTATCAGCCAGAACATTAACGATTGTGATGCTATGATCTTTTTTGCGACAAGGGATGTTTTTTCAGAAGACAGCTATTTACGTATTGAGTATGAAACGGCATCCAGAAAAAATATAAGGATATATGTGATTAAACTATATCCCTTTGCGGAATCAGATATCAATGTAGTATTGGAAACATGGTATACCGAAGTAATGCAAAAACAGATTTTGGATATAGCTGATAAGCATTGGGACGATGACGAGATTGCATGGGATATTGTAAAGAAGTGCAATCTTCATTTTGAACCTCAAAAGCTATTGGAGTGTGCGTTTTCTTACCTTGAGAAAGAAAAATATGCTATAGCTGACAAGTATTGTGATAGAGTACTCGAAAAGGATTCTGAAAATGGTTGGGCTTATTTAGTCAAATTAATGTCAGAGTTACAGGTTTCAAGTATGGAGGCTCTCGGAGATGTTGATAATCCTCTTGAGTCGAGTGCTTATTACCAAAAAGCAGTACAGCTATTGAAAAATGAAGAACCCTCAGTACTGTTGCAAAAGTATAATGCTCAGATTAAAGCAGATAACGAACTAAAACGCAAAACGGCAATATATGAGCGCGCTAAAAATGCGTTAGAAAAAGCCTGCAGTGAGGATGACTGCAATGCGGCGGCAAAGATGTTCCGTAGTATCGCAGGTTTCAAGGACTCGGATGAATGGGTAAAACAGAGCGAAGACAAGGCGGACTTTGCACGCAAAGTTGTTGATAATGAACGCAAGGCATTAGGAGAGACGTATCTAAAAGAGGAACATGGAGTGGAGAATCCACAAGAGAAAAATCCCAGCGGAGACAATAATGAAGACAATAAACTAGACAAGAGAGATCTAAGCGATAATAGAGGTATTGGAAAAAGACCAATAATAGTGATAAAAAAACTAATAATGTGCTGTATAAGTATAGGCTTTATAGCTATGATACTCTATCTTGCAGTATCATTTAAGACAGAATTCGAGATTATGAATGCGATTGAGTATAATGATGCCATATCATCTATAAAAGAGGGCGATTACAAGAAGGCAATAAGGCTTTTAAAAGGACTGGATTATGGAGATAGTACTTGGGTACGTTTAGCTATCAGTGATGTGAGGCATCAACAAGAGCTTGCAAAAATAGGGGAGGGATCTTATTATGTTTTTGGCTCATATGAACAGGACAACGACGAGTCAAATGGAAAAGAGGATATTGAATGGCTTGTGCTAGCAAAAGAAGATAATCGTATTCTTGTGACTAGCAGATTTGCCTTAGATGCTAAGCCATATAACGAGGCAGATATCGGTGTGACCTGGGAGACATGTTCCCTGCGGCAGTGGCTTAATGCAACTTTTTTTGAAGAGGCATTCACTAAAAAAGAACAGGAAATGATCCTCTCAGTTACAGTTAATACGGAAGCGAATCCCACTTACAAAACAGAGGGGGGAGACAGTACAGAAGATAAGATATTTTTGCTTAGTAGAGAAGAAGCAGAATCATATTTTAACACATCCAGTAACAGAAAGTGTATTCCTACACCATATGCAATCGGAAAAGGTGTAGCAGTTGGCAATGATCTTTATAAGTCAGATTCTGCTCTTAATACAGCTGCATGTAGGTGGTGGCTGCGCTCGCCCGGTTATGATAGTTTCTATGCAGCGGGTGTCCAATTGGACGGCGATTGTTATGATTACGGTTACAATGTCAATATCGATGATGATTTTAATTTACCAGGTTTTTTGGTTTCCGTCCGCCCTACGTTGTGGCTAAGACTATAATTCGATCTTGTAACAACATTAATATCTTTTGCTCTGACGTGAAGAGCCAAATCTACAGCCCATATGTGCCGGATCTATGGCATCAAGCGATTCGCCCGGCGTGCAGAAGCACGCCGGGCGTTTATCGCTTGATCATAAAAGCAATAAAGAATAAAGATTTATAAACCACACAGTCCAATAAAATACAATCCTATAAATCACGCACTTTTATAAACCGCGCGGTTCCCTGCGCTTCTTTTTACTGTCTATTCCCAGCGCGATGAAGAGAGCGTTAGACAGCTCTGTAATGCGCAGCATGCGGAACAGCGCGAAGCGTATCAGGTCGGCTGCGCAAGCTCCGAAGTAGAGCAGCAGGGCTATCCCCAGCGTGAAGACGACCGTCATCACGGGAGAATAATCGGCATAAGACACGAATTTATCCTTGAGGACATCGTTCCACACGATCGGGTGGAGCTGGAACAGATACACGCTGAAGGAAAGAGCACTCATCAAGCGCAGGACGCTCCCGACATTTGGACCGGGGTCGAAGTCTGAATTAGCCAGAAATACAACGAGGCAGGCCGCCTGTATGACCACGGCGGGCGAGGTGTAGACATAGAGCGGAGACTGCTCCATGAAGATTCCGGTCAGCGCCATGGCTGCGGTGCAGGCCATGAACAAAAGGATTGCCTTCAGCCGGGTATGCTTCCTGACTGTCACATGCCGCTTAATATGAGATCCTATGAGGTACATATAAATGAGCCATAAGGGATGGGCGCCGTCCTGCATGACGAAGGGATCAGCCATGGTTTCTGAAGCGCGGAGAAATGTGGTCATCACAGACAGCATGACGAAAAGCATAAGAAGCAGCCGCACGCTTTCCTCACGCGTCATGCTGTCGTAAGCCTTGTTGATCATGGGCATCATGAAAAACAGCAGGAAATATGCCGTGAAATACCAATAGGTTCTGGAACAGACCGGAAGCAGGGACTTCTGCCATATGCCCTTGTCTACGACGGTGGGGTCGATGATCGCGAACAGTCCCGTGATAGCCGCCCCATAGAAGACGGTTGTCAGCCACAGTGGAAGAATCCTGGCATAGCGGAATCTGTGATCTGTACAGATGTAGCCTGTCGCCATGGCAAAGCAGTTCACGGAGCAGAATGACAGCCCCAGCAGAACCTGCGCGACCGCGAAATTGCCGCTTCCGTGCTCGTATTGGGCGAAGAGACCGCCCTGGCACAGCACATGCATGAGGCTGACCATAAACATGGAGAGGATCTTGAGCAGGTCAATTCCGTAATTACGTTCTTCAGTCATTAAATTCGTCTCCTATGTCGTCGCTATTATGAATCGTGCCGGTTGATCCGGCGGAACCACCATGTACCGTATTTGCTGATCTTGGATATCCGGCGACCCTATCTGAAGACCCGACAACACCTTTGACGGACTTTTTGCCATCCGCTCTGTACATCGGTCTGATGTCAGTCCAGGTCTCATCGACCATCCTCCCGCTGATCCGCTTATACGTGTAGCGGGCATTCTTACTGCTGCCGCTGTCAGTGAGATTGGTCTGCTTGATGATGTACAGGGGGCGGTCCTTCGCCTCGGTGTATATCTTCGATATATATTCGCCAAGGATGCCAAGCGACATCTCGATGATGCCGCCAAGCAGGAGCAGCGCGCACAGGGTGGTCGTATAGCCGGGTACGTCGATGCCGGTGATGAAGGTCTTGATCAGCGTAGCGATAATGTAGATAAACGCGGCTCCGGAAATAGTGAAGCCCATATCAGTCACGAAGTGAAGCGGCGCGACGGAGAAGGACGATATGCCTGAAATCGCGTAAGATACAAGCTTTCGGAAGCTCCACTTGGTAGTGCCAAGCTGCCTCTCGACGTTCTCGTAAGGAAGCCACTTCGTATCAAACCCCACCCAGGCAAATATGCCCTTGGAGAAGCGGTCCGATTCGGAAAGCTGGAGAATGGCGTCGACCATCTGCCTCGTCATCATACGGTAGTCCACGGCGTTCTGCGGCAGCTTTATGTCAGTAAGCCTGTTGCTGATGTGATAGAAGAGAGAGGAGAACAGGCTCGACAGCCCTCGCTCTCCAGCGCGGTTGAGGCGGCGGGCCGCGCAGCAGTCATAGCCCTCTTCAATGCCTTCAAGCATGGCCGGTATCATCTCGGGGGGATGCTGGAGGTCCGCGTCCATGATGACGACGAGGTCTGCCGTGGAATGCTTCAGGCCCGCGAACATGGCCGCCTCCTTGCCGAAATTCCTTGAGAAGGAAATGTAGGTAACATCTCTGTTCTTTTTCGCAAGAGCCTGTATGATAGGAAGAGTGTCGTCGCTGCTCCCGTCGTCCACAAGTATGAACCTGAAGCGGTAACCGGACGTATTGTCCAGGACGGCCTTGCATTCATCATAAAAGAAAGAAAGTCCCTCAGCTTCGTTGTAACAAGGGACTATTATGTCTACAGAATTCATATTCTTACCTCTGATATTAGGCTCGGCATATCCAGATCAAAGAAGCCGGATATCCGGACACACCAGCGTGAAGGCGCACAATCCCCCCCGGTCTGTGCCGCCCTGTGACTGGACTCTATTAACAATGACGATGATACCACACAATTATAAAGCAAAGGGGGATGAATGTAAACCGACAGAAGAGAAAGCAGAAACCGAAAAGCAGGCTGAGAGCAGGCCGATCAATTACCGATACAGATAATTTCACAGCCTGATGAATTACCGAGATTGGTAAATTACTGAAAATCTATGGACGGATATGATAAAGCACTAAAGAACGTGCTTTATAAAATTTAGCTGGGAACGCGCCGCATGGCCTGTTTAAAAACTCAATAATGGTCCTGAAAGAGGGTTACTTAAGAATATTTCGATAAATGCAGATAATAGACACGCACATCAATTGGGGCAAACAGTCTTGTTTTTTCCATCCATGGGTGCTAAAATGATTAAGTCTTGTGTAATATTTCCGCAAAGAATATGTAGTAGATGTAAAAATAAAATATATTATTTTCACATAGTTATGACTAAAATTATTCGCGCGTGATATTGGACACAAGTTTTTTTTGTCTGTTTGTGACAAATGTAACCTGCAGTGTCGCAGCTGTTCAGGAATTCAGAGTCCAGGCATCATAATCCTGTATCCGCCCTCATGATTTATATACGTAGGCAACTGCCCTCAAAAGGTCATGAGAGCCGTTCTTTCATACTTCAGGTTTTCAGTGTCCAGTCCTATACACTTTTACGCCTTGGCTATCCGAAGACGGTCCGGCTGCGCGGCATCTATCACTTTTGACCAACAAAAAACATGTGGATCTAATTTGTAGATGCTCTGATGAGGAAACAGGGGCCTTGTTGGTGCGCTATGTGATCTGCCTCATAAGAAGGGGGGAAACCAAAATGCAGCATGGAAAACTTGCATTTCTGCTTTCAACCGGTATTATGCTGGGACTAGCATCAGGTACGGTTCCTGTATATGCCGACGCCACAGACGTTGAGACGTTCACGCTCGGAAACAGCGCTTCGGCGCTTTTAGCCGGCGGAGAAGCTGCCATCCGCGAAGGTACGATGTATACGGCGGAGAAGGATGGCATCATTCTCCGCACCTCGTATGGCGACACTTTTTTGCTCACGCACGACAGCGCAGAAAGCCTCAACATATTTGATGAAGAGCTGTGGTATGTATCAGGCTCAGTTATATACCGCATGGATCTTGAGGATTCGAGCATTGAGACGAAATTGACCTGGCATACTGACATAGACGAGCTTGCTGTGGTTAATGGCAGCTATGCATATTTTCTGGCGGATGGGAACATTTATTATCTGGATTATCAGGGTGAAGTATCTGTAGTATGCGATGATGGGGATATAAACGGTTTTGCCCCCACTGAGTACGGCATCATCTCACAGAAGGGAGAGCTTTTTAACCGCAGCCTCTATGCGGACGGCTGCCTCATTCAGGACGGCATTTTCTCCTGGAGCGTGAAGGACGGGATGCTCATCGTAACCATCGACGGCAGCGATTATGAGAAGGATCTGGAGGAAGTCTTCTCCGAGGATGATACCTCCGAGAATTTCGTGCTTTACACGGAAGGTTCAATCGGTCTGGAGGAGATTTTCGTTGACGGCGACTGTGAGGAGTGCGAGCATAACGGAGAGATCACGGGTCAGGCCGAGTTGATCGCCCAGCAGGCGGAAGCTGAAGCGCGCGAGGCGGAAGAGAGCTATATAGATTTGGCTGAGGACGATGTCCTTGACTCCATTGACGGAGAAGAGGCGATGTCCGTCTCCGCTTTTGCCAGTGTCTCAAGCGGACAGAAGAACATGGTCAAGCGAGCGAAGCAGCAGCTCAATATCCGTTGGACGCCCAGGAAAAGCATCAGCGGATGGGCGAACGAAACAGTATTTGAGAAGGGCGTGACCTACAGAGGCATCCCTTACGGACAGGCCATTTACGCACGTTATATTCCGTATGAAGAGGACAATCAGACCATCTCTACCTCTGCCCTGCAGCTTTTCCTCGACAGGGTCAATGATGTCAACAGCAGGATGTACACATCTTATTCTTCATACAACAAGAAGGCACCTTATTACAGCTCTGACTGCAGCGCTTTTGTCAGCTATTGCTGGAACATCTCCAGGACAACCACGAGCGCTCTTATGTACCGCGCGAACCGCGTCTCCGACCAGTCAATCTATGGCATTCAGATCGGTGATATCATGAACAAGCCAGACAAGCATGTTGTTATTGTGACGGATGTCGGGTACACCAGCAGCGGAAAGCTCTCTTATATAGAGATTTCTGAGCAGACTCCGCCTATAGCGAAGACCACCCGCTATGGCAGCGACGGCAGCTCTACGCTTGCGGAACTCACGTCGAAATACTTCGCTCAGGGCTATACTCTTTATCGAAATCCGAACGCGAGCAGGGTTACCTTCACAGAGAGTTCTGCCGTGTCGGTCGGCACCGTGAATATCGGAAAGAATATCGATAAGGCAAATGTATCCTCCGGGACCAACAGTATCAGCATCCAGTCCAGCAGGACTGCCACCGGTTCGGTGACTTCAGACCAGCTCGGCAACCGCCGCGACATGGTGATAAGGCTTTACAAGCATGTTCTTGGCCGCACTCCATCCGACAGGGAGATCGAGGGTTGGATGGCAAATCTGAAAAATGGAAGCTATACCGGCGCGGAGCTCGCGGCTCATTTCTATTTCGGGGAGGAAGGCAAGAGCGTCATCAAGAATAAGGAGGAATTTGTGCGCAGGCTGTACAGAGCCATGTTCGCAAGGACTCCCAAGGACTCCGAAGTCAGGACCTGGACGAATCAGAACAAGCTTCGCTGGCAGTATTTCCGTAGCTTCGTGGGATCAAAAGAGTTCATCAATATCTGCGATGACTGCGCTATCGATCCGGGATCTTTTGATGGGACTTATCTGATGGATATGTACAGGGATGTCAAGTCATTTGTCGAGAGATTGTACAATTACTGCCTTGAGAGGAAGACAGACAGGTCAGGGCTTATAAGCTGGACCTGCGCCATAGCAGGCGGTGATATCGGGGGATCCAGTGCAGCTCACGGGTTCTTCTTCAGCGATGAGTTTACGGCGCTGAAGACAAGCAACTCTGAGTTTGTGACCAGGCTATACCGAACCTTCTTCGACCGGAAGCCGGACACTGCCGGATACAATTCCTGGATCAAGTCGCTCAAGGACGGCAATTCCCGCTCGAATGTTCTCAATGGCTTCGCAAGATCTAAAGAATACGCAAAGCTGTGCGCGAAATACGGAATCTCACCGTGAGTACGGCCGCTGCTCTTTCGGTGACATCTCCATAGTCAGGGACAGCGAGGGCTGCCGCATATGAGGTTATATCCCCTGCGGCAGCCCATTGCTTATCGTGATGTAACTATTCAAGTGCCCCGGATTCAGGACGCTGTGCATCCCCTACGCTGTTCGCGTTCTTAACACTGTTGCCTGAGGCATATCCGAAGATGCCTGCGGCATCCTTCGCGCCTCCGGTGCTGCCTGCGCTGCCCGTGCTTCCGGCATTGCCAGCGCTTCCGGCGAGGACCAGGCGCACCTTCTCGATGCGGTTGCCGTCAACCTTCACGGCTCTGAGGCTGTTGCCGGCGGCATCCGCCACCTGCTCGCCGCGGTCAGGGAAATGGTCCAGCAGGCCTATCATATATCCGCCTATGGAATCATAATCCTCGCTCTTCAGGTCCGTGCCGATCATGTCATTCAAGTCGTCGAGGCTGCACTGTCCCTCGATGATATAGTCGCCGGGACCGATCTTCTTGATCTCATCGAGCTCCTCTTCATCGTATTCATCGCGTATCTCGCCGACGATCTCCTCAAGGATGTCCTCCATGGTGATGACGCCTACCATGATGCCGTATTCATCAAGGACGATGGACATGGTGACAGCCGCCTTGCGCATCTCAAGGAAGAGCTCATAGGTATTCTTGAATTCATGGGTGAAGAACGCTTCCCTTACGTAATCCTTGATGTTGAAGGGTGTGTTCTGGTCGTAGAGGATCACGTCCTTCATGTTCAGTATGCCTATGATGTTGTCCGGGTTCTCATCGTATACCGGCAGTCTGGTGAAACGCTGCTCAGAGAAAACCTTCATCAGATCCTCATAGCTGGCATGAACGTCGATGGACTCGACAGACACGCGCGGAACCATGACATCCCTCGCCTGAGAATCGGTCAGGTCGAACACGTTGTTTATCATCTCCTTCTCATCGTTCTCAATGATGCCGTCCTCGTGGCTGACCTCTACCATGGTGCGAAGCTCGTCTTCGGTCGTAGCGGTGCTGTAGCTGTCCATGTCGATGTGTTTAAGCCACAAGATGCCATGGGCTATGCCGTTGATGACGAAGATGAGCGGCGTGAGGAAATACATCAGAAAATGTACGATGGGGATCGATCTAAGGGCAATTTCCTCGGAATTGATGGAAGCTGCCGTCTTCGGCGAGATCTCCCCGAAGATCAGTATCAGCAGAGTCAGTACCGCGGTGCCGATGCCGACTCCGAGACTGCCTCCGATACGGGACGCCATGACGCCTGAGATGGCGGAGGCCGTGAGGTTGACGATATTGTTGCCGATGAGTATCGTCGTCAGCATCTTTGGCTGCTCCTCATCGATGAGCCGGAGCGCGAGCGCGGCTTTCTTGTTGCCGTCGTCCGCGAGGCTTCGAAGCCGAAGCCGGCTCACGCTGGTCAGCGCTGTTTCAGCCGATGAGAAGAAGGATGAAAGATATATCAACACTACGAGTATCAATAATTGCCATATGTCACTTGGTTCCAAATTCTTATCACTCCTGTTTCTGATTGGTTGACGAGAAACCTAAAGACTGTCACTGGTTAGCGGGGAGGACCCGATTACATGTCACTGGCTGGCGCGCGCAGAGACCGAAGATCTGTCACTGCCTGACGGCGCAGAAGACGAAGACCTGTCACTGGCCGGCGGGCAGTAACGGAAGACCTGTCACTGCCTGGCAGGGGCGGATCCGGAAACAGCCTCTATCATGCGGTGGAGCTTTTCGGTGATCACATCCCACATATAATTGGTCTGTACGTATTTATGCGCGTTCTCATGGAGCAGCCTCACTTCTTCGGGATGCTCGAGCAGGTATCTGACGGCTCCTTCGAATTCAAGGTAGCCGTTGTAATAAAGCGCGCCGTTGCTCTTTACGCAGTGCGCCTTGAGTACCGGAGATTCGCCGTTGACCAGGACCGAGGTTCCCACGCTCATCGCCTCGAGGACGACCATAGAAAGGCTCTCGAAGCGCGAGGGCAGAACGAGCATCTCCGCGGCCTTCAGCCCGTTGAATTTGTCCTCATCGCTGACGAAGCCGAGGGAAATGATGTCCGGGTCTTCGGGGATGTCCATGACGGCCTTGCCCATGAGAACGAGCTTCAGATCGCCCTTCTGGCGGTGCTTGTACTCCTGAAAATAACGGAAGAGCGTGCCGCAGTTCTTGCCGTAATCATCGATGCGCCCGATGTAAAGCAGGAACGGATCGTTGATGCCGAACTTCTCGCGGAAAGCGGCAGGGTCTATGGTATCGGGGAGATCGACGCCTACGCCGCCAAGCTCGTCGGGTATCTCTTCGTTCTCAAAATAGTAATGGACCATCCTGCGTTCTTCGTCAGTATTATATAGGAAGAAACGCGGCATGTGGAAGAGCCTCTGATAGGTCTGCATCTTCAGGAAGGGTTCATCGTGGGCGAGCGGAAGGAAGATCGCTCGTTCAGCCGCCTCGGGAAGCCCCATGACCGTCGGATAGTAGAGATATGCCATGAATATGATGGCATCGTAGTCGTTCTTGTGCTCCCGAAGGTAATGTATCATGGACGGCATGTAGGGACCTTGCAGTTCGAACCATGTCTTCTCATCTTCCGGTGCAAGGCGGTCCTGAAGCAGCCGCAGATTGATCTCGTCGAATGCCTCCTGATCACGTTCATGGACTGTTGAGAACCGGATCACGCGGATGCCGTTCAGCATCTCGCCGCCTTCAGGATACTCGTTCCGCCAAGTCATGTAATCCTTTGCCCGGGAAGTGAGGACGTCGATGTGGTCATAGTATCTCTTCATATGCTCGGCGAGCTGGCGGCAGTGAAGCTCGGCGCCGCCGTTAACCTCTTCGCCGTAGCGAATGCTTACAAAACAAATCTTGCCAGATGACATTTAATCCCCCAAATGTACTGCATTAATTATACGGCACGACATCGGCGAATGCCGAACGCGGCGGTGACAATAGCTTACGTGACTGCCGTTATGCAGGGATGACCGTCATGATTCCGCCTATGCAAGCCTGCATGCCGGGCAGCCGGCAACGCCATGTATGTAAGTCTCCGCGTGGCTCCATGCTTCGCGCTCCCGCCACGCTGACAGGTATTCGCGCTTTCCGTCCGCCGCGCGGGCCCGTGCTCATACCGGTTGTCCTTCGGTGACCGAGCCCATCAGAAAGCAAGCTCTCGTCTGTGCGCGTTCGCCTCAGGGACTTATAACATAAATCTTCGGTATTTCTTTATCGAGTATCGGAAATAGTATAACGCAAAAGCACTTGAAATGACAAGGGCTTTCCGATATACTAAGCATGTATCTGTTGTAAACCTTAAAACAGGTTCGGATTCATGGAGCAGGGTGCATGATGTTTGGTGAGTTATGTATGTATTGAAGAAGAAATCAGGCAGAGCCAAGAGAGCCACTCTCACTACAGTACACGGAATCATCCAGACTCCTGTATTTATGAACGTGGCTACGGCCGCCGCCATAAAGGGCGGACTCTCGGCTGAAGATCTCGAAGGGATCGGAACTCAGGTCGCGTTGTGCAACACCTATCATCTGCATGTCAGGCCTGGTTCGGAGCTGATCAGAAAGCTCGGCGGCGTTAGGACGTTCATGGACTGGAAAGGACCGGTACTTACTGACTCGGGCGGCTTCCAGGTCTTCTCACTTGCGGGTCTGAGGAAGATACGTGAGGAGGGCGTGAGCTTCAGCTCCCATGTCGACGGAAGGAAGATGTTCATTGGACCTGAGGAGAGCATGCGGATACAGTCTAACCTTGGTTCCACCATAGCTATGGCTTTTGATGAGTGCGTAAGCAACCCTTCTCCGAGGGGCTATGTCGAGGACAGTGTCGCGCGCACGACGCGGTGGCTGCTGCGCTGCCGTGAGGAGATAAGCCGGCTGAATGCGGAACCAGATGCTGTCAACCCGCGCCAGCTTCTTTTTGGCATCAACCAGGGGGGCACATACGATGACCTTCGCATAGACCATGCCAAGGAGATCGCAGCTATGGACCTGGACGGTTATGCAGTCGGCGGTCTTGCGGTTGGTGAGCCGACCGAGGAGATGTACCACATCCTCGATGTCACTGTTCCTTATCTTCCAGATAACAAGCCCACATATCTGATGGGCGTGGGTACTCCGGCGAACATTCTTGAGGGTGTTGATCGCGGGATTGATTTTTTTGACTGTGTATATCCATCCAGGAATGGACGGCATGGGCATGTCTACACGAACCAGGGACGGAGGAACATGCTGAACGCGAGGTATGCGGAGGACAATAGGCCGATAGATGAGACCTGCCGCTGTCCCGTATGCCGCAGGTACAGCAGGGCCTACATACGCCACCTTCTGAAGGCTGGCGAGATCCTTGGACTGAGGCTGTGCGTCATGCATAACCTGTATTTCTACAACATGATGATGGTGGAGATCAGGCGGGCTATCGATGAGGACTATTGGCCGGAGTACAAGGCGAGGAAGCTGTCTGCCGTCGAAGGCCATGCGGAGACTTAAGCGAGGACAGGTCCGACGCAGGATGCAGGGCAAGCCTCATTCTGAGGACAGTCCGCTGCGGTTGAGGCACGCGTTCATCAGCCGGAGAGCGAGCTTTGCCTGCTGATGGGATGCAAAAAAGACTTATATAGCACAACAGGAGAGCTTTGGAATCGGATCTCAGTGCGGTCTGTGATTCCTTAAGCTATATATGCCGGTTTTGAGCTGACCGGCAGCGCTTTTCTGCAGGGCGGCCGATATGGGTCTTGCCCTTACAGGAAGTGATTTTGGACAGATATGATTTATCAAGAAATGGAGGAATCAACATTATGAATTTTCTAGTTGCAAGCACTGATGCAGCCAGCGCTGGAGGCGGATCATTGTCCTTTTTCCTGATCTATATCGTGATCATCGGACTGTTTTTCTATCTGATGATCATTCGCCCGCAGAATCAGGAGAAGAAAAAGCGCGAGGCTATCAATAACTCACTGGAAGTCGGCGACAGCGTGCTGACTACAGCAGGTTTTTACGGCGTGATCATCGATATCACTGAGGACACTGTTATTGTTGAGTTCGGCAATAACAAGAACTGCCGCATCCCGATGCAGAAGAGCTCCATCGTACAGGTTGAAAAGCCGATGGATGCCGTCGCGGCAGCTTCAGCTAATATCGAGAACGAGAAAAAGGGATAATAATTGATGAGGAAAAGCAATTCGCATGCAGCAGGTGCTGCGATGCTTGCCTGGCTGTTGGCGGCCGGCATGATCATGGCGCCTGTTGCTGCAATAGCAGCTCCTGCGGCAGGATCCGAAGAGAGCATTGCATCGGGCTTCTCTGAGGATATCTCGGCCACAAGGGCGGAAACTATCGACAGATCTCAGACTAAAGACGGAACCGGGGTAAGAAACGGTCCGACTTACGATGAAGCCAAGCCCATATCTGAATCCGAAAGCTTATCAGAGACACATTTAACACCACAGTTTGATGCAGGTTCGACACCAGAAGACGATACCACCACAAATATCGAAAAATATGGTTCAAGAACTCTGGCTGCTTTACCATCTTCCGTAGAGCATAGCAGCGGCATATCAGAGATCGAGTCTGAGGCAAATTCATCAGCTGTATCTACCAACCAGATTGAAACTGACGACCTTTTCACATCTTCAGTTAGACAAGAAGCAGTTCTTTCAAATAAGCAATCACCAGATTACGCAACTGAACATTCGGATGTTTATTCATACGAATATAATGAAAGCATTAACGTAAGGCTTTCATCGCTGGGAATCACGTACATTTACCATAGCGATGAAGACGGCGCCGATGCTGTCGTGGCTTTTTCTTCTGCAAAGAAGCCAAGCTACGATGATTCTGTTGTCGAGGAAGTAATATTTAATCCCCTGACTCCGGATGTCGAGGCCGATAAGACAGATATCGGAGATTATGGGTCTGTACCTTCTTACAGTCAAGGAGGCTCCGGGGGCAACAGTGCCGACGGAGATTATATCGGGGCGACAGATCCGGCTTTAGCCATTGAGCGGTCGGGAGATGATTTCCTGAAATTCTTCGTGCAGCTTGACAGGGAAGAGAAAAATTTTTACTCATACATCGATAAAATCGATGAGCAGACCCTGATGTTCAACAGCTATGACAGCAGCATGCCTTCATCGGAGCGCGTCTATATTCCTTATGAGCTTCCTGAGAATGAGTACGTCTACATCCCCTGCACGAAGGCAGAGTTTGAAGCCAGGACTTACCGCACGTCGGAGGCGTACCAAAACTTCTACGTCAACAAGGTCAAAGCTTACGATTGCTGGCTCAAGGACAACCCCAAGGTTTTCTGGACAAACGGAATCAATACCATCACTCGCCTGAAATATGACGAAGAAAGAGGGATGGCGGTCATCCGTCAGATTGATTTCTCGCTTCGCCAGTATTACAAGGGGATACTTGACGAGGTGGAGGGCGTTGAGAGTGCCCTCGTCACCGCGTTTGAGGCAGTCAAGAAGAGGATAGGGAGCGACACCAGCAGGATCGCCGTATTCCGTGAGACGGAGAAATATATCAACGGTCTGATGCATTATAATTCATCGGCTGCCAGCAGCTCTGACATGAATGCTTACGGCTATGCCCACACCATCACGGGACCCTTACTTGCGAAATATGACCACAGCGGCGTCTGCGAGGGCTACTCAAAGCTCTTCAAGATCATCTGCGATGAATTTGAAGCGCCGGCCATAATCGTGATAGGCAAATCCTATGCTTCGCTTCAGAACATGGATCACATGTGGAACTATGCCCTGATGAAGGATGGGGAGTGGTATCTGGTGGACTGTACCTTCGATGATTCCGCGAACTCAAACTCGTGGTTCCTGAGCGGCAGGGATTCTGGCGCATGCAAGTCTAACCATATGCCCATAGGGCGCTTCTCGACCGGCATCATGTATGATGAAGTGCAGTTCCCTGAGCTCGCGTACAATACCTATACCTCGACCACGGATCCTAATGACAATAATGAAATCAACTGGTCCGTATGGGACTATGTGGGCCGTCTTTATAGGATAGTGCTTCAGCGTGAGCCTGACGAAGCAGGGCAGAAATCCTGGTATGCCAAGCTTGTTGATGGTTCGGATACGGGATCAAATGTGGCACATGGTTTCTTCTTCAGCCGTGAATTTGAATCGAGGATGACCTCCGACAGGGAATATGTCAGCAAATTGTACGAGGCTATGATGAACCGTGAAGCTGACGCATCGGGCATAGACGCATGGACGGACATGCTCAGGCAGGGCTTCACCAGAAAAAAGATATTTGAAGGCTTCACAAAATCCAGAGAATTCAGCACGCTATGCAGCGATTATGGGATCGATGTCGGCACCTATAAATCCAGGGACTATCTTGATAATCATTCACAGGTCACCATGTTTGTGGCAAGGCTGTACCTTATCTGCCTTCAGAGAACGGAGATAGACCGGGAAGGGCAGCTTGGCTGGGTTCGGACCATAGTTAATGGAGAGTCAGGCGGCAGTGTCGCCAGGAAGTTCTTCATAAGCAAAGAATTTGAGAACGCCAACCACAGCGATGAGGCGTTCCTTACGCTGCTGTATCGCACGGTAATGAACCGTGAGCCTGACGAAGGAGGAATGAACAGTTGGCTGAAGGCCATAGTGAGCGGAGTGCCCAGAGAGGAAATAGTGAGGGGCTTCGCCGGCTCCAGGGAGTTCTCAAAGCTGTGTAAGGACTACGGGATCGCGCCGTAAAGCTCGCTTTTTCCAGAGCTGCATTCAGAACAGTCACTTATTTATGAAACAAAGGTAACTGTTCAGCACCCCAGACTCGGGATGCTGAGCATCCCTCGTTGTGGGGCGGCCAGAGGCGCTGTGCGCCTTGTCCGCCCCAAGATAACTGTTATAATACGTCCGAAGTGCAGGCACTTCGTCCTGTATTCTAACAGTTATCTTGGGGTGCTGAATAATTACAAACAAAGAAACCAGGGAGGCCTTGCTAAGGACAAGCCGCCCTGGTTTCTTTGTGGCTCTTGCGTGAAATGACTGGTGCTGTATAATGTAGGGAGGACAAAACATAACTGCTGATATAGTTGTCTTGGGGGCAAGCCGGGATTGCGGACGCGGTTGTTTCGGGACTTGGCGGAGCTGCAGTCGGCTTAAGCGTTGTAAGATGGAGGTTAAAGGAGATATGGGGCTTAGGATAAGGGAAGAGGGAGGTTTAGCGCCGAAGGAGGCCGGCGGGATAAGAGATGTGATGGATGGCCTTGCCTGGGAGGAGGTGAGCCGGGAGACGGTTGTGAGGGATGAGTGGATAGATTTCCGAAGGCTGTCTTACCGTCTTCCGGATGGGAAGGTGGCAGGACCTTTTTACAGCTATACAAGAAGTGATTATGCTGTTGTCATCGCCATAGATGAGGAGGGACGCTATATATGCGTCAGGCAGTACAGGCAAGGAATAGGAGAGGTCACCACGGAATTTCCGGCGGGCGGGATAGAGTGGGATGGCAAGGATGGCAGCGGAACATACAGGCGTGCCCGCGACGGTGGGGGAGAGGACATGGCTTTAGCGGCGGCGCGGCGTGAGCTTAAGGAGGAGACGGGCTATGAGTCTGACGACTGGGAGCATTTGCTGACCATCCCTTCGAACGCGACCCTGGCGGACAATTATGCTTATATCTATCTGGCCAGGGGCTGCCGCAGGACTGAGGGGCAGGAGCTTGATGAGACGGAATTCCTGAACGTCAGGCTTTATTCTTCGGGCGAAATTGAGGAAATGATCCGTTCGGGGAGGTTTCAGCAGGCTGTGCACGTCATGGCGTGGTATTATGCTTGTAACCATTCTGCGCAACGAGGGATGCGCGGCATCATGGGTCTGGACGCTGAATAGATACTTTTATTTCTTATATGAACAGTTGAAAATATCTCCTGAGTGTATTATAGTAGGTGATATCGCATTTGAGGGGCATCATTTTGTTATGCTTTGCCGCGTAAAATCCGCTTTTACACGTTGAAGCGATGCATCGAGAGCTTTTCAATAACAGGGTTCAAGGAACAGAGATGGGAGCATCAGTGATCGGCAAGTGCCTGCGGCGGAGGCTATGGCGGCTGAGGACCGGATGTACGAGGCATCATGGATGCGGAGGCAGGACATGAGTGTACTAAAGGAGAGGGAGATGGAATATAGGATAGCAGCTATTTCCGGTGACGGCATAGGTCCTGAGATCGTCGCGGAGGCGAAGAAGGTTTTGAACGCGGTCGGGAAGAAATATGGGCATAGGTTTGTTTTCACAGATGTCCTCATGGGCGGCTGTTCGATTGACGCCTATGGGAAGCCGCTGACAGATGAGGTGCTTGAGATCTGCAGGAATTCCGACGCGGTGTTGTTAGGCGCTATCGGTGGCAATGTGGGTCAGTCGGATTGGTACAGGCGCCCGCCTCAGGAGAGACCTGAGGCAGGACTATTGGCGCTTCGAAAGGGCCTGGGCCTTTTCGCGAACCTCCGTATTTCCTATCTATATAAGGAGCTTGCGGAGAGATGTCCGCTGAGGCAGGAGGTCGCCGAGAAGGGGTTTGACATGGTCATGGTTCGAGAGCTGACCGGAGGCCTTTATTTCGGCGAGCGTTACACCGAGGAGAAGGACGGAGTGGTCACGGCGGTCGACACCCTGAAGTACTCTGACTGGGAGATACGCCGTGTAGCTGAGCAGGCCTTCCGTATCGCGGCGGGACGGCGAGGGAATCTTATCAGCGTAGACAAGGCGAACGTCCTTGACACATCCAGGCTGTGGAGGAAGGTCGTCGAGGAAGTGGCGAAGGATTATCCTGAGGTCACGCTTTCGCACATGCTGGTCGATAACTGCGCCATGCAGCTGGTGCATAACCCTGGCCAGTTCGACGTCGTCCTGACAGAGAACATGTTTGGAGACATTCTCTCCGATGAAGCCAGCGAGATCACCGGTTCTATCGGCATGCAGCCTTCCGCAAGCCTCGCCGAAGGGCATTTTGGCTTGTACGAACCGAGCCACGGATCAGCTCCCGATATCGCGGGACAGAATATCGCCAATCCGTTGGCTACAATACTGTCGGTTGGCCTCATGCTGAGATTTTCATTTGACCTCGCCGAGGAAGCGGACGCGGTCGAGAATGCCGTCCGCAAGGTGCTGGCTGAGGGACTCCGTACCCCCGATCTCTGGAAAGAGGGCAGCATCAAGGTGTCCACGTCTCAGATGGGCGATGAGGTCGCCGCGAGGATATGATACATTAGTTTTTTAGAACCAGATCCATAACCAGATCCAGAACCAGATAAACAACGAGATTTATATAGAGGAGAAAAATATTATGCGCAGTGATAATGTTAGGAAGGGTATGCAGCAGGCTCCCCATCGCTCGCTTTTCCATGCTCTTGGCATGACGCACGAGGAGATGGACAAGCCTATGGTCGGCATAGTGAGCTCGTACAACGAGATCGTTCCGGGCCATATGAACATCGACAAGATCGTCGATGCCGTGAAGCTCGGAGTCGCTGAGGCTGGCGGCGTTCCTGTCGTCTTCCCTGCCATCGCCGTCTGCGACGGCATAGCCATGGGGCATGTCGGCATGAAGTATTCCCTGGTCACCAGAGATCTCATCGCGGATTCCACCGAGTGCATGGCTCTCGCTCACCAGTTTGACGCGCTGGTCATGGTTCCGAACTGCGACAAGAACGTCCCCGGCTTGCTGATGGCGGCGGCCAGGGTCAATATACCTACTATTTTCGTGAGCGGCGGTCCTATGCTCGCCGGGCACATCAAGGGGCGCAAGCGCAGCCTTTCGAGCATGTTTGAGGCGGTCGGTTCTTACAGCGCCGGCACTATGACCGAGGCGGACGTCACGGAGTTTGAGGAGAAGGTATGTCCTACCTGCGGTTCCTGTTCAGGCATGTACACAGCGAACAGCATGAACTGCCTCACCGAGGCCATCGGCATGGGACTTCGCGGCAACGGAACCATTCCGGCTGTCTACTCTGACAGGCTGATCCTGGCAAAGCATGCCGGCATGAAGGTCATGGAGCTGCTCAGGAAGAATATACGCCCCCGCGATATCCTGACCGAGAAGGCGTTCCATAACGCCCTCACCGTCGACATGGCATTAGGCTGCAGCACGAACACCATGCTTCACCTCCCTGCCATCGCGCACGAGGCCGGCGTGGACCTTGACGTGGACATGGCGAACGCGGTCGCGGCCAGAACGCCGAACCTCTGCCACCTCGCTCCCGCGGGTCCTACATACATGGAGGATCTCAACGAGGCGGGCGGTGTGTACGCCGTCATGAACGAGCTCGACAAGAAGAAGCTGCTTTACACCGACCTCATCACCTGCACGGGCAAGACGGTCGGGGAGAATATTGCCGGCTGCGTCAACAAGGATCCCGAAGTCATCCGTCCCATCGACAACCCTTACAGCGAGGTGGGCGGCCTTGCGGTGCTCAAGGGCAACCTTGCCCCCGATTCCGGCATAGTCAAGCGTTCGGCTGTCGCGCCCTCCATGCTCAGGCACGAAGGTCCCGCCAGAGTATTTGACTGCGAAGAGGATGCCATCGCCGCCATTAAGGGCGGAAAGATCGTCGCGGGAGACGTGGTGGTCATCCGTTACGAAGGTCCGAAGGGCGGTCCTGGCATGAGAGAGATGCTCAACCCCACATCTGCCATCGCGGGCATGGGTCTCGGAGAGACAGTTGCCCTGATCACGGACGGCAGATTCTCCGGGGCTTCAAGAGGAGCTTCCATAGGACATGTTTCTCCTGAAGCCGCCGTGGGAGGTCCCATCGCCCTCGTTGAGGAGGGAGATATCATTTCCATAGATATAGATGCCTGCCGTCTGGATGTAAAGGTGTCCGATGATGAGCTCGCGTCCCGCAGGGCCAAGTGGCAGCCCAGAGAACCCAGGGTTACCACTGGATATCTCGCCCGCTACGCTAAGATGACCACATCAGGCAACCGCGGCGCGATCCTCGACATCAACCAGTGACGCAGTCGCGATATAAAAATAGGTTAGAGAGGTAGAAAAATGCAGCTCACAGGTTCACAGATTGTCATAGAGTGCTTGCTCGAGCAGGGCGTGGATACTATTTTCGGCTATCCGGGCGGCGCGATCTTGAACATATATGACGCGCTTTATCAGTACAGGGATAAGATCAACCATGTGCTCACCTCCCATGAGCAGGGCGCGGCCCATGCAGCGGATGGTTACGCGCGTTCCACGGGTAAGGTCGGAGTCTGTTTCGCGACTTCAGGCCCCGGAGCGACCAATCTCGTCACCGGCATCGCCACCGCCCACATGGATTCGATCCCCATGGTTGCCATCACGGCAAATGTCGCCAACAGCATTCTCGGAAAGGATTCTTTTCAGGAGATCGATATCGCCGGAGTGACTATCCCGATAACGAAATACAGCATGATCATCAAGAACGTTGAGGATCTTGCTCCCGCGATAAGGAAGGCGTTCCGAATCGCCCAGACCGGACGTCCGGGTCCTGTGCTCCTGGATCTCACCAAGGACGTCACCGCTAACAAGACAGAGTTCTATCCTGTGGTGCCGGAACCCATACAGCGCCAGATCTTCACGATCAAGGAGAAGGACATGGACGCGGCGGTCAGGATGATAACTGAGGCGAAGAAGCCCTGCATCTTCGCGGGCGGCGGAGTCATCCTGTCGAACGCTTCGGAGGATCTCGCTGAATTTGCCCATCGCATAGACGCGCCGGTCACCTGCTCTTTGATGGCGCAGGGCGCTTTTGACCAGTCGGATCCTTTATATACCGGAATGCTCGGCATGCATG
Organism: uncultured Lachnospiraceae bacterium; assembly: GCA_902770965.1. Lineage (GTDB taxonomy): Bacteria > Bacillota > Clostridia > Lachnospirales > Lachnospiraceae > RUG11623. The sequence goes on along the minus strand of CACXUY010000005.1, from coordinate 94,386 downwards.
GCACGAAGACCTCCAACCTCGGAGTGTCGGAGTGCGACCTGCTGATAGCGGTGGGCGCGCGTTTCTCTGATCGCTGTACGGGCGATCCGAAGACCTTCGCCCGAAAAGCCAAGGTCATACACATTGATGTGGACGAAGCGGAGATCAATAAGAATGTCCATGCCGACGCTGCCGTGATAGGAGATATCAAGGTAGTCCTTGAGAGGCTTAATCAGAGGCTTGAGAGTAATACCCATCCTGAGTGGCATGCCCATATTCAGGATATGAAGAAGAGGTTCCCTCTGGAATACGACACACAGAAGCTTACGGGACCTTTCGTTATAGAGAAGCTTTCTGAGCTGACCCACGGAGAGGCAGTGATAGTCACGGACGTGGGGCAGCACCAGATGTGGGCCGCGCAGCACTACACCTTCAAGCACCCTCGCACCTTCCTGTCATCGGGCGGTCTTGGCACCATGGGTTACGGCATGGGGGCTGCCATAGGAGCACAGTTCGGCAACCCCGACAAGCTGGTGGTGAATATCACGGGCGATGGCTGCTTCCGCATGAATTTGAATGAGATAGCGACGGTCACCCGCAACGATCTTCCCATCGTCACCTTGGTCTTGAACAACCACGTACTTGGAATGGTCCGACAGTGGCAGACCTTGTTCTACGGCATGCGTTATTCAAACACGATACTTCGTGATAAGGTTGATTTTGTGAAGGTGGCAGAGGCCATGGGCGCAAAGGCAGTAAGGATAACCAGGTGCGACGAGGTAGTCCCCGCGCTAAAAGAAGCTATAGACGGGCGTGAGCCTGTTGTTATAGAGTGTGTCATCGACAGCGACGATAAGGTGTTTCCTATGGTGGCGCCCGGCGGACGTATAGCCGATGCATTTACAGAAAAAGATTTGGAGGACAGAAAGCAATGAGCAGAGTGTATAATTTTTCAGCCGGTCCCGCGGTCTTGCCCGAGGAGGTTTTGAAGGAAGCGGCTGCTGAGATGCTGGATTATCGTGGCTGCGGCATGAGCGTTATGGAGATGAGCCATCGATCCAAGATGTTTACGGATATTCTTGAGACCGCGGAGGCCGACCTTCGTGAGCTTATGAACATCCCTGATAACTATAAAGTGCTGTTTATTCAGGGCGGCGGCAACATCCAGTTTTCAATGGTTCCTTTGAACCTTGCCAAGAACGGCGTAGCAGACTATATCATCACCGGAAACTGGGCGAACAAAGCCATGAAAGAAGCGCAGCGCTTCATCGACGCGAAGGCCATTGCGTCCTCAAAGGACAAGACCTTCACCTACATTCCGGACTGCAGCGACCTTCCTGTACGCGAGAACGCTGACTATGTTTACATCTGCCAGAACAATACGATCTATGGCACTGCGTTCAAGGAGCTGCCCAACACGAAGGGCAAGACCCTTGTAGCGGATGTATCTTCCATGTTCCTGTCTCAGCCCATGGACGTTGAGAAATACGGCATCATCTGGGGCGGAGTGCAGAAGAACGTAGGTCCTGCCGGACTGGCTATCGCTATTGTGAGGGAAGATCTCATTCCGGCGGAGGACCTGCCGAAGGTTCCCGTCATGCTTCAGTACAAGACCTACGCGGACAACAACTCCCTCTACAATACCCCTAACTGCTACGCGATCTATATCTGCGGCAAGGTATTCAAGTGGCTGAAGAACCGCGGAGGACTTGAGGCGACTTATGAATTCAACAAGAAGAAGGCGGGCGTGCTTTACGATTTCCTTGACAGCAGCGAGATGTTCAAGGCTACCGTCGTTAAAGAAGACCGTTCACTCATGAATATTCCCTTCGTCACCGGCAGCGCGGATCTTGACGCGGAGTTCATCGTAGCCGCGAAAAAGGAAGGCTTTGAGAATCTTAAGGGTCACCGCACAGTCGGCGGCATGAGAGCCTCTGTTTACAACGCCATGCCCATCGAGGGCGTAGAGGAACTCGTGAAGTTCATGAAGGATTTTGAGGCGAAGCACTAAGTACGGTGAGGCTTTCTGACGCAGAGTCCATGTGCTCAGACAGGCAGGACGTATAGTTTGGTTCGTGACAGATCCTAAGTTAAGTAATACGAGCAGGGTGGAAGCTCCCCCTGCTCGATTTTAAGCAAGAGAAGAGGAAGATGAGATGTATAAGATTCATTGCATGAACAATATCGCAAAGGTTGGGACCGACAGACTCGGCGACAACTATCAGCTTACGGATAAGCTTGAAGAGGCAGACGCGGTCATGGTCCGCAGCGCCAAGCTTCACGACACAGTATTTCCCAAGAGCCTGCTCGCCATCGCCAGGGCGGGAGCCGGAGTCAACAATATTCCCCTCGAGCGCTGTGCCGAGGAAGGCATAGTCGTCTTCAATACCCCCGGAGCCAATGCCAATGCCGTCAAAGAGATGGTCATTCTTGGCATGCTCCTTGCCTGCCGTGACATATACGGCGGCATCACCTGGGTGAAGGACAACTGCGATGATCCCGACATCAGCAAGAAAGCAGAGAAGGCCAAAAAGCAGTTCTCGGGCATAGAGATCGCCGGCAAGACTCTCGGTGTCATCGGCCTTGGAGCCATCGGAGCCATGGTGGCAAATTCAGCCCGTTCGCTTGGAATGAAGGTGCTCGGCTACGACCCTTATCTGTCGATCAACTCCGCATGGAGCCTTGACCGCCACGTGAAGCATGTCATGGATATTGAAGACATCTATGCTGAATGCGATTTCATCACCATCCACATCCCGGCGACTCCTGACACGAAGGGCATTATCAGCCGTGAAGCCATAGACAAGATGAAGGACGGAGTAGTCTTCCTGAATTTCGCGCGCGACAGTCTGGTAGACGAGCAGGCGATGGCGGAGGCGCTTGCCAGCGGACATGTGGCGCATTATATCTCTGATTTTGCCAATCACGCCAGCGCGAACATGAAGAACGCCATAGTCACCCCCCATCTTGGAGCTTCGACGAATGAAGCTGAGGACAACTGCGCTATCATGGCAGCGAAGGAACTCAAGGACTTCATAGAGTGCGGAAATATTGAGAATTCCGTCAATTTCCCCAGAGTCAACCTGGGACCTGTTACCAGCGACGCCCGCCTGGTCATCATGCACAGGAACGTACCTCACATGATCGGCAAGTTCACCTCGATCATATCGGATTTTTCTCTCAACATTGAGAATATGTCCGACAAGAGCCGCGGACATACTTTATAAGTCCCCGCGTGGCTCCGTGCTCCGCACTCCCGCCACGCTAACCGGTATTCGCACTTTCCGCCCGCTGCGCGGGCCCGTGCTCATACCGGTTGTCCTTCGGAATGGTTACCGTCCGGCTGAAAGCAAGCTTTCGCCTGACGGTAACCATTCCTCAGGGACTTATACAGTAAATTGGCATTGAGCCGAACGGGAAAAAGAGTTATAATTATAAATGTTGTTCAGATGGCTGAGACCCTGTGGCAGCTGTGAAACAACCCAAAGGGCGTTATAAGCGCGGTGGCGCTTGCAACGTAAGTATGTAGGTTTACTTAAAACAACTGCTTCAGGAGGATGCTGTTGATGAAGATAAGGAAGAGAAGATCCGGTATGGCAGCGGGACGCCTGTTCTGCTTTGCGCTGGCGTCAGCGCTGCTGGCCGGAAGCGTGCTGCCAGGGGCGAGAGCCTATGCGGTGGCTGAGAGAGTGGCGGTTGAAAAGGACGAGACGCGGAACGTTTTTGGCGCTAACTTGTTTGCTATAGGGCAGAAAGCTCTTGAAGACAAGGCTTTTGAGAAGGAGCTGGAGGCGTTTCCTGAGAGCTACAAACCTGCGATAATCCAGCTGCACAACGCGCACCCTAACTGGCATTTCATCGCGAAGGACACCGGGACGGACTGGGATCGCGCGGTATATGAGGAATATAAGTTCGGAGATATGCTTCCCGAGCAGAATGTCGGCTGGTGGGGCACGCGGGCGGTGAGCCTGACCTGGAACAGCAACAAGAGCTCCTGGAAGTCCACAGACGACGGAGCGTATGACTGGAAGACCGGTGAGTGGACTACAGGATGGGATGGGAGCAGTCTTGTGATAGCCTCTAAGGACATCGTAGAATATTTCCTTGATCCCAGAAATTTCCTGACAGAGGAAGGCATCTTCCAGTTCTTTACTTTCCGATATGACGGAGGCTTGACACTAGAGGACGTAGAGGAAGCTGCGGCAAGGGGAGTCGCCCCTTATCTTGAGGGCATCGCCGAGAACCCCGACGGCTCCAGGATTTATTATCCTGAAGCATTGCTGACAGCCGCCGAGAAGACCGGCATCCACCCCTTCTATCTTATTGCCACTATTTCCCTTGAAAACGGAGTTAACGGATACCGCAAGAATCAGATAAAGGGTAATGTTGAGGGCTATGAGGGTCTTTTCAACTATTATAACATAGCTGCTTATCAGGATTCCGAACATGGCTTTGATTACGCCTGGCAGCGCGCCCTCTGGTTTGCCGGCGGAGAGGATAAGGACCATACATCATATTACCGTCCTTGGAATACAAGGCAGGCAGCTCTTACCGGTGGGGCATCGTATTTTGCGAAGAACTACCTGAACGCCGGTCAGGACACTTATTATCTGAAGCGTTTCAACGTGATGTCAACGGCGAAGGATCAGTTCAACCACCAGTTCTCTACCGATATCGAAGGCGCCGCCCACGAGACCAGGATATTCGCGTCGCTTTTTTCTGACAGCATGAAGGAAGGCGAGCTGACCTTTAACATCCCGTACTTCAGCGGTATGCCTGAAGAAGCCTGTCCCATGCCCACTGATGATTCGGATCCTCGTGAGAATACAGGCAAGGCCTTCCAGAACCGCCTGAGTCTCGTCACGTCTATCTTCCGTGCGTTCCTGTCGGAAAATGTTGACGAAGAGGATGTGAAGGAGGCAGCCCTTGACTTATTTGAGAGTACGGCGGCAGACACAGCTTATGGCATCATATTCAGCGAGGAAGCCAGAGAGCGCGGGCTGACCGATGAGGCCTTTGTTAAGGCGCTGTATGAAGGCTTGCTTGAGGAAGAACCCTCTGAGACGGAAGCCAAGGCCTATGTGAAGCTGCTTGGAGGCGGTGAGTCGAGACAGAGTATCTTTGCCAGGATCGTAGGTTCGGATTCCTTCAAAGAACGTTGCCTGAATCTGGGCATAACCCCCGGAAGCTACGACTCCGTAAGCTGGGATTTCGTAGTGTATTTATACAGGAACGTATTGGGCAGGGAGCCTAAGTACGCGGAGGTGCAGTCATGGGCAGCAACGCTTGGGGAGATAGGAAGGGCTGAGAAATTCGCCCGTTCTCTGTTCTTCAGCACGGAAGCCGCGCAGATATATAAGGATGACGAAGACTTTGTGCGCGCCCTCTATCGGTGCCTGCTTCGCAGAGAGGCTTCTGATCAAGAGACGAGCTATTGGATGACTTACCTTGGCAGCGGCTGCTCGAGGGAGTTCCCTTTCAGCGGCGTGGTTTCATCAGATGAGTTCGCTAAACAGTGGGATATGACCGGTCTGGCTATGGGAGGCTACGTGCCTAAAGAAGCCCGTAACCGCTATCCGGACTACACACGGTTCATCGTCAGGTTTTATGAGGTCTGCTTCGGCAGGAAATACGATGTTAAGGGACTGAACGCATGGGTGGAGAAGCTGGCAAACGGAGCAGGCGGAGCCAAGGTCGCGAAGGGCTTCGTACACAGCCAGGAATTTGTCGGGCTGTTTACGGATGACAGAGAATACATTACGATTCTTTACCTGGCATTCTTTGACCGCAATCCGGATAAAAAAGGCATTGCCGCCTGGCTTGCCGCCATGGACAGAGGTATGACCAGGGATGAGGTATTCCAGGGCTTCGTCCGGTCTCCTGAATTTGGAGCCATATGCAAGAGCTTCGGAATAGAAGTATGAGATTTTCGACATATATTGTTTTCGATGGAATGCAAACCTGATTTTGCGGACTGCCAGCCTGTGGAAAGCTCATAGGCAGGCAGTCCATGGAGCAGGTTCTCGGAGATTATGAATGTTTAAATGGAATTATCCGCTGACGAGGAACTGTCAGGACGCGCTCGATGAGGCAGTGCGTTTTGCCGCGAACCTCAACAGCGCAGATATAGGAACAGAGCATATCCTTTATGGGCTTGTGAGGATAGACGGCGTGGCTTCACGGCTTCTGAAGGAGGGAGGCCTGACGCTTGACAGCATCAAGGAGAACATACCCCCGAACGGTCATGAGAACGATGAGGTCAAGACAAAGCCCTCCCGTCTCACTCCTATCGCTAAAGAAGCTATGGAAAGCGCGCTGGATTATTCCAGAAAAGGGAAAAAAGACCACATCGGCTCGGAGCATATACTGATGGCTCTTCTTGAGAACCGTCTGTGCATGGCTTCAGGCATCATGAGGAAATGCGGGGTCAACGCGGTGAGGACTTCGGCGGATATCCTTGTCAGCATGGGTTATGACGCGAGGTTCTTTCATGAAGAGGATGGGAATGGGCTTTCATTCCCGATCCTGCTTCATTACAGCCGCGACTTGATAAATGATACTCGCCAGACAACTCCGATCATAGGCCGGCAGAAGGAGATGAACAGGGTCATACAGACGCTGTCAAGAAGGATGAAGAATAATCCTTGTCTCATAGGTGAGCCCGGGGTTGGCAAGACGGCGGTCGTGGAAGGACTTGCGCAGAGGATAGCCCAGGGCAGGGTGCCGGATTCGCTGAAGGACAAACGCATACTGCAGCTTGACCTGTCGGGCATGGTAGCAGGCTCCAAATACCGCGGTGACTTTGAGGAGAAGATGAAAAGAGTCATCCGCGAAGCAGCGTCCGACCGGAACGTGCTCCTGTTTCTCGATGAGATACATACGCTCATAGGAGCCGGAGGCTCAGAAGGCTCCCTTGATGCCGCGAATATACTGAAGCCCGCTTTATCACGTGGGGAGATCCAGCTGATAGGCGCGACTACTGTCGATGAATATCGAAAGCATATCGAGAAGGATGCCGCTCTGGAGAGGCGTTTCCAGCCGATAATGATAGAAGAACCGAGCGAAGCCCAGACGGAGGAGATCCTTATGGGGATCCGCTCGGGATATGAAGAGTATCATGGGCTGACCATTACCGACGGAGCAGTGAAGGCCGCAGTCAGGCTTTCGAGCAGATATATCAATGACCGTTTCCGGCCGGATAAATGCATCGACCTTTTGGACGAGGCCTGCGCGGCAGCAAGGCTCAGGCAGGACAGACAATATCTGCGGTCTGAGAAGGCGTATTTCAAAGACCCTTTGCTTGCTATCAGCAGGCTGACCGAAGAGCAGGAGAATGCCATACGAAACAACGACATGCATGAGGTCTCAAAGCTCCAGGGAGAGATCGAAAAGCTAAAAGCAAGAGCGAGCAGGAAATCGCCGAGAAGGGTGACGGCTTCAGATGCCGTAAAGGTGACCGAAGAGGATATCGCCGGCGTCACTGCCGAGATGACCGGCATACCCATACAGCGTCTGGCGGAGTCGGAAAGCTCCCATCTCCGTAATCTTGAGAAGGTCATAAGCAAGCGTGTCGTGGGTCAGGCTGAGGCAGTGTCTGCTGTGGCGAAGGCCGTGAGACGCGGGCGCGTCGGTCTGAAGGACCCTCACAGGCCGATAGGCTCTTTCCTGTTTTTAGGTCCCACGGGCGTAGGCAAGACGGAACTCAGCAAAGCGCTTGCGGAGGCACTCTTCGGCAAGGAGGATGCCATGATCCGCATCGACATGTCAGAGTATATGGAGAAGCATTCGGTTTCCAAGATCATCGGCTCGCCTCCGGGTTATGTGGGCTATGATGAGGGCGGACAGCTTTCGGAGAAGGTCAGGCGCAACCCCTATTCCGTTATTTTGTTTGATGAGATAGAGAAGGCTCACCCGGATGTGTTCCACATACTGCTTCAGGTCCTCGACGACGGTCACATCACTGATTCGCAGGGCAGGCGGATAGATTTCAAGAACACGATCATCATCATGACTTCAAATGTCGGCGCACAGCGCATAATAGAACCCAAGAACCTGGGCTTCGGCAAGACCAAAGACGTGAAGGCGAATTATGAGACGATGAAGAGCAACGTCATGGAAGAGGTGAAGCGGCTTTTCCGCCCGGAATTCCTGAACCGCATTGATGACATGCTCGTCTTCCATCCTTTGTCCCGTGAGGACATGGTCGCGATTCTTGACATCATGGTCGGGCAGCTCAACCGCAGGACGAAGGAGGCCATGGGCATTCATATTACCATGGCACCCAAGGCGAAGGAACGCATGATCGACATTGGTTACAGCGAGAAATACGGAGCCCGCCCTTTGAGAAGGGCACTTCAGACCGAGATAGAGGACAGGCTCACCGATGGAGTACTCTCAGGCAATATCAAATCCGGCGACAATGTATCGATAAGGGAGAAGGATGGGGCATTTGTCTTCGTAACCCTGTAACGATCATCATTGAAACGGATAAGCCCCCATAGCTGGACAGCATGAGCATCAAAGAAACTTAGACTGATTCTTTTGACATAAGGCGCATGCGGCGCAGGTCATGGATAATTAACCGGTTCTGAACAGTTATCATCATTTTTACATATCTTTTTCCATAAGGAGGATTGTCATGTCTGTCGTAAAAGAACTGCTTCGCGCAGAGGAAAATGGAACCATAAGCTTTGGCGATTATACGCTTGAGAAGAAGACCAAGAAAGCTGACTTCGAGCATGGCGGAGACCAGTATTACTGCAAGACCTTCCATGAGATCACGAAATTAGAGAAAAATGGCCAGTTCATGTTTGAGTCCGTACCGGGCTGCACCGTGCTTGACTATAATGAGAAGGAAGACGGCGTGAGCTTCCGCGTTGAGGCGGCGCAGGAGATCCAGGTGACCCTCGGGCTTGCCGAGGATACGGAATACGCGGTTTATTTTGATGATGAACAGGTCGGCCTGATGGAGACGAACAAGAGCGGGAAGCTCTCTATGTCTGTCGACCTTGAAGAAGGCAAGAGCGTGGCAGTGTCCGTCGAGAAGAGCGACCGCTGAGAAGCCCAGGAGGATAGAGTATGGCGAAAGCCTCAGCCACAGTGTTTTTCTGCCGTGAATGTGGCTATGAATCAACAAAATGGCTGGGTCAGTGCCCGGCCTGTCACCAATGGAATACTATGACGGAAGCGCCCAAGGCAGCATCCGGAGGCACTCCGTCAAGGATGGCCAGAAGCACGGGTCGCCTGGGGATGCAGGCTCCGGTCAGGCTGGATGAGATCGGCGAGGGAGAAGAGACCAGGCAAAAGACGGGCTTTGAAGAGCTGGATGTGGTACTTGGGGGAGGAATCGTCCCCGCCTCGCTGATTTTGGTCGGAGGGGACCCCGGTATCGGTAAATCCACGATCCTGCTGCAGCTTTGCCGTAACATCTCGGAGGCGGGACGGTCGGTTCTGTACGTATCCGGCGAGGAATCACTGAAGCAGATACGAATGAGGGCGGCCCGCCTTGGAACCTTCGGGGCGAATATCCGTTTTTTGAGTGAGACCGGTCTTGACCGTATATCTGAGCTTTTGACTGAGGAGAAGCCGGAGGTCGTGGTCATTGATTCTGTACAGACCATGTATCAGGAGGAAGTGTCAGGCGCTCCGGGCAGTATCACACAGGTGCGTGAAGCCACCATGACGCTGCTTCGGATCGCGAAGAACTTCGGTATCACTATATTCATCGTGGGCCATGTGACCAAGGAAGGAACCGTTGCGGGTCCGAGGATGCTTGAACACATAGTAGATACTGTGCTTTATTTTGAAGGCGACAGAAACGCTTCTTATCGCATTATCAGAAGCGCGAAGAACCGCTTTGGCTCAACGAATGAGGTTGGCGTCTTCGAGATGACGGGCAAGGGGCTGCAGGAGGTTAAGAATCCTTCGGCGTTTTTGCTGGAAGGCCGGCCAGAGGGGGCTCCCGGTTCGATCGTTACCTGCACCATGGAGGGCTCACGTCCGCTCTTGCTGGAGCTTCAGGCTTTGGTATGCAAGACCAGCTTCGGCATGCCGCGCCGCACCTCGGCGGGCATCGATTATAACAGGGTCAATCTGTTGATGGCAGTCCTGGAGAAGCGTATGATGCTTCACGTCAATGACTGTGACGCGTATATGAACGTGGCAGGCGGGATGAGGGTGAATGAACCTGCGCTTGACCTCGCCATAATCATGGCGCTGGTGTCAAGCTACAAGGACAGGCCTCTTCCTGATGACACGCTCGTCATAGGAGAGGTCGGCCTTGCGGGGGAGGTCCGTGCTGTCAGGATGGCTGAGCGCAGGGTCGCGGAAGCTGTGCGCATGGGCTTTACGAGGTGTATCCTGCCGGCCGGGAATCTGCCTGCCGCAAGGAGCGTGTCTGCTTCGGGTGAAGGTGGGGCTGTCAAGCTGATCGGGGTGAGGACGGCCGCGGAAGCCATAGCGTGCCTGTGAAATAAAACCTTAAGAACTAATACCTAAAAACTAAAACCTTAAGAAACAAAAAACCCGGCTGTGCAAGCCGGGTTTTTTAGCAGGGGCAGAAAGAATCGAACTCTCATCGACGGTTTTGGAGACCGCTGTTCTACCGTTGAACCATGCCCCTAGAAGCTACCTTAAACTTATAACACAATCTGAAATTCTTGTCAAGTGATAAATACAATCATGTTCAGCCACCATGTTCAGAGGTGAATGTTGGAGTTGAATGAGTTGAATGTAGTATTCTGTTTATAAATGAAAAAATGATAAGGGTTGACGATTTTTCAGGATTAAGTTATTATGAGATTTAAGTAATTGTGTAGCCTTTAGTTCTTTATTTATTAAGGAAGTAATTGTTTTATTGAGTAAGCAATTGTTTTTTATGGGCGGTCTCTTTTATCATATGGATTGAATATAGAAAACGGAAGATACCGGCTGCCGCTGGCGCAAGGCTGCCCTTGGCTCGCTGCGGACGGCGAGGTAATACTGAAAAATGTGCAAGGAATAGTATAAAACCGTTAAATAATAGTACAGAAAACGCACAAGGAATGGTATAGTAATACATAAAAGGGAAATATATAAAGGGAATTACATAGAGGGAAATACATAAAGGATAGGGAAATACATAAAGGATAGGGAAATACATCAAGGATAATATATAAACTTAAAGAGAATCTCAGAAGGAGAAGGCGTATGAATATTACGAGTACAGATAAGGCTCCTGCCGCAATAGGTCCTTATTCTCAGGCCATATCCTATGGCGGTTTCATATTCACATCGGGGCAGATTCCTCTTGATCCTGCTACTGGTTTGGTCGTGGAAGGCGATATCGCTGTTCAGGCGGAACAAGTCATGAAGAACCTGGGAGAAGTCCTGAAGGCAGGGGGAAGCGGTTATGGACTCGCGGTCAAGACCACCTGTTTTCTGGCGGACATGTCTGATTTCGCCGCGTTCAACGAAGTCTATGCCAGGTATTTCACCGGTAAGCCCGCGCGTTCCTGTGTGGCGGTAAAGCAGCTGCCCAAAGATGTATTGTGCGAGGTAGAAGTCATCGCGGCAATCGAAGGATAATAATCATGTTATAGGTATCTGGTTATAGGTATCTATGATATCTGAACCATATCTTCTGAACCATATCTATTGAGGAAAGGGGGTGCAGTACATGCCCAGACGCAGCATAGAGAGGCAGGCAGCCAATAAAGATAAATTGATCGACATGAGAACGCTGAAGCCTGCTGATAGGAATTCCATACCTCTGATCTGTGAGAAGATCCGCCTGTACAGGGAGAAAGCAAAGCTTGAGCAGAAGGAGCTTGCGAGGCGCATAGGCATCACAGCCAACGCCGTGTGCAACTGGGAAAATGGCAGGGGCAGACCGGATATCAATCTGATCCCTGATCTTTGTGACGCGCTCCATATCACCTTGTACCAGCTTTTTGGCATTGATGCCCCGTCTGAGCAGCTCTCACAGGATGAGAGGCTTTTGGTCGCGCAGTACAGAACCCTGACTGCCGGGCATAAGGTCGCCGTTGAGCACATGGTGGATACCCTATCGAGAGTAGAGGCGGCAGAGAGGACACCTGTAGTGCGCAGGCTCACGCGCTATACCAAGTCACTTTCCGCCGGAAAAGGGGATCCCTCGGAATTCGACGATAACGGCATTCCTATCTATCTTTATGCTTCAAAAGAAGTGGACAGAGCGGATTGTGTCTTCACAGTCAACGGGAACAGCATGGAACCGACGTATCATGACGGCGATCTCGTGCTTGTTTCACGCATTCCGGATGCTCCCGAGCTTCGTCATGGAGAGGTCGGGGCTTTTATCTGGGGAAATGAGACCTACATAAAGGTCTACGAAGAGGATGGCCTTCACTCGATCAATCCTTCATACAGCGTGCTCCATTTCAATGATACGGAGCCGGTGTTCCTGATCGGGAGGGTGACAGGCATCATTTCTCCATCCCAGATAGCATCGGAGGCGGACGTCGACGCATTCCTTATGCTGAATGGCAATTATATATGAAACTATTATTATAGAAAAGCAGACGAAACATCGGGAGGTTTCCTGACCGCCTGCTTTTCGTGTAAAAAAAGGAGGAAAGTTATGAGGAGCAGGAAAGAGAGCGGCTATGTCCGACGAATGTTGGCAGGTGTCGTAACAGCGGCTTTGATGGCTTCAATGCTGGCACCTGTCGGAGTATTTGCCGCGTCGGCTGAAGCAGCAATTGTCTCAGCTGAAATATCTGCGGCTGAAGCAATGGGCATGAAGAGAGCAGGACTGGCGGCAGCGAAGTCAGCCTTTGCCGCTGTTCAGACGGATTTTTTGACCGATGTCGCCGAAGAGAATGAGGCAATAGGGGCATCCCTGATCGCAGCCCCTGTAGATTCTTCGAATTATGCCGCGGAAGATCAGGAGGCCGTGATGGCTGATCTGTATGGAGATGATCCGGTCTTTACGTCCGCGGACATAGCAGGCGTTAAGGCGACGACTATGCCTAATTTCTATGGGCAGAGGCTCTACAGTATCGAGATCGTATTTAAAGACAGGACCGACATGACCGGTGCAGCCCGTCCCGAGAGCTATGGCGTGTGGGACAGAGCCATGAGTGACGGAAGGTTCGTGCGCGGCTTAGCTGAGAAGGTCGTTGTGAGCAATAATAAGGCTGTTCTGTTCTTTGACCAAGGCTCCGCCGCGACGGGAGACTATTCTTCAGATCCTTTCGGCATGCTTTGTACCACATCATGGAACTATGCTGATCGTGACCACGATGGAGTGTATGACAGCATGGTAAACAATGAGATCAAAGGACAGCACAAGGCAGGTGAGTTCGAGTTCGATGCCTATGGCGGCTACCAGACCAGGGACAATCTTGACCTCGTGCTTCAGCTTGGAAATGAGATCAGTGAGCCGGAGGACGCATATGCGATTCCTTCAGGACTTGCCATGACCGACGGCTTTGGCAACAAGCTCAAGGACACTGTCTGGGAAGACAGCGTCAACAGGATCTATGATGATTTTTCTTTGGAGTATCTGGATATAGCACAGACTCCCGAAAAGTATTCGCAGTTCGATGGCAAGATACCTTTCTATTACTATGTACCTGAAGATTATGACGCAGAGACAGGCATTCCCTTGGTTGTCTATATCACGGGAGCGGGTACCTCATATTATGAGAAGAAGGACGCGGACGGTAACCTGTTGGCATCAAACAGGGGGACCAACATGTCCTTCGACAACTGCATGGCTGCATGGACCTCGCTTTCCATGGACGCTGATTGGAACAACGACGTGATCGCTGCGACTCTCGACGTCTATTCCTCGGATAATCCGAAGGCGGGACGCGAGCTTGCTGATGCCATAGCTCTGATGAAGAGTCGCTATAACATCACGAACGTCATCGTTGAGGGCAATTCCAACGGGACCAGTGTGTGCAGCTGTGCCATTGAGCAGGCTCCTGAGCTCATCGACTGCTTTATCTGCAACAATGGTTGTATAGCTCAGCGTCGGAATACGGCCGTCAAGGATAACGCCTCCCTGCCGATAGCCTCTTCGGAGTATGACTGGAAGGAAGACGAGATCTGGAACGTCGCAAGGAACGGCGTCGCGTTCTGGGTGCTGAACGGCGAGCGCGATAGTATGGCAGATCCCACGTATGCCCTGAAGTCCATCGAACAGCTGATACCTTACTATAAGGCTGTTGGCTGGAGTGATGAGTGGATCCATGATAACTTCAGGATCTCTTTTTACAAGGATTACAAGTTCAGGGAGTGGGGGCAGAGCAACCACAGCTGCGTGAAGGTGACCTCCTGGTATTATCTGAACAGGCCCTACACTGACGTGTATCTTGATTCCGACGAACTCACGCCGGGCGATCAGTATTACATGAGTGATCCGATCAAAGAAGGCAAGTCGGCTTTCCTGCTGCCTCTTGATGAGTACACCTTCCAGGTCTATCCCGAAAGCGTGAGCCGGTGGGCTATAAGCCGCTGTGAGGAAGATGCCGTACCGAATGCGCGTCTTGACGCCATCGAGAGCATTCAGGCATTTACGGACATCTGTTTCTACGGGCAGAAACTGACGAAGATAGTGGTCACCTACGCGAAGGGCACGGATCTTACGGGCATCAACGTGAACGATTTCACCGTCTGGGACAGGGGCTATGCCAATCCCTCCTTCGTTAAGGCAAGTCTGGAACGCACGGAAGTCGATGAAAAAGCCGGTACCGTGACCATATTTGTCACCATGGATTCTGAGAGAACGGGCGACCGCTCCAAGAATCCTGTGGGAACGCTGGCTTCGGGAGCCTGGTACATAGATCTTGAAGGCGTGGTACATTACGGTGACGGCACCGTCGAAGACCCGCTCACCGGCGAGAAATTCGCGGCGGTGGAGAGCGGGAAGGGATATTTTACCCGTAAGAACCTTGACCTCGTGCTCGCTCAGGGCGACCAGTCCTTTGGCGAGGGCATAGCCATGACAGATGGCCATGGAAATATGGCTGCCGATGGGCTGTGGAAAACTACCGTGAATTATAAATATGACTCTTTTGATATAATAGGAGTCGACGGGGCGGCGGATTCCAGCCGTTACGTTGCCTTTGATGGTAAGATACCGGTCATGGTGAGTATCCCTGAGAATTATGACGATGAGGAGAACTGGCCGCTGGTCTGCTACATCACGGGATCCGGCACCTCATATTGGGAGCTGTACAACGAAGACGGCACAGTCAAGGCAAACAACCCCGGCACGAACCTGACCTTCGACAACGCGGCGGCGGGCTGGATTGAGGACGCTGTCGTCATCAGTCCTGACGTCTATTCTAATGATAATGTAAATGCGGCCAAGGATGTCGCCGCGGCGATATCTTATGTCATCGAAAACTACAAGATAGATACCGACCATATTATTATTGAAGGAAATTCTAACGGAACTGTCATCTGTTCCGAGGTACTGCGCCAGTTCCCTACGCTAGTGGATGTATTTATCTGCAACAACGGCCGTGTGGGTGACCGCGTGAACGCTTCCGATGTCGATGGAACTCTGGAGAAGAGCAGCCTCGGCACCTGGACTGATAAGGAACTCGAGTCTCTGGCAACCGGCAAGGTCCGCATCTGGACCTTCAACGGCGAGACCGACTCGGCGCATCCGAAGGTCACTCAGGACGGACACGATCATCTTGTCGCCGTGTACAAGGAAGTGGGCTTCAGCGACAGATGGATCGCCAACAATCTTAGGATCTCAGGTTATCAGTCCTGGAGGTTCAAGTATTGGGGCGAGACCGACCACAGCTGCACCAAGATGACCTTCTGGTATTATCTGAACGAACCCTACAACAATCCTAATGAGGACGGGAAGATCCTTCCTGCCGGAGCGACCTATCGCTTCCCCGGCAAGGAGAACTCGAAATATTATGGGGCTGACGAATATGCCTACGTGGTCTATGGCGATTCCGTTAAGGAATGGGCTCTGGGTGACGGCGCGGTAATCGAGGATCCTGTCGCGGCTTTCATCGCGAAGCTCTATGAGAGCTTCCTCGGGCGTAAAGCCGATCAGGAAGGACTTGACTCGTGGACCAGCTCACTCAAATCAGGCGAAGCCACCGCATCGGATGTCATCTTCGGCTTTGTCTACAGCGATGAGTTCCAGTCGAAGCCTCTGAGCAATGAGGATTTTGTCAGTGCTCTTTACCGCGTGATATTTGGGAGAGAGGTCGATAATAAGGGCTTCGCCGCGTGGACCGGCGTGCTTGAGATGGGGGCTACCAGGAAGAAGGTCGTCGAGGGCTTGACGAACTCAAGGGAAATGAGCAGGCTCTGCAAAGAGATAGGCATTACCCAGGGCAGTTATGTGTCGGATGAGATCACAGACACCAATCCGAATGTGACAGCTTTCGTTACAAGGCTGTACAAAAACTGCTTCAACAGGCAGCCTGACAGGAGAGGACTTTCCTCATGGGTCGAAGCCCTTCTTAACAAGAGCGCCAGCGGGACAAAGGTTTCCTCAAAATTCTTTGTCAGCAAGGAGTTTGATGCTCTTAAACTCAACGATGAGGAATTCGTTAAGACCGCTTATCTGACCATACTGGACCGCGAAGCGGATGTTGAGGGGCTGAATAACTGGCTCAAGGCATTGAGCAGCGGCGTATCCCGGGAGAATGTGGTGAAAGGCTTTACCAATTCTCCGGAGTTCGCGAATCTTTGCGAAAGCTATGGGATAGAGCCTTGACGTATGAATAAAAAATACCGGCAGGCGTCACAGCGCGTCTGCCGGTATTTTACTCCGGGCTGCGCGCCTTGTCCGCCCCAAGATAACTGTTATAATACGTCCGAAGTGCAAGCACTTCGTCCTGTATTCTAACAGTTATCTTGGGGTGCTGAATAATTACATAGTATTTACGCATGTCTCAAAAACGGATTGATTTTTTTATGCCGCAACCTTATAATAATGAAGTCGTATTGATGTTTACGTGAAAGATATTAAATATATAAAGGAGGTAAAGCATGAAGAGTAACTGTCGTAAGTACTTTGGCAGACGTCTTCTGAGCACCCTTCTCTCTGCCGTGATGCTGTGCAGCGTCCTGACGCCCACCGGCATTTTTGCTGCTTCTGAGCAGCCCGAAGAGGGGTCAGCCGTCATCGGTGCTGAAGAGATGCTCACGGATGCTGCCGAAGAAGCGGTATCGGCAAATCTCCGTGCCACTGCCCTCACTCCGGTGCCTATAGAGGATGCGGAAGCTTATCCCGCCACGGTAGGTTCATACCAGAAGCGGAACGGCTATTTCACCTATCAGGTCGAGGTAGGAGAGGCAACGAGGGAAGCCGAAGTGTATATTCCCAAGTACGCGCGTCAGCGTGAGTATTGGGTCGCCATAGCGCTTCCCGATGGGGTGGACAGCGTTGAGTTCATGAATAATTCCGGCTGGTTTACGGCCGCGGACAATTCATTGGCATGTCTGCTCATTATGAAACCCGAGAAGGACAAAGGCACATGGGGCAGCTTTGATGAGGAGATGCCCTATATCAATGCCTGCCTGAACACTCTTGTCAGCAATGGCAAGTATTATTCGGCGTTTACCTACGATTATCTGGTGGGATACGGAAAGGGCTGCTCCTTCCTGCAGCTCTGGGCAGAGCAGAATCCGCTCAAGATGATCAGCCAGGCTTATGTCGGCGCGGTCGATGAGGACGGAACCCTGGATAGGATCAAGGCAGCATCTGAGACTCAGATCGGCGAGACGCCTCAGCCTAACCACATGGACTTTGAGGGCTTCAACGTCAGGGGCGAGTATCAGAAGTGCACCGATAAGGACGGCAATCCTGTCACCCAGAAGAGGACCTTTGAGGCTCTCAAGAGCAAGGATATAGCCATTCCCACCCTTCTTCTCTCGAATACTGACGAGACGGACAGTGAGATCGCTACGTTCTGGCTGGATGTGAACAGGTGCGATTATGAGCCGGACATTATGAATACCCCCCTGGGCAATATCTATGTCGAGAACGATTCATCTGAGTGCGTCACGACTTCGTACAGCGAAGTCAGTTCCGCTGTAGCTATCGGAGAAGGTGATATATCCTATGCCGACACCGCCGTGACTGCGCGTATTTATTCGTTCCTGACCACCTACAGTGGATATGACAACAACTCCGCCTACGGTCATTTCATTACTTACAGGCTGGATTATGCCGAAGCGATCGATAAAGGCAGGCTTATCTATAATAACCATGAGTGGGACGGCATAAACCGTGTGTATGAGATCTACATCCCCGACACTGTCAAGCAGACCCCCACTCCCGCGCCTGTCGTTTTCGCAAACCACGGTGCCGGCCAGACAGCCTTCGTATTCATGGAGGCGACCGATATAAGGGTGGCAGCAGATAAGTACGGCTTTGTGGCGGTCACGTTTGACCTCACAGGCAATGCTGACTACATGGTCGATCTGGTAGAGCTTGTTAAGGCAGACTGCGCCGAGAAGGGAGTGACTCTCGATGAGAGCCGTTTCTATGCGTATGGTCAGTCGGCGGGCGGCGGAGCCGTAGCGAATACCCTGGCTCAGGACGCTAAGACAGTCAATCTGTTCGCGGCCTTCGGATATACCTCCGGTACACGCGCCGCAGCTCAGAAGGACGGCGCGGATTCGGTCGTTCCCGTCTACGCGATATACGGCGAGTACGATTACTGGCCTAATAAGCTGGGACCTCTTGAAGCAGGTGAGTGGTGCGGCTCGCAGGGTGCCGCCCAGGCGGGATGGACGACCGACACCCAGACATATTGGGCGAACCGTCTGCTGGGGCTGTCACTGGAAGAACTCATAAAACCGGAGAACTACACTGTGGAGGACGGCATCGGTTCTATATATAAGGAACAGAAAACACCGATCTCCGCGATCATATCTCCTACTGATGATGTGAACCGTTACAGGTCATATATCTGGTCTGTCGACACAGGAGAAGGAAAGGCTCCTATCTTCGTCTGGAGCCAGTGCTTTGGCCGTGGACATAACCTTGTCCCCAGTGATATTGGTCAGCTGTGGGAGAATTGGTTCAGCAAGTGGCAGCTCATGGGGAACTCTTCGCTGTACTTTGAGGAGGGCGTAGGAAAAGGCCCTTCCGTAGCCGTAAAAAGAAAGGCAACCGGAATCACAGTCGAAGGACAGGATTTCGATGCCATCGAGACAGCGGATATTGACTATGGAAAGTCCGCGCTCATTCCTCTGAGCGGATATTATACCAAGTCGATTGATGTCGGAGGCACGGAACGCTCAGTCAAGCTGTTCTTCTCAAACCACACTGCCTGCCGTGCTTACGCGACAGTTATCGCGGTTCCCGACGGAGTAGACACTTATGAATTCCTTCAGAGGCAGGGGTGGCTCGATTACGTGAATTCCAGAGGAGAGTTCCTGGCTATCCTTGAACCCGGAGAGAAAGGATGGGGGACTGCCGCCGAGGAGATGGCATACGTCAATGAGGCGATGTCCTTCATAAACAGCGGAAGGAATGCCAAGAACGTGCTGCTCTTTACTAATTACAGCACCTTCTATTTTGTGGGTTACGGCAAGGGCGCGGCTGCCCTTGAGACCTGGTCTGCCGAGAACCCTACTTATGTAGACAGCCAGGCTTTGCTGCATGGCAAGAGCGCAGGTCAGGCTATTCTGAACGAAGCCGGTTCCAGGATCTATGACGGCACCAACACAGGTGGATATGATCCGGGCATCAAGGACCTGAACGAATTCAAGGCTGTGCTGAAAGACCTCGGCTACAATGATGTAATTTCCCGCAAGGATGTTCCCGTTCCCACGTGGTTCGATGGATATGCAGAGGATGATTACAGCATTTCCTATTGGAAGGCGGCGAATGATATAGCCGGTTCCGCCGACAGTGAAGGCGTGTTCAGGCAGAGCATTGATTCCGATGCTTTCCAGACAGAATATGAGAATTCCTGGAGAGCGCGCCATGGTCTGGATACCGGCGTAGCCAGAGTAAAGGTCACCTCATATGACGGGTATCCTTCGGCGCAGGAGCTCGGTGCCTTCCTTTACAGGTACAGCCGCTACAATATTCCTTTTGCTTACAGCAACCATCTGAGTGAGCGCCAGGATTACACGGCCGCCAGAGTTGCCGCACAGAAGGCGGCGGCGAAGAAGGCCATAAATGAGAGTACGTTTGTAGCGTATGACGAGCCTTATACGGCCGACTCCGACAAGACATATGAGGGATATAACCTTCTTGCCCGTGAACGTTCCAACGGCTCGAACGGTACATTTGAATCAGGTATCTTCGCTACGGCTGATGACAATGGCGATGGCCGTCTTGATGCCCGCGAATATCTGATGTACATACCTAAGTCCGCGTCAGGCAGTACTCCTGTGGTGATACAGTTCCCCGGTATGACACAGAGTGTCGCGGTTGGCTTCGACTCCACACAGTGGTGGAGAATCGCCGATGAGTACGGCGTTGTGATCGTTATCCTTGGTGAGGTCTACAACAACGGCGTGGCGCTTAGCTGGCAGAATTCCGATACCGAGTACATGGCTGTCATGGACATTCTTGCCGATGAAATAGATGGGAAGGATGTTAAGATCGACTGGACCAGGATTTATGGTTCCGGCCACTCGTTAGGTTCCGCCCAGGTTCAGACCTTCGTCCACATCCATCCTGAATTCTTCGCGGCAGTTGCTTCTACATCCTTCGGATCACAGAAGAACGATGGAAAGTATGACGCGGTTCCTGTATATCTGGCAGTCGGCCAGGCAGACCTTCCTTTCCTTATGAAAGATCTGTGGACCAGCGCCAGCCTTAAATCATGGTTCTCATACCTTGCTGCCGCGGATGACCTGAAGGTCTCTGAGGCAACACCTGAGAATGCGGACTTCTCCTCTACAGAGGGCAGATATAAGGATTATGTCTGGAACAACAAACAGGATATCCCCATGGTAAAGTGGACGCAGACCTATCTGCGCGAGCACAACTGCTATCCCGCTGAGGTCGAGTTCGGATGGGAATTCCTGAGTAAGTATTCCAAGGATGAAACCGGGCGCTACTACAGTGCTGCCGCTTTCGCCGAAGACGACAAGGTTAAGATCGAACGCCAGTATGAAGGCATAGACTTTGACAGCTACGAGGAAGCGCTGGAGATTGATTTCAGCCAGGCCGCTCAGCTGCCTCTGACGGGTTACTTCTACAAGTGCCTTGAGAATAACCGCATCGCACATATTTATATCTCAAATAACGCATCCATCCGCAGCTACTTTACTGTCGTCGCGGTTCCCGATGGAGTCAATACCAGAGAGTTCCTTCAGACGGAAGGCTGGCTTGATCTTGCGGAGGAGAAGGGAGAGGCTCTCCTGATTCTTGAACCCGGTTTTACAGGATGGGGTTCCGCGGAGGATGAGTATGATTATGTTGACAGCGCGATCAGCTTTGTTAAGAGCGGCGTGAATGACAACAGAGTTGCGGTGTTCTCCAACTTCGGAGAGTACTATCTGACCGGCTATGACAAGGGCGCGGCTCCGCTTGAGTTGTGGGCAGCGAAGAATCCTATCTTTGTTATCGCCCAGAGCTATTTCGGAGGTGGGTCGCTCAGCGTAGAGACATATGCTGAGGCCGGCGCTATCGAATACGACAGGGCAGGTCTCGAACAGTACCTCAATGAGATTGGCTTTGAAGGCAATCTTAAGAACAACCAGATTCCGGTGCCCACATGGCTCGGTAACGTCGCTGAAGACAGCGGGGCAATTGCTTACTGGAAGGCAGTTAATAATATAGTCGGTGATGCTGCTGCAGATGGTATCTTTTATCAGGATATCAAGTCCAGGGCCTTCGCGACTGAGTATGCCAACAAGCTGCTTGCGGCGGCAGGCTCCAAGCATGGTTTTTCAGAGGTAAAGGTTACGTCCTCTGATAAGGCGCCTTCGGCTGCTGAGATCTACAAGTGGATGTCCACTTTCAGCCGCTATGATAATACCTTGGCATACTCCAATGCGCTGGCTTACCGTATGGACTACACAGCAGCCACAGTCAATGCCCAGCAGCTGGCTAAGGCAGAGGGAGCTAAAGAGCTGACATATACCAAGGCTGATGGAGAGACCGGCAAGGTCGCTCTTTGGGGGAACGCTGATACACATGTCGTTTCTAAGGATGAGCTGTACTCCGGCACTGTGAATGTCGGCATCATGGCGTTCGCCGACAACAGCGGAGACGGAGTCAATGATCCTCGTGAGTATATCTTATATGTACCTGATTCCGTGAAGGACAGCGGAAAGACGGTTCCGGTGGTCATGGTCTATGCAGGAAACAGCCAGACTGACCGTATATTCTATGACTGCACGCTGTGGTATCAGCTTGCTGATATGAACGGTTTTGTCTGCATGTTCCCTTGCGAGACTTACAACAAGGGAGGAGTTACGGTCAGCCATTATAACAATGACCTCTTCTTCTACAGCATGAGGCAGGCTCTCACTGAGGTGCTTGCTCCGCAGTACGGCTTCACTGCTGACCTGACAAGGATTTATGGAACGGGACAGTCAGCCGGGTCGTCCGCTGCTCAAGGCTTTGCCCGCACGATCCCTCAGTGTTTTGCCGCTGTAGCATCCACTTCAGCGACCAACAATGCCGAAGGAACAGGGGAAGCGATTCCTGTTTACCTGATTTCCGGCATCAAGGATATGGGGAACATGGGACTTGGCATCCCCGGCTCCTCAACGCTGGTTTCCTGGGCGGAGTATTTCCTGAAGGCGAATTCAGTGACAAATCCTGACGCAAGCACTCCGGATTACGTGACCACTACCGGTCGGTATCACACTCAGGCATGGACGAATGATCAGGGTATTGAGCTTGTGAAATATTCACTGAATGTGTTCCGTCCGCACAACTGCTATCCTGAAGACATGGCCCTCCTCTGGGATTTCATGAAGTATTACAGTGTCGTGGCGGATGAGAACGGGGGCATTGCTCGTTACTACAGCGCCTCCGGCTTCGAGAAGGACGACGCAGTCCTTATAACGGCAGGAAATACGCCTGTCAATCCTGACATTATCAAGGAATTTGTCACGAAGCTCTATTCTGAATTCCTCAACCGCGAGCCTGATGACAACGGAATCGCGGATTGGGTTAACGCTTTAAAGAGCGGTTCAACGGATCTTGCACATGTTCTCAAGGGCTTCGTTCTAAGCCCTGAGTTCAGGAACAGGCCGCTGAACGATAAGGAATATGTGACAGCCCTTTATCATATAATCTTTGGGCGTGATCCTGATGATGATGGCCTTAAGGCATGGGTTGAGGTTCTTGAAAACGGAGCCACCAGAAAGAAGGTTCTTGCCGGATTCGTGAATTCTGAAGAAATGAAGAATCTTGCTACGTACCTTGGCGTTGCCGCCGGCACCTACAGGTCGAACGATATCCTTGATGAGAATTATGGAGTGACATCGTTTGTCGCGAGGCTTTACAGGGTTTGCCTGGACAGAAGGTTCGATGAAAATGGCCTTACCGCATGGGTGACTGTGCTTCTAAACGGGCAGGGTTCTGCCAGCAAGGTAGCTAAGAATTTCCTGACCAGCCCCGAGATGGAGGAGAGGGAGCTTAGCAACGAGGAGTTCCTGAGAGTATGCTACAGCGCACTCTTTGACCGCGAGCCTGACGCAGGCGGATTTGCCGAATGGTTTACAGCCATGGATAAATATCCTCGCGATAAGATCATCAATGGCTTTACAGGCTCTCCTGAGTTTGCCGAGCTCTGCGCCAGATTCTTTTACTGAATAAGTCCCTGAGGAATGGTTACCGTCAGGCGAAAGCTTGCTTTCAGCCGGACGGCAACCATTCCGAAGGACAACCGGTATGAGCACGGGTCCGCGCAGCGGGCAGGATCCGATGACAGCTTACATGCCAGATTTGGATTCGATCAGGGGATTATCTTTGTAATACCGCTCACAGAATCTCACAAAAGTCTGGGTCTGTGTGGACATATATTTCCCTTTCTTCCATATCAAACCTATTTTTGCCTCGACAATAGGACTGACCGGGATGCATACGACATCGGGCAGGTAAGGACGCATGGACGAGAAGAAGAAGGTGCCACATTTGCCTTGCCTAAGGAACTTAAGAGTCGTCATGATCTGGCTGCAGTGCATGATGATCCTGGGTTCTATGCTTAAGGAATGAAAGTATTGCATAAGCACCTGATTCTGCACGGAATCGTGGTTGAAGAGGATCAAGGGCTGTTGGTCGAGCCGGTCAAGAGCTATGGAAGTCTCATGAGCGAGGGGATGCTCAGGGCATACGCAGAATACGAGCTTGTCATTGGCGAGGACGATGTTCGAAAATCTGTCAATGTTGTAGGACTCCATGTTGACGAGGCCGATGTCCAGCTGTTCATCTTGAACCATCTCTGAGGCGCGCACAGACCCATATTCTGAAAGCTCAAGATATATGTCAGGATGCTTAACATGAAAGGCATCCATCAGATCAGGGAAGAAAATGGTGCTGAGCAGAGGCGGTATCCCGAGTTTCACCGTAGGGCGATATCGGGAGCTGTCCAGAAAATGCAGCCTCATTTCATCGCTGTCTTTCAGAAGCTCCATAGACCTCTCGTAGAAGATCGCCCCTTCCTTCGTAAGCTCTAAGCTTTTATTGGTATAGGCGAAAAGCGTCATCGAGAATTCTTTTTCAAGCTGCCGTATGGCAAGTGAGACGGCCGGCTGAGAGACAAAGAGAAGCTTCGCTGCCTTTGTGATGCTGCGGCAGCGCGCAGCTGTGCAGAAATACCTGAGTTGGTTTAAGGTCATGGAAGCCTCCGGTTTGATCATAAGGATAAAATCAATCATGCTGTGTGGAGCATACGACTCTATCATGCTGCGCTCTGGTAGATCAATGTATACAAGCCTGATTATAGCATTTAAGAATTATAGGCTCAATATAATAACCTTGTCTGGGTTGTTACAAATACAATAATTATTCAGCACCCCAGACTCGTGATGCTGCGCATCCCTCGTTGCGGGGCGGCCAGAGGCGCTGCGCGCCTTGTCCGCCCCAAGCATTTTCAACCGCAAGACCTTCATGTATCAACTGAAAGCGGCGCTTACCGGCAAGACGTGACGTATGAATGGCTGGAAGCAGATAAAGAATGCGCAGCACAAAAAGAATAATCGGGCAGGGGAGATGCCTCCCCTGCCCGATTCGGCCGCGCTGCCACAACTTTCATACGTTGTGGCAGCACAGGCGTGCTATGGATGTTTACTTCTTCCCGAAGTTTTCGGAGAATATCGTCTTGTCGATGGCAAAAATGATCACCATCGAGACGCCGCCCGTCACTACTGTGGTGACGATATTGCGAATGCCGTCCGGTACGTGGAAAGCCGCTGTCACGGGATTCCAGATACAGGTGAACAGGTTCATGATAAAGAACACGCCCAAGGCTCCCGCGAAGTGGCAGAGGATCTGACGAATGACCGGTCCCTTGCTGCGGAAGGTCACGTTGCGCTGCAGCGGGAAGTTTATGCACTCACCCAGAATGATCGAGGTGAAGTTGGCCAATGTGAAGGCCAGACCACCGTCCGCAAGACTGTTTCCGATAACCGCCAGAGTGAGCGGCACCCCCATCACCTTGACGTCAATGCCTGGCCAGGCCCAGGCGACATCGCCTACCATGCCTCGGAAAAGCGCGGGAAGGAAGGTCAGCAGTCCCCATTTCAGGAATGTGACGACATAGCTAAAGATCAGGAACAGGCCTCCTTCACGGATCCATTGGGCTGCTTTTGGATGTTTTTCTGCAAAATTACTCATGTTTGTCCCCCTATTAACGTTTTCCACCATCGCATTCGTGTTCGCGTTAAACAACCGATCTTCCGTTATACGATGGAATTACTATTTTACTATATTCTACATTATACACCACTTTTTTCAAGCCATGTTTACATTGAAAGTCGGCCCCCTGCGAAGCAGGGTGGCCATATAGGTATGCATTCATACACGCATGTATGCTGCAACGACTTCTACACGTCATGGCAGCACATGCGTGCTATGGATGTTTAGCATGCCATGTCAGCCGCGGCAGAACTTTCATTGCAAGTATCGCGGTGAGTATTGTATAATACATAATATACATTTGATACCTACAAGGAAAAGAGGAGGAGACCCATGTCAGAATATGCCATTACCCAGGTAGAACCTTCGGAGAAGCGGATGAACCGCAAAGTTGACCAGCTTCTTCTCGCGGAGGGCATCCGCCGCGACAGCAATCTGGACTACACCTGCGCCATGCTCGATGACGACTGGAACGTCATCGCCACCGGAAGCTGCTTCGGCAACACTCTCCGCTGTATGGCCGTCAGCAGCGATCATCAAGGCGAGGCTCTCATGAACGATATCGTGACACATCTCATGCAGGTGCAGGCCGAGCGCGGCAACTACCATCTCTTCCTGTATACCAAGTGCAGCTCCGCCGTCTTCTTCGGCAGCCTCGGCTTCTATGAGATCGCCCGCATCCCTGACCAGGTCGTCTTCATGGAGAACCGACGCACCGGCTTCCCCGATTATCTGGCAGAGCTTGAGAAGACACGTAAGGATGCCTCCCGGGTAGCAGCCCTCGTCATGAACGCCAACCCCTTTACCCTCGGCCATCAATATCTGGTCGAGAAGGCAGCCTCTGAAAATGACGTCGTTCATCTTTTCGTAGTCAGCGAGGATGCTTCGCTCTTCCCCTTCGATGTAAGAAAGAAGCTCATACAGGCCGGGACGGCACATTTGCCAAATGTCATACTTCATGAAAGCGGTCCGTACATTATAAGCAGCGCTACCTTCCCCAGTTATTTCCAGAAGGATGAGAATGCCGTAATAGAGAGCCATGCGAATCTTGACCTCGCCGTTTTCGTGAAAATCGCTGACCGGCTTGGCATCAACGTCCGCTACGTCGGTGATGAACCCACCAGCATCGTCACGGGAATCTACAACAGGATCATGTCTGAGAAGCTCCCCGAAAGCGGCATCAGCTGTGTCATCGTACCGCGCATGGAATCGGAAGGCAAGGCGATCAGCGCATCTACGGTGAGGTCACTCATTAAATGCGGCGACTTCGACGCGCTCAGCGCCCTCCTGCCCGCGACGACCCTGGATTTTCTTCGCAGCGATCAGGCTAAGCCCATCATCGGCCGCATACGCGCCGAGGCGAATGTGATCCATTATTGAGGCATTTTCCGATCTGTCAATACCATAATCTGACTTATACAAGATGCGTTTTATGGCTTTACATTGAAAGTCGGCCCCCTGCGAAGCAGGGTGGCCATTCAGCGTTATGACTGGGACGATAATGCATTTCTCGCTGACCCGGGCGACAGATGACCTTGATCTGGCCGCTCCCGTTCCATAACGAGGTGCTCACCATGCTTGCTGTATTCAATTATTCTTTGAATGCCGTGCTTCCCATCGTGCTTTTGGGCGCGCTGGGTTATTATGCGCGGTTGAAAAAATGGTTCTCCCCGGAAGCGCTGCGTGCCATGAACAGCTTCAACTTCCGATTCTGCCTTAGCTGCATGCTTTTTAGCAATGTTTACAATGCGGACAGCTCCGGCGGATTGTCGCTTTCTTTACTGGTCACGATGGGCATTGCGTTGGCATTGCTGACTTTAGTCAGTGTTGTCATCGCCAACACCGCGACAAATGAACGCCGCCGCAAGGGCGTACTCGCTCAGGCTGTATTTCGCTCGAACTACGCGATCATCGGGCTGCCAGTGGTCTCCGCGCTGGCGGGAGACTCAGCATTGGGGCTGGCAAGCCTTTTTCAGATCCCCTGTGTAATTTACTATAACTGTGTATCTGTGCTCATGCTGCTGCATTATTCAGAGGATAAAAGCCAGGGAGGATCAGAGGCTTCCTCCGGGATCGCGGCTTCGCTTGCTAAGACCATCAAGGGTATCTTCACCAACCCTCTGATCTTAGGTCTTTTGGCAGGTATCCTTGTGATTTTCATAAGATCCTTCATACCGCTAAACGCTGACGGTGAGTTGGTCTTTTCGCTCTCAAAAACCTTCCCCTGGCTTTTTCACGTCATACAATATCTCGGAAATATGGCAACGCCTATGGCGTTGATCGTCCTCGGTGCTCAGATGAACTTCAAGAGCATAGCTTCCTTTCGCAAGGAGCTTGTGACTGGCGTATTTATGCGTCTGGTCGGGTCGCCGATCATAGGCTATGCCGTTCTATTTACTGCCTCGGGTCTTGGTCTTCTGACGCTCACGAAGGATATCGTCGCGATGTCCTGCGCGGTATTCGCCTCTCCCTTGGCCGCATCATCGGTCGTTATGTCTGCGGAGATGAACGCGGATGACCAGCTCTGCGGGCAGATCGTTGCGTGGAGCAGCGTACTCGGTATGTTCACGCTATTCATCATCGTGTTCTGCTTAAGAAGCTTCGGGCTTCTGTGAACAGACTCATCACGAATCACATAAACATTTCCTGCGCAGGCCTGCGCCGCCCGCATCTCGTGCTGACGCGCTCGATGTGAGCTGTCGCTAAGAGCCGTGGATACAAGCAAGCTTACCCCACAGCTCCCGGCTCGCAGTCTGGAACAAGAAAGGGCTGCAGCTTCTCTCCTGCAGCCCTTTTTAGTTTATCGTGACCTTATCATATTTTACGTTGTGGCAGCACAGGCGTGCTATGGATGCTTACTTAATGAAACCTACCTGCTTGCTGATAAGCTCGATCTGCTCATCTTTTTTCTTATTGTACTCTACTTTCTTCTCCTCAAAATAATTCCTGCCTTCCGCATCGATAGAGACGATGAGCGGTCCAAATTCCTTGACGCGGCAGTTCCAGAGTGTCTCCGGCATTCCGAGGTCACGCCACTCGGCACGGACGATTTCTTCCACGCAGACAGCCGCGACTACGGCATTTCCGGCAGGGATGACGCAGTGGATGCAGCCGAAATCCTTACAGGCATTGGCAGTGTTCTCCTTCATGCCGCCCTTGCCGACTATGACACGGACGCCTGTGGTCTTTACGAACTCATACTCGAATTTCTCCATACGCATGGAGGTGGTCGGACCGACTGATACCATCTCGAACTTGTCATCCTCCAGAGGGCGGATAATGGGACCTGCGTGGAGGATCGCGTTGTTTCGTACATCCACGGGGATCTCGCGGCCTTCCTCGACCACGCGGCGGTGCGCAACATCACGGCAGGTCGTCAGGCTGCCGTCCAGATAAATTATGTCTCCGATATGTATATCCTTGAGATCCTCTGCTGAAACAGGGGTCACCAGAACCTTCTTTCCATCTCTCATTTCTACCATTTCTATTTCCTCCTGATAAAGGTTATACTTATGTCTGTTTATACATTCGATATGTTTTGCTGCCATACCTTCGATTGCTACAGCATTAATACATTAATACCTTAATACCTTTATGCCTTTATATCTCACGCGCGTCAGGCGTGATCAACAGTATAAAGAGTAAGAATTTAATCGAACTATCATAGCTCACATGCGTCAGGCGTAGTTCTCGCAATATTAAAGCTCACAGCCGGTGTGGCTGGTGATCGTGTAGTTGAGATCCTTGTCAAAAATGATATGGCCTCTGCGGTGGCTCCAGCAGCCCACATTCACAGCTACACCGATAGCGGAAGGATGACGAGCCGTATTCTCAATATGAACTCCCATTACGGAATAGTTGCCGCCCATGCCCTGCGGTCCTAAACCGATGGCATTGATTCCGTCCTCAAGAAGCTTCTCCATTTTGGCGGCGCGCTCGTTCTCGTTGTGCGAGCCGATGGGACGCATGAGAGCTTTCTTTGAGAGAAGTGCCGCTGTCTCGACCGAAGTCGCGACTCCAACACCGACCAGAAGGGGAGGACAGGCATTCAAACCATAGGATGTCATGCGGTCAAGCACGAATTTGGTGACTCCCTCATAGCCTTCGCCCGGCATCAAAACTGTCGCGTTGCCAGGAAGAGTGCAGCCGCCGCCTGCCATATATGTGTAGATCTCACAGCCGTCCCAGTTAGGAACGATGTCCCACCAGACCGTGGGAGTTCCTTTTCCTACGTTCTTGCCTGTGTTGTACTCATCGAAGGTCTCAACGGAGTTATGACGAAGAGGCGTTGAAAATGTTGCCTGCACAACAGCGTCCTTGAGCAGCCCTTCAAGCTCATTGATCAGCGGGAAGCCGGTTCCGCACTTTACCCAGAACTGCAGAACACCGGTGTCCTGACAGGAAGGTCTATTGAGCTTGACAGCCAGTTCCTGGTTGCGGAACATGGTATCATAGATAACCTTCGCCATAGGACTGTCTTCCTTCGCGCGAAGTTCCTCCAGCTTCGCGATAACATCATCCGGAAGCTTGATTCCGGTGAAACCTACAAATTTTGCCATCATGTCCGTCATCTTCTTGACCTGAGCTTCTTTCGTCATTATTTGCCTCCTTGCTGCCCTCGCTTTTGTTTTATCCATTGAGGGCTACATTTTATAGTATTATCTGTTATTTTTTATTTAGGGTACAATCATATCTTGTTCATAGCAAACCTGGGTGCAATACCTTGAACATCTTTATCCTGTGTGCTATGTCTTGTACAGCGCAAGCCTGAATGTTCCGCGCGGTCACGCCTTTTATCAAGGATAGAACGGGAACGCTATCGGAAGCACGATCATGCTCACGATGAGCGCTATGAATATCAGAGGAAGTCCGGCCTTCACATAATCCATAAATTTGTAGTTTCCGGCTCCGACCACCATCGTGTTGGCGGGCATCCCGATAGGTGTTGCATAAGCACATGACCCACCGATGACACAGGCCATAAGAACCGCTCGGGGGTCAGCGCCCATTCCCTGAGCGATGGACAGGCAGATGGGAGCCATCAGGGCGGTGGTCGCGGTGTTCGACATGAAATTCGTCATGACACAGCACAGCAGCAGGACGACAAAGGTCAGAATATAGGGTGAAGGATTCTCGCCGAGCGCGCCGATGACCTTGTCTGCGATCATCTGGCCGGCACCGGTGTTCTGAAGCGCCGAAGCCAGGGAAAGCGTACCGCCGAAAAGGAAGATGGTCTTCAGGTCAATGGACTTCAACGCGTCATGCTCAGATATTACTCCGGTGAGAATCAGAAGGATTGCTCCAATGCTTCCCGTGATCGCCAGCTTGATGCCTATCTGATCTTCAAAGATCATGCCAAGCAGGGTTGCCACAAGGATGACCAGCGAGAGGACTTTTTTCCACTTAGGGACAGAGCTGAAGTCCTTGGCATTGTCAAAGACCGAGTCGCCATTGTCCACAGTGTCATGGTTGGGCAGCAGCTTGAAGCCGATGGTCGCGTAGAAAATGATGCCTACAATAAGTATCGGAAGACCGACTATCGCGTACTCGAAGAATCCGAAGGAAAGGTCTATCTGCTGTAAGGTGCTCTGGGCTATCATATTGCCAGGCGCTCCGATCAGGGACAGGTTGCCGCCCATGGCCGCCGCGAATACCAGAGGCATCAACAGGCGTGAACGCTTGAAGCCGGATTTTGCAGATATTCCGATGATGACCGGAATCAGGATTGCTGCCGTGCCTGTGTTGGAGAGGACACCGCTCATCAGGCCTACGATCACCATTATAGCGATGACGAGCATACGCTCAGTCTTGGCGAACCTGGTGACTATTCCGCCGATCTCGTTCGCCATGCCTGTCTCAAAAAGCGCCCCGCCGACTATGAACATCGCTACGAACAGGATGACATTGCTGTCAATAAAGCCTGAGAAGGCTGTCTTTACATCCAGAACGCCGGTCAGAACGAGGCCGACACATACGATCATGGAGGTCAGACCCAAGGGTATCTTTTCCGTGACGAACATGACTATTGCAAATGCCAGAAATAGAAGCGTGATTGCTGCTGGACTCATTTCTTTTCTCCTTTATTTTTTGATCTCGCTTTTTTCGTACCTGGTTATTCGGCTCCTTATAATATGGCGCAAAGGTCAGTTTTTTGTCCTCCCTATTTCACTCATACTCATATATAAGTCACCTGAATCAGGTCTTACCATGTATCAAAACTTAGGTTTCCAGCATCGGCCGAATGCTCTTTGTTCCTTATGCCAATATTATATTGCGCCTCTTTCCATATATCAATTTAATAAATTTCATGTATCCATAAGTTTTTCTTTTGGATAAGCTGTTACATCTCTTCGAGATCGAATAAAAGAACAAAAAAACTGAGCGGAAACGAATTGTCTCAGCTCAGTACCTTTTAGTCTCAAGACAGTTTTTTCAACAGGCTTGAGACGTATGAATTAAGAGGGTAACATGGAGAAATGGAAGATCGAATATTAGCTGTAAAAGAAGCACCAAGATAACTGTTAAAATACGTCCGAAGCGCAAGTGCTTCGGACGTATATTCTGACAGTTATCTTTGAACTTACGAATAATTATTAAAATTCTTTGTTCTCCATAATCCTTACGCTGCATAGATAAGAAATAAAAGAGATCAATGCGCTTATACCGGCCAGTGTCAGGAGGATGATGGCAGGGGACAGTCCGTCAAGGAACTCCTCCAGCTTTATAAAGGGGATATCCGAGTCGCCGACAACGTTTTTTGCCGCGATTATCAGAATGGCGAAGATACCGAATATAATGAACAAGACTATCCGGCTCTTTTCTGAACCGTACTTCAGCTGCAGAGGGATCATGATGGCGGCCGACAGATAGATTGTTGGTATGATGGACACAAGCAGCGGCAGCTCGCTCAAGTCTGACGGGATGCCGCGGAAAGTATTGATGACAAAGTACAGTACCGCCCCGATGCACCACATTGCCGTAGCCATGATCAAGCAGAACAGATACTTCTCTCTGACATATGTTTTCCTGTCAAAAGGGAGTGTCATCAGAAAGGCGAAGCCGTTGTCATATTCATCGTAGCTGACCGTGCCGATGGCGACTATCGTCGCAAGCATCGTGAGATAGCCAATGACGAAAGAGCCGTCCATCGACATGCCCATGATCAGAGCCATGACGATGAAAACAAGAACAGTCTGCTTTCTGGTGAAGATGAGTCTAAGATCTTTTTCCATGAGGCCACGCATATTATCTACCTCCTGTCAGCATTAGTATCATGTCATCGATGCTGCCGTTCTCGATGACGATGTCCGGATATTTATGCGCATAGAAGCGTTTTTCGTCTGTAAAACACGCATATCCGAACTGCTCTTTTTTTGTGGCGAGAACATGGCTTTTATCAAGCTTCCCATATGTATCCTCGTTCATTTTCAGGATGGCATAGCTGTCCAACAGTGTATCGGTGTCCTCGTGGAAAATGATCTTTCCGTCATGGAGAAGGTAGATATCATCGCACAGCCCCTCAAGATCCGAGGAAATGTGAGAGGTGATCAGGATGGAGCAATTGTCGTTGGCAAGCAGATACTGCCTAAGAAGGTCGAGTATATCGTTCCTCGCCTGTATGTCGAGTCCTGATGTCGGTTCATCCATGATGAGGAGCTGCGACTTGTGGCTGATCGCGACGAGTACACGGAGCTTCGCGCGCATGCCGGTAGAAAACTCCTTGATTCTCTTGTCAAATGCCAGCCTCTGTACCTCACAGTTTTTCCTGAAGAATGCCTCGTCAAATGTTGGGTACATCTTCCTGAGAATGCAGATGATGTCCTCTATACGCAGATACGAGCTGAACCCGGAATCGGACAGCGCCACGCCGATCGACTCCTTGTCCTTCCCGGTGAGCTTCGACGATTCTCTGCCGTTTATACTGACGTGTCCTCCATCCGGTTTTATGAGCCCGAGTATCGCTTTGATCATCGTACTCTTGCCGGCACCGTTTTTTCCGACAATGCCTGAGACCGTTCCGTCAGGAATCTCCAGTGAGGCATCCAAACGGAAATCACCGTAGTTTTTTACAAGCTTTTCAACTCTTACCATCAGTAGTCCTCCAGTATGATCTCTATGATCCTGCGTATTTCGTCTTTGTTAAAGCCTATCGCTATTGCCTTTAAGATGGCGGCCGCAAAGTCGTCCTCTACAGATTTCCTCCGGGCTTCTATGGCAAATTGCCCGTCAGTCGGGGCAACGTAAGTGCCTTTTCCGTGTACGGTAACGACGAACCCTTCTTCTTCCAGCTTGTCATAGGCCTTTTTGACGGTCAGGGCACTGATGCGCAGCTCGCTCGAAAGCACCCTGACAGACGGAAGCGCTTCGTTTTCCGAGAGCTCACCGCTTATGATCTTGTTCTTCACCTGGTCTATGAGTTGTTCATAGATAGGTACCATTGAGGCATTATTTAAAATTATATCCACAACATCAACCTCCGTAAACAGTATATATCAGTACAGAACAGTTGTCAACTGTTATATGCTGTTTACCGCAATCTTAGCCTATGGGGCTATGAGGCTATGAGCTTTAGCCTGTTTCGTTTCTGACTCTGAATGCGCCTGCAAGTAAGGGGCTTGGTTGTTGGGGATTCGATATAGGAATGATAACAGAGGTTTTGGATATATATAAGAATAGTTCATAAGAATATCATAAAAATGCAATTGAAATGTAATTGATTAACGTGTATAATTAGAAAGACAAATTGGCTTTTTAGTAATTAAAATATGACGACTATAATATAATAATAATATAACGACAATTAAACAATAGTACAACGATAATTAAACAACAATAAAACTATAATATAACAATAATAAAATTACAATATAACAACAATACAACTACAGCACAACTGCAATACAACTACAGCGCAACTGTAATACAACGACCATACAACAATGTTATGACTATCGTATAACGATGTTTCAGAACAGATTTTTAGGTGTCTGTCGCAAATAATCCCAGGACAACTATTATAAATAATCCCGGACAAGCATCTGTAAAACGTTGCGGAAATCGGTGCATGTTTTGCTTAATCACGAGACAGATATCGGAGCATACAATTGATTTAAGGCAGATATCGGAACATACGGCAACATACGGCAACATACACGAGACAGATATCGGAATATACGACATTATGGATGAGACGGATATCGGAACATGTAACAAGTACAAAACAAGTATCGGAACATTACGCAATATGCACGAGACAGATATCGAAGTATGACACAACGGGCACGAGACAGATACCGGAGCATATTGGCTCAGGAAATGACAAATTATTGTTATGACACACCACAATTCTGAGTCCCATAAGTCAGTGGAGGATATTAAAGTATGAAAAAGATGAGAGACCTGGTTAAGAGGACGATCGCGCTTGGCCTTTCAGCCGTCATGTTGGTTGGGACAATTCCCGCAGATACCTACGCGGCAGTGAGGACACTTTATGCAAATTCAAATGCGGTCCGGCATTCGAATGCGGCTCTGCAGTCGTATGACTCGCCGGATGCGGACGGAGCACTGCAGGGCGGCTCTTCATCAGATGATGCTGCAGATCAGCATGCTCCCTATTATGAAGCAGATCTCACGACGGAAGTGACAGGTATGACGGAAGTCGCGGAGCATGGGAGTGCCGTGATCGAAAGCGAGCTGCGTTCAGCGGACGGGGATGTCTACACCGTCCGGCTGAAGTATGATGCCGCCGCCGAGATTCCCGAAGGCACTGTCATGACTGTCAGGGAGCTGGTACAGCAGCCTTCCGAGGAGGAGCTTGAAAGACCTGAGAATATCGGACGGCCTTATGCGTCAGAGGAGTTCGTCAGCGCGGAAACGCTGGCGGGCGAATTTGCCATGCTCTCCCGGGGATTCGGGCTTGGAGAAGGGGATTCGATGCGTTTCGCGAAATTCCTTGATATTTCCCTGACCTGTGACGGGGCGGAGATAGAGCCGGAGGCACCTGTTGAGATTACCATTGAGACGGGAAATATAGATGCCGCCGTATCCGATTCCCTGGAGCTTGCCATATTCACCCCCAAGGCGGATCAGGAGAACATCGGATATGAGAACGGTGATACTGACCGTTACATTCCCCTTGAGACAGCCAACCTCACCGGTATGGACGATGAGGGCAGCAGGGCTGAAGGTCCCGCTGCCGTAAGGCTTGGCGCGACCGTTGGCCGCCTTGGCCGTTTTGGCCTCGCCAGTGTAGTCAAGAAAATGCTCAGCTGG
This sequence comes from uncultured Lachnospiraceae bacterium, assembly GCA_902770965.1. Lineage (GTDB taxonomy): Bacteria > Bacillota > Clostridia > Lachnospirales > Lachnospiraceae > RUG11623. The sequence continues at coordinate 58,346 of CACXUY010000005.1, read as the reverse complement.
GTTATATACGACATGCGGGTGAGCGTCTACGGCCCTCGAAGCATGAGTGCTTCAGCCCGAAAGGCTCCCGCCTACGCGGCGGAGGGGGGATGCTGGACGGTGGACACCTTCAGTATCGAGACTGATCCTGAAGCATATTACGGAACCACCCTGTGGATGGACAGCGTTCCTACAGGAACCAGCACAGACGGCTTTTACGGCGGCATCAGCGCAGTCATAGTCCGGGACGGCGTTGCCGCGGAGGAGATCTTCGGCATCGCCGGGACCGATGAACCCGCACCCTTCAGGGCGGGGGAGAGCATCGCCCTGATCTGGGATTCCGGATACCGTAATGTCACGCTGACAAAAGAGGACGTGACGCTCGAGGGCGTCATGCCTATGGACACTGATATTTATGTAGCGGATGTGACGGAAGACTATACTGACAGCCTGCCGGATCCGGAGGTCAATGGGGAAGCCCGCAGCACCATCGCGGCTTATGACATTTCCCTTCAGACCGGGGGCGGGGAATACCAGCCCGGGGAAAACCGCCCTGTGACCGTATCGATAGCCAACGAGGCCATCAACGAAAGCAAGGAGCTGGAGGTCTGGCAGGTCAGGGGCGACGGCACCATGGAACAGGTCAATGCAGTCACTGTCGAGAACGGGACAGTTGCCTTCCAGGCCAGCGAGATGGCCGTGTACGTCGTTACGGAATATACCATTGACACGAACTACAAGGACTTCGAGGGGCATACCTGGAGGATCACGGCGACCTATGGCTCTGACACGGGCATTCCTTCAGACGCGGAGCTTGTGGTGCGTGAGCTGACGGACGAGGAGTCCGAGGCCTACCTTGAGGATGCGGCAGGCGCGTTGGGCGAGGATGTGGAAGCAGTCCGCATCCACAAGGCGTTCGACATCCGCTTTGTAAAGGGAGATACGGAGTACCATGACCTCAACGGAAATGTCCGCGTGACAATACAGCTGCTGGATGAGGAATTCGCGCAGGACACGAAGCTGGTCCACATGGGCGATCAACCAGAGGAGATAGGCGCGTCCGTCGACGGCGATACCCTGAGCTTTGATTCGTCCGCGTTCTCGATCTACGTGGTAGTACAGAACGAGCCCACCATATCATATTATTTCGTGGATCCTGACGGCAAGGAATATTCACGGATGCGTCAGACCCTGAAGGCGGGCGCCATCCTGGCACAGCCTGAATCGCCTTCGGACGGAGGCAGGACATTTGACCACTGGACATTGGTGAATGATCCCGCAGATCCCGCCGACCCCGCTTTGGACAAGGCATTTAACGGATGGGGAGTGGTGACGGTCCCTGAACTGCCGGAAGGACGCAAGTATCCCATCATCCGATACCTGAAGGCCGTATACGCGGAGGATGTGCCGCAGATCCGCGTGACTTATTACGACCAGAACGGCCGGATACTGCGCTCAGACTATGTGGCCAGCGGTACGCGTATAGATCCTGAAGAGGTGGCGTATACAGCCCTTCAGGTTAATAACGGCGAATACCTGGTATTCCAATATTGGACTCAGGATCTCTATACTTTATATGATGGAACCGGCAACGAGGCGGCTGAGGGCACGCCCCGGCGTTATAATGCCCAAAATGTTACCTCGGACGTGGATCTCTATCCTTACTGCACGCAGTTTCAATGGATATACTTTGATGGGAACAAAAGGGAAAGTGATGATGACACGACGAGGCCCTTGTCAGTGGCCTATACCCCGCCGCAGCTCGTGGCTCCCGGCGTCACGCCTGCCACAGCCCCTGTCCCTGCTTCCCCTGTCGGTTACCGGTTCACAGGCTGGTTTACCAGGCCGGACGATACGGGCTCACAGGTTTTCATGGCGGACGGTACGGTCGTCAGCGCCCTTTTCACGGCCGCGGAGCTTTACCATGGAGGCAGCAAGCTGAACTACGACCTGACCCTCTACGCCCATTGGGAGGCGGAGGATCTGGCCACATTCTCGGTGGTGGTATACAAGCAGCGTGCCGGCGACAGCTATGATGCCGCAGGCGCAGGTTACCATTATGATTTCAAGGACACTGTCGTTGCCTCCGGCACATATATGGCGAAGTCAGGCAGTCAGGTAAGGCTGGAGGATATAAACACAGTGACCGTGGAGCAGGCCGCCGCCAGCAGCCCTCGGTACGATACTGCAAAGGTCATGTTCACCGGCTCCGGCGACGTTGATACAGTGGCATATACCATAGATATGGCGGCATTGCTGGCAGGCGAGAGCGGCTCGGCAGATCCGAGCGACCTCATCGGCTTCAAGCTGGATACCGTCAGGAGCGAGCCTGTGACCGTCCATGCGGATGGCACGACCGTGTTCCGTATTTATCTCTCCCGCAGAAGCTATCATCTGATCTTCAAGGACTATCAGTGGCACGGCGGCAACAGCAGATATAATCCGTTGACGTCCGATATCACTCCGGAGATGCTGACCAGGACTTATTCGGGAAAGGCCTTCCCGACCGTCAAGGAGTACGATGCCCTCTATGGTCAGGACATCAGCAAGGAGTTTCCTGTCTATGACGCGAACGGCAGAGCAATCAACAGCCTGGGCTATTATCTGAACTCCAAAAACCCGTCCCAGCTTGTTACCGGCGGCAAGACGGCGGTGCTGACCGGCAACAGCTGGCTGGATGCTGACGGCAGCTCGCTGGGCTACAGCCTGTTCAAGCGCATTGACTATCTTCAGGCGCTGAAGCACGATACGGAATATTTTGTGCACAACAGTATCAATGCCCAGACCCACAGGCTGGTCTACTATCTTGAGGTGCTGGATCCTGCCGGTATCACGACCGGCACGCCTGTAAATGGGAAGGACAGTCCGCAGTACGTGAAGCTTGACGGCAAGACCTTCGAACGCCTTGGCAGCCAGCTCAATTACGGCGGCGGCGGCTTCTCGGCATCGTTGTTTTATGATATCGATGGCTTCTCGCAGTATAAGGCCATGAACATAAAGACGAACAAGACGATATCAAGCTCAAGTGACTGGAACACTGCTAACAGTAATAACGATGACGCTTACCTTTACTATACGCGTGACTCCTACTACGTCAACCTGAGGTATGTCCGTGACGGAGGGGCGCCGGCTGGCTCGGAAAGGCTCAGGCTGCCTTATGAGACGCCTATAACAGCTGAGCTGCTGGCATCATATTACAACGATCTGGGCAGCATCGTGTCTCTGGCCGTCGACGGCGAGGGCAATGATATCTGGTGGTACAACGATAAGAGCTGCCATGATGAGTATGATCTGTCAAACGCGAAGGTGCCGAACCACGACATCACCATTTACAAGGGGGTAAAGACCTCGGTTCCCGTGCAGGTTGATGCAGACGGCGGAGTGCTAGACGGTAAGAACGGCAGTACCTGGTTTAATGTGGAAAACGGGGAACTGATCAGTGAGTATGCCGTGTCGAGGGAATATGTCCCCGTCGAGGAAGCGGGGGTGGATTATGATACCCTGAGGACGGCTTACAAATATGTCAGCCATCCTTACAATACTGTGATAGACGGCGCTAAGGCTCGGACCGCGACCTATGTGGAGCTTACGGAAGCCGAGCTTAATTACCTGATAACAAATAAAAACGGACGGTACATGGACGGCACCGATACCTACAGCGACGGGGTGGCATACGTCTATTCCCCCGGCGTGTATAAATTCCAGTACTGGTACAGCGTAACGGCGGACTTTGACAGCGCGACAAAGACATTCACGCCACATGAAAAGGCCTCGGATTCAAAGAAGGCTTACAATTTCACCGAGCCCGCGCTGCGCCCGCTCTATCTGAAAGCAAAGTGGGCTGATGCCAGCACTTATACCATCGTTTATGACGCCGGCGAGGACATCAGCGTACCGGCCGATCCCAAGACCTATAATGACGGCTCCAGCACGAAGGCGATGGCTTCCAAAGGACGCCCGTCAGGAAAGCTCTTCCGTTTCTGGGCCACCGTTGCGCCGGGCGAGGGACAGGCGGCATCTGATTTCGCGGCACTTTATCCGGACGCGGCACGATATGCTTCGGGCAAGCGCGTCTATCCGGATGTCATGAAATATGCCCCCAACGAGGTCATCAGCATGAACCGCAATGTGACAGCCGACCGCGGCGCGGAGCGAGTGATAAAGCTCTACGCCTGGTACGATGCCGGCTCCTTCAGCGGTGAGGCGGCGACCTATGATTTCTATGTCCAGGACTCCTCCGATATCTGGCATGACGGAGAGGAGGATATCCCCTATTATGAGGAGATCATCAGCCCCGGCGAGGAGCTTATCGTACCGGATACTCCCGCGGATCCGAGGAATGAAGGCCGCGTGTTCACCGGCTGGTATCTTGATAAGGAGTGGACACAGCGCTTCAATGAATTCGGAGTGGTCTCACAGCCCGTCAACCGCAGGCTGTATGCCGGCTTCGCGAAGGTGCTGACAGTAACCTATATGGACAAGCCTCTGGGCCAGAGCGGCGTCCGCAAGATCACGGAGCAGCGATATATCGAAAACGAGCCGCTGAATACGTCGGGTATATCTCCCATACTCACGAACGAGCAGTATGTGGCGCGCTGGACCACGAACGGAAACGATTCTTATCCTTACAACAACAAGGGAAGCGCCGTAACGGCCGATATGACGTTATATCCCGTGCTCGGAGCAATCTACACGATAGCCTTTGATTCCCAGGGCGGTACCTATGTGGCTCCCATCACCTTCCCTAAGGATCTTGGCCAGTGGGCGCCGGCGCCGGAGCCTCCTGTGCGAAAGGGTTATGCTTTTAAGGGATGGTGGACGGAAAAAGGGTATTCCGGGCTGACGGCAGACGGAACCCGTACCGACTCCGGGACGCAGTACTCATTTGACAAAGCCTTGGTCGGCTGGGCGGCGGAGAACAATATAGATCCGGTGCCTGCGGTGCTCTATGCCCATTGGGAGCGCAACGGCGAACCCATCGAGACCTCCATCAAGGTCAATTACTGGGTGCAGAACACGGACCGCAAGGGCTACACGCTGCAGAACACAGGGGTATTCAAGACGGACGAAAATGGTTCCGCCTACCTTGTGGACGGCACGCATGCCCTGAATACGGCAGAGAAGGCTGTATCCAATATGTCCGGTTACTATACCTTCTCTGAGGATCAGGAAGCGGGGAAGCCCGATGATGCGGCAGCGGGATATTTCGAGCTAGGAACGGTTGAAAGCACCGCTGACGATCTGGTACTGCATGCCACTGACGAGGATGCGAAGGTCATTCTGGAAGACGGCGAGACCGAGTACAATGTGTATTTCAACCGCAGGATGTTCAAGCTCACGTTCCAGCCGGACAATAACTATATACTTAAAGAGGCTGTCGGCGGATATAAGGATGGCGGCCAAAAAGTATTAATATTTGGCGTGAAGAGTCCAAAGACGATAGGTTATGACGTACAGCCTGTCGAGTATGCCAATGACGGAGCTGTCGTAGATAAAGACGGCAGTGATCAGACAACTATCACGATCGATGCATGGCTTGGCATGGATGTTTCAGCCCTATGGCCTCAAGGTGCCAAGCTGAACAGCACGACTATACCTAATACGATTACGAATAATTATAATGTATCATATTACAATCACAATAATAAACTCATAAACCCTTGGATCACAGGTGAATATCCAGATACGCTTGGTTTTTATCATTTGAAGGATAATGAGAACATGTATGTTATCTATGATCCTGATATTGATCCAGGCGGATATTATTACTGGTATGGTGTGCAAAATAGAAATTTGGGTGTCGTGACAAGCATTACTGCGACAAAAGCACATGACAATAAGGATGTCCCGGACGAGGTTGGTTGGAGAAGGTCGTTTGCGTTCAGTGGCTGGACGGTATTTCCGGGCAGCCTTACCGAAATGACGACAACGCCCAACGTCGCAGGTACTTCCGCAAGCTATAAGAGCAGCAATGTTTCAATAGCGCCTACTGGGACATTTAATAACATTCAGGAAAAACAGGCTTTTGTTGGCCGTAGTATTATTCCTACTCCTGATGTAACTACCGATTACACTTTGCTGGCACAGTATGACTACACTCAGCCGAAGGCAAAAGTATCATCTGATATAAGAGATGCAGACAAAGTCAATATTAATAAGGATGCCAACGGGAATGATATCTACATCCCTATGGGGGACGACTATACCCAGGTCGTCTACAACGTGCCCGGAACTGGTTCGGGAACCGGCTGGAGGCCTTCCAACGCTGACTGGAACACGGTGGAGGGTAAGATGAACCTTATCCCGGGCTACAGCCACGAGACAGGCATACATGATAACAGTGTAGCCGGACGTCCTGCTTACGGTGTCGACGTGGCCGGCGGCGTGAAGGAGATCCAGCTATATGATTATTACCTGCCGGTGGACACCTATTACCACCGCATCGTGGGTGGATTCTACCATGACCTCAGGCTTTACCCTGCCGGCAGCGGCTCGCCCACAAAGGTGAAGGTGAACGGGCGCTGGTATTGGAAGGTCACGGGCACCGGCGGAAAGGGAGTTGAGGAAGGGCAGTACGACCTCATATACCGCAACCTGCTGCTGGGACGTTACCACGCCGACTCGGATGTGGTGTACACCTTCCCGGCGCGCAAGCTTCACATAGCGCGCTATGCCAGCGGCATGAGCACGATGATCCTGAAGGGCAGTCTTGAGACGACCTATGACGATTTGGCAAGCCTGCCTGCCGAAGGCGGACGTATCAAGAACGGGATCAGGACCGAGACGATCAATAATAACACCAATTTCATGAACCTATATTTCAGGCCTGGCAAGTATGTGTTAAAGCTCAGGTCTACTAATGCTGCGGATAACAATTACTCGGAGAGCGCGAACAAGCACCTTCTCCTGGAGTACACCACTTATGTCACCAATGCGGAGAATACGGACGGCGCTATATACGAGGCCATACGCAGCGGCAAATATACCGAGGATAATACCCCTATCCCCAGGCCCGTGCCCCCGGAGGGCTATGAGTTCAAGTGCTGGTCCACGTCTCCGACCTCCGACGCGCCCTTTGAAGGCACTATGCCCAACTACAGCTTTACGCTGTATGCCCAGTTCAAGCCGAGAGATTTCACGGTCATAACCATGGGTGTTGATGGCAAAGGTGCCCTTCAGAGGACAGATGGGGACACGGGGGAGATCGTGCGCGATGAGGACGGATATCCCCTTTCCTGGTGGAATAAGGAACATGACGATGATGATACCAACGATTATCAGGATTACGAGGCGACCCGTCTTGCCGGCACCAAGCTGATGGAATATGAGCTTCCCGCTCCGGCGCTCAGCGGCTACGAGGTTTTCTATGGCTGGAAGCGCCTGAATGAGGACAATACCTTATCCGCCGGTTACGTGACATCCACGACCACGGTTATGGACGACCTGATCCTCGTCCCTGATATCAGGCGCAACGAGAGCGGCAGGATCCAATATTTCAAAAACGCCACGGAACAGGTCGGCGATACCGTCGGACCTTATTACTCAGGCTCAACAACCAGGGCAAGCGCAGGCACCGTGGACGGGCTTCCCGGCTCTGAGATACTGAAGGACGCGGAAGGCAGGACCTTCGTGTACTGGACGAACCTTGCGACCGGCGACGTATATTTCCCGGGGGACAGCATCGCTATGCCTGAAGCAGGCGTCACCCTAAGGCTGTTCGCGGTCTATTCCAAGGTCCGCGAGGTCACGCTCATTTACCACCTTAACGGAGGTACGGGCTTTGTGCCGTTAAATGACGACGGGTCAACGACCATCAGCGGTCCTGAGACCGTTGACGGCGAGACCGTGATGAGGCTGTATTTTTCCAATTACGATGAGAACAGCAACCACAGCAGCTTCCCCAATGTCGCATGGCCTGTCAGCACGGACATCAACAAGGTTGGTTTCATGCCTCAGCGTGAGGGCTACGCGTTCATAAAGTGGAACACCGAGCCTGACGGCAGCGGAATGGACGTGCTCTCCACAGACACTATCCGGATAGATACGCTGCCGCTGGAAGCGGACAACACCCATCACCTGTACGCGCAGTGGGCGAGGAGCAAGCTTTTGGTGACGGTCTATGAAGCGTGGTACGGCGACCTTCAGGCCGCTGACGCGAGGAGCGTGCTTGAAGGAAAGAGCCCTTACCTTGAATCGGTGGAGTCCAGGATGGAGACGGCGGAGTATACCGCCAATACCTGGTACAATGCTTATGACCGGAACGGTCTGACCATCAATATACCCGGCAAGACCAACTATGTGTTCCTGGCGGCTTATCCCTACAGCGGCGGCCGGGCATCGACAGACAGGCTCACCCACATACGCTACAACGCGGATAACGCGGTATGGCAGTACAGCACGGATAACCAGGCCAGCTGGGAGGACTTCGATGAGCAGGGGCTCTCGATCTACTATTTCCCTGAGGAGATCAAGCCTATAGTATACTACGTCATCGAGAATCCCGACGGCAGCCTTACCGAGGTGAAACAGAACGTATACAATATCACGATTCAGGAGCCTGACACCATCAACACCCACCCTGACCGAACCATAGAGAATGATCCTGTTTTCTGGGTGGCGACGACGCTTGACAGCGTGAGGCATGAGACAAATGAGGCCAGGGGCGTACTCGCGGATCCCGGCTTCCACCTCATCGGTGTTGAGAGCGACTGTTATCTTTTCGCGTATATTGCTGCAGGTCCCGGGGAGCTGGCGAAGAATGCCGGAGAACTAGGGGCGCGCGGCTTGAATTTGTATGCCCAAAACACGAGGGACGGCATCCGCTACGCGGACGAAAGGTCGAAGCTGAATAGCAGTACGACGCCAAGGGTAGGCGTAAGCGCAGTGTATGTCGTGTACGAGCCGGGCGATCCTATATGCAAGATCGTACACGATGGAAGAGAGCATCCCTTTAAGACCCTTAAGAGCGCCGTGGCCTACGCCGAGAACCACATGGGCGGGGCGGCCGTCATCGAGATGCTCAGGGACTACTCCATGCCGGTAGACGACAAGGTCACTATCGCTGCGGCAGATGACATCGTGCTGACCACTGCCGAAAAAACCGGGGCAAAGTTCTGCTTCCGCAGCGCTGACGAGGCTCAGGAGAAGGCCGTGATAACCAGAGGCTTCGACGGTGGCTCGATGTTCACGAATGAAGGAAAGCTTTCATTTGACAAGCTCGTCATCGATGGAGACAAGACGAACCATACGGGCGGCAAGGGAGCTGTAGTTCTGGCAAAGGTGGACAGCACAACCGTCGTCGGCGGCAATGCCGAGATCAGGAATTCAAAAACTGACGACATGGGCGGCGCAGTCTACATCGATAAGGGCAGACTGGATGTTGCGGGAACTATCGAAAGATGTACCGCCGTTAAAGGAGGCGCCATCTATGCCGAGCAGGGCAGCGCGGACGCAACCCCTAAAAAGAGTGTGGTGAACATCACGGGCACGCTGAAGGGCAACAGCGCCGAGCTGGGCGGCGCCGTCAAGGCATCGGAGAATACCTTGATCACCATAGGGTCAGGCGCGCTCATTACCAATAATGAGGCGACGGATTCCCGCGGCGGCGCGGTCTATTCCGAAGGCAGGGTGAACATGGAAGGCGGTGAGGTCAGCGGCAACATGGCCAAGACCGACGGAGCTGCCATATATATCGGCCATGGTTCATCTGCTGCCGATGATGATAACGGAAAGCTGTATATGTCCGGCGGCATAATTACCGGAAACAGCTCCAATTCGCCTACGGGCGGAGCGGTGAAGGCAGGTGAAGGGAGTGAGCTGCATTTCTCGGGAGATGCCCAGGTGACCGACAACCCCGGTCCGGAGGCTGTTCCGCAGGTAAATGTCGTGCTCAACTACAACACGAGCAAGCTCATCTTCTCCGACGGCCTTGGCGAAGACGCTAAGATAGGTGTCTACGTGGTAGACGGAACAGACGGAGCTATATTTGACGAGCGGGGCGGTGCCAATGATCGTTTTGGCAAGTGCATGGATCCTGCGGGCAGTAACCTCTCCAATTTCATAAATGACCGCAACGGCCTTGTCGGCGGTCTCGGAGGGGACAGCAGGATAATCTGGGTGCAGCAGCTGAAGGTTAAGGTTGTCTACGCGCCGTCCGTAGATTTCAGCAACCTGAGCGATCCGGCGGTGCTTAAGGTCAATTCCGCTTCGGAGCTCCTCGCCGAAAGATATTTCACTCTGACACAGGACCGCATGACCGTTGAGGAGATCGCCGCGGCGCTTGAAGCGTCCTTCGATACCGATGTCAAGACCGACACCATGCTCCTGTGGCGGGCATGGCGTCAGTCAGACATGGACGTGGTGAATACCGACGGCGATCCCGGAGAGGGCGGCTACGGCAGGATGGGCTATGAGCTGGTCATCGGAGATTTCTCTATCGCGGCTGTCGGCACGCTGCCCTATACGGATACCGCCGCGCCCGGAACACTGCAGTTCGAAAGCAGGGGGGCAGGTGCCCTGGGGCTTTACTCGAACGATACCTTGGTGCTGTGCTATTCAGAGCCGGTTTATCTCGAATTAAAGAACGATACCTCGGCTGACGGCGCCGATACTGCAGAGAAGTGGAAGCAGACCATAATCGGCAAGATGTCTAAGGATCCTGTCGATGGAACAAATGTCATGAACGGACTGTCCCTCATGGAGGCCGCCGAGGTCTGGGACAGCACGGAGAATAAATACATGGCCCTGGCCGAGGACAGGGCTACCGTCACTCCGGCGAAGAACGGCGGGGATGTTAAGCTGCGCGTGATCGGCGGCAAGGGGCTGGACTACAGCCTTCGCGGCGCATTTGACAACCCGTCACAGGAAATAAGCGTGTCGCAGAACAATGTCTGGAAGACGAACCTTTCGATCCGGCAGGCGGTCGACTATACGATCACGGGTACGCTCGACACGTCGCTGGATACCACGCTGATTGATTTTATAGATATCGTGCCGACCTATGTGCCTCTGGTGATCCAGAAGAAGTGGGATCCTGAGACCTATACCGGGATCGATTCCGTAGAGTTTACGGTTTACGGGCATAAGAATGCCGCGGACACGACAGGTACTCCGCTAACCGCCAAGGATGAAGCCGGCTATGTGGTCACTGAGCTTACCAAAAACGATACTGCGATCATCGATGGCCAGGAGAAGACCTGGGCAAAGGTGGTCTATGTTTCGCATACCTATGGCGCCGATTCCGGTGTATTTGAATCATATACGGTAAAGGAAAACCTGGATGCGCTGCGGGCGGACGACCACAACGTGCAGTGGGCAGCCATAGAAACCGATATGAAGTCGGAATGGCAGCCCCTGAAGGATGGGTACGTCACAGGATATGTGAAGCTGTACCGGACAGACCGGGTAAAGGACAATTCATATGAAAATGTAAAAAGGATAGAGTTCGTTTTCAGCGATGCCGAAGGAGTGGATTTCTATTCTTCGGTGGTTGATTTCGGTGAGGCGAGAAAGAACTGCGCGCCGACTGAACAGTATTACTACGTGAAGGTCAGGATGCCCGCGTCGATCAACTTTACGACCGCAAGGCTGCTGTGCACGGAAAGGGCGAACAACGTGCCGGCCGTCTATTCCGATCCTACCGGAAGGCTTGAAAAAGGAATCCTGGACACCTCGAATAGAGTCTATGGTATCGTGCTGGATTCTGACAGTGGGATCGGTCTGCCTGCCTATAAGCAGAAGGGGACGGCGAATGTGGCAAGTTATGCTTTTACCGACATCGAGTTCCTGCACGAGGATGTGATCCTAAGTGATGCCGACTATGCCACGGCTCTGGCTGCGGGCAACGTGTGGACGGGCACTGAGACCCTCTATACCTTCCCTCATGTCCAGGACAATCCCCGGCTGGTGGTCACTAACCATGCTTACATCTGCAAGATCGAGCAGTTCGCGGCGGTTGACGCGGGCGGCAGCCGTCTGGGACTGTACAATACCGAGGCAGAGGCACAGGCAGCCGCCAATGTAAGCAGCGTGGAGAAGGTCGAGACCTGCTTTACCAGCCTGAACTCCGCGGTTGCCTACGCTCGCGGCGGCAGCATCATCATGGATGCCGCCCATCCGGTGGCCATCCAGATGCTGGTGGACTACGCGATGCCATACAGTGACAGGGTGGTGCTGAACCAGGGCGGAGACAACATCGTCATCACCACCGCGGCGGCAAGCGGGGATACCTACAACTTCGCCCCCACCTTTGACGCCGAGCACGGAAGGGCAGTGGAGGACAGCAAGACCTCTGCCATCATTAAACGTGAATTTGGCGAGGATACTGCCCTGTTCTGGGTGACCGACGGCGCAAAGCTGGCGCTGGCCGGTCTTGACAGGGGGATCATCCTGGATGGCAACAAGAATGATTATCCGGATGTGTCTGTCAACGGCAACCTTGTGCATGTAAAGTCGTACAGGAAGGACGGCAAATACAGCAGCCTGGTCATTCAGGACAATGCCGTCCTCAGGAACGCGTATTCTGCCAACTCGCTTCCGGATACCGGCGGCGGCGCGGTCTTTGCCAACGGCGGGATTGATGACCTGAGCAAGCCTGATGACAGCTATGCGGAGGTCGTCATGACAGGCGGCGTGATCGAGAACTGCTCCGCAGCCAAATTCGGCGGCGGCATACTTGGAGACTGGGGAGCCGTGGTGTCGATCTCCGGAGGAACGATCAGGAATTGTGAGGTTCCGAAGGATGTCGACAGCAGAGGCGGCGGCATCATGGTCAGCCGCGGCGTGCTGAACGTCAGCGGTTCTGCCAAGATCGAAAACAATACGGCCAAGGCCGGCGGCGGTATCTGCGTCATAAATGACGGATACCTGTCCATGACCGGCGGCGAGGTCAGTAATAACAGCGCTGACGACAAGGGCGGCGCGATCTACGTGGAAAATGGCGGCCATGCGGCTGTCAGCGGGGGAACTATAAGCAGCAACACCATAATAGGTACGACCGGCAGCGGAAGCGCGGTGTACCTTGGCGGGAACGGCATACTCACCGTGTCCGGCGGCAGCATTTCGGGCAATACGGTGTCGGATTCTTTCGGCGCGGTTGAGGCGGCGGACGCCACTGCCAGGCTTTATTTCTCCGGCGCACCGATTGTCTACGATAACACCTATACCTCCGGCGGCAGCACTGTCCAAAAGAACGTAGTGCTGCCAGTGGATTCGAACGCGGTCATCAACACTACCGGCCTTACGGGCGGTTCCGTTGGTGTGTACGTTCCCGACACCGCTATCGGTGAAGGGCAATCCGCCTCCACGCTGTACGAGGAGCACGGCGAGATACTTGATCCCTTCGGGACGTACAGCGACGACACCGCGGCAGGAGACATTGCCCTGGCGAACCAGCAGCTGTATCATTTCATCAATGACAGGAACGGCCTGACCGGGGCTGCCCGCACTGACGATAAGAAGCTCGTCTGGATCAAGGTCGTGCCTCTGAAGGTCACTAAGGTGCTGGCTGACGCGAACGGCTCCGGCACGGATGAGTTCATCTTCACTCCTGCCGTTGAAGGTACGGGCGGAAACCATACATACTATTGGACCGATGGTACGTCATATCAGACATTTACCGAGGGCAGCACCGGCTACGGCGTCAGCTTCACCTTGAAAAAGGATGATACCGGTACGGCCGATGTGAGAGAAGACCAGTACACCGTAAACATGATCGCGGGCGTGCCGGCGGCACTTGCGGAGAGCATGACAGATACCTCCCTTCTGGATCAGTATGTCACGACGGTCATGACCGCGTCTGGCATGACCGGAGGAACCACGGTGGCGGAGGGCAGCCACACCGCGGGCTTTACGATCGCGGAAAGCGCTTCCGAGGCGGCCCTGACGGTGGAAAACAGCAAGGAGAACTGCGTCATCACGGTAAGGAACGAGCTTAGGGACTATATGACCAATGTCGGCGCAGTCTTCAATTACGAAGCCACGATCATCAGTAAAGAAGGAACGCCTATCGCGAACAGCGTGGTGGGCTATATCATGAGGGAGCACGTCGTCACGAAGGAGGAAGCGGAGTCTGAGGAAAACATGAGCCTGCCTGAGAACCAGCGCCTCAGAGAAGGTGAGAAGATAGAGGTCAAGGAGGATATCTACACCGACGCGAACGGAAGGGTGGTCTCCAAGGAAGGCAGCTCGACGGTATCCGGCTTTAAGCTGGCGGCCAAAGAGGAGATCGTGCTGGCAGTGCCTGCCGGTGTATACCTCACCGTCACCCAGGAGCTGAAGGATGGATATGAGACCGCAGCCGGCTCCGAGAATGGGACGACAAATGAGGCTCCCGAAGCTGACAGGAACCACGTCTTTAAGGGAACCTTTAACGGCGGTGATACCATCGTTTTCACCAACTCACTGATCGGCCACAAGCTGAGGATCAAGGTGGTGGGAAGCGATGCGGCGCATCAGGCAGGACTAGGGGACGCAGTGTTCGAGATGGCCTGCCCCGAACAGAATGTGGCTCTCGGCCGTCTGACATCAAGCTCTGAGGACGGCTTCATCGAATCCCTCGACCCCGATGATACCAAGCTGTTCGTGATGCCTTACGCAGGTGTGTATACCATTCACCAGACAAAGGTCCCCGACCATTATACAGCCGTGGGAGACGTCAGGCTGAACGTGACTTCGGCCGGCATAGAGCTTACTAAGGTCGGCGAGGACGGAGAGGCGCCCTTTGACGGCGCTGTCCTTGCCAGGGACGAAGGAAGCGGAGTCTATACCCTGACCATAACCAACACGCTGAAGAGCGCGAAGGTAACGGTCATTATGAACGCGGACCGTGGTAACGAGGGCAAAACATACCGGTTCGAAGCCACGGGGCTGGGTGCCGGTTCATTTGAGCTGCGCGGCGGCGACGACGAAGCCACGGCAGATCAGACCGAGAACAGCATGGCTTTCGAAAATATTTCCTTGAATACGTCGATAAGCATCAAGGAAGTGAATCCTGAGCTGGATTCAGGAAGCCTGAAGAATGTCATCATCATCACCTTTGAGGACGGCAGCCAGACTACTCTCACAGGCGTAGAGACAGGCAGCCTGAAGATCGAAGGAGACATCACGATTACCTTTAGCCAGATCAGCCCTGCCAATACCGTGGAGATTCCTGTCCTAAAGACGCTGACCGTCAAGGACAGCTCCGGGAACGAGATGGCCTCCCTGACGGCGGACGCGGAGGATGAGCTCAAGAAGCTGGACTTCGTATTCAAGATCGAAGAGGATCCTGACAGCCTGAGTGACGGCGATGAGACCACCAATCCTGAAAACGGCGCTGTGATAGCGTCCTTCAGCGGCAGCGCGAACGATCAGTACGATCTGTCCGTGAGCGGCCACTGGGGAGAGAAGACCGTGTCCGGAGCGGTGTATACATGGGATATAGCACAGGCGTGGACCATCACGTTCCAGAAGCCCGGTATCTACAAGTTTGTCGTATCGGAGCTTCCGGCCGGTGAGGACGGCTCGTATGAATCAGATACGACGAGGCATACATGGACTTACTACGTAGTCGAAGAAGAGAGACAGGATGAGACTCACCCCGGCGCGCTGCGCATCGCTGAAGCCTATAAGGAGACGAATTATATCGCATCTCCGACAACCACGGCTCCGCACCAGGACGCAATCAATGTCAACGATCTGTTCTTTGTTGATTCTGCTACCAACAGGCCGCATGATGCCATTCTTGCGGGCGTTTCTCAGAATGGTTCTTCAATACAGCTTTCAATGCACAAGGAGACGGTCTCTGCGGTGACGACGCAGTTTGCCTTCGATTTCTCACGCTCCTTCGTGATAAGCGGCAGGATAACCATACCGCAGGAGGACGGCTACGCCTTCGCGTTCCAAACCAACAAAACAGTCCATGCGCAGATGCGCGAGGGCGACTACTCCCTGGACGAGACTGTTACTCAGATGAGCGATGCCTATTTCCGCAACGGACCTACAATCAGAGCCAGTGACATGACAAAGGGCTTCCTGTTCATAGCGCAGAACGAGCCCCACGCCGGTTACGGCTCCTATACCATGAACAACCTGACCAGGACTCCTTATGCGGCGGACAGCGGCCTCGCGAACGGGCACTATGAGCTGCATGCTAAAAACAGCCTCAAGGCCGACGGTAACTACAGCATACGATACCTGCATAATTATTCGACAGGCAAGGGAACTCTGACGATCAGGATCATCGACAAGGTAGTCGTATACAACAATTTTGATCCTAAGGCCATCTTTGGACAGAATAACTGGAAAGAGGTGTATTTCAGCATCGGCGCGAATGTGGACCACATCGACTCACTGCATTACGCTGACCTTGCGGCCGGACTTTCTATAGCTGAGGCAAAGTATGACGACGGCATGAAGAGCGCCGACACATCGTTCTGGGCAGATCGGAACGGCGACGGCGTATTCGACACGCAGGTAAACCTCGGAAACAGCCCCGCGCTGCCCGGCGAGGAGATCCTGGTGCGCCATGTGATCGAGCCGAAGGATGGCAATACCCAGATGCTCTATGAAAACACGCTGATCACGCAGCTGAGAAACATCACCGACGGAGTGAACATTACCGGCCGTCAAGGAGTGAGCTACCGTCAAGGCGCCCAGGCCTCGACCACCATATCGGTGGAGCGTTTCTCGGCGTCAGCGTTCAACAGCTACACATTGTCAAACGGCATGCGCGTCGGCGTGTATCCTGATGGGAAGACAGTATTTGAATACCGCATCAACGCCCCGGCCGGGTATACAGCGGATGGCAGAGGAAAGATCGTCATCGAGTCCGCCCTCTTCGGAGAGCCTCCTTTTGAGAACATTCCTACGGACACCTACGGCTTCCGCACGGAGGCGAAGCCGGGGACCTTTGACAAGGATTTCGCCAACATAGCGAACTTCGTGGAGCTGACCTATATTTACAATGACGGTAAGACTGCTAACAAGGTGGTTTCGGTGCTTAAGAACTCCGAGGAGACCCTGGAGTCCCCGACACGCAAGGGCTACGAGTTTGATGGCTGGAAATGGAGCAAGGACAACAAGGTATATGCTGCCGGAGACATTCTCAAGGTGGCTGAAAACAGCACAGTGACGGCACAGTGGAAAAAGAAGCTCATCATCACAAAGGAATGGGTGGAGAAGACAGGCATCGCCAATACGAACAGCTTGTTTGTCGTGAGCTTCACGAACGGCATAGCTCTTTCCGCTGACAATACGGCCGCGGGAGTAAGCGTGGACGACACTACGCATCTGGTCACCCTCAGCAAGGTGGACGGAAGCTGGCCGGCGAGCTGGACTGTCGTCGTGGACGGCGAAGTCAACGGCATAGAGGAAAGCTTCATGAACGGCTATTATGCCGAGTACACCTTGCCTCAGAACTGGGAGACTCCGAGCGGAGACGCGTTCCTGATCACCATCAAGAACACCCGCGCGATCTGCAAGATCGTGGATAAAGCCGGGGAGCATCTGTTTAGTACACTGCAGAGCGCTGTGGCATATGTGGAGAACAGCGCGACTCAGGGCGACCTGCCAGCCGCGAAGACTGCCACGATCGAGATGCTGGTGGACTACACGATGCCGTCGGGGGATACAGCTACTGTCAGCCTTGGAGATAACATCACCCTGACCACGGCGAAGAAGCAGGCAAGCCTGCCTGCCGGCCAGAAGCACTATTATGAAGGTACGGGTGAAAAAGCATCCATAAAGCGCGGTTACGATGGCGCGTCCATGTTCAGGGTCGTAGGCGGTACATTTGAAACGACTGACATCATCCTGGACGGCGGCCTGGTATTTGCCCCGGACGGACAGGGCGTGATGACCATGTCAGGCCGTGCGTGCAATACAAGCGGCGGCAACGACGGTCTGGGCGGCATCATTAAAGCCACGAGTAATGGGGCTGCGTATGGGACAGTGAGTGTACGCAGCGGGACGGTGCTGCAGAATTCCCGCGCAGAGAACGGCGGCGCCATCTACATGGACGGCGGAAGCCTGGATCTCGTTGACGTGAGTATCTATAATTGCGTTGCCCAATCAGACTCTGAGTCCTCCGGCAACGGCGGCGCGGTTTATCTGAAGAGCGGCGCGGCTGCCACAGAGAACGGGCTTCTTATCGACGGGCACAGTTACTTTAACCTGGAGGATAGTGACGTCGACAATCAGCTTCAGGCTCAGGCAGCGCCGGCCAACGCCAGAAACGGCGGCGCCGTATACATTGAAAAGGGCGCTTCACTGACCTTTACCGGCGGTGAGATAGCAAAATGCAAGGCTTCCGGCAACGGCGGCGCCATCTATAACCTGGGTTCGGTCAATATGACGGAGAAGCCTGTCGCGGACGGAGAGACGCCGGAGCATTACAACGCGGATCTTAAGCGCGGAACCATCGAGCATTGTTCGGCTGCCAACGGCGGAGCGATATATAATGCCGGGACAGCCACATTGAGCATGACCGGCGGCGCGCTGGAGTATTGCATGGCGTTCGGAGATGGCAGCGATACCGGAAACGGCGGAGCCATATACAACGCCAGCACGGTAGCCAAGACAAAGGACAGTGAGGGTAATTTGAGCGGTAAGAGCGCGATAACGATGACCGAGGACGCAAGGCACCCCGGCATCATCGACCATTGCTCAGCCGTAAACGGCGGCGGAATCTATGTGAAGGCCGGTGAGCTTGACTTGGCCGGCGGACATATCGAGGACTGCCACGCGACAGAAAACGGCGGCGCGATCTACGACATCACGACTGACAGGATGATGATCAGCGGCGTTACCATCATAGGACATAAGGACTTGCCGGAAGCTACGCTCAACGCCAAAAAGGGCGGCTGTGTGTACTGTGGCGACGGGGAACTCCATATCAGCGACAGTGAGTTATACAACTTTACAGCGGAGCATGGAGGCGCTGTCTACCATATTTATGACGTACATAACAGCAAATACAACGCGGCCGGTAAGGAGCTGTTCATCAGCAATGTCAGGATAGACGGACATGAGAAGATAGAGGGTAAGGTCACCTTGCCGGACACTGTCCCGAATGCCACAAAAGGCGGAGTGATCTACATCTTTAACGGGTGCTCACCGGGCCAGGCAGGCCACGAAACCCATAACTCGGAAGCCGCAGGAAGGATCGCCCAGAAGCCCGGTCCCAGGCTTATAATAGAAGGGGGAAGCATCATCAATGACTGCACTGCCAGGGATCAGGGCGGCGTGGTATACTGTGATTCTCCGGCGAGGCTCAATTATTACTCAGTGACCATACAGAATGCTACGATCAACGGGCATGACAGCCTGGATAAAGATGTAAAGAACGCCGGGGATAAGGGCGGCGCCGTCTATGAGCATCGCGGTTATCTGCTCATAGGAGATGAAACATCTTCCGATATTAAGGTGACGATAAAGAACTGCACGGCTGATGAGGGCGGAGCGGTTTTCAACATGGGCAACGCAAGATCCATGGCTGACGCCCAGGTAGGAGATGACGAGTACGAGGAAGACAGGCTGCATACGATCAAAATCGTCAATACCTTGATCGATGGCCATGACGGACTTGACGACAGTGTTAAGAACGCGAGAAATGGCGGAGCGGTCTTCTTAAAGATGGGCATCGTTATTTTAGACGGCAACAGGATAGTTAATAACACCGCGGATTACGGCGGGGCTGTCTATGCCCGCTCCAACGATGCCGGAACGGACGGCTCCATCGTCTACATGAACAATGCGGCGTCTCCCAACACCATCACGGCAAACAAGGCAACCTATGCCGGGGCAGGAGTATATCTGTTCACAAGTGATAAAGGGAAATACCAGGGCGGCGTATTGATGCTTGCCGGCGCTCAGAACTTCGGAGGAAACGATACGGATGATGACGGAAACATAGTCCCTTCAACCACTACGGTGGGAGGCAAGATCTTCCAGGCCGGCAATTTCATCACAACGGCATTGCCCGCCGGGGCGCAGAACGGCAGTAAAGCCTACGCCGTCGCGCGCCAGGACATCTACATTTCAGGGTTTATCGGGGAAACCTCCGGTGTTCCCATGAAAGCGACATCCGTCAAGGTAACCGGCGAGATATATAACTCGGAAGCAGAAAAAGACGGCACCATCTGGGTTGCGGCGGAGATTCCTTCTCCGGAAAATGAGAACAACCACTATCAGCAGCTCAAGCAGTTCGCGCTGTTTGACGGCAATGGCAAAAAACTGTCTGACGCGAAGAAGGAAAGTACCATGAAGGTCTTCAGGAACGCCGTGGAGGATAATAAGACAGACTGCAACGGAGAATATCTCTTCGGCACATTTGGGGACGAAACAAACTATATCTACTGGTCAGGAATAGCCGGCTCTGATAAGGTGATACTCAGTAAGAAGGACGGTTTCTATAACTCGTTAGAAGGAGCAAAGTTCAAGATGTACAAGGGCAACAGCAGCAGCGTCTATGTGCTGAAGGACAAGGCTTCGAACACCTCCGTTGCGTTGGATGAGACTGTGATGTATTCACGCAGCAACGGCATAATCTGGATCGGCATTCTGCCATACGGAACCTACTATCTCGAGGAGACGACGGCTCCGGCGGGTTTTGCCAGAAAGTGGTTCTACTATATCATCGATGGTGACTACAGGTTCATGTCCAAGGGCTGCGAGGACAGGGCTACCGCCAGGGCATTAGCCGAAGCGGACAATGCGGCGCTCAAGATCGCAAAGAGCATCATCAACGGCAAGACGACCTATGCTTCGCTCGCGGAAGGAACCCAGAAGGACAAGGTAAGGAAAATACTCACAGCGATGGGCCGCGAAAACCTTGTGACCTGAGAAAATATGAATAAGTAAACCGGAACAGTTGAATGAGTCCGGTTAGTCGGGGCGGTTCTCGCCGGCTTCTCAAGGAGCCTGCGGGAACCGCCTTTTTCTGCTCCTTTCATACGCGTACCTCCATCCGGTTTCATGGAATTTCGTTGGCATATTTCCCTTGATCCCCATTGAATTTCGTTGTCTCAAAAACCTTATTGTGGATACATGACGTCATATGATATAATGACCAAATCTCAGGGAAACGCATGCCGTGCCGATCCACTGAAGGGTGAGCCGAAGCCTTGCGGCAGCTTTGCGGCAGGGACGAATTGATCAATGGCAGATGGGGGGATAACAATGATTAGAGTTATGGTCGTGGATGACCAGGAATTGATCCGTCAGAGCCTGAAGATCATACTCAGCGTGAATGCGGACATGGAGGTGGTGGGTATAGCGGGGGACGGTAGCGAGACCCTGAAAATAATAGAGGAATGCCGCCCCGATGTGGTCCTGATGGATATCCGGATGCCTGTGATGGACGGCGTGGAATGTACGGCGCGGATCAAGGAGAAGTATCCGGAGGTCAAGGTGATCGCTCTTACTACCTTTGACGATGATAAGTCTGTCTTCGGCATCCTGAAAAACGGCGCCAGCGGATATCTTCTGAAGGGGAACAGCCTGCAGGAGCTTTCTTCGGCGATACGCACTGTTCATTCGGGGGGAGCCGTGTTCAATCCCAAAATCGCGAGCAAAGTGATCCGGCAGTTTTCCAGCATGGCAAAGAACATGATCGACCCAGGGATATCAAAGACAGATACCGAAAGCATAACGAAAAGCGAATGGGATGTCATACAGGCCGTTGCCAGAGGACTCTCCAATAAGGAGATCTCTGAAACGCTCTGGCTTTCCCACGGAACGGTACGGAATTCGATCAGCAGCATACTGAACAAGCTGCATCTCAGGGACAGGACGCAGCTGGCCATCTGGGCGGTTCAGTCCGGCGTCTTAAACAGGGATTTCTTTGAAGCATGGAAGGTTCAGGAAGGATCATGCCGCCCGTCCCAATGATCCTGCGGCGGGCTAGAAAACATGACATTTGTCACATGCGATATGTGACTTAGTTCAGTTGCGGCAGATACGTGAAATCCTTAAGATAGAGCCATCAGAGTTCATCGGCCGGTGAGCAGCTTTCTGAAAGGAGATTTTAAAGCATTGAGATACGTGTTTATCGTCAGCCATGGGATGCTTGCCGAAGGCATGCATGACGCAGTCAAGATGCTGAGCGGAAATGAAAGTGATGAGATCCGTTCTTTAGGGCTTGCGAGAGATATGGGAGCGGATGAATTCGCCGCCAGATTCCGGGAGCTGCTGAAGCCGCTGCAGCCGGAGGATGAGATCATCCTGCTTGCCGATATCGTCGGCGGTTCACCGCTCTCCAACGCGGCGAATGTCATAGCCGAGGAAGGCCTGCTGGAAAGAACCTTGATGATCGGCGGCATGAACCTCGCTCTTGTCCTGACAGTAGTCCTCGCCAAGGACGACGCTGACTTTGAGGAGATCAAGACAGATCTTCTTGAGGAAGCCAGAGCATCCATGAAGGTTTTTGCCGTAGAGGCCGCTGCGGGCAATGATGATGAGATCTGAATGATTTAACAGAAGGGAAAAGAAAAGATGGCTATTTCGTTTATTCGAGTGGACGACAGGATGATTCACGGACAGACAGTGACCCGCTGGTCGCTGGAGTATCCCTGCACCGGACTGATCGCGGTCAATGACGCTGCCGCGAAGAACCCGGTCCTTAAGCAGGCTTACAAGAGTGCCTCAGACAAAAAGACCTTTGTCTGGGGTGTGGACGAGTTTATCGAGAAGGCGCCGAAGGTCATCGCCTCCAAGGATCAGTATTTCCTGATCACCAAGAATCCGATCGACATGAAGAAGATCCTGGTGGATGCGGGTTTCGATCCTCAGGGAGTGAAGACAGTTATCATCGGACCGTGCAATGACCGTCCGGGCGCTGTGAAGCTGGGCAACAATCAGTCCATCACACAGGATGAGGCTGCCGCCTTGGAGGCGATCATGCAGAAGGGCTATGAGGTCGAATTCGCGCTGATCAAGGAATCAGCGATCGGCAACTGGAAGAAGTTCAGAGGTCAGTTCGGTTTTAACTGAGAAGGAGGATATCTGATATGTCGATCAATATTGTTCAGGCACTTATTCTGGGTTTATTCGCCTCTCTGTCCTCTATGCCCGGTATGGGCAGCTCCTCAGTGGGTAACTATACTCTGGGAAGACCGCTGGTCGGCGGACTCGTGTGCGGCATTGTCTTAGGAGACATAAAGACCGGTATCCTTGTCGGCGTAGCCATGCAGATCGTCTACATAGCCCTCGTCACTCCGGGCGGGACAGTCTCCGCTGACGTCCGCGCCGTTTCTTACATCGGTATCCCGCTTGCCATGCTGGCGATCAAGACACAGGGCCTGGACGCGGCGTCCTCTCAGGGTATGGCGCTCGCGACCTCCTTCGGTGCCATGGTCGGCACGGTCGGAACCGTGCTTTTTTATGGGACAGCCACCATCAACCTCGTCTGGCAGCATATCGGCTGGAAGGCGATAGAGAAGCGGGACTATAAGAAGATATTCCTTGTTGACCGTATATTCCCCTGGATCTCCCATATCGCCTGCTCCATGATCCCGACAGTGGTCATGTGTATGCTCGGAGCGCCTGTTGTTGAGATGATCAAGACCTATCTGCCGATGGATGGTCTTGCGATGAAGACGCTTTTCACGGTCGGTTCCCTCCTTCCCTGCGTCGGTATCGCGATCCTGCTGAAGCAGATCGTAAGAAATGTTACAGATTTCATTCCTTACCTTACAGGCTTTGTATTTGCCAGAAGTATCGGGATTAATCTGGTCTCTGCCACAGTGGTCGCCGGAATGTTCGCGATCCTTGTTTACAGACTGAAGCTGCTTCAGGTCTCCAGGCCGGCAGTCGCCGCAGGGGATGCCTATGATGAAGAGGAGGATATCTGACGATGGAGAAAAAGCTTTCCAAAAAGGCATTAAGCAAATCTTTCCACAACTGGTACTGGGGACATCTGACCTGCTTCTCCCAGGAACACATGCAGACCTTCGGATATCTGCACGCCATGCTTCCTCTCTGCGAGGAGCTGTACGACAATGAAGATGATAAAGCGAAGGCCATGAACACCTACACCGCGTTCTTCAACACGGAACCTCAGCTAGGTTCCGTCATCGTAGGAATGACCGCGGGACTTGAGGAATCGAGGGCCAATGGCGATGAATCCGTGGATGACGAGACTATCAACGGACTCCGCGCGGGCCTTATGGGTCCTATAGCGGGTATCGGTGATTCCCTCGTGGTCGGCACCGTGATCCCTATCCTTCTGGGTATCGCGATGGGTATGTCCGGCGGAGGGTCTCCGGTCGGCGCCATCTTCTATATCATCGTTTGGAACCTCTTCGCGTATTTCGGCATGCGTTATCTTTACAACACAGGCTATAAACTCGGCGGACAGGCCGTGTCCTTCCTGGTCGGCGCGCAGGGCGAAGCGATCCGCGATGCCGTATCCACACTGGGCGGTTTCGTCATCGGTGCTGTTTCAGCTACCTGGGTGTCCGTGACGACGGCGTTTAAGCTGGTAAATGACGCGGGCGAGACCTATTTGAGCCTGCAGTCCAAGCTGGATGAAGTATTCCCGGGACTCCTGACAGCAGCGGTGATCATCCTCTGCTGGTGGCTGATGGCCAAAAAGAAGAGATCCCCGATCCAGGTGATGCTGATCCTGGTGGTCGTGGCTCTGGTCGGATGCTTTGTCGGATTCTTCGATCCGGGTCTTACATACTGATAACCTATGATACTGTAAACGGAGGTGGGGCAGGAGATTCTTTTCCTGCCCCATATTTTAAACATGGGGGCTAATATGGATAAGATGATGCTTATGGAAGAGGCGAGGCTGCAGACGGCCGCATTGAAGCGTCTTGCCCGGTGGGCCGGACTTAGTATCGCTTTCTCCGCATCAGGTGTTGTCCTGCTGTATTATATGGTTGCGGGCGAGAAACTGAGAATCTGGCTTGGAGTCATCGGGGTCCTTATACTGATCCTGGGAACAGCCTCCGCGCTTACGCTCCTGATCGGTATCAGGAACGGGAGAAACAACGTGAAGAAAATATTACGGGCAATAGAAGACGGGAACTGATCTATGCAAAGCTACTCTATATTGTTTCTGGATATCGACGGAACGATCCTGGACAGTGGGAACAAGGTCTCCGCCCCGCTGAAGCGTTTCTTAGGAAAACTGAACGAGGAGGGCATTCCGGTGGTACTGAATTCTTCCAGATCCCCCGGGGGCATGCTTGAGATACGGAAGGAGACCGGCATGCAGGATCCCTATATAAGCTACGGAGGAAGTCTGATACTGGACGGAAGCAACGGGATTCTTTTTGAGACGGGGATCCCTTCGGATAGGGCGGTTGAGCTTTTTCACTTTATCAGCGGACTGGACGCGGACATCAGCGTCAGCTTCTATGTATATGACGTCTGGATGACGGACTGTATAGCTCATCCCATGATCGTAAGGGAAGCGGAGATCACAGGCTGCAGTCCGGTGGAGTGCGAGCTGGATAAGCTGCCCGCTCCCGTGGACTGCGTGCATAAGATCCTGTGCATCGGTGAGCATGAACAGCTTGAAAAGATCGCGGAAAGGAAAGCAAATGATTTCCCTGATATGGATTTTGCTTTTTCAAAGGACGATTATCTGGAGATCGTCAGCAGCGAGGTCTCAAAGGGCGATGCGGTGAGAAAGGTGTGCGGGCATTACGACATCCCGCTGAAGGAAGCAGTGGCTTGCGGTGATGGAATGGTGGATCTTTCCATGCTTAAAGAAGTGGGCCTTGGGATCGCCATGGGCAACTCCCCGGATGCCTTGAAGCTGGCCGCGGATCAGGTGACCCTGTCAAACGAAGAGGACGGGCTCTATGTCGCGCTTAAAGAGCTGTCTTTTAAAAAGGGGGATTCCGTGCGGCAAGTGCAGCAAGGGCGGCAAGCGCAGTAAGTGCGGCAAGTGCAGTAAGTGCGGCAAGTGCAGTAAGCGCGGCAAGTGCAGTAAGTGCGGCAAGTGCAGTAAGTGCGGCAAGTGCAGTAAGCGCGGCAAGTGCAGTAAGTACGGCAAGTGCAGTAAGTGCGACAAGTGCAGTAAGGCTGATGTAAAAAGCCGGAAAAAAGAAATTCGCCGGAGGATGCCAAGCTATAGGTATCCTCCGGCGAGTCTTTTTTCTGAGTAAACCCGCATAACACTGCACGCTCTGCCAAAACGTGCGAAAGTATATCAAAAACAAAAAATGAATATAATCACAAAAGTAAAACGGTCGTTGACCCTATACAGAGGAAGGGGGTATAATCTGAGTATCAGTTCTCTCTCGGCAACGAGCCGTCAGTAGAGGTCATCACCGATGGGGAAATTCGATGAGGTTGACAGTGCGACGAACAATCAGGTTTTCATCGATTCTCTTGCACAATTGCGAGAAAACTATCTAAGGCTATCTGCTGACATGCAATTTCAACAAGAGCAGGCAGGTAGGATTGAAAGAGAACACCGTAAAAGGAAAACGCCTGTTAGAAGCAACTGTATGAATATTATATAACAATAGTGTGGAGGTGCAGATCATGGCGGTAAAATCACTTCTGATCAAAGATACCACGAGAGAGGAACGGATAAAGATCGTTCAGCAAGGGTTGAACCAGTGCGGCGGCTCCTGTGATTTCTGCAATGGCTGCGACAACCTTGGCGGCGGTTCTGTTGACTCGTTTTTTGAACCATACATCAACGGAGAGAAGGAATTGCGCCAGCTGAACGAGGAGTATGCGGAGAAGGTCAGGCTGGTTAGGTAGGAGATGAAACGAGAAACCACAAAATTGGTGAGCAAATCGTGATTAAAAGTCGCAAGGCATTCTCGTGTATCATATTTAAGGGTGCCGAGCCAGCCAGAGCTTCTGTCTGGTATGAAAAAAAGACTGTCAGAGACCGTGAGGCACGAAAGGCCTATCGAAAAACAAAAAGAACCTCAAGCATGGTAGACGAATTGTTCATGATCGATATCATGAGGGAAGGAATTAAAAATGGAGATCCGCGCTTACGATGAGTCCTATATTGCTGCCGCTCAGAATATTCTGGGCCATGCCACAGACTTTGCTGTAATGGTCTTAAACCTTGATCCTGATGAATTTGGAAAGGCATTTATCGTATCAGATGTATCCCGGCAATTTGCAGATGGCAATCCTCGTTATGTCGCCGGGATGAACGGTTGTGAGCTTGCGCGGAAGGTGCTTTCTCAGACACATACACCGTTCACGGATGAGGACGATGTTATGTTTCTGGATAAATCCCCTGAATACTGGGCTGGCTGGGCACTGGCATATTATCAATGGTATTCTTTACGTTCATTTACGGATATCATTACCGCCGTACCGCTCTCGCGTATTATTGAGATGTATCCTGTCTATCACGAGATGGATATCTGCCATTTTTCTGATCATATGGATGAACTTATGAAAGAAGCATATCCGACTACGAGGCTGAAATATCATCGTATGAACAGCGGCATGACGCAGTCAGAGCTTGCGGCGCAGTCCGGGGTGGCACTACGACAAATACAGCTGTTTGAACAAAGGCAAAGAGATATAAATAATGCCGCAGCCATTACTCTTTTCAAACTCAGTAAAGCTCTGTATTGCCGGATGGAAGACTTGATTGAGCTCTGCTAAAACAGTATGGTCGTTGCTTCAGAGAGTAAATCTACATGCCAAGTTTGGCACAACCATACTTTATAAGTCCCCGCGAGGCTCCGTGCTTCGCACTCCCGCCACGCTAACCGGTATTCGTACTTTCCGCCCGCTGCGCGGGCCCGTGCTCATACCGGTTGTCCTTCGGAATGGTTGCCGTCCGGCTGAAAGCAAGCTTTCGCCCGCGGGCCCGTGCTCATACCGGTTGTCCTTCGGAATGGTTGCCGTCCGGCTGAAAGCAAGCTTTCGCCTGACGGCAACCATTCCTCAGGGACTTATAAATTATATATTCATTACACGAACGATATTTACATATAGACAAAAATGACCATTTAACATATAATATAGGAGTTAAATAGACAATAATGGAGCATTAATATGAGCAAACAAAAAAGCTGTCAGGAGTATATTAAAGAATTAGGCAGAAGAATAAAGCATTATAGAATAATGCGGGAAATGTCCCAACAGGAACTTGCAGATAAAACCGGAATCTCAAAGAGGAGCATATCCCGATTAGAACAGGGGGAATCTGTGCAGTTAAACAGTCTGTTTTTGCTTCTTATTGCTTTAGATTTAGGTGATAACATAGAATTATTGGTTCCTGACCAGACGAAAAGACCTAGCTTTTATTTGGAAAAGTCTGAAAATGTACTTAAGCGAGTCAGGAAAAAGACCGAGAAAAAAGTATTTAAATGGGGAGATGAAGATTGAATCATACAGCAGAAGTTTTTCTTTGGGGGACAAGAATAGGAATTATCCATCAGGATCCCGGTATACCTTATGCAACGTTTGAATATGACGGAGATTTTGTGAACAGTGGGATTGAGTTGTCTCCGATTCGAATGCCTCTCGGAAGGAATATCTATGAATTCCCTTCTCTGACAGGTGAGCCTTTTTATGGAATGCCGGGGCTTGTAGCAGATTCATTACCGGATAGATTTGGTAACGCTGTCATAGAACGGTGGCTTTCAAATCAAGGGAAAGCCCTGTCTGATTTTACCGCCATCGATAGACTTTGCTATACAGGAAAACGGGGAATGGGAGCATTGGAATATGTTCCTGCAATTATGGATGTTGGGGATATTGATGATGACATAAATGTGAGCGAGATGGTAAGGTTTGCGTCTGATATATTGTCCAACAGAGAAAGCGTAATCTTAAATGCAGAGGATAACCTGACTTATTCACAATTGGTGCAGGTGGGAAGTTCTGCTGGTGGTGCCAGGGCGAAAGCGCTTATTACGTGGAATGAGGATACGAATGAAATCAGATCCGGACAAATCGGGTTGGGACCGGGATATGACTATTGGCTCATAAAATTTGATCATGTATCGAAGAATGGGGATCATGGACTTGAAGATAAGCCGGAATACACATTGATCGAGTATGCATATTATCTCATGGCAACAAGTGCGGGAATCGTGATGAATCCATGTAGGCTTTATGAGTCGGAGGGTGATCACCACTTTATGACGAAACGTTTTGACAGGCAGAATGGTAATAAAATGCATATGCAATCTCTCGGGGCACTCACACATATAAGCTTTCAAGAACCAGGAGCTTGCGGATATGAACTTGCATCAGCTTATATGAAAGAACTGGGGTTATACCATAAAGAGATAGAGCAGTTTTACCGAAGAATGGTGTTTAACTGTCTGGCAGTAAATCAGGATGATCATGTTAAGAATGTTTCTTTTATTATGGACAAAAAAGGAAAATGGCAATTATCGCCTGCATATGATATCACATTTTCATATAACCCAGCAAACAGATGGCTGAGGGCACACCAAATGACCATAAATGGGAAACAAACAGAAATAGGACTGAGTGACCTCATTGAAGCAGGAAACAGGATGGAAATAAAAGAAAGGCGCTGTAAAGATATAATCAATGAAGTGAGATCGGTAGTCGGCAGATTCAGTTCTTTTGCGGAGCAGGTCGGAATAAAAGAAAAAACCGCCAATTATATTAATTCGATTTTAGATGCCAATACTGTGGATGTTTAAGCATGGGTACTTTACTTACTTTGACAGTCAGCCATCACGAAGTGAGGCGGTCATACAGGTATGCACGTATACATGCACGTGAGCTGCCACAACTTTCATACGTTGTGGCAGCACGTGAGGTGCTATGCGGGTTTACTGACCATGATGATGAGCGTAAGATGGGCTTTTGCCTCGCGAAGCCGTTCTGGAATTAGGAAATCATGCCGGATGCGGTGAGGGAGATGCTGCGCCACGCATTTGAAGTCTTTGGATGGAAATATGTGAATGAGAAGCTGTGAATGAGCAGTCTGATATATGATTGATGCCTGAAACCTGATGGAAGCATGAAAGTTGACTGTGTGAGGATAGATATGGGAGCTATGGGGTTGATTGGAATAATGATAAAGGCTCTCGCTGGCGGGACCAATGCGGCTGCAACTGCACTGACGGTTTGGTCAGGCATGGATTGGGCTGCAAAAAAAGGCGCTGATCTGAAAGCCTCAGAGGAGCTTCGAGAGCTGGCTGATATGATCAGCTGCGAGAATGTCGCAGGAGATCTGGACCCGTATGATACTGCTGTAAAGGAGTATATTGAGGGACATCAGAATAAACTGGACCAGGTAATCCTTACGGAGGAATACAGGAAAGAATTTCTGGATATTTTTTATAAGGCAAATCCGCAGTATCTGGTCCATCATGAAAAAATAGATAATTTCTTGGGGGTATATCTTGACCGCCTTGAGGCCGTTCTTCAAAAGAGGATAACTCTCGGTGATAAGTTTATCCTTCAGGGACAATCAGAATTGAAGAAGATGGATCAGGAACTAATGGCTAAGCAAGATCAATCCATCCAAATAATGGAGGAATTGATCTCTGAGTGGCGGCAATTTAAACAGAGACATGATTCGGCTCCTGTACCATCACCTTCTCACCCATCCAACCTTGATTCTCTTTCCTTCTACAAAGTTCGCCAGTTAACCGATGATCTCTGGGTCAACTGGGAGACAGGGCTGCTTGGGGAGGATTTCGATTCTGTACGGAAGATGGCTGATGACACGAATGACAACACGTATGTCGATACGGATGGCAGCACAGACGGAGACAAGGATGCTAATGTAAAAGACGGCGCAGAGAACGGCAGGAGACGGCTTTCGCCTTCGCAGGTGCGCCTCCTCTCCGTCCTTGTCCAAGGAGAGGGCGCCGTGGTCAGCTGGAAGGAGCTTTTCTGGCGCGGAAGGATGCTGAAAACATGGCGCGAACAAGTCTATGACGCATGGAGAAGGAAGGGCGCGGATTCTGCCGCTGAAAAGGATTGCCGAGACGAGCTTAGCCGACTTGAACAGCGCGTTCCCGATAATGAAGAAATAAAAGCCATGGCGAAAAAAGCAGTGGAGGATCTTTGCCGTGAATTCCCGAGCCTTGACTCCGTTATATATCGATCTTCAGACAACAAGGGCTGCGGATTATGTCTGTCGAGAGAAAGCTTTACAGGCACGGGAAAATCATATCCTGACCTCTATCAGGCATACGGCGGCTGTTCTGAAGATGAGGATTGGGAGCGGTTGAGGGATGAAGCAGCCAGTCGGCTTACGGAGACGGAAGACGGCTTTGTATATTTTTGCCGTGACAAAGCCGCCTGGCTCAGGCGTTACTACAATAAGACATGCCATTCCTTTGAGGACAGAATTTCAAACGCCCGTGGAAATGGCGACGAGAATGAACGAGAAAATGAACGAGAAAGAGAAGGCAAGATATTTGGCAATTACACCATGGCGCAGGTATATATGAATGCCTATGCCCAGCAAGAGGGCACGGACCGTCAGAATAATAACAAAGCAGGCGAAAGCGCCTCGGCTCACATTAACAGTGACAAAGCAGGATATAGCGCTTCAGATCAAATTAACAGTGATATAATAGGCAACAACGCCACGAATGCGACTATGTCCGGCAGCAGTACAGGGAATGGCAGAACAGCAAATCCGCCCGCAGGTATTGATGCCTTGGCCAGGGCGCAAGGTACGGGGCCGGAGGCGCTTCTGGACCTGGTAGAGAACTGGCTTCTCGGTTTTGTCAACGGAGATACCGGCAGCCATGGCGGAGAAGACAACCGCTACGGCCATGTATTGGTGCTGCACGGTCAGCCCGGCGATGGCAAGACCACATTTTGCAAGAAAGCAGTTTATGCGCACTGCAAAGAGGGGTGGCTCAAGGAGGTGCCTCACGTCTTGCTGTTCAGCCTGAATCCGGCCGATAATAAGCTTGTTATGGGCGGCAAATTGAGCCTGTCGAAAGTACTTTGCGTTACCGAGGGGGACGAGAATCGCTATTTTTGTGATATCAATGACAGGCAGGTAAAAGAAGAACTGAAGGGTACTTTGCTCATTCTGGACGGCTATGACGAAGTGAGCGGTGACCTCGCCAAAATTGAAGGGGCAAACACCTTCAATGGTTTCTGTAATAAGGTAGAAGTATTTGCCAAAAAGTATAAGTGGAATGTTATAATCACTTCCCGCACAATGTGTATTGAAGGTGAGCTTAAGACCATGGAGGTTGGGGAACCCTCACAAAGGCGTGTGGCGGCATTTGCCCCGATGAGCGAGGAGCAGCAGGAGGCGATGATCGACCGGATGATCCAGCTGGACGGATCTGCGGCCGATGAAAGCTCCGAGATGAGTCGGAAAGCGGCCGGTGAAAGAGCTGATATGGGGCAGAACGCGTTCAGTGAAAGATCCGGGACAAGGCGGAAAGCGACCTTGCAGGCGGATGTTTCAAATGGACAGCATCTGACGCTAGGAGACTACAAAGAGAAATACCTTCGACCCGTCTGGGAAAATATGACGAAGGATGACAAGATCGATGATTTCAAGGAACTGTTAAAGGTCCCGACCCTGTTCCGTATGATTGTGGCACGGCGGTTCACCGATTTTGAACGCACAAAGAGTGTTGCAGAACTCTATGGAAGGCTGTTTCATTCCCTGTTGTCCTACAAAGCGGCAGAAAGAGACAGAATGGTTAATTTGGTCAAAAAGTACGAGGACTTTGCTATCCGTATCTTTAACTACGACGATGACACCTGTCCATTTACTGGGGAAGAAGCAAAAGACAAGGATCTTTTATATCTTTTCTATACAAAAAAGGGCAGGGAAGACAAGGAGACCGGAGCAGAAGGACGCCTGGGCTTCCTGCACCGGCTGTTCTATCAGTATTTCCTGGCTCGCTACATCGTATCTGTCTTGAGAAAAAGAAAAATGACTTCAGAAGGACAGACATCCGGCGAGGTAAAGGCTGTAAAAGAACTGTTTGCGGAGCTTCGCGTGGAGAAGCTCACCGACCCGGATTTGTGGAAATTAGTCGCTCAACTGGCAGAGCTGGAACAGGAAAAGGGGAATTATCCGGAATTTGGTCAAAATGGCAGGGAAAAACACAATCTATTTTATCATGGCTATGCCGATAGAATCCAAAAGGCGCACATCGAGCAGACGCTTGGGTTCTTAAATGATGAACGCGAGGTACTGAGCGCTATGCTTGTTGCCCAGCCTTTAGAAAGAAGCAGCAAGAGGGTGAGCGATACTTCCTCTGTCGATATTCTATCACGTGAACCGAAGAGATCGGAGAAGCGTTCCGCGAGTCCTATAAGAGAAGCAGAAAACGCAATCTTTAATCTGCTCAGTGCCTGCGCGGCGGTGGAACAAGGTTTAATATCGGATGATGATGCGCAAATCGCAAGGGCAATGCGCGAATCGAGGACAGAGGACGACTATGTACGAATCGCCTATGCGGATTTTGCCAACGTCTGCGAGCTGCTTCACAGGGGAGATTACAGCGGCATCTATCTGGAAGGAGTGAATCTCGACCACTGCCACCTGGAAAATGCCAGGCTGCGGAACGCTCGTCTTTCGGGTGCCCGTCTATATCATGCGGAGCTTCCCGGAGCCGA
The DNA here is from genome assembly GCA_902770965.1 of uncultured Lachnospiraceae bacterium. Classification (GTDB taxonomy): domain Bacteria; phylum Bacillota; class Clostridia; order Lachnospirales; family Lachnospiraceae; genus RUG11623. Next base: position 24,848 of record CACXUY010000005.1, on the reverse strand, counting down.
TCTCTCCGGAGCGAATCTTTCGGGAGCATACCTGCAGCATGCCAACATCAAAGGAGCCAATCTGGCGAAGGCGAAGCTTGACTGTGCCCATATGGAGTACGTCATGGCGAACGAACTCAGTGAGAGGGTGAAAAAATATAGTGAGCCTTCTGATGATGTACTTCGTGACGGAGCAAACTTCGCGGGAGCCAGCTTGAAGGAAGCGCATCTTGATGGTGCGTATCTTGCAGGAGCTGTCTTTGATGGGGCGGATCTTAGGCATGCGCATCTTGAGAAATATGCGCTCCTTTCAGGAGCAAGTCTTGTCGGTGCTGATCTGAGGGAAGCCCGGTTTGACGATGAAGCAGGAGCGAGCTGTCCGGGACAGAGCGCAGGTGCGGAGCTGCACGGTGCCAACCTTTCCGGCGCTAATCTCGAAAAAGTACAGATGAAAGGCGTCAACCTTACTTTCGCGAATCTTAAGAACGCCCTTATCGCCGGAGCCGATCTTAATAAAGCACAGATGGACAGGGCAAACCTGACCGGCGCGAGCCTGGAAGGAGCTGAGCTGCAAGGAGCGACGTTTACCAACGCAAGATTGGATGAGGCGTATCTGAGAAGGGCGAAGATAGATATACACACCCTGAAAGGGCTGGAGGGCGCCAGCCTGAGGGCGGCATGCTTGGGCAAGGAACAAGTGGAGAACGCGGCAAGCTTCGGCATCACCGATCTTGAAAAGAGGGTTAACAGAGGTACAATGCGGACGAATGCTTCCCATGGAGAAGGCAAAGAGATCCACGTGGGGGATACAATAGAATTTGGCTGCTATCCGCAGGAACATAAAACTGCGACTGGTCTCTTCATCCCTGAACCGCTGCGCTGGAGAGTGCTGCATGTGGACAGGGAGAAAGGCCGTGCTCTTGTCATCACGGAGAAGCTGATCGACCGCATAAAGTATCATGATGTATTCGAAGATATTACCTGGGAATACTGTACCCTGCGGAAATGGATGAACACTGTCTTTATCCGAGAAGCATTTACTACAGAAGAGCTGTCACAGATCGCGTGGGTGTGGAACGAGAACGAAGATAATTGTCGGAATGGACGAAGTTTTGAGGGCGGCAATGCCACCCGAGACCGTGTATTTGCCCTGAGCATAAAGGAAGCGCAGGATTATTTTAAGAACAGTATGGATAGAAGGGCGGCAGTCACGTCATACGCTGAAGAAAGAGATAGTTACAAGAGTGATAAATATAAAACGATGGGAGGTAGCGCATCGGGCTGGTGGTGGCTGCGCTCGCCTGGCATCGATAGTAGCCATGCCGCGCTTGTCTTCAACGGTGGCGACATCCATGAGTACGGTCACTATGTAGTTATTTCTGCTGGTCCTGTTCGCCCCGCTTTATGGCTAAATCTGTAATCTGTTATCTCTAAATCTTTAAATCATTTAACCTTTAAATCTTCAAAATCTTATACTTTGGTAAATATTCAGCATCATGAGCATGGGGGTGCTGAATAATTACAAAAAACGAATTCTAAGTTAATTTTTAGCTTGCTGAATAGCTGCCTTTTTACAAGGTCGCAAGGCTATGGCCGGAGCTGAATGGCGTGGAGGTCATGACTTGTTAGAAGGTGGGAATGATTCTTAAAAAACGCGGAAGCCCGGCAGAATCCTGGATTATAATTCGGCAGGGTCCGGAAAGGAAAGACAATGCGTCATTGCGGAACACAGCTCTTAGAAACAGACAGATTGATTCTGAGAAGATTTGAAATCGGTGATGCGGAAGCGATGTACAGAAACTGGGCTTCTGATCCTGACGTGACAAAATATCTGACGTGGCCTGCACATGCCAGTATTGATGTCAGTAAGGCAGTCTTGGAAGACTGGATATCTTCCTATTCAATGGACAATTATTATCAGTGGGCAATTGTCCTGAAGGAGCACGGAAGCGATCCGATAGGAAGCATCACTGCAGTTAATATGAACGACGATATCGATATGATTCATATGGGTTACTGTCTCGGAAAAAACTGGTGGCACCAGGGAATCATGTCTGAGGCTCTGAAAGCTGCAATAGATTTCTTTTTTGATAAGGTGGGAGCAAACCGTATCGAGAGCCGTCATGACCCAAGGAATCCGCATTCGGGAATGGTCATGAAAAAGTGCGGCATGAAATATGAAGGTACCATGCGCGGCGCTGACAGAAACAACCAGGGTATATGCGACGCAAGCTGGTATGCATTGCTAAGGTCAGAACAATAACATCCGATCCCAGTGAGGCAGTCGGTACATCCCAAGCGAAGTACCGACGCCTTTTCTTTCAATCTGTTCCGACCTTATCTCAGAATTTGGTCAGTCTTTCATCCTAATTATTCATGCTTGTGACAACGTCGGGCTGAATTACAATGTATTTTCGCTGCTTAGATATCTGCCTAATGACACTGCCTTGCCATCCGTCTATGCATCTCACTTGTTACTATGGTTTTTGCCTCCTTAGAGCCATTTCTTCCGCTTAAATACCACAAGACTTACTATGACAATAAGGACGCAGACCACAAACACAGCCGGATAAGCGATGGGAGACTTCAGCTCCGGCATGTAGACGAAGTTCATGCCGTACCACCCCGCGATGAGCGTAAGAGGCATAAAAATGCTCGTGATGACCGTAAGGATCGTCATGATCCTGTTTTGCCTCATATCAAGCTGAGCCTGAGCCAGCTCTCTTATGTGTGTGGTGTAGTCTGACAAGGAGATCGTCATCTCATACAGCGTCTGTATCCTCTGGCTGACGAGGTGAAAATACCTCTCGTTTTCCGCGCTGAAGAACTCGTTTTCATTTTCCTCAAGTTCCTGGCAGAAATCAATGAGCTGCACATAGTGAATCCGAAGATCTCTCAGGTTACGCCTGATCATGCTGAGTTTCTTGACCGAGTCCTCCGCTACGCCGCCCAATATATCCGCTTCCATCGCATCCAGTTCACTGTCGAACTTCTCTATGATCTGATAGTCCCTGTGGATGATGCTCTCCATGAAATCATAGAGAAACTTTTCAAGACAAGGATTGATATACTTCTTGGTCCTGGCAATTTTCTCTATGACACGTGAAGCAAAGCCTTCGTCATCGATGAATACGATGCCCTTCTCATCGAGTGCAAACGCGAATTTATGACGTTTCCCCGATATGTCCTCGCGGCTCGGAATCGAAAAAGTGCCGGTAAGAGAATCAAAATTGACCTCCGCGCGGGTATTGGTAATCTCCTTGATGTTAATGTCCCACTCGATCCCCATGTCGAACTTCCGGTAGGAATCGCTCCACTCCGCCGAACCGATCACCGCGACATACTGAAAAGGTATATGGTCAAATGCATCTGGCGCGAATTCTTCGATTTTTTCACCTATCTTGTAATACATGCCTTCTTCTCCTGATTCCAATGATCCGGTATGTCCATAAGACACACCGCCTATCCGTTTTCAGGATAGCCTCTGCCCTGTCAAATATCCACGATTTTAAATGAATCTCTGGTATGAATTCAGTTAATAAATCTGCGGCGTCAAAAGCTCTTCCTTCTGTAAGAACATGAGCATATAGATTGGAAGATACACGATCTTGCCATTGTCACTCACGTTGTCATTTTGGAACACAAAAGCTACAGGAATCGCATAATCCTTGTTCCCCATCACATTCTCCAAAGCCGCGTGTCGTTGATAATCTTTGCCGGATTTGATTTCGATAGGAAGCGCATCTCCGCCACGCTCGATCACAAAATCAAGTTCGCCTTGCTTCTTGCTGTTAAAATAATAGAGATCGAAGCCGTGCGCCTTCAATTCCTGCGCGGCTGCATTTTCATATACGGAGCCGAAGTTGATATCCTTCTCCCGGTTCAGGAGCTTGAGCTGAATCCCATCCATATACATGGAAGCCAAGAGTCCCACATCCGAAAGGAAAAGCTTAAAGAGATTGGCGCTCTTGTTCAGCATCAGCGGCACGACCGGCTCCGCCACACAAAAGGCTGGCAGCGCCATACCCGCGTTTTTCAGCCAAAGAAAGCTGTTTTGGTAACGGGAGAATTTGAAATTTTCATTCAAGTTCTTCAGAATGAACCGCTTGTTTTTGCTGTTCAGTTCGCTTGGAATCAGTGCAAAAATATCTTCCAGGTATAGTTTGTTTTTTGGGTCGTACTTGGCAATGTCCTGGCGGTACAGTGCCAGGATCGCACGTTGCTCCTGTGTGACCTCCTGTAAATTGTTGGTGGCAAGATAACGCTCGACGACGGATGGCATCCCACCGACGATCAAGTACAATCGGAAAAGATCCATCATTTGCTCATGTACAATGGCATCCACCGGCGTGTATGAGATGAAAGAATCACGCAAACTGTCAATTACGCGCATCGATACACCGCTGGCCAATGCAAACTCCTCAAAGTCCAGGGGATACATCTCAAAGATGTCCATATATTCGACAGGTGCGGAACGAATGTCTTTCAAATCCACGTCAAGCAGGAAACCACTGAGAATATAGCGATAGCTTCCTTCATCTACAAGAAACTTGATAGCGGCGACGATCTCTTTGCATTCCTGTACTTCGTCAAAAAAGATCAGCGTCTTACCGGGAATCAGAGGCTGATCTGTGATCGCAGAAATGCGCAGCAAAAGATCCGCGCTGCTTCTTGCGTTTTCAAACAGCGACTGCGCAGTGCGATTTTCCAGAAAGTTTATCTCTATAAAGGACTCAAAATCAGCTTTGCCCACTTCCCGGATGATATAGGTCTTGCCGACTTGCCGCGCTCCGGTAATAAGCAATGCCTTTTTGCCTTTTTTATAGAATTCGTGAATGCGGTTTTCGATCTTCCGTTTGATCATATGATGCCTCCGAGTGAAATGTTAAAGATAGCATAGCACGCCTTGTCCGTTTTTACAATGTTCATTTATCCTCTGTTGTCCGTTTTTCCAATTAACAATAATACATGGATAAAACGACTATTTGTTACAGGACTATATGTTACAGTTTGTTATATCATCTTGACGACAGTATACGAATCTGATAATCTTATGGCACTCGCTTTTAGCGGGTGGGGAGCACTGCAAGCAGCAAGTTGCGAGGCAGGCGGTTGGCCTTACAGTCCGGAAGGAGGTGAGGCTGTATGCCGATTTCAATTACCTTTTCACTTCTTCGGTATTACCGTGAGTATCAGGTTGACGGCAACAAAAAACAACCGCCACTCGGCAAAGTGACGGTTGTGTAGGCGAAAGCCTATGTGATTCTTAACTCGCTGAGGCCAACCGCTTGTCGCAGTACTCCTCTTATTTTTAATTATAGTATCAGGGTGAAATGCGGTCAAGTTCGTTTTTGCAGACGGATCTAGCACGGATTTAGCACTTTGACCCTAAAAAACAGACACCGGACCACTGGATTCATCAGCTGCTTGATACTTATAATTGCATCCAAACATTTCTGGTAACGGCAAAATGCAGAGTTGGCCGACTGATTCTGTTCGAGGAATGCCTGCGAAACAACATCGTTCCGTTCATCATAGACGAGAACACGAAACTGTATTATTATCGCGGTCTGAGGGAATGGGAACGGGATCGAGGTTATCTGTGAAACACATGCCTGGCGGCACAGGATATATTTAAGACGCAGATGTATATTGACGGGTGCCAGGTGAAGCTGGGCAGCGATACAAGCTACAGAAGATTGTGAGAGGTAAGCTTTACGCTGATGGAGTTCTGAAAAATCGTGACAGTTACGTGATTTTGTGCTATAAATAAAGTAAACATTCATAGCACGCATGTGCTGCCACGACGTGTAGAAGTCGTTGCAGCATACATGCGTGTATGAATGCATCCCTATATGTCCACCCTGCTTCGCAGGGGGCCGACTTCTAAAGTAAACCTACATGCCAAGTTTGGCACAATCATACTTTATAAGTCCCCGCGTGGCTCCGTGCTTCGCAGCGCAGCACTTTGCCACACGTAATTAATATGCATGACACTAAGCATTTGGAACTGATAACACGCTGACACGATTCGTATCAGCGATGTGACGGAGCGATTCTTTCATTCTTTGCAGTAATCCCTTACGATTTCTTTGACTGCAAGTCAAAAAGAAAGGATGGATTGAAAATGAAAGATAACAGAAAAGATAACAGAAAAAGAGCTTTGTTGGGGATCATGTTGTTGGCAGCGTTCGTCTTGTGGACCATATTGATACAGCATATCGATGTGCAGAGAGCGGGACCTCATGAAACAGACATCGGTTTTGCAACCTTCAATATATGGTTCCATCGGGTGACAGGCGTACATATGTTGGTTTATACGATCACAGATTGGCTTGGTCTCATACCTATCATAATATGTATGTGTTTTGGGCTTTTGGGATTTACCCAGTTGGCAAAGAGGAGAAGCTTGCTGAGAGTAGATCCTGATATCCTTTTGCTAGGAGCCTATTATGTGTTGGTTGTTCTGGGATACCTGCTGTTTGAGATGATCCCTATCAATTACAGACCGATTCTGATAGAAGGAAGCCTGGAAGCATCCTATCCCTCGTCAACCACGCTGTTGGTGTTGAGCGTAATGCCGACACTGAAATATCAGGCCGATAGAAGAATAGCAAACCCCATGGTCAAAAATGCAGTTACTGTTTTTGTCATTGCGTTCTCTGCGTTTATGGTTATTGGCAGACTGGTTTCCGGCGTCCACTGGGTGACAGATATTATTGGTTCTGTTTTCCTGAGTTCCGGCCTGTTTTTGATCTATCAGTTCCTGGCAGATTATACCTGCCTAAAGAAAGTACACATGAAGTCGGAGACATCAAATGGAGTTCAGTGAAAAATTGCAGGAATTGCGAAAGAGCAGATCAATGACCCAGGAAGAGCTCGCCGAAGCTCTGTTTGTTTCAAGAACGGCTATTTCGAAGTGGGAATCTGGCAGAGGGTATCCGAGCATTGACTCGCTAAAAGAGATATCCCGGTTTTTCTCCGTGACGATTGATGATCTGATCTGTTCGGACGAGATGATCACGGTAGCGGAAAATGAAAAGAAGGAGTTTGCCGACAAATATGTCTCGCTCATATGTAATGTGTTAGATATCCTTCTGGCTATACTGTTGTTTATCCCTGCGTTTGGAAATGGGTCGGGTTCTTCCGTAACGGTATCTCTGTTTGGATTGACGGGAATCAGCTTTTGGGTGAAAACAGTATTTATTGTGATTATCGCCATTACGATCATGAATGGAATCTGCGGCGTGATCATAGCCAATTTTAACAAACCGGTTTGGAACAGGCACCGGCTCATTACAGGAGTAGCCTTGTCAATGCTTGCGGTCGTTGTGTTTATTACAACGAGGCAGCCGTATGCAGGAATCATCTGTTTCGCGTTTTTGGTCATAAAAGGCTTTCTGATTACAAAAGTGAAACAACAATAAGACACAGAAATCAAGCCGTCAGGGATGATTATAAAATAATTGTTACTATCCAGAACCGCAGACTCGGGATGCTGCGCAGCCCTCGTTGCGGGGCGACCAGAGGCGCTGCGCCTTGTCTGCCCCAAGATAACTGTTTTAATACGTCCGAAGAGCAAGCACTTCGTCCTGTATTCTAACAGTTATCTTGGGGTGCTGAATAATTACAAGTTTTTGGGAGATAAAAAAATTGAATAAAAATGACTATGCAATTCGTTTAGAAGAAAAGAACGATTACAGAGCAGTTGAAAACCTTGTCAGAGAAGCATTTTGGAATATTTACAAGCCGGGATGCAGCGAGCATTATGTGATGCATGTGCTTAGAGATGATCCGGCATTTATTTCGGAGCTTGATTTCGTCATGGAACAGGATGGCAGACTGATCGGACAGAATATGTTCATGAAGACGATTATCGAGGCTGATGATGGAAGGGTGATCGATGTTCTGACAATGGGACCGATCGGCATTACACCAGATCTGAAGCGCCAAGGATATGGCAAGGCTTTGCTGGACTATTCCTTGGAAAAAGCTGCCAAGAAGGGTTTTGGCGCGGTCCTTTTTGAGGGCAACATCGACTTCTATGGCAAAAGTGGGTTTACCTATGCCAGAGAGTTTGGCATCCGGTATCACGATCTGCCTGAGGATGCGGATTCATCATTTTTTCTCTGTAAGGAACTGATCCCCGGATATCTGGATGATGTCACAGGGGTGTATCAGACGCCACAGGGATATTATGTGAAGGATGAGGATGTGGAAGAGTTCGATAAGGGCTTTCCGGCTAAGGAAAAACTGAAACTGCCGGGTCAGATTTTCGGATAAACGTAAATGATCAGGGCGGAGGGATACCTCCGCTCTGATTATGATGAAATGTATGAGTCTCCGAGGCAACAGCTAGTTGCTTTTTTGGCAGGTCGATCTATATTAGAATAAGTACCAAACAGGGTTTGAGGAGGTGCTTGCACATGAATACACAAAATGTGATTTATCAGCTCAGAACAAAGAGCGGTCTTTCGCAGGACGAGCTTGCGGAAAAGGCATTTGTTACCAGACAGGCGGTATCACGCTGGGAAAATGGCGAGACCGTGCCTAATACGGAAACGTTAAAGATTCTTTCAAGGCTTTTCAATGTTTCTATCAATACACTGCTTGGATCACCGCATAAACTTATCTGCCAGTGCTGTGGGATGCCATTGGAGGATGAGATCATCGGGAAAAATGAAGATGGCAGCCTCAATGAGGATTATTGCAAATGGTGTTATGCAGACGGAACCTATACTTACAGCGATATGGATGAGCTGATTGAGGTATGTGTCCGCAACATGGTGAATGAGAAATTCACCGAGGAACAGGCACGGGCGTATCTTAGAGAAACGCTGCCAAAGCTGGATTACTGGAAGCGGTACGAGGAACTGGGAGATGGCGGCAAATTTGATGAGTTTAAGAAGGGACTGATCGAAGAGATCAATGCTCTTTATATTGAGGGAATGCCAAAGCTTGAAAGATTGAATGCGCTCGTTGGGAAATATGTGAATCTGGAATACCGGTTGCCAAATGGAGCAAAGGTCAGATTCCTGGATGATCAGACAACCTATCTGGGCAATCAACTGGAATCGGAGATCGTAGAGGGACTCTGCTATGGCGTAATTGCCAATATGGATTTCATCATGATCTGTACTTATGAGCAGGATGGAGCTAATCCGGAGCTGATCTTATACAAGAAAAGATAGTCTGACATTAAGGACATTTTTAATAAGCTTATTTGCGGAGAGTCGTGTAACAGCGGCTCTCTTTACTTTAGAGGTCGGCCTCCTGCGAAGCAGGGTGGCCATATAGGGATGCATTCATACACGCATGTATGCTCCAACGACTTCTACACGTCGTGGCAGCACATGCGTGCTATGGATGTTTTCTCAGAAATCAACCGGTACACGCTGGAGGATGCGAAGGTGGAACTGCTCTATCACCTTATTAAATTAGTTTGAAATGGTTTTTCCTGCATTCGATGATTCCTTCACGCTGCATTTTCCCCAGTTCCTTTGACATATTTGTTCGTTCCAGATTGAGATAATCAGCAAGTTGCTGCCTGTCAAAGGGGATGTCGAATTCTACGGAATGCTTCTGCAAGGAAACGGCATTAAGATATGACAAGATTCGACCTCTGGCACTTTTAGGAGAAGTATGAAAGCTTCTGCCGGTAAGGGTCAGATTTTTGTGCGCTGAGATCATCAGCAGATTCCTTGTCAGCTTTTCCTTCCATGACGAAGAAGGAATCTTTGAAAAAAAACCTTCTACAGTGACAAAGAGAATTTTACAGTCTTCATTCGCCTTTACATCCACCAACATTACTTCTCCTGGAAGAAGGGCATAAGTCTCGGCGAAGAACTGTCCTGCGGGGACGTGAGTCAGAATCGTACAGTTTCCCCACATATCATTGCTTTCAATCGTGACGCTTCCGTCTAATACAAGCCCCATCTTGTCTGTTTCTTCTCCGGCATGGAGGATGACGGTATCCTTCTTATAAGTTTTTTCCTGACTCTTCAGTGCATTCAGGCAAGTGTGTATTTCGTCTTCTGACATATCTCTGAAAAGAATGGTCTTTCTGATAATTGTGTTATTCATAAAAATCTCCAAAAAAGTTTTTTGAAATGTGGCTCAAACCACATACTTTCATCCATGAGTATAATATACTGATACCAGAAAGACAAGATAAGAGGGAGGCTGCATAAGATGATAAGACAGATCATACATATTGATGAAGAAAAATGTAATGGCTGCGGTATATGCGCAAACGCGTGTCATGAAGGGGCTATAGATATTATAGACGGCAAGGCGAAGCTGGTTCGAGTAAATTTCTGTGATGGCTTTGGAGACTGCCTTCCCAACTGTCCGACCGGAGCAATTACTTTTGAAGAAAGAGAAGCACCGGCGTATGACGAGGCAGCGGTGAAAGAAAGCCGGAGAAAGAAAATGGAGGAAAAAGTAATGACGGATAAAGAAGCACAGATGAGAGCGGAGATGGAGCAGCATGCTGCGCATGCAGGAGGCTGTCCGGGATCAAGGTTTATGCAGTTCAATCATAATGATGAGGGGCAGGAAGATCAGATGCCAGCTGTCAATGTGAAACCAATATCAAGACTTATGCAGTGGCCCTGCCAGATAAAACTCCTCCCTGCACAGGCACCGTTCTATGAAGGGGCAAAGCTCCTGATTGCGGCAGACTGTACGGCCTATGCCTATGCCGATATGCATGAGGATTTCATGAAAGGAAAGATCACATTGATCGGATGCCCGAAATTGGACGATATCGATTATTCCGAAAAATTGACAGAGATAATAGCAAACAATGACATTAAGAGCGTGACCATCGTCCGCATGGAGGTTCCGTGCTGCGGAGGTTTGCAGAGAGCGGCGGAAACGGCACTAAAAAATAGCGGAAAGTTTATTCCCTGGCAGGTCGTGACAATTTCACACGATGGCAGGATCATAGAATAAAGAATGGCGGTTCCTATCATGAGTTATACAGAATGGCGGTTCCTATCATGAGTTATACAGAATGGCAGTTCCTATCATGAGTTATACAGAATGGCGATTCCTATCATGAGTTATACAGAATAGAAAGAAAAAGTATAAGTTTTTAAGAAAGTGGATGTCCGCGGTGTGGCCGGGAATTTCTTTCAGGGATTGAAGAAGCAGGCAGAGTATATGGGATGAAAAGCTGTTGTATTGTATGAGACATGTAACTTTATAGAGGAGGAGTTTACCGATGGAAAACAAAATGTTTTGCTACCAATGTCAGGAAACAGCAGGCGGAAAGGGCTGCGCCGTATCTGGGGTTTGTGGCAAGAAGCCGGAAGTGGCGGCAATGCAGGATCTGCTGGTTTATGTGACAAAAGGTTTGTCCGTTGTCACGACTGCACTCAGGGCAGAGGGCAAGGAGGTCAGCGGGGAGGTCAATCACCTCGTAACCATGAACCTGTTTGTGACGATTACAAATGCCAACTTTGATCGGACAGCGATCATCGAAACAATCAAGAGGACGCTTGATGTAAAGCAGGAGCTTCTGACGCGGCTTGCGGATAAGGAGGCTCTTCCGGAGGCTGCGCTCTGGAATGGTGATGAGGCCGGGTTCGATGCTAAGGCAGCGTCTGTTGGCGTTCTGGCTACAGAAAATGAAGACATCCGCTCCTTGCGTGAGCTGATTACCTACGGTCTGAAGGGGCTGGCTGCCTATTCCAAACATGCAAACGCACTGCTTCAGGACAATGAAGAAATTGACGCGTTCCTGCAGAATGCGTTGGCAAAGACGCTGGATGATTCCCTTACTGTGGATGATCTGGTTGCTCTAACTCTGGAGACAGGGAAATATGGCGTGGATGGCATGGCACTTTTGGACAAGGCGAATACTGAGGCATATGGTAATCCTGAGATTACGAATGTGGACATTGGTGTCCGAAACAATCCGGGAATCCTGATTTCAGGACACGATCTTCGTGATCTGGAAATGCTGCTGGAACAGACCGCAGGAACCGGTGTGGATGTATATACCCACTCTGAGATGCTACCGGCACATTATTACCCGGCTTTCAAAAAATATCCGCATTTTGCGGGAAATTACGGCAATGCCTGGTGGAAGCAGAAGGAGGAATTTGATAAATTCAACGGACCGATACTTATGACCACGAACTGTGTGGTTCCTCCTGCGGAGAGTTACAAAGACCGTCTCTGGACGACCGGCGCAACGGGAGTTCCCGGGTGCAGACATATTGATGGGGCATATGGCGAGGTGAAGGATTTCTCCGGAATCATCGAACAGGCGAAAGGCTGCCCTGCACCGACAGAGCTTGAGTCCGGCAGCATCATCGGCGGTTTTGCACATGAGCAGGTATTTGCTTTGGCGGAGAAGGTTGTGGATGCGGTAAAGACCGGTGCGATCCGTAAATTCGTTGTCATGGCAGGCTGTGACGGACGCCAGAAAGCGAGGGAGTACTACAAAGAATTTGCAGAGCGGCTTCCGAAGGATGTGGTAATCCTGACTGCAGGATGCGCAAAATACAAGTATAATAAGCTGGAACTTGGCGATATTGACGGCATTCCGAGGGTATTGGATGCCGGGCAGTGCAATGATTCCTATTCTCTGGCGCTCATCGCGTTGAAATTAAAGGAGATTTTTGAACTGGATGATATCAACGACCTGCCGCTGGCATTCAATATTGCATGGTATGAGCAAAAGGCAGTTATCGTACTTCTTGCCCTGCTGTACCTTGGGGTGAAGAATATCCATCTGGGGCCGACGCTTCCGGCGTTTCTTTCTCCGAACGTGGCGAATGTACTGGTGAAGAACTTTGGCATCGCAGGCATTGGAACGGTAGAGGATGATCTGCAGCTTTTGATCGGCGAGGCGTAAAACAGAGGATTCTGGAAATGTGCCAAATGATTTTACAGCGGAGCCGATCCATGTAAAACCAATCTATGATAGCGGAATGTTGTATGTGTACTATATCAAATACGTAAGTTCTCAAAGTAAACCTACACGCCAAGTTTGGCACAACTATACTTTATAAGTCCCCGCGTGGCTCCGTGCTTCGCACTCCCGCCACGCTCAACCGGTATTCGCACTTTCCGCCCGCTGCGCGGGTATGAGGAAGAGAATAATTATGTTCCGTTTGTACAGTATATGCTTGGTGTTGTAGTGGCCGCATACAGAGATTTCTCTGACAGAGTAGAGACATTGGTTACAAGCGGCCTTTCAAAGCCTGAGCGTGTGGCTGAACTGATTAAGAATACTTACGGCGAGATCACGAAGTCGCAGATCATGGAGAAATGCCCTGACATAAGCCGCATAACTGTTGAAAGGGCACTGTCAGAACTTCTGGCATCGGAAAGCATAATTCGGGAAGCAAAACGGGAAATGCAGGAGCTGCTGAAGGCCAGACAGAACGTGGAGCAGTTCTACGGCGATGACCTGAAGAAAGAGCGGGAAGCCGCCAGACAGCAGCGGAAAGAATTGTAACAGTAGTGATGAGAAGGGCAGGGCAGAAATGGATGGATTCCGGATCTGCCTTGCCCTGTTTTTTATTATATGTGATTTGTAACCGGCGGAGTGAAACGATGCTCAGCCTGACAACAAAGTTGGCAATCATACGGGAATTGGGGATGTCCCCAACAAGCCGGTTTCGCAAATCTGGCCGGAAGCCTGGTTTGGCAGAACGGAGCATCTGTATATGCAGATGCCCAGCTTGCGACTTTCTTTGGAAAGAGATTTACTAATTTTTGACCTGTGTGGCGACGATTGTGGGCTGAGATGCTCATCAAGATAATAAAATGCTTAAAAATAAAATAAAATGCCCATATAATGATTAAAATGCTCAAATAGGATTGAAAAATGCTCAGAGTGGATGTATAATGACAAGGCGTGGTATGTATGGAGAGGAGATGGCCAAGATGTATTATTCGGAAATTGGAAAAATAATAGAGGCTGGACTGGACCGAGATAGGGAGAAGGTCAAGAGCTTTGCGCAGCTACTTGCAAAAAAGATGGAAGCAGATGGAGAGGTCAGAGGAAGTTCCCGAATCACAAACATAATTAATAAAAAGAATCTTGGACGAGCCACCATGGACTCTTTGGTTCCACTTCCTGTAGATCAAGAAAGTAGGATGAATATCGTAGAGACAGATTATGATCCTCAAGCAGATTCTCTTATTTTAGCGGAACCGGTTCAGCTTAAATTACAAGACTTTATGGATACTATTCAAAATAAAAAAAGAATGGACGATATGGGATTGGAATTTTCACAGTCGCTTTTGCTGTATGGATATCCTGGATGTGGGAAAACAACGGCTGCTGCTTATATAGCTTCGAAGATGCACCTGCCGTTAGTGACTGCACGATTGGATACATTGATTTCTTCCCTATTAGGGGCTACTGCAAAGAATATTCATAAGATATTTGAATATGCTAAGCGCCAGCCATGTGTGCTGTTTTTAGATGAATTTGATGCTATCGCAAAAGCAAGGGATGATCAGCATGAACTAGGTGAACTGAAAAGAGTAGTCAATAGTTTGTTACAGAATATTGATGATTATTGCGAAGACGGTATTTTGGTTGCGGCGACAAATCATCAAGAACTATTAGATAATGCTATTTGGAGAAGGTTTCAAACAGTAATTGAAATGCCGCGTCCGGGTGTTCTTGAAATATCTAAGATGATGGAACAGTTCCCAAAGTTTGTGAAGACATCTGAAATAAAGGATGCTCAATGGAAGAAAATCTATCAGTCCATGTCAGGACTATCCTATTCCGACATTAAAAAGATTATTAACAATCTTTCGAAGAAGGCAATATTGAGTGATGCTATAGATCTTAATATGGAAAACATAATTGCAGAGGTGTACTTGTTCAAAACACATGGGGATTATTCAAAGGAGGAGATGGCTCTGTTTTTGCTGGAATCTGGAGTGCCCAAAAGACGGGTAATTGCGTATACGGGATTTTCAAGAAGGAAGATAGATCGGTTTGCGGAAAGGATGATGACTGATGAGTAATAAATATCTGCCAATTAAGATTTTTGAAAGAGAAAAGACTATGACGACAGAAGTACCGAAGGCGGTGGGGATAATCGCGAACCGGGATTTGTTCTTCATGGGGATGAGCTACAGGCTCATGCACAAGTTCTGGCATCAGATCTGCAGGAGGTGCGTTCACAGTTTAGAGAGGCACTATCCCAGAAGAGAACTCTGCCAGTTATTGTTGCTACAAGTCTAAACGACAGCGCGATTGCCAAAACTCATAGAAAGCGTGTTGTAAACATATTGGAGAGTGATGGTAATGATAACGTTGTTGGTGTATATGGTGACAGACAGATTCTTTCAGTACTTCCGGATGAAGCTGTGCTCGATAATCTCGAAAATTCCATATATAAAGAAGAATCCGCGACATTAACATCTTCTTTGACCGGAATTGAAGTATTCCATCCAATTGTTGATGAATACAAAGATGGTACTGTTGATTATAGAGTCAGATTGTTTGATTATAATGACTTTGATAGAAATGGCTTGGCAAGGATTCTATTTGAAAAATATTGTGAAGAAATTGGTATTCAAATTCAGAAAAGAATCAGATTCACAGCGGATATGTATATTTACCGAGTCTCTATATCTGCTCAGGACAAATATCTTCGGTTCGTGGAGTTTGAAGGACTATATAGTGTCGAAATAACATCACCGTTGTTTGTGACATTAGATTCTCTCGCGGATGATGTCATTGTCTCCGTGAGATATCCAGAAGACGGTGAAGAATATCCAGTCGTAGGCGTGCTGGATATAGGAATTGCACCCATTGGGCATTTATCCCCATGGCTTCTGGAGAACGAACATACGAATTATCCTGAGGAATACACCAACAGACTACATGGAACAGCAGTAGCAAGTATTATTGAATACTCCGATGATCTGAACGGGACGGATATTTGTAGCACAGATGGGGTCAACTTATTCAGTGCACTGGTTTATCCGAATCAGAGAATTTATCCGGAAGACCTCGTTGACAACATTAGAGAAGCGGTTGAACGTAATCCCGATATTAAAATATGGAATATGTCGCTGAATAAGCAGCGGATGCACGATTGAATTGACAAGAGCCAAAGGCGTGCTGATTGAAATACATACGCGCCGCGGTGGCAATCTGATAATAGCGATTAAGGAGGCTTTGACTATGGCTGATAACACACCGGCTCCTTATCAGGACATCTACGGGGAAATAAGGGAAGCACTATTGTTCTCTCGAAATCAGGCGTACAGTGCAGTCAATTGTGCGATGGTTCAGGCATATTGGCACATCGGTTGCATCATCGTGGAGCATGAGCAAAACGGAAGCCTCCGGGCTGAATACGGGAAAGCGGTTTTGCAGGCCGTGTCAGATCGCCTGACAGAAGAATTTGGGAAAGGTTTTGATGTTCGCAATCTTCGTAATATGCGGGCGTTTTACCGCGCCTATCCAAAATGGAACGCAGTGCGTTCCGAATTGACATGGACGCATTATCGTGCGCTTCTTCGCGTAGAGGACGATTCGGCCAGAAACTGGTATATGGAAGAGTGTGTTCGGTCTGGCTGGTCGAGTCGTCAACTGGAGCGGCAGATTTCCACACTGTATTACGACCGGCTGCTTGCCAGTCGTGATACAGCGCCAGTCATCGCCGAAGCGGGAGAGTTGATGAAGCCGTTGACAGCGGAAAACTTTATAAAGGATCCGTATGTGCTGGATTTCCTTGATCTGAAGAACTATCCGGCGTTGAGAGAATCCGATCTGGAGCAGGCTTTGATCGATAAATTGCAGGAATTCCTGCTGGAGCTGGGAAGAGGATTCTGCTTCGTGGCGAGGCAAAAGCTCATGCGGTATGAGGATGAAGATTTCTATCTTGATCTCGTGTTTTACCATAGCATTTTGAAATGCCACGTGCTGATCGACCTGAAGATCGGCAAACTGACACATGGCGACGTTGGACAGATGGACAGCTATATACGCATGTTCGACGCGCTGTATAAGAACGATGATGACAATCCTACGATTGGCATTATCCTCTGTTCCCAGAAAAATGAAGCCATCGTCAAATACTCTGTTCTGAACGACGCAAAGCAGGTTTTCGCCTCGAAGTATCGTCTGACACTGCCCACCGCTGAGGAATTGCAGCGTGAGATCGAGGAGGAAAGACGGAGAATCGAAGAACAAGAGGATACAGGAAACTAAGGAGGCATGTGCATGGATGCCGAAAAAATCATACAAGACTTGAATCGCCGGTTTGCGGCACCGTTGCCGGAGTTCTATAAGCGCCGCATCGTCATCTGGATCGATGAGGATCAGGAGTTTGTGGACAAACTGGACAAGATCATGATCAATGGTGCTAAGGTCGTTCTTCTCCCTGAACTTCTATCAGAAGGACGCCGTGGGCGGCAATCGGGAGGCGGCGACCTATCAACTTTACTTCACAGACAGCAGTGGAAAAACCATCAGCGATGTCCAGAAGATCATTGCGGACAAGACCAGCGACAACGGTCAGGAGCGTACCTTCCGGTGCAGCTTCAATCTGAAATCGCTGAAGTACAGCAATACGGAAACCTATTATCTCATCATCGCTGATGAGAACGGACTGCAGGTGCAGCGTGAAGAATTCCAGATCGACATTGCATTTGCAGTGGATGAGTTCGACTTCTTCGGTTAAGGAGGAACGTCATGGATCAGCATACAGAGGGTACGATGGATACCCGTGAAATCATCAAGGGCAAGCTCCGCGAGTGTTTCGACGGGAAAATTGTCCGGAAAGACCTCACCAAGAAGATAAAGGAAGGGACCAATGTACCCGTCTATGTCCTTGAGTTCCTTTTGTGGCAGTATTGCAGCTCCGATGATGAAGAAGTTATCGAAAAGGGCGTCGAAAACGTGAAGCGGATTCTGGCGGATAATTTTGTGCGCCCTGATGAGGCTCAGAAGATTCTATCTGTACTCCGCTCCCGTGGTAGTTATACCGTCATCGATAAAATTACAGTTAATTTGAATATCCAGCGGAATGTTTATATGGCTGAGTTTTCTAATCTTGGCTTGAAGAACATTCCTATCGCTGATGAGTATCCGGAGAAATATGACCGGCTGCTCTGCGGCGGCATCTGGTGCATTCTGCAGTTGGATTACGAGTACATCGAGGAAGATAAGAAAAACGGAAATCTCATCCAGATTCGAAAGCTTACCCCGATCCAGATGCCCCATGTGGATATCAATGAGCTGAAGCAGGGCCGGAAAGCATTCACCAAAGAAGAGTGGATGGATGTCATGCTGCGTTCCATTGGCATGGAGCCGGATATGCTGAATGACCGCGAAAAGTGGCTCTTGCTGGCAAGGATGATCCCGCTGGTAGAAAACAACTTTAACCTCTGTGAACTCGGCCCGAGAAGCACAGGAAAGAGCCACCTGTATAAGGAGATGTCCCCGAACAGCATCCTCGTTTCCGGTGGGCAGACGACAGTAGCAAACCTGTTTTATAACATGGCCCGGAAGACTGTCGGTCTTGTCGGCCTGTGGGACTGTGTAGCCTTTGATGAGGTCGCCGGGATCAATTTCAAAGATAAAGACGGAATCCAGATTATGAAGGATTACATGGCATTAGGATCCTTTGCGCGTGGCAAAGAGGAAAAAGCTGCCAGCGCCTCCATGGTCTTCGTCGGCAATATCAACCAGAGTGTAGATGTGCTATTGAAGACGTCCAGCCTCTTTGATCCATTCCCTCCGGAGATGGGAACGGATACAGCATTTCTTGACAGAATGCATTGCTACATTCCAGGCTGGGAGATTCCAAAGTTCCGTCCGGAACACTTCACGGATGACTACGGATTCATCACGGATTACCTTGCAGAGTTCATACGAGAACTGCGGAAGGAGCAGTATGGCGATGCGCTTGATCATTACTTCCGACTCGGCAAAAATCTGAATCAACGAGATACCATTGCCGTCCGCAAGATGGTCGGTGGCTTTATCAAACTGCTGTATCCGGATGGTGAATATACAAAAGAACAGCTGGAGGAGATTCTGCAGCTGTCGTTGGAAATGCGTCGTCGAGTCAAAGTACAGCTCAAGAAACTGGGCGGCATGGAATTCTACGATGTGAACTTCTCTTACATAGACAATGAGAACTTTGAGGAGCACTATGTCTCTGTACCCGAGCAGGGTGGCGGCAAGCTGATCCCGGAGGGTATGTGCAATCCAGGCCAGGTATATACAGTCAGTCAGGGAAAATCCGGCATGATCGGAGTTTTCCGCCTGGAAAGCCAGATGCTGCCCGGAAATGGAAAGTTTGAGAGGACAGGCATTGGCAGTGACCGGGATGCGAAAGAATCCTCCAATACGGCGTTCAGCTTCCTGAAAGCCAACGGAAACCGGATCAGCGGCTCTATTAGCACGACTACCAAAGATTACATCATCAACTATCAGGATCTGCAGGGCATCGGGATGACCGGAAAGTTGGCGCTGCCAACTCTGATCGCTCTGTGCTCTATATCGCTTGGCAAGCCGGTGTTGAGTTCGCTGGCAGTACTGGGGGAAATCAGCATTAGCGGTACACTGATCAAAGTGGATGAACTGGCCAATTCTCTGCAGGTATGCCTCGACAGCGGAGCGAAGAAAGTGTTGATCCCGGCAACATCGATGGTTGATTTTGCAACAGTACCGCCGGATCTGATGTCGGCGTTCCAGCTGATCCCGTACCAGAGTGCGGAAGATGCAGTATTTAAGGCGTTGGGAGTGGAGTAATACTCATGGCGAACAAGATATGCAAAATAGTTTATTTTGATGAAGAGTCTGTCACCGACTATGTCCAAATTGTTGCAGGCGGTGAAATGGAAACAACGACCGAATTGTTAAAGACTTCAGAAGGTAAAGAGGCTCAAACAGTAGGGGCGAATGGTAAAGGTGGGATAGGTGGAGTTTTCAAAGCACTTCTAGGATGGGAAGCTTCTGCAAATGGGGAGATCTCTGCCGGACTTTCCTTTAATAGTAACAAGATGGTAAAAAACATTGTGAAGAATACGATTCTAACAGATTTTTTACGAATATTGGATGTGGATGAATCGAAGAAGGCTTCGTCAAGAATTAGCAAAGGCGCAATAAAGAAATTTGATGGTTACTTGATTTCGGCAGAAAAAGATTCGCTATCTTATATGGTCATGGTATCGCCGTATCTATCCATGTTAAGGGGGGCGTCTGTACCTGCCGGTGAGTTTAACATTGCCATTGATAAGCTTGAGAATACACTAAAAAACGCCAAGGGCTATTATGAATTTGTGGGGACAAAAGGGAGAAGCAAAGTAATTCTGAGATTTAATATCAACTCGTTCAAGAATGGTTATACAATATCGGATTTGTTGAAAATGAATCTGAGCATATACGCGATCAAGGTTGGCAGGACATCTTTGGATATGCTTAATGTCAGTAAAGAACTTGACATGGATGTATCTATCATTCCTAAGGATAATCCATCATATGTGGATGAGGGTAAACCAGAGGAAGAACAGGGTGGGGGAAAGCGAATCTTGGATGTATTTGATGTTCTTCTTGCGGGGGTTGAATCATATGACTGATAAGGTTGTGATATTTACTGGATCAAAGCGTGATTTCGACATATTTCTACAGAAAGAAATTAAGGAGTATGAAGAGACCATTCCATTCATGGAACTGATTCAACATTACAATGCACGACTGCGTCCAAATGAAAGCGGTGTAGGGGAAGAAGCTCTGTATTCAAAAATTAAAGTCGATAATTGTATTGTACGCTCTGATGATTACGGTTCTGTCCTTCCGCATGTGCTTTCCAACTTTACCAATATTGTTACTCTAAACCATGATATAGGAACATTATATGTGCAGAATCCGCCGCGAAGAGTTATAGAATCGCTTAAGGCTGGATATGGAGATGATATTGAGTATCACGAGAGCGAATATCCAACACTTACAAGGGAAATATTGCGGAAGCTGTATTCTACGTTAAATTCAGATGTATTAGGACAGGAAGAATGCAAGCGTCAGATTATAAGTGGTATGTATCGTCTAACCACAGGATCAAATTCTAAGCCTGTAGTATTAATGCTATATGGACCATCTGGGGTAGGGAAAACAGAGAGTGCGAAAAGCATAAGCCGTAGTATGGGCGGGGAATTACTTCGCGTCCAGTTTTCGATGATGCAGACACAAGAAGCATACGACTATGTATTTGGAGCGGAGCACTCAAAGAGTAGCTTTGCACGTGATATGGTGGGGAGAGAGTCAAATGTGATCTTGATTGACGAGTTTGATAAAGTCAATCCGCTCTTTTACAACGCGTTTTATGAGCTCTTTGATGAGGGTATATTTGTTGATACAAACTATAGAGTCAATCTGGGACAAGCTATTTTTCTGCTGACCTGTAACTTCAGAAGCGAGGAAGAGATAAAAAAGGTTTTGGGTCCAGCAATGTTTTCTAGAATTGGTGCCTGTATAGAGTACGTAGATTTATCGACTGGGCAAAAGCGGCAGATTATTGAAAGATGGTATGAAGCTGTTCTAGAAACAGTTGAAGCTGACGAAAGTGACTATATTTCAGAAACCAATATTCATGATTGGTTTCTAAAAAATGCAGAAAGATATGACAACATCCGGATATTAAAAACAAAGCTTGAGAATGCTATTTTTGAGAAACTTACAGATCATTTTATTATTGAGGAAAACCCGGAAACTTAATTATGGTTGTTAATTATAAGGTCATTGCATTGATATTTACAGTTAGCCGTCTGCCAATTTGCGAGGGATAGGATGAAAATAGATCTTCATTGTCACACAAAAGCCATCAAAAAGGGTGATGGACGAGGGAGAAATGTAACACCTGAGTTGTTTAAAACTAAAATTGAAAATTCAGATGTCAAAATTGTTGCAATCACGAACCACAACGCTTTTGATCTTGAGCAATATAAAAGTTTGGCGGCAGTCGTTGTCAATACGTGTCAAGTTTGGCCCGGTGTAGAGATTGATGTCTTGGAGTCAGGATCTAAGAGGTGGCACTTGATCGTTGTTGTAAATCCAAAAGAAGCGTCTGATTTTTCTGCAAGTGTTGATAATCTTTTCATGGGAGACAATTTGAATGATTGTACGCATACTCTTGATGAAATATATGCTGCGTTCAAGAATCATGATGCTATTTACATCGCACATTTTCATCAAAAGAAACCGGCAATTCCATTAGAAGATGCAGAAAAGTTGGATGAAATAATCCAAGACCCGCATAGGGTATTCAAAGAAACTGCAAATGAAAGCTCCATGAGTGTTTTTGTGAACTATAGATATAATGTGCTGGTCGGAAGTGATGTTAAAGACTGGAATCATTATGAAGACTGTAGTTTCTCTGAATTAAAACTCCCCGTGGACAGTTTTGAACAGTTTTGCTTATTGTCGAAAAGGGATGAAACTGTTGTTCAGACTTTACTGAATAAGAAGGATAGCAAAAATTTAATTGCTCATCCAGCTGTGGGAGTAGATCTGCCGATTCGAATCTATGCAGATATGAATGTTATCTTTGGTCAGAAGGGAACCGGTAAAACCGAAATAGTCAGTAGTTTATTCGAAAGTATGAGGGCAAATGGATATAAATGTGTAAGGTATGTTGCATCTGAGCGAGATGATGATTTTAAAGCACTTCTGCGTATTTCTGGTATAGAACCAGAGCTGTCTGTTATGGGAGTAAGGGATTGCGAAAACGAGTTTGATGATATTGGGAGTTGGGTAGATGCAAGTCCGACCCATTTTAATAATTATCTGAACTGGAAAAAAACGGACGGCAATAATGCAAACAAATCACGAATGCGAATAACAAGAGCGTCTGCCTTACCGAGTATAGAGAATGTAAAAGAAGAGCTTCATAAGGCTGATAAAGAGACGATAGATAATGTCTTCCTGAGTTTACTTAACATACAGCTTGAAGAATATTTAAGCCAGGAAGAGAGCGACCAATTAAGAGCATTATTAAGAAGATTGAAGGAAAGCATCTACCAACATCGCTTTGAGGATTTAATTTCAGAGCAAGTGATTCATCTTGTGAATTATACCTTAAACACAATAAAGGAGATTGCTGACAAAAGTACAAATTCAGTCTCTAAGCCTTCAACTACAGGGTTGACAGGCTTTGTGGAAGGTCGATTAAAACTGCTTAAGATCGTTAATACTATACTGAGGGCACTGTCTGTTGATGAGTCTAATAGCAGGGAAAAAGTAGGAACTCTGGATGAAAAGGGAGACATATATATCAATACTAAATTCCGGATGCTCTGTGCAGAATCCCGAAAGGAGGAATTTAGAATTGGTATACGAAAACTGCGTGAAGTAAAAGCAATCCTTGAGTATATCAAACAGAATATATTTAATGTCGACATAGCAGACCAGGTGCAAAACCTCAATGATATATGTTCAGAAGACAATATCACCTCTGTTTTGCCCTTTATCGGAAAATCTAAGCAAATTATAAACAATACAGGGGAATTATATTCGCCTTCAAATGGAGAAAAGGGAATGTTGCTTCTTCAGAGAGCAATAATGGAGGAAGCGGATGCGTATTTCCTAGATGAACCCGAATTGGGTATGGGGAACTCTTATATAGATACAACCATCCGCCCGATACTTGTGAACTTATCAAAAAGGCACAAATATGTTGTTGTGGCGACCCATAATGCTAATATCGGTGTAAGAACACTTCCATATACATCAATATATCGCACACACAGCAATGGAATATATACAACGTACATAGGTAATCCGTTTTCAGATCGATTAGTCAATATAAATGACGAGAATGACGTGTTAAATTGGGCTGAAGAAAGCCTAAAATCTCTTGAAGGTAGCCGAGATGCCTTTTATGAAAGGAAGGATATCTATGAATCAAATAATTCTTGAAGTTAAGCTGTTTGCTGAGAATACAGATGATGATATTCTTTCTTTCGCATTCGAAGATGATGAGTGTCGAGTGAATCTGAATAGTGATTCATGCCAGGGAGAATTGAAAGAGGTCTTTTCAAAACTTGTCAAACTATGTCTTCAGAATGATGTAATCCTTGAAATGAAAATAGAAGAAGGTTATGGTCGAGGTTTATATAAGGACGTATGTTCAGAATATGTTATAGAACTTCAGCGTGAACTTGATAGTATTAAAGAAAGAATTCGTCGAGAGGTTTCTGCAGAATAAAAATAGAAACACGAATCAAAAAATGGAGAAAATGTTAGAGATTGGAACCAAAGCCCCGGCATTTACTCTGCCGGATCAGAACGGAGAAATGAGAAGCCTTGCAGATTACAAGGGCCAGAAGGTCATCCTCTACTTCTATCCAAAGGACATGACCGGAGGCTGCACCACCCAGGCCTGTAATTTCCGTGATCTGTATCCACAGTTGCGGGAGAAGGGTGCGGTGGTGCTCGGTGTGAGCAAGGACACTGTCGAGTCACATAAAAGATTTGAAGAGAAGCACGGGCTGCCCTTTACGCTACTCTCTGATACGGATCTAACCGTTATCACGGCCTATGATGTCCTTCGCCCGGGGAAGGATGGAAAACCGACAAAGAGCCTGATCCGATCCACATATCTGATTGATGAGGAAGGCGTGATCGTGAAATCATTTGGCGGAGTTAAACCGAAAGAAAATGCTGCCCAGATGCTGGGAGAACTGGAATGAGGATCATTATCTCCCCGGCAAAGCAGATGCGGGTGGATACAGATTCTTTTGCCTGCAAAGAGCTTCCCGTATTTGTGGATAGGACGGAAGTCCTGATGAAATGGATCCAGAGTTTGTCTTATGAAGAACAGAAGAAGCTTTGGGTCTGCAACGACAAAATCGCCCGGCAGAACGCCGAG